>JBBSCJ010000015.1:0-87115 GCA_038250435.1 Gemmatimonadales bacterium | reverse complement strand
CGCGCTTCATGATCGGGTACAGCGCGGCGGTATACCGATCGGCTTCCGACGCGCTCAGATGTGACCATTCGGGCGTCCAGAAGCCCTGCAGCTCCGGATGGTCTTCAAAGTGCACGCCTGGCACCCCGGTTTGCGCGAGCAGCGCATCCCACGTGCTCTCGCGCGGGAAGGCTTTTTGCTCGAACGCGTAGTAACCGTCGGCACTGGGGAAGCGCACGAACACCACCTGAACCCCGCGTGCCTTAAGCGTGGAGACCGCCTTCACGGCGCGCGCCAACTGTTCGTCGCGTCCCCTGTCGGCCATCGCGGGCGTTACGCCAGGCGGCAATCCGAAATTCTGCGCCCAGATGCGTTGCGCGAGTGCACGATACGCGCTGTCGGTTTCGAGTCGCGCCCACATGCGCGAGTTGCGGTCTTTTCCGAGATTGTCGAGTTTGCGTACGTCAATCCTCGAGCGCACCCCCTCGCGAGCGGGCCACGCCTGTCGGGCGAGCACGACGAACAGCGAGAAGTCCGGCTCGAGAAAAGCCAGGTGTGGCTCCAGCAGGTGCATCGCGAGCCACTGTCCGCTTCGCTGCGCGGGTGTCTCCTTGGTTGGTGTGGCAATCGCTTGCGCGCGGTACGCAAAACCGCTGAAGAACAGGTCGGGAGCAACGCCCACGAACAGCCTGCCGGTGAAGTTGGTGTCGGCCGCGAGATCTTCGAGCACCGGAACGGGTGTCGTGCCCTCGAGAGCGAGCTGAATCGGGCGCGTGCCGTCGAGACGCTCCCACACCTCCAATTGGAAGTCGAAGAGCATGCGAGACGAGCCGATCAGCACGGTCGCGTTCCCCTCGCCCTCGTCGACGCGACGCCGCTGCATCGCCCACAGCCCATCGCTGTTCACGGTGGAGGGACCCGCTCCCGTGTTCCGCCAGTGCTGTTCCCACGTGCCGAGCAACGTGGCGAACACCACCATGGCCACGAGTCCGGCAAGACCGAAACGGAGCACGGGCGTAGAACGCTCGTACGTGTGCGTCACCTCCGGCTCAGAACTGGAAATAGATGAAGGCATCGCTTCCTCCGTTGGTGATGGCCAGCAGGAAGAGAATCATGCCCCACGCCGCGCCGACGAGCGGCGCGGAAGCACGTTGAGCGACGAGGTGCAACTGACGGTCACGCATGAACCAGTGCGCGCTCACGAGCGCCAGCATGCACGCACTGCCGGAGAGCAACAGATAACTGTTCAACAGTGGTTCGCCATCGGTCGTGATCAACAACATGCTGCCGAGCAGACGCCCGGCCGAGGTAAAGTCTCTGGCGCGGAAGAACACCCACGTGATGTTCACGAGCGTGTACGTCAGCAGCGCGAGACTCAGCCGCCCCGTGGCGCCCCGCCAGAAAGGCGCCCCTCCCCACCGCGGTCGCATCCACCGTTCGGCGCTCAGGTACAGCCCGTGCAACCCGCCCCATACGACGAACGTCCATGACGCGCCATGCCACAGCCCACCGAGCAGCATGGTGAGCATCAAGTTCACGTAGGTACGCGTGGGGCCGCGTTGATTGCCGCCGAGCGGAATATAGAGATAGTCGCGCAACCACGTGGACAGCGAAATGTGCCAACGTCGCCAGAAGTCGGAGAAGCCGATCGCGGCATAAGGGGAACGGAAGTTGTCGATGAGCGAGAAGCCCAGCGCGAGCGACACTCCGATAGCGGTGGTGGTGTAACCGGCAAAGTCGCAGAAGATCTGCCCGGAGAACGCGAGCACCCCGATCCACGCATCGAGCGGCGCGAGCACGGTCGTGGCGTTGAACACCGGGTCAGCCACCTTTGCCAGGATACCGTCGGCGAGCACGACTTTCTCAAAGAGGCCGATCGTCACCAGCAGTAGTCCCCATCCGAGCTGCACCGGCGTCGCTTTTCGTGGCGTCGCGAATTGCGGCAGTAGATCGGTGGGACGCACGATCGGTCCGGCCACGAGCTGGGGGAAGAACGTCACGAACAGCGCAAAATCCAGGAATGACCGCGCCGGCTTCGCGCGCCGCAGGTACACGTCCAGCGAATACGACAGCGTCTGGAAGGTGTAGAACGAGATCCCGACGGGAAGAATGATGTCCTGCGTCGGTGGCACATACGTGATCCCCAGGGCGGCGGCCAGCTGGACGAAGTTCTCGAGCAGGAACGTCCCGTACTTGAAGTAGCTCAACAATCCGAGGTTGAGCAGGATCGACGCCATCAGCCATCCGCGTCGCGTCGTGGAGGATTCGCTGCGATCGATCCCCCGCGCTGCATACCAGTCCAGCACCGTGGAGAGCCAGAGTAGAATCACAAAGGGTGGATTCCACACGGCATAGAACAGGTAACTGGCTACCAGCAGGTGCTGTTTCTTCAGCTTCCACGGCAACGGGGCGGAGTGCACCAGCAGCACCCACCCGAGGAAGAGGAGAAAGGTCAGTGAGTTGAAGAGCATCGGCGCAACGCTACATGATCCCTACCAATTGGCAAGCCATTCCGGATTGTGACGCGGAGCCGGTCGTGCGCAGTCAGGGAGGCATGGAGTGACCGGACGGCCGCGAACGAAACGATCAGGAGTTGATGTCGCTCGCCTCTGCCGGGCGTTGCTCCGCTGGCGCCTAACCCGGCGGTGATGACGCACGAATCGTCGTGGCGATGGCGGCCGCGCTCATCGTGACCGTGCTCGGCTCCCGTGAATTATATGATGTGATGCGAGCCGGCAGCGTCTCGCGACCGGTAGCCGTAGGCGGCGCGTCGCCGGTACAGTCAGGGGTTGTGCGAGATTCGCGGCGCGGGCCCGTGATCGCGACATCGCGGCGCTCTCGTTAGACTTTGCCGCGAAAGGTCGTCCGGCAGATGCCGGTCGTCCGGCGCTCACCGGACAGGATCTGGCGGCCACGAAACGTCCGGCGGCTGCCGGTGGTGCCGGTGGCGGGGCGGCAGGTGGAGCAGCGGCTGGTGGCCGTCCGGCCGGAAGCACCGGTACCGGCGCTCGTCCGGTTACGCCGCCCGGTCGTCGCAGTCCGCCGTCACCGTAAGCCTCAGCGAGCAGCGCGTCCTTCCGCTTCGCGGATCGCCTTCTGCGCGATCCGCGTGAGCAGGATCGCCAGCGCTGCGGTTGCGGCGATGCCGCCAATCAGGACCGGCGCCGGTAGCGTGGCCTCGGCGCCGGAGGTGGCCCCGGCCTGTCCGAAGGCGGTGTACGATACGGTGGTCGGTACCATGCCGATCATCGCTACTACGAAGTCCCGGAGCCGCACCCGCGTAACACCCAGCGCATAATTCGACAGCACAAAGGGAATCGAAGAAGACAACCGGAGCAGGAACATCAGCCGTAAGCCATCCTGCCCGATCACGCGGTCGATGGTCGCCAGCGTGGGATGTTTCGCCACGCGCCGAGCGACGTGCTCCCTGAGCACCGTACGCCCCAGCACGAAGGCGATGGAGCCGCCGATGGTGGCCCCCAGCAGCACGAGAGCGGAGCCTTTCACGACGCCGAACACGGCACCGCCGGCCATCGTGAGCAGGAATGCGGGCAGCATCACTACGACCACCACGATGTACGTCGCCACAAACGCGAGCGGTGCCCACACGCCAAGCGTGTGCACCCACGCCGAAAACTCCGGCAGATACGGCGACGCGAGTCGGCCGACCAGCACGCCGCCGAGGATTGGTACGGTGACACCCAGTCCTTGCGCGATGAGCCGGAGTACGGAGCGCGCACGGTTCTCCACGGTGACGTTCATGGCTCGAATATAGTAAAAAGGAGCACCGCAGCAGCTGCGGCGGTGCTCCTCGTGCCGCGCGATGTGCCGGAAAAACGGCAGGCCCATTACTGCAGCGGCTGCACCGGTCGTTGAAATCCGCCGTCGAGCGCATTCAGGAACAGCTTGTACGTGCCGTGCGGTTGCGAGCGGAAGAGAATCTCCGGTCCGAACAGCCAGAGCGTACCTTTTCCAACCTTGGCTTCGGCCATCGCGACGCCTCCCTTGAGTAGCTCCTGACCCCACGCCCACCCGCTGCGCAGCGGCACGTCCACGTCGAACGTCGCCAGCGGACGAATCCCCAGCGCGGCGGCGTTCGCCCCGAGCTTCATCACCGGGCTGTTGTCGAACATCACCGCCGGGCGCGGTTGCATACCCGTAGCGATCGTCAGAGACGTGTCGAGCGCCACTTCGAGCAGCGAACCGGGGATGTAATACTTCTCGCGGGGTAACGTGCGCCCGTTCTCCGACAGGTGATCCTCGATTGGAAGGCCCAGCAGCTTCCCGAGTGCGATCGAGGATCCGATCGTCACGATCCGTCCGCCCGCGTCGAGAAAGCGCTTGAGCTGCGGCACTGTCTTGTCAGCGCTCACGCGCCCGAGCCGTGCCCGGTACTCCGCCGGAATGAGCGTCGTGTCGGGTGAGCCGCCGAACCCGGCACCGGGGCCGCCCACCGCGCTGATCATGCCGTCGGTGAACACGATCACGTCGTACCTGGCGTTCAGGTTGCCGGCGTCGAGCTCCCGCGGATACACCACCGTGTACGGATACTCGAACTGCTCGAGCACGAGACGCGTCCAGCCACTCGGCATGCTGCCGCCGTAGCGATCGGCGAGCGCAATGCGCAGCGGCTTGACCGGCTGTCCGGTGCGGGGCGCACGTGCGGCAGCGAAGTTGACGCCAAGATCGCGGGCTGCCAGCGCGACGACGGCATCGGCTGAGCCACCGGCAGGAACGAACCACGTTCCGGCCGGCCACCTCGTCCCGTTGTCAGTGAACGACGTGGGAATTCGCTGCGCCTTCACCTTCGCCTTCGCCAGGCGGTTTGCCACCGTGGCGGCGTCGTTCATGCCCGGGTGCATGTAGTACCCCGCCTTCCCCTTGGTCACGACACCGGTTGGCATCGTCGTCACATCCTTCACGAGTTCCATCGGGCCGGTCACCGCATCGAGCGCACGGTCGAATTGGACGCCCATCTGATAGGCGAGCGTCCAGCCGGCGTTGTCGTACGGCGGAATCGGCGGGCCACCCGGATAACGGAAGTCGTTCGGATGATCCTGCGGCTCGAACATGTCGAGCACGTGGGAGCGGAACGCCTGTCCGGTGTGCACGACCCATGAGCCGGCAGGGTACGTGGTGCCGCCGGTGCTGACGGCGGCAGTGGCGCGATGCACCTGCACCCCCGATTTCTGCAGCGCCTGAATGAACTTGGTGGCAGTAGGGAAGTCGTTCTGCGCGCTGCTCAACACATACGCGCGCGGATCACGATTCTCCGGTTCGCGGAGCACTTCCATGTAGCGATCGTTGGCTACCGCGCTGCCGATGTTCGGCGGCGTTCCACCGCCACGCGGCCCGCCGGCACGTCCCTGTTCTGCCGGCTGGTTTGCACGGTCCTTCGTGATCTGTTCAACCATTCCCGCGACACGCTTGGGGCTGATCGTCCACGTGTCCTGCTGTCCGGCGGCAATCTGGTCGGCACCGATGCGCCACCGGTTGAACAGGAAATGTTCGCGGTAGCGTGAGGCGAGGTCGAGAAAGGCGTAGTTGGCGCTCACCGAATAGTCGACCGACTGACGGAAGCGCCACTCCTGCGGGGCAATCGGCATCGGCAGGTTTCCCGAGCGCAGCTGACGATCCGGCACCAGCGAGACGCGCATGGGCGTAGGACTGCCGATCGTCTCGGTGAGGATACCGATCATGTTGTGGAAATACGCGGTGGTGCGCAGCCCGCCGTTCCACCACGTGCTGTAGTTCGAACCTGCGCGAAACGTGAGCCCCGGCTTGTTCTCCATCACGAAACGATGATTCAGCGCGGCGCCCACCAGATCGAGTCCGGTAATCATCGCCGGGTGAAACCAGAAGTTTGCCGGATCGCGATAGGGCGGAGCCGCCATTACGGTGCCCGTCGGACCGGTCTGATGGTGATTGTACATGATCTGCGGGTGCCAATCGATGAACATCGCACGCGAGACGTTCGTCGTCTCCTTGAGCGCGTTCATGTACGAGTCCCGATTATTGTCATGGCCGGCATACTTCTCGTACAGGCGCGGGATCGTGCTCGTGGTGCGGCGCAGCTTATCCGGTTCCTGCATGTACCAGTCGGACACCAGCTCCATGCCGTCGGGATTCGCATGCGCCAGGAGAATGATGCAGTCGTCGAGGATGCGTCGCGTTTCTTCGTCGGTCTTGCTGGAGAGCTGCCAGAGCGTCTCGATGAGCTGCTGCGCGCCAAGGACTTCGGTCGCATGCAAGCCGCCGTCGATCCAGAAGACGACTTTGCCTTCTTTGGCCAGGCGACGCGCTTCGAGCGAGTCGACGCCGTCGGCGAGCGCGAGCCGACGCGAGATCTCCTTGTATCGGGCCAGATCCCTGTGATTCTCGGGACTGGTAACGATCGCCATGATCTGCGGCCGCCCCTCTTCCGTCATGCCGATGGTATCCAGTTTCACCCTGTCGCTCTCAACAGCGAGCCTGGCAAAGTAGGCGTGCAGCTTCGTGTAGTTGGGGAGCTCGTAATCCGCACCGATGTCATGACCGAAAAACGCCTTCGGTGTCGTCAGTCGGGGCTGGGCAGAGAGCGTTGCCGGAATCGCCGCCGCCAGCAGCATCGCGGTGGAGAGCCGGGTGACACGGCGCAGGCGGGTCATGCGAGGACGGGTAGGGAGGGCATCCGACAGCCGAGTTCGGATGTCGGATGTTAAGGTAGGAGGCTGTGAAAGTTACAATGAGCACAGGAATGCCGTTGAATAACTTCGCGATGGGCCTGGATGTCCCCAGATTTCAACGATGCCCACCCCTCGGCCTCGGCCGGGCTTCCGCGCCCTCATCGCCCCGGTAGCTATGTCCCGCACGCTCTTGCGGCTCTCCACACGTGTCGCCGCTGCCGCCCTCGTCTTCGCGGCCCCGCTCAGCGCGCAGCAAAAGCCACCCACGACACCGCCGCCAGTGGATCACGGCAAGATGGACCACAGCAAAATGGACCATGGCGCGAAGGGTAACGCGCACGCGGCCAGCGGGTGGCCGGAGCTCGACGCCTATCACATGCTCATGATGGCCACTTGGCATCCGGCCAAGGACAAGAACGATCTGGCACCGATGCGTGCCAAGGGTTCGAAGATGGTAACGGCAGCGAAGGCGCTGGCCGTATCCAACCCACCGTCGGCGTGTCAGGTTCCTGCAGTGACGAGGGCGCTGAAGACGATCGTGGCCGAGTCGCAGAAGGTCGCCGCGCTGTCCGCCTCGAGCGCGAGCGACAGCGTGCTCAAGGCTGCCCTCAAGTCGCTGCACGACTCGTTCGAAGTGCTCGAGGACGGTTGCCCGTAAGGCCGAACAAGGTGACGCCGGAGCGGTCGTTCCCGGTCATCGGGAACGGCTTTTGCTCCCCGCCGGGCTTTCCGACCGTGCAAGCAAGGCGGCGAAGATTCCGGCAGGAGTGTCATGAGGCTTTCTCCAGGGGCAGCACCGCCAGACGCCGACCGCGTTTCGGTCCGCGACGAGCTCGATCCGGCGGCGCTGCAGGTGCGTTCGATCCGCGCGATGCGTGGTCCGAATTACTGGCGCCTCGCGCCGGTCATCGCGGCCGACATCACCCTCGGCACACTCGAGGCCGTCACCTCCCGGCAGCTGCCGGGTTTCACGGGGCGACTCCTTCGGCTCCTCCCGTCGCTTGATTCCCATCGTTGCTCGCGCGGGGCTCCAGGCGGATTCGTGGAGCGTCTGCACGAGGGGACGCATCTCCCGCACATCATCGAACACGTTGCCCTTGAACTGCAGACGCTGGCAGGAAGCGACGTGAGCTTTGGACGCGTAGCGCCGAGCGGCGATCTTGGCGTGACCTGGGTGATCGTGGCGTACGAGGAGGAAGACGTCGGCCTCGAGAGCATGAAGGAAGCAGTGCGATGTGTACGACATTGCCTGAGTCACGCACCCTTTGACGCGCACGAAGTGGTGGAACGCCTCGCACGACTGCGCGAAAACGTGCGCCTCGGTCCGAGCACCTGGGCCATCGTGAAGGAAGCCCGGCGACGCGGTATTCCCGTGCGTCGGCTCAATTCCCGTTCACTCGTGCAACTTGGCCTGGGCCGGAATCTGCGTCGGCTGCAAGCAACGGTCACGGGCAACACCAGCTCGATCGCGGTGGAAATCGCTCAGGACAAGGAGGACACCAAGCGTACGCTGGAGCGCGTGGGGTTGCCGGTTCCGAAAGGGGTGCTCGCGCAATCTGCCGACGACGCCGTCACGGCCGCGGAGACGATCGGCTTCCCGGTGCTGCTCAAGCCGCTCAATCTGAATCACGGCCGCGGGATCTCCGGTCGTCTTGACAGCGCCGACATGGTGAGAGAGGCATGGCCGGCTTCGAGCCGTCGCGGCCCGCGCGTCATCGTGGAGCAGTTTGCCCGCGGACGCGATTATCGCGTGCTCGTGGTGGCGGGGAAGGTGATCGCCTGCGCCGAGCGTATTCCGGCGCACGTGGTCGGCGACGGGACACGCTCCGTGCGCGAGCTCCTCGACGCCGAGAACGGCAACCCGCGACGTGGTCGCGGACATACGAAAGTGCTCACGTGGCTGCCAGCGGATGCGGAGACCGAGGACTTCCTTACACGCCACGGTCGCACCTTTGACACCGTGCCTGGTCCAGGTGAAACAGTGTCCTTGCGCGCCACCGCAAATCTCAGCACCGGCGGGACATCGGTGGATCGCACCGATGAGATGCACCCCGACAACATTACGGCGTGCGAAAGGGCGGCGGGGATCATCGGACTCGATGTGGCCGGTATCGATGTACTCAGCGATGATATTTCAATTGCGTTCCGTGAAAATCGTGCGGTGATCATCGAGGTAAACGCCGGGCCCGGCGTTCGGATGCACACCCATCCCGCCGAAGGGCAGGCACGCCCCGTCGGGGCGGCGATTCTGGATATGCTGTACGCGCCGGGACAGCCAAGCACGATTCCGGTCATTGCGATAACGGGAACGAACGGCAAGACCACCACCACCCGTCTCGTGGCGCATCTTTTTCTCCACACGGGCGTACACGTGGGATTCACCACCAGCGACGGCGTCTACCTCGGCGACCGCCTCGTCATCGCCGGCGACATGACGGGGCCGTTCTCCGCCAACGTGATTCTCTCCGATCCCACGGTGGATGTGGCCGTACTCGAGACGGCGCGCGGCGGCATTCTACGGGCCGGCCTCGGGTTCGACGACTGCGACGTCGGCATCGTGCTGAACGTGAGCGAAGATCATCTCGGGCTGCGCGGTATTCACACGCTGGAGCAGCTTGCGGACGTGAAAGGGGTGATCCCGGCGGTCACCAGGCGAGAAGGCCACGCCATCCTCAATGCGGATGATTCACTGGTGTACGCGATGCGCGATCGCACCGAGGCGGATCTCGTGTTCTTCTCCACGGAACCGGTGGGCAGCAATCCGCTGCTCGAGCAGCACATCGACAAGGGCGGTATCGCGGCGCGCATCGAGGACAACACGTTCGTCATCAGGCGCGGGAGGGTGCGTATTCCTATCGCACGCTTCGCGGAGGTGCCACTAATGATTGGCGGCGCGGCGCGCTTTCAGGCCGGGAACGTATTGGCCGGCATTCTGGCCGCCTACGTGCAGGGCGTTCGCTCCGACGACATCCGCAGCGGGCTGCTGACCTTCTTTCCGAGTCCATCGGTAACGCCCGGACGACTCAACCTGCTCCACGTGGGTCGCGGGCGTGTGCTCGTGGATTACGCGCACAATGCGGCCGCACTGGAGGGCGTGATCGAATTCGCAAAGAACATGTCGGCGAGGCGCCGCATCGGCGTGATTACCTGTCCCGGCGACCGTCGCGACGAGGATCTGCGCACGGTTGGGCGTCTCGCGGCGCAGCTCGATCATGTCATCATCAAGGAAGACGCCAATCTGCGGGGACGGCCTCGGGGAGAGATCGCGGCGTTGATTCGTCAGGGGCTGCTGGACGGCGGGCTCGATCCCTGCCGGATCGAAGAGGTGCCCGACGAGTACGAGGCCGTGCGTCATGTGGTGGACACGATGCGTGACGGCGATCTCGCGCTGCTGCTGGTCAACGATGTGCAGGGAGTACTCGACATGCTGCAACACCAGGGAGCTCATGATTGAGCCTGACGCCGTATCTGCCACGCCCATTGCGGTCGGCGCCGGTGTTCCCGATCCGCACGCCGAGCTCCGCATGCGGGCACTCAGTGCCACGCGCGGTGCAAACTTCTGGTCGCGGCGGCCGGTCACGCGCCTCGATGTGGTGGTGGGCGCGTATGACGACCTCTCGTCGGCCGATGTAGCCGGGTTCACGGATCGCCTCGTGCGCGCGCTTCCCGGTTTGGAAGCACATCGGTGTAGCATCGGGGAGCGTGGAGGCTTCATCACGCGGTTGATCCGCGGAACGTACGCGGCGCATATCGTGGAGCACGTCGCTCTGGAACTGCAGTCGGCGATCGGTCATCGCGTCGGCTACGGCCGGTCGCGCGCAGGCGATGTCGATGGCGAGTATACGGTGGTTTTCGAGCATGCGCACGAGGCCACCGGCCTGCGTGCCGCAGCGCTGGCCCTTGGCATTGTGCAGCAGGCCTTCGCCGGCACGCTTGAAAGCGTAGAGCACGCACTGGCCGAATTGCGCAGCATCGCATCGGCGCCGGATGTCGCGCCGCTGACGCCGCACGTGCGGTGCGCAGTCACCGGCAGCGCGGTGCGTACGCTCGTGCGCAGTGAGATCGCTCGCCGTCTTGCGTGGGACACGCAACCCGTCGTCGAGGTGAGCCCATCGTACATCCTGCAGGCCGGGCTTCCCTACGCGACGTCCGACCTCGCGGTCGTCACCGATGCGGATCTCACCGAAGTGCCTGCGCGGTATCGCGATCCTGAGCGCGCCCGACGGCTGGTGGCCACGCTCTTCGACGCGTTGCCGCGCGGCGCGGTGGCGGTGCTTCCGGCCAAGGCGTGGCAGCTGCAGGACGCGGCGCGCAGCGCGCGGTGCGCGGTGGCGATCTTTTCCGGCGCCGATGACGTCACGGCGCATGATCGGCGGGTGGCGCGCTCGGTCGCGTGGGTGGCGCATGGGGGAGCTGGCTCACAGGTCCTCGTCGAGCACCGCGGAAACATCGTGTACACGGAAGAGCGACGGGACGATCTGCTTCCGGCGGTGCAAGCCGCCGGAGCGCTGGTCCAGTTCACTCTGAAAAACGGCGCCCTGCCGTCCGTCACCGCACCTTCGTGACATTGAGTAGTCTTCACCGGGCAGGAACCGTTGGTGCAGTACAGTGCGATAGCGCGACTTCCAGAGACCGGAGAGGTGTGCATGAGTGTGGAGGATCCCTGCGATGACACGCCGTCAGATGCCGCGCCCTATCGCGGCCCCGACCGTCGCCAGAGCGGGGGAACGCCAGTCAGTGTTGAGGTCGCGAGCGACGTCGATCCGCTGGTACCGGGGGTCGGGGACGAAAAGCAACCCGAGCCGCTGCATCAGGAGGAGCTCGGCGCGCCTCCCGCAGGCACCGCCGCGCAAGTGGTGCACACGCGGGAGCACGCGCCGCCGTTGCGCATTCCTGAGCTGGGCGGCACGGCGGAGCATCGTCCACCCGTCCCGACCCCAGTGCCCGCGATTTCGTCGCGCGGCTGGCTGGTGGCGATCGGAGGACGCCTGGAAGATGCGGCGATCATCGACCGATTCATCTGGTTGTGCGGCGGTTCTGCGGCGCGACTGCTCATCATCCCCACCGCGTCGAACCAAACGGATACAGGGCGCTGGTATCAGCGGCTCTTCCTGCGCCATGGCGCCGCGCGCGCCGACATCATGCGCCTCCAGCGCCGCGGCGATCATGTCGATGCCAAACAGCTGCAAACGCTGGCTGACGCCACGGGTGTCTTCTTCACCGGGGGCAATCAGCTCAAGCTGGCAACGTGCATCATTGGTACGCCGCTGGCCGAGCGCCTACACGCACGTTTTGCCCGCGGTATGCCGGTTGCCGGCACAAGTGCGGGCGCGGCCTTTCTGAGCGCGCACATGATCGCCTTCGGCCAGGAAGGGGGCGTGCCGCACGCCGGGATGGTTACCACCTGCGGCGGACTCGGACTCACTGAGCGGTTCATCATCGATCAGCACTTCCGCGAACGCGACCGGTTGGGGCGCCTGCTCACCGCGGTGGCGTACAACCCGTTCGTCGTGGGCCTGGGTGTTGATGAAAATACTGCCGTCTTCATCAGCCCTGACGACGTGCTTGAAGTGGTCGGGGAAGGAGCGGTGACGGTGGTGGATCCGGAAGATCTCGATACGTCCCACATTCTCGAGGCGCTCCCTGGCACCCCACTGGAGCTCCCCGGAATGCGCGTGTCGCTGATCGAGGCTGGCGGCACGCACACGGGGCATCAGGTCGCGTCAGAAACTGCAGCCGGACAGTCGATCAGATGATTTCGCACGCGCCGCCAGCGCAGGCGACGGTGTCGCTCAGCGTGGTATGGTCGGTGCCTTCGAAGAGGGCGGTATAGTCCACCGTGCGGTACGCGAGTCCGTTCCAGCGCGCAATGTCCGCGTCGGTGGTGACTTCTTCACGGGGCGCCTGCGCATATACCTTGTCGCCCGTTTCGCGCAGCAGCGAGATGCCGGCAAAGTATTCCTTGTTTGCCCAGATGAACGCCTGCACTTCGTCCCACTCTTCGTCCTTCACCGTGACGGTGTTGGAGACATTGTGCTGCAGTCCCGGGTTGTACTGTTCGTGGCGACGCCCCGCGCACACCCAGTGCTGCTGCACCAGCCGTACGTACTCGAGGAACTGCACCGCGCCGACGTCTTCACGCAGGATCGCGTCGGAGGGCGCGCTCACCGGGAAGGTGATCACGTCGGTCGTCTCCGGATCCCACACCGACGACTCGGTCATGTGCGGGTTATTGCGCTTGAACCATTGGTACAGCGGCTCGGTGCGCGCCGCCTGCACACGACGGAAGTACTGGCGCGCATGATGCGGATGAATGCCTGAGGCAGCGCCGAGCACGAGGCTCGCCGTGCCTTCCGGCTTCACGCAGGTGATGCGCGCGGCCGGCGCGATCCCGAGATGTTCGGCGATCGCCGCGTTCGTGTCCAGGCACTCTTTCGCCCCCCGCTCGAGCACGTCGGGGTTGAGCAACAGCGACGGACGCTCGAGGATGCCGCAGATGGACACGCCCAGCAACGACTCGCGTTCGTTGATCACGCGCGTGGCGGCGCCGAGATACGGGATGTCGGTGTACGCCGCCTGCAGCGTGCCGAGTAGCGATGCCGCGCGACAGCAGGCCAGGAACGACTCTTCGTTGTCGCACATGGCCGCATTGATCGTGGTGAGGTTGCACATCTGCCAACCGGACACCGTCGCGCCGATCTCCGCTTGCTGACCATACCGCGCGAGCTGCTGTTGCGCGGCCGCGTTTACCGTGAGGAACGGGGCGAGGCCGATTTCGACGCAGGGATTCGCCCCGTACTCAGGGTCGTCGACGAAGTAGAAACCCGGCTCACCGAACTCCTTCTGGTAATCGAAAAGGCGCGCGAAATCGCGTTCGGCCACGGTCTCGCGCACGAGCACGGCCGAGTTGTTGGACTTGCCGCGCTGCGGATTGGTCTCGAACCAGTTGCCGGTTTTCGCCGCCGCCATCTCGTTGTCATCCGAGGAAAACAGGCAAATGGTCGCCGACCGGCGGATGCCGCCGGACAGCACGGCGACGGCCACATGCATCAGGATGTCGTACACCTCGATGGGACGCAACGCGCGCCCCGGCACCTGCTCCAGTACGCGCTCGACTGCCGTGAGCGCTTTCTTGAGCGGGATGTGCCCGGGTGCCCGGCCGCCAGAGGTGCGCAACGAGGTGCCGCGCGCACGGATCGCGCTGTAATTGAACTCGATCTTGGTGCCGTTCACGTAGCTGCGCATCAGCGCATCGAGCGCGTCCGCCCACCCTTCGAGCGTGTCAGCCACCGCGTAGTGATTCACGGGCAGCTCGTTGTCCGGGGCGCGAAGCGGCAGGAGCGGCAGCTGGGCGACATGGTGTTTCTGTACGCTGAAGCCGACGCCCGTGCCCGACATCAGCAGGAAGAATGATTCCTTGAACGCGTCGAAACGGTTCACGTGCGTGAACGCGCAGTTGAACATGCGGGCATTGTTCGCTTCGATGGCCGTGCCGCCGAACTGCAAGGAGCGCATCGATGGCAGAATGGCGCGCCGCTGCAGCGCCGCTTCCGTCTCGTCGAGCAGGGTGCGCATGGTGCGCCCGCCGAAGCCGGCGACGGCTCTATCGAGGCGGGGCGCGAAGTGCGCCCGGTGCATATCCATCACGCGGGTAAACGCTTCCGCCGGCGTTTCGCGGCGGCCGAGGTCGTGGCGATAGCGCGAGTAGCGGGAGATGAAGATGTAGTCCTGCAGGCCGTTTTCGGCGTGTGCGGCAAGGCGATGCTGCGCGCGCGCGGCGCGGTAAAGGACGTAACGCTTGGCGATGTCCCAATGACCCCGCGCGGCGATCATCATTTCCACGATATCCTGGATCTCTTCCACCGTGGGCGTCTGCTCGAGCGCGCGCCGCTCGACCGTGTTCACGACCAGCTGCGTGATGGCGCAGACGTCGGCGAAGTCGGTGAAACCGAGGCCGAAGCGGTGGGCGGCATCATGATCGAGTGGATTGGCCGCATCGTCGTGCCGCGACGCGTAAAACGCGAGGGCGATTGCGCGCGTAATGCACTCGGGATCCCAGGGTGCCCGACGGCCGTCGCGCTTGATGACCTCGGTTACGCTGCGCACACCAGTCGTATCGGAGCTGCGACGGAATACGGTTGAACGGGGGGTGACGGATGTAGCCATGGGTGCCTCCACTGGGTAAACCAACCTGCCGGACCGAAGCACACCCCCGAGGACCACGCTCTCGCGCGTACCGCAAGCAGCTTGCACACAAGTACTCCCCGCCTCCCGCGCAACTGCGCAGCGGGCGTCGGCTCCGTTGTCCTCCCTCACAGCGGCGGGGCCGCCCCGGTTTCCTACCGGGGTTCCCTTGCCCGGCCTCACACGTGCAGGCAAGCAAGGACGAACAACTTCCCGTTTCATCGAGCATTCGTCAAGGGACAGTTTGACCGCGTGAATCGGGTGGCGTCGATTCGAAGGTCCCCCGGCGTACCGGCTGGCCGTGTCGCACGTGCCAGACCCCGCGAACGAGCACGTCGTGCGTTCGACCGGCGCTGTCCAGCACCACCAGATCGGCATCGGCGCCAACGCGTAGGCGACCCTTCTCCGGCAGGCGGAGCAGCGTGGCGGCGTTACTCGTGAATGCGGGCAGAATCTGCTCCAGGGGATGACCGCGCCCGAGTAGCTCGCGTACGGTGTCCAGAAGCGACCCGGAATGTCCCACTCCCATCCGAACAACCCGGCCATCCGGGCCGAAGACCGGAAGGCAGCCGCCGCCATCGCTGCTCACGGTGACGTTCTCGCGCGGGGCGTCGCTTTCCCAGTAACGCTCCAGTGCATCCGCCGCGCTCCACGCGTCTTCATCCGGGGCAACATCGAAGGCCGTGATGTCCACGACGCACGCCTGCCGCGCCAGCGTGAGCGCCTCCGCGAAGAGGGCTCGCTTCCGATTGATGTGCGTAGGGTTGAATACCCGCGGCGGGATCTCGCTGACGGCCAGGGCGCGCCGCACCAACTCAAGCCCACGGGCGCCGTCCCCCATATGCAAGTGCACGATCCCGGCCTTTCCGGTCATCAGTCCCCCCACGTGGGCATCTGCGGCGACACGCAGCAGTTCGTCCAACGAGGGCTGGCTCGAGCGATGATCACTGAGGGCCAGTTCGCCTACACCGATGATCCGGTCGATGTGCGTGATGTCCCCCCGCACGCTCCCGGTGAGCGTCGCCAACGGCAGGTGGTATCCCCCGGTATGGCACCAGGCCGACAACCCCTCCGCCACCAGCCCGCGTACCGTCGCGACCAATTCGGCGGTCGTGCGCGTCACGTCGTCGGTGCCGAGCACCCCGATCGCGGTGGTGACACCGGCCATCGTGTACTGCGAGAGCGGCGGTGCCGGCACACGCGTATGCGGACCGGCCTCGCCGCCGCCGCCGGTAAGGTGCGCGTGACCGTCCACGAACCCGGGTATGACGATGCGTCCCTCGAGGTTCACGACATCCACGTCAAGCGGCGCCGGCAGGTCGTCGAGCGACGACCCGATCCAGAGCACACGCTCGCCGCCGACGAGCATATCGACGACGCCCAACGGTTCGGGGGAGAAGACGGTGGCGTTCCGCAGCAGCAGCATCAATGAACGTTACCAGCCGGGCTCTACCGACGTTAGCTTGAGAGAATTTCCTTCACGCGACTTCCCGGGACGCACGGCACCATGCGCGGCTGGATCATACCGATCGGCGGACGATTACGCTCCGCCGAAATTCTCCGGCGCTTCGTGGAGCTCAGTGGCGGGGCGCTCGCGCGCATCGCCATTATCGCGACCGCCTCGCATGAGCGCGAGACCGGTGGGCGGTATGAGCGTCTGTTCGCGGGGTACGGCGTGAAGCGCGCCAAAACACTCGGCTTCGACCGTCGCAGCGACTGTGACGATGCCGACTGGTTGGCATGGCTGGCGAACTCCACGGGCGTGTTTTTGAGCGGCGGCAACCAGCTACGACTCGCCACCACGCTGGGCGGCACGCCGGCCGGCGCCCTGTTGCGCGAACTCAACCGCGACGGCGTCCATGTTGCAGGAACCAGTGCGGGGGCCGCCTACCTCAGCGAACACATGATCGCCTTCGGCGAGGAAGGCAGCACGCCGCGCGCCGGGATGGTCGCCATATGTCCGGGGCTTGGTCTCACCAACCGGGTTATCATCGATCAGCATTTCCGACAGCGCGACCGCCTGGGACGGCTGCTCACCGCCGTCTCGTACAATCCGTTCTGTCTGGGGATCGGGGTGGATGAAGACACCGCCGCGTTCATCGACCCCGAAGATGCCTTCACCGTTCTGGGGAGTGGTGCGGTCACGGTCATCGATCCGGCGCTGGTTCAGCACTCCTCCGTCGCGGACGCGGCACCGGGCGAACCGATTACGCTCACCGGTGCCACGCTCCACGTGCTCGGCGCCGGATCCACTTTCGATATTCTCACCCGACGCGCCGAGCTCTCGGTGCTTCGCGACTCCTACGCGACCTTCGACCAGCCGTCATGAAGATCCTTGAGCGCTCCGTGTACGTCGGGCCCAGTCATTTTGCGCACTTTCCCGTGATCCGGCTCCTGCTCGATCTCGGCGCGCTGGAGGCGTGGCCCACCCGGCGACTCGGCGACCGCTTCATCACGACGCTGCTCACCGCATTGCCGGGGCTGCACGAACATGGCTGCTCCTACGGCGTGCCCGGCGGATTCGTCAGGCGCATGACCGAAGATGACGGGACGTGGCTCGGCCACGTGCTCGAGCATGTCGCCATCGAACTGCAGAATATCGCCGGCGTGAAAGTCACGTTCGGCAAGACGCGCGAAACCGATACGCCTGGCGTGTACGACGTAGTCTTCGAGTACGCGCAGGATGATGTGGGGCTCGAAGCGGCTCACGTGGCGCTCGACCTGCTGCACTCGCTGCTGCCAGCCTCGCTCCGCACGACTGACACCGTACCGGCGTTCGATCTCGATGCGCGCCGCGACGCCTTCATCCGATACGCGCAGCGACGCGCGCTCGGTCCGAGCACCGCCAGCATCGTGCACGCCGCCGAGGCGCGGAACATTCCGTGGATCCGTCTCAATGCGCAAAGCCTGATTCAGCTTGGCTACGGTTGCTTTCAGCAGCGCATCCAGGCGACGATCACCGGACGCACGCCGCATATTGCCGTGGAGCTGGCGAGCGACAAGGAAGAGACGAATACGATCCTCGCCAATCTCGGCCTGCCCGTGCCGATGCAGCGACTGGTGCAGAGCGCCGATGACGCGATCGCCGCCGCCGCACGCATCGGGTATCCGGTGGTGACCAAACCGTTCAACGGTAACCACGGTCGCGGCGTCTCGATCCGTCTCTTCACGCCGGATCAGGTCGTCGCCGGCTTCGAGCGTGCAGTCGCGATCTCGCGAAGCGTGATCGTGGAGAGCTTCATCGCCGGACACGACCATCGCATGCTGGTGGTGAACGGTGAACTGGTGGCGGTAAGCAAACGCGAGCCCGGGAAAGTCACGGGCGACGGCGTGAGTACGATCGCCCAATTGGTGGCGGCGGTGAACCGCGATCCGCGTCGGGGCATCGGTCACGAGAAAGTGCTCACGCAGCTGGAGCTGGATTCGCAAGCCACGATGCTGATGGAGAAGCTCGGATACACCGCCACCACTGTGCCGCCGCTCGGTGAGTCGGTGTACCTGCGTTTGACGGCCAACCTGTCCACCGGTGGTACGGCCACCGACATGACCGATGTCGTGCACCCCGATAACGCCGAGATGGCGGTACGGGCGATCAAGGCGATCGGCCTGGATGTGGGCGGTGTGGATTTTCTGTCGCCGGACATTACGCAGTCGTTCAAGGATATCGGCGGGGCGATCTGTGAGGTGAACGCGGCGCCGGGCTTCCGCATGCATATGGCGCCCAGCGAAGGACGGCCTCGCGACGTGGCCGGCAAGGTGATCGATATGCTGTTCCCGGATCGGGCACCGACAACCATTCCGATCGCCGCCATAACCGGCACCAACGGAAAAACCACCACCGCGCGTCTGCTGGCACACATTTACAAGCTGGCGGGGAAGCGGGTCGGTCTCACCACCACCGATGGCGTGTACATCGACGGACAGCGTACCGTAGAGGGCGATATGACGGGCCCGACCTCGGCGCGGATCGTGTTGAGCGATCCCGCGGTGGAAGTGGCGGTGCTGGAAACCGCGCGTGGCGGGCTGCTGCGCGCGGGCATGGCGATGCGACACGTCGATGTCGGCGCCGTGCTCAACATCCAACCCGATCATCTCGGCCAGAAGGGGATCGAGACACTGGAACAGCTCGCGGCCGTGAAGCGGACGGTGGTGGAGATCGCGACCGACACGGCGGTACTCAATGCCGACGATCCGCATACGCTGCGCATGGCGGCATACACGAAGGCGCGGCATGTCTGTTATGTGACGATGGATCCGGCGCACGATCTCGTGCGCGAGCACATCCGCGCCGGTGGTCGCGCCATCGCCCTCGAAGCGGGAGTGAACGGACAGATGATCACGATCTACGATCACGGTACACACATTCCGCTGCTCTGGACGCATCTCGTACCGGCGACACTCGAGGGACGGGCCATTTTCAATGTGCAGAACGCGATGTTCGCGGCGGCGATGGCGTTCTCCATGGGGGTCCGCCTTGAGGATATCCGTCACGGACTGCGCACCTTCGACACGACCTTCTTTCAGGCTCCCGGCCGGCTGAACGTGTACGATGAGCATCCGTTCAAGGTGCTCTTCGATTACGGACACAATGCGCATGCGGTGACTGCGCTGTGCCAGCTCGTGAATCGCATGACCCCGTCGGGTCGGCGCATTTGCGTGCTCTCCGCACCGGGCGATCGGCGTGACGCTGATATTCACGCCATTGCCACCGTCGCGGGTGAGGCGCGCTTCGATCACTACATCTGTCGACGCGATGACTCGCTGCGCGGTCGCAGCGCCGAGGAAGTTCCGCAGCTGTTGGCGAAAGCGCTGGGAGAGAGTGGCGTCGAGTCTGAACGGATCACCATTCTCAGCGACGAGCAGCAGGCTATCGACGCGGCGCTCCGGATGGCGAGACCGGGCGATCTGCTGCTTGTTTTCGCCGACGCCCTCGCGCGCGGATGGAAGCAGATCGTGAACTTCCGCCCCGACCGCAGCGAATCGATCGTTCCGGCGCCGCGGGCCGCGCGGGCCGTACCGCGAGCCGAGGTGCGCGAAGCAGCGCCAGCCGACGATACGAGACCCGCGCGCCGCGTCGCGTACGGGGAGGCGGGTGCGGCGCCGGTCGCGCGCAGCTGGCGGGCAGACGCCGACGCGGTCCTCGTGCGCGACGAACGTGGGGTGCTCCTGGCGCCTGAGGAGAGCGATTGAGCAGCCGAGTCGCGGAATGACCATCCCCGCTGCTGCCGCAGATGCTGAACCGGAGTTCGCTTCTCCGACCATCACCGCGTCTCGGCGGCTGGTCGGCGCGAACCTGTTCGGTGTGAGCCCTGGCGCCGTCATCGAAGTGGCCGTCACGGACGACAACGGTGCGCGCGCGGTCGAACAGTGGCCATTCATGGCGCGGGATCTTGCACAGGCGCTTGGCTGGGATACCAGCCAGTTCCAGTCGCGTCACGGCGTGCGGAGCGCCAGCTGTTATCTTTCGGCGCCTCTCGACGAGCTCATGACCGCCACGGCGCTCGCCGAGCAGGCGTGGGTGTTGTCGGAGGCATACGTCGCTGCCACGAAAGCGCCAGAGGCGGGGCCGCCAGCCACCGACGTCATTGTCGATATGCTACGCCGTGGGGGCGCACGTGAACGCGCCGCGATGCCGCGCCTCCGCGAACTCGCCGTCGCGGCGCGTGAGCACGGCGTGGCCTTCACGTTCGACGACGAAGCGGCAACGGTGGGCATGGGGCGGGGGGCATGCGCTTTTGCGTTGGACCGCATCGCGCCGTCGAGCGAGATCGATTGGTCGTGCGTGCGCGACATTCCTGCCGTGTTGGTGACGGGCAGTAACGGGAAGACCACCACCACACGTCTGATCGCGGCCATGTTTCGCGCAGCGGGCTACGCGACGGGGTGGAACTGCAGCGACGGCGTACGGATCGAGTCGGACCGCGGCTCGCGGGAACTTGCCGCTGGCGACTACACCGGCCCCATGGGCGCGCGGCTGGTGATCCGCGACCGCGAAGTGCAGGCGGCGGTGCTGGAGACGGCTCGTGGCGCGTTGCTGCGCCGAGGCCTCGCGATTACGCGGGCGACCGTTGCGGTCATCACCAACATCTCCGCCGATCACTTTGGGGAGTACGGTGTGAACTCCCTGAGCGATCTCGCCGATGCGAAGGCCATTGTTTCGCACGCGCTGCAGGATACGGGATTGCTGGTGCTCAACGCCGACGACGCCGAGCTGGTCGCGCTGGCGACGCGCCTTCCGGCGCCGGTCCAGAGCCGCATCGTCTGGTTCAGTACGCGAGCGGATCGGCCACTCGTGGCAGAAAGCGTGCGACGCATCGGGTACGGCGCCGAAAGCGTTGCCGACGTGCTGCAGCTGTGCGCGAGGGGCGAATGGTACGAGATCGGTCCGCTGACGGGGATGCCGCTCACCGCTGCAGGCGCCGCGAGGCACAACGTCGAGAACGTCACCGCTGCGGCGCTCACCGCCTGTTGTGCCGGCGTGCCCATGCCTGCGGTACAGGAGACGTTGCACCGCTTCGGCCGCGATGCGCACGACAACGCAGGGCGGCTGCAGTGGTATCGTCTCGCCGACGTCACCGCGGTGATCGACTACGCGCATAACAGTGAAGGGATGCGGGCGCTGTGCGCCACGGCGCTATCCGTGCCGGCCTTGCGGCGCCTGCTCGTGATCGGGCAGGCGGGCAATCGCGAGGACGCGCAGCTTCGTGACCTGGCCACCTCGGCCTGGAACGCGATGCCGTTCGATCATGTGATCGTGAAGGACTTGCCGTCGCTCTGGCGCGGCCGCGCGGCAGGCGAGGTTCCCGCAATCATCGCTCACGCGCTTCATGACGCGGGTGTCCCGGCCGATCGGATAACTCAGGCACCCACCGAGTTCGACGCCCTGCGTGATGCGCTTCGCTGGGCGAAGGCCGGCGATATGCTCGTGCTCCCCACGCACGCTGAGCGCACGCGGGTTACCACGTATCTTGCAGAGCTGCAGCACGCGGGGTGGCGGGCCGGCGAACCGTTGCCGTAGCTGCCCGCACCGCCTGCACCCGGCGCGGCTAGCGCACCGTAATCATTGTCACCATCCCCTTCTCCGTATGGGCGCGTCCGTCGCGGGCGGGGATGAGGCAAGCGAGAATGTAGCGGCCCGGCTTCATGCGCACGGTGAGAAACGTTTCCTGCTTTGGTGCGATCGGTGCCGTCTGGCCCAGCGACGGCATCCACGACGGGATCAGGCCGCGACTGTGATAGCTGTCGAGAAATTCGCGCAAGGTGTGGTCGGCCGGGAGTTCGAGCACGGCCATCGCATGCAGGTCCGCGCCGTTGTTCATCAGGTTGAATGCGACGATGCCGGCGTTCACCTGGGCAGGGGTGGAGAAGCTGTAGTCGGCGCTGCTCACTGGGACGTAGGTGATGCGGTTCGCGGCTGGCGCAGGTCGCGCAGCCGGCTTGACCGCGGCAGTACCACGCGGCGGGATGGCGGTTTGTGCGGCGGCGGTGGAAGCCGCTACAACGAGCGCGAGAGCCAGGGGGAGCACACGGGGAGAACGCATCGAAGCCTCCGGACAGGAGAGGGGGGCAAAGCGGCGACCAACTCCCTCATGGTGCGGCCAGGTCAACGATTCGTCAAATGCGGACCATCGTTGCGCCGTTTGCTTATAGATGAGCCCGGCCGTGGACTATCACGATCAGCGACTGCGGCCCACTCATCCGAGGCCTGGTTTGCGAGTGAAGGGATCGTGAACTCCGTCACGCTATTCCACGGGACTGTTATACTCCAGGCCCCTGACGCGTCTGTTCTGCGACACGCGTTGTTCCTACGTCTCTGACCGCACACGATGTCCCGTACCCGAGTATTGCTGGCCATCGCCGCAAGCTGGCTGACCGGCGCTGTAACCATGCCTCTGCGCGCGCAGCCGTTGCCACCGTCGCTCCCTACCCCGGAGCAGGCGCGGGATCTGGTGCAGACCCGACCGGATCTGGTGGCTCAGCTCCGGCAGCGCATCCAGTCGTCCGGCCTGTCGCCGTCGCAGATCCGCGATCGTCTGCGCAACGCCGGTTATCCGGAATCGTTGCTCGATCAGGTGATGGGTACCGCCTCGCCATCGGGTACAACGGTGCCGGGCGACTCACTCATTGGCGCGGCGCGTCAGCTCGGTATCGTGGATTCCACCGACGCGGCCGTGTTGCGACGGCTGCAGCTGCAGTCCCGGCAGAATCTCCAGGTCCGTCAGGCGATGCAAGCCGACAACGCGGATTCCCTCGGCGCCCTTGGCGAGGCGGGGGGATCGCCCGCGGAAACGCGTCCCTCCGCGGCGACCTTCGCTGCGGATGGCTCCACGCTCTTCGGCTATACCCTTTTCGCACAGCCCACGACCCTGTTCGACGCCAACGCGGCCGGACCGGTGGACGCTTCCTATAAACTCGGTGCCGGCGACCAGCTGGTGTTGATTCTCAGTGGCGACGTCGAAGCGGCCTACACGCTGGAAGTGACGCGCGAAGGATTCGTGGTGATCCCCGTCGTCGGCACGATACCCGTCGCGAACCTCACTCTCGGCGATCTCGAGGTGCTGCTGAAGAACCGGTTGCAGCGCGTGTACTCCGGCGTGGGCAGCACCACCCGCTTCTCGCTCAGTGTGGCACGTCTGCGTTCAAATCAGATTTATGTCGTTGGCGACGTACTCCAGCCGGGAAGCTACCGCATCTCGAGCGCCGGTACGGCCCTGTCGGCGCTCTATGCGGCGGGCGGCCCGTCCGATCGCGGCTCTCTCCGGAGGGTCGAGATCCGTCGTCGTGGCAAGCCGCCGATTGTGTTCGACGTGTACGACTACCTCATTCGCGGCGATGCTTCAGGCGACGCGCGTCTCGAGAACGGTGATGTGCTGTTTGTCCCCACCCACGGCGCGCGCGTCCGCATCACAGGCGGCGTGCTTCGTCCGGCCACGTACGAACTACAGTCGGGCGAGCTGCTGGCCGATGTCGTGCAGGCGGCGGGCGGATTCACCGACGACGCGTCACGCCGTCGGATTCGCATCGAACGGATCGTTCCTCCCAGCCAGCGCACCGCCGAGGGCAGCGATCGAATCGTTCTCGACGTGACGGTTCCCGACGCGCCGCTCACTGGCCATGTCACCGCCGTGAACGCGATTCCCTCAGTCGTCGTCGAAGCGGGAGATCTCGTGGACGTGCCACGCGTTTCCTCGCGCGTGCGTCATCGCATCACCGTCACGGGCAATGTGTGGCAGTCGGGCAAGCAGGGGATCAGTGCCGGTACGACGCTCAGCGACGCCATCGCACGTGCCGGTGGCCTCAAACCCGATACCTACCTCGGCAGCGTCATCGTTACCAGGCTGCGTGCCGACTCCACGCGCGAACAGCTGCGGGCGACGCTGCGCGGACTCGACGGCCGCACGGTCGATCCATTGCTCCTGCAGGAAGACGATGAAGTGACGGTCTACTCCCTTACTGAATTCCGCGCGCCGCAGTTTGTCGCGGTGAGCGGTGCGATACGCCGGCCAGGGCAGTACGCCTATCGCGACGGGATGACCATGCGCGACCTCGTGCTGCAGGCCGGTGGCTTGCTGCCGAGTGCCTCATTAACGGAAGCGGAGATTGCGCGTCTACCCAACGTGCGTGAGGAAGGGAGGCTTTCGCGGACCTTCCGTACGCGCCTCGACTCCTCGTATGTGTTCGGATCGAGCGTGGCCTCGGTATCGGGAAGCGAAGTCCGTCTCGATGCGTACGACAACATCCTCATCTTGCGTGAACCGGACTATCAGTTGCAATCCACGGTGACACTCACCGGCGAGTTGAAGTTTCCGGGAGTCTATGCCCTGACGTCAAAGACGGAGCAACTCTCCGACCTGATTCAGCGCGCGGGTGGCCTCACGGCATCGGCATTCCCCGCAGGCGTCGCGTTCCATCGTGACAGCGGTGGACTCGGTCGGGTTGGCGTGGATCTGCCGAGTGTGCTCAGGAATCGCAAGGATCGCGACAACCTGCTGCTGCTCGATGGCGACTCGATTCATGTGCCGCGCTACAACGCGCTCGTCCAGGTGGTGGGCGCCGTCAACTCCTCGGTGAGCGTGCCGTATCAGCCCGGCGCGCAGCTGTCTTACTACATCCAGGCGGCTGGTGGTTCGACGCGTACGGCCGACGTCAAGAGCACGTATGTCCAGCAGGCCAACGGCAAAGTCGAAACACGTCGCCGCCAGCTCATCCTCTGGTCGTCCACGCCGACTCCCGGTCCGGGCAGTCGCGTCGTGGTACCGGCACGCGATCCCAATCTGAAACGCGATATCACGCAGCTGCTCGGCACGACCGCGCAAGTGCTTGGCAGCCTGCTCACCGTCATTGTTGTACTGACACGCTCGAACTGAACCCCTGCATACATGAGAAATCGCGACGACGCGCCGATGCGTCACACTTCTGGTGGGAACTCACGTGATTGCTAACCGCATCCCGGACGTGCACGACGCCATCCTGCCGGACGTCCGTCGAATCTCATGGCTGTCGAACGCCCATCTGTTTGCCAGCGACGTCACGCTCCTGATCGGTGCGTGGGCCCTGGCGTGGACAATTCGATTCGAGGGCTTGAGCTGGATCGCGTCCGAATGGCGTGAGCCGGCCTCGGCGCAGCTCTTCTTCGCGGTCCCGATCTGGATCGGCATCCTTGCCTCGTTCCGTCTGTATCGGCGCGTATGGGGCATGGCGTCCGTCGACGAACTCAAGGCCATGCTGGCGGCGGTGAGTGTCGCGGCCACCGCGAACGCCATGCTGGGCGTCATCCTGTTCCCGCTGCTCGGCATCTCCGAGGATCGTCTGCCGCTTTCGGTAGTCTCCGCGCATACCATGTGGAGCATCGCCGCCGTGATGTTGCCGCGCGTCATGATCCGTATCTGGGTGCTGCACTGGCGCGAGCGCGCCTCACGGTCACACTGCCTGCCGGTGCTGGTCCTTGGCGCGGGCAAGGCCGGGCGCCTCACGGTACGTGAGCTGATCGAGAATCCCGCGATCGGGTTGCGTCCCGTCGGATTTCTCGATGACGATGCGGACAAGCGCGGCATGACCATCGGCGGACTCCGCGTGCTCGGCACCACGCACGATCTGGCGGCGCACATCGAGAGGTACCAGATCCGTCACGTCATTCTCACGATGTCGAACGCGTCCGGACCGAAAGTGCGGGAGATCGTGCGTATCTGCGCCGAGCTGAGTGTGGAGACGCGCACGATGCCGCAGATCGCGGAGATCCTCTCGGGACGTATCGGCGTGAATCAGCTGCGCCCTGTGCAGATTCAGGATCTGCTGCGTCGTGCTCCCGTGCAGACCGACCTCCGCGCCGTGCGCCGCATCGCCGAAGGGAAGGTGGTCATGGTCACGGGTGCCGGGGGGTCGATCGGGAGCGAGCTGTGCCGACAGATCGCCCGCCATAATCCGCGCAAGCTGCTGTTGCTGGGGCACGGAGAGAACTCGATCTTCGAGATCCAGCAGGAGCTGCGCACGCATTTCCCGTCGCTATGCCTGGTGTCGGTCATCGCCGATATCCGCGACGGCGTTCGTCTCGATTCGGTATTCGCCGAGTACGAGCCGCATGCGGTGTTCCACACCGCCGCCCATAAGCACGTACCGCTGATGGAGGAAAACCTCTCCGAGGCGATCACGAACAATGTACTGGGCACGCGCACGCTGGTGGATGTGGCGGCGAAGCATGCCACGCCCAACTTCGTACTCATCTCCAGCGACAAGGCGGTGAATCCGTCCAGCATCATGGGAGCCACCAAGCGCATCGCGGAAATGCTCGTGCAGCGCGCGGCCCTCAGCACGGGGCTGAATTACGTGAGCGTGCGCTTCGGCAACGTACTCGGCAGTCGCGGGAGTGTCGTGCCGACCTTCCTGCAGCAGATCCGTGCCGGGGGGCCGATCACGATCACCCATCCCGACATGCAGCGCTATTTCATGACCATTCCCGAAGCCGTGCAGCTGGTGCTGCAAGCGTCAGTGCTCGGGAACGGCGGAGAAGTCTTCGTCCTGGATATGGGCGAGCCGATCCGCATCCTCGATCTCGCATCCGATCTCATCCGGCTGTCGGGGCTGCGCGTGGGTGATGATGTGGAGATCCACTTCACCGGCCTGCGCCCCGGGGAGAAGATGTTCGAGGAGCTCTCCCGCGACGACGAGAGCCTCATACCCACCGCTCACCAGACGGTGCTCTGTTCCCGGCTTGGCGCACCGCCGAGTGGACTGCTCACGGTCGTGGAGACTCTCGTGCAGGCCGCGCTCCGACGGGATGACGACATCCATCTGCGTCAGCGACTGGCGGAAGTGGTACCGGAGTACAATGCGCTTGGCACGCGTCATCCGGTAAAGCGGGAGCTCACGCTGGTTGCGTAAGCTCCCGCCCGATGCGGCAACGCTCAGTACTGCACAATGGTGAGGTACGCGTCCCGGAACGTCGATACCTGCGGTAACGTGGCGTCCTCCAGGGTTGGCGCGTAGCCCACGAATACATCCTGACTGGCGATGCGGCGTACGGGTGCGTCAAGCCATGCGAAGCACTCGTCGGCAATCTTCGCCGCGATCTCGGCGCCGTATCCCCAACTCAGCGAATCTTCCGTGGCCACGATCACGCGGCTCGTCTTCTGCACGCTGGCGAACACCGCCTCCTGATCCCACGGCGACAACGTGCGCAAGTCGATGACTTCCACGCTCGGTCCGCCTTCCTCGGCGACTTGATTCGCAGCCACCAGGGCGCGTTGCACCGTCGCACCGTAGGTGACCAGCGTAACGTCGGTGCCCTCGCGGACGATCCGTGCCTTGCCGAACGGAATCATGAAGTTCGGGCCCGGATACTGCCCCTTGTTATACGTCTGCCGATACAGATGCTTGTGCTCGAGAAAGAGCACCGGATCTTCGCAGCGGATGGCCGTGCGCATCAGGCCGTTGGCGTCGAGGGCACTGCTCGGGCACACCACGCGGATGCCGGGGTTGTGCGTGAACAGCGACGCCCCCGTTTGCGAGTGGTAGATCGCGCCGCGGATGTAGCCACCGTAGGTGGTCCGCACCACCACCGGTGACGCGAACATGTTGTTGGAGCGCCAGCGCATCGTGGCCAGCTCCCCGCGCATCTGCATATAGGCCGGCCAGATGTAATCGAAGAACTGAATTTCCACGACCGGCTTGAAGCCGCGGTGGGCAAGGCCGATCGCGCGCCCCACGATATTGGCCTCGGCGAGCGGCGAATTGTATACGCGTCCGCTGCCGTACTTCGATTGCAGGCCGTGCGTAACTTTGAAGACGCCACCCTTGCCCTTCACCTTGCCGAGGTATTCTTCGCGCGAGACATCAGCCACGTCTTCGCCGAATACCAGAATGCGCTCGTCGCGCGCCATCTCGTCGCGCATGCACGCGTTGAGCAGGTCCACCATCGTGGTGGGCTCGCCGCTGAACTGCGGATCGTCTTCGGTGTCGAACTGCTCGGCCGTGGGATCCACGTCTGGGGAGTACACGGCGAATGGTACGGTCTCGGGCGCCGGCTGCGGCTGCGACAGCGCATCGTCGGTGGCGGCGAGAATCTGCTCGTCCACATCGGTACGCATGGCCTCGAGCTCCGCTTCCGTTGCGTGTCCCTCAGTGATCAGGAACAGCGGAAAGGTCGTGAGTGGGTCGCGCGCCGCATCGGCATCGCGCTCCTCCTGTGGCCGATAGAACACTTCGTCGTCGGACAACGAGTGCGAGTACGGGCGAATCACCTTGGCGTGCACGAACGCCGGACCCTTCCGCTCGCGGGCGTGCTGCACGGCACGCTGCATGACCGCGTAGGAGGCGAGCAGGTCGCAGCCATCGACTTCCTGGATGTACAGCCCCGGGAACGACGAGACCAGCTTCGAGATCGAACCGCCGGCGGTGTTTACCTCTACCGGGACCGAGATCGCATAGCCGTTGTCCTCCACCAGATAGACCACCGGCAGCTGAAGATTGCACGCCGTATTCAGCGACTCCCAGAACTCGCCCTCACTGGTCGTGCCATCGCCGGTGGTTACCAGCACGACGTCATCGCCTACAAATCCATCAGTGATGCCGTTCTGGGACGCGCGCAACGTTGCTTCCGCGTTGCCCACGGCCTGCAGGAACTGCGTGCCGGTAGGCGATGACACCGATACGATGTTGAGCTCTTTCTTCCCCCAATGGCTCGGCATTTGCCGGCCGCCGGAGTTGGGATCGATGGCCGCACCAACGGCGCTGTACAGCATCTCCGCCGGCGTCATCCCCAGCTGGAGGCACAGCGCCCGGTCACGGTAATAAAGATAGAACCAGTCGTGCCCACCGCGCAGTACCATGCCGGCGGCCGTCAGCACGGCTTCATGACCAGCCCCGGAGATCTGAAAAAAAATCTTGTTCTGGCGCTTGAGCTGGATCTCCTTGTCATCGACACGCCGTGACGTGTACATGACGCGATATGCCTGGAGGAGCTGCTCGCGTGATAGAGCGCTCTCGGCGGGGACGCCCTTCCGAGGGCGGGTGGGACGGGTCGAAGTTGCCATCGAAGTCTCGGAGGCTCAGGGGACGGATACTTTCGAAACTAGCGGATTTCGCGTCAAATGGGGGTCTGACGGCCAGGAACCGCCTGCTGACGCAGATCCGCGCGTGCGCTTCTTGCTTCGTGTTCTGCCAAGGGGCACCTTGCCACGAGGTGTTCGACGTCCCACCTCATCAGCCCTCATGCACGCACCCACCGCTCCCATGGCTCCGTCCAACGGCCACTGCATTTTCTGCGATCTCATGCGCGGCGCCGCCGAGGTCTCCATCTGCTACGAGGACGCGACAGCAATCGCCTTCATGGACATTCAACCCGTCAATGCCGGCCACGTGCTGGTCGTGCCACGGGAACACTATGAGGTGCTGCAGGATATCCCGGGAGACGTGGGTGTGCACCTGTATCAAGTGGCGGTCAAGCTGATCCCGCTCATCCAGACGGCGTCAGGGGCCAGCGACATGAACATCGTGGTGAATTCCGGAACCGCCGCCGGTCAGAATGTGATGCACTATCACATTCACCTGATTCCGCGACGCGACGGCGATGGCTTCGATGTGCCCCTGCCGTTTCCCGGATCGCAGATGCCGAATCGCCAGCGGCTCGATGCCATGGCCGCGCGTATCGGCAGCATGTTGCGCGATCCGCTGTCGAACAGCGGCATGAAGCGCTGACGCGCGAACCGATACACGGCGGCTCTTGACCGAAGGAGGAACGTGATCGTATTGTCGAAAAGTCGAGCACGATGACGCGTGTCGATCTGGCTTGCGAGTCCACCCGGTCTGTCCAGGAGGATGATGCGTTCCATTCGAGGTAATCACCACCCGCGCTGCCGGACTCGTTCAGCAGCGTCGTCCCGGCCCTCAGCGGTCGGGCTGACCGTCGTCGCGGGCCCCCAACGCCCCGCCGCAAGGAAGTCCTCTTGCAGCGGGGCGTCGTTGTTTCACCGACGACGGCGCGACGCGGTGGTGCACACGGCCATGAAGCGGGCCCTGCGAAAACTGGCACTGCGCGACTGTGGGCAACGGTGCGTGTACTGCGCCGTTCCGCTCGATCATCGCAGCGCCACGCTTGATCACGTCATGCCGCTTGCCCGCGGTGGCGCCCACGACCCGGGCAATCTGGTGGCGGCGTGCGGTCCGTGTAATCGCCGTAAAGGCGATCTCCTGCCTTTTGAGTTTTTCGCAAGACACCCGTGGGCGGGGGCAAACTTCGTGAGGTACGCCCGCTCGGTGCATCGGGCCCTGAAGCGGGGCGCCCGACGTGCCGTGAGTCTGGCGTTCGCCCGGGACCAGGAGATCGCCGCGTGAGCGTCGGTAGCCCGTATCGCCACTGGTAGCAACCGGTGGCAGCTGGTAGCGGTGACGGTGCGCGCGTGCGAGCATTCGGCATGCGTCGATACCGGCACGGCACGTGGGATTGGGTGGCGGTGGCTGCGTCGGTCATCGCCGCGTCGGTCGTCTCCACGCCGTTATGGTCTTCGCTGGCGGCGCAAAATCGGCGTCCGGCGCTGCCATCGGATTCAGTCACGCGACTGGCCGTCACGGTGAGTCCGGCAGCGCAAGGCGTGATTGTGCTCCTCGACGAAGGGCACTTTCGCGTAGAGGCCGACGGGCGGTCGGTGCAGCGTATCCGTCAGGTCTTGCAGGTGCTCGACGAGGCGGCCGCCAAAGGTGTCGCCGAACGCGCGTATGCGTATGCGAAGTCCCGACAGACGCTCACGGTGCATTGGGTGCGCGTGCTGCGACCAACTGGTGAGGTGATCAGCGATCGCGCCGCCCAGGAGCAGGAAGGTGATCTCACGGCGGCGATCGAGAACCCGATCTATCAGGAGCAGCGGATCCGTCGACTCTCGCTGGCGGGGGTCACGGCCGGGACCATCGTTGACGTTTCCTTCTCGCTCGAGGATCGGGCACCGCTACGTCCCGGTGATTTCTTGTTTCGCTGGAACCTGAACGGTCCCGTACCGGTGCGTCGCTCGCAGTTGACCGTTGATGTGCCATCATCGCTCGTCCCGCGCGTCATCGAGCGCAACCTCACCATCCGGCGACGCGAAACGGAAGAGGCGGGGCGAGTTGTGCGGATCTGGCAGACCCGGGATCAGCTTCCCGTATCCGTCGAGCCGTTCGCCAGCGATTCGAATGGGGTGCTGCAGAGCGTGATCATCGCTCCGGCGGGCAGCTGGCATGAGGTGACGCGCTGGTTTGATGCGCTGGCGCGTCCGCGCTACGTCTTGCCGACCGACGCCGCAGAGCGCAGCGATTCCGTCGTGCAGGCAAGCGGTGCAGCCACGCGCGGCGACACGATCCGTGCGCTGCACCGCTGGATCGCCCAGGATATCCGCTACGTGTCGGTCTCGCTCGGAATCGGTGGATATCAGCCGCGCGCCGCGCGCGACGTCCTTACGAGTGGCTTCGGTGATTGCAAGGACAAGACGACGTTGTTCGTGGCAGCGCTGCGACGCTACGGCATCGCGGCCGATCCAGTGCTCCTGTCGTTCAGCGCGCCACCGGATCGACGCACGCCGTCCATCCAACAATTCAATCACGCGATCGCCGCCGTCCGCGAGGGCGACAGGTGGGTGTACACCGACCTCACGGCGGATCTCATTCCGTATGGGCTGCTGCCGGAGCGCTATCAGGGGTGGTTCGGCGTGCAGGTGCAAGCGGATGGCGCTGCCCTCGAGGTGGTCTTCCCCGCCGGCACGGCCGCCGCGAATCGGTCCAGAGCGGAGTTGCACTTTACAGTCGAGGAAAGCGGCCGGATGGCGGGTCGGGTGCTCGAAGAGACCGCGGGCGCGCCCTCCCTGGCGCTTCGTGCGGCGTTTCCCCGCCCGCTTGATGCGCAGCAACGAGCCAACGTCACCCGCGCCCTCGCGCAGCGTTTCTACGGTACCGACGCCGTGATGGACTCGCTCGTGGCCTTCGATGGGCGCGATCTGTCGGCGCCGACCACGCTGCAGTATCACGTGACGTTCCCCGAAGCCGTCAAGGCGGTGGGGTCCGCCAGGCTGCTGACGATTCCGCTCGGGTCGCGCGGACCGGCGCGAACGTACCGCACAGTGGTCCGGGAACTCGAGTCGCGGTCCACGCGTCAGGCGCCCATCGACGCGGTGAAGCTGGTGCCGCCCGTAACCACGATCATCGACTTGCGGATCACTCTCCCGGTAGGATGGACAGCGGAGCTGCCGACGCCGGTGACTGCCACCTCCTTCTTCGCCCGCTACTCGTCGGAGTGGACGCAGCGGGGACGGGAGGTACGGTTGGTGCGTAGCGTGCAGGGTGAGCGTGGCATCTTTCCGCCTGCGCGCATCGCCGAGGTGCTCGTCTGGCTGCGCACCGTCGGTGCAGACGATCAGGAGTATCTGTCACTTCGGGCACCCTGACGGCGGGAGCGTTCCGTGCGCGCCCGCACTCGCCCTTCTCACTGGATCATCCGATGCGCTGGACACCTGGTGGACGCAGTAAAAATTTTGAAGATCGCCGCGGTGCCGGCGGCGGACCGGGCGGTGGCATGCGAGGCGGTGGGGGAGGGATGAAGCTCGGCATTGGTGGTACGCTCGTACTGTTTCTGCTGAGCGCGGTATTCGGACGCGACCTCGTCAGCGATTTCACTGGCGTGACTGACGGTGCGCGGGCGGCTCCTTCGGTGCAGGAAGCGCCGCTCCAGGATGCGCGCGAAGAGCAGATGGTGGAGTTCGTCTCGTTCGTCCTCGACACTACCCAGGCGATGTGGCGTCAGCAGATGCCGCGCTACCAAGACGCCAAGCTGGTGGTCTTTCGCGACCAGGTGCAGTCGGCGTGCGGCGTTGCGGGCGCCTCAACCGGCCCGTTCTACTGCCCGGGAGACAGTCGCGTGTACGTGGATCTCGCGTTTTTCGAACAGCTGGACCGGCAATTCGGCGCACCGGGTGACTTCGCACAGGCGTACGTGTTGGCACACGAGATCGGGCACCACGTGCAGAACATCACCGGCACAGAGCGGCAGGTCCGCCAGCTGCAGCAACAGAATCCGCGGCAGGGGAACGCACTCTCCGTCGCGATGGAGCTGCAAGCCGATTGCTATGCCGGCGTCTGGGCGCATTCCGCGTCGCGAAACGGCATCGTGCAGAGTGGCGATCTGGAAGAAGGACTCGCCGCGGCCGCTGCCGTCGGCGATGATCGCCTGCAGAAGCAGGGCACCGGTGGCGTGAACCCGGAGACCTTTACCCACGGTTCGTCGGCCGACCGCATGGCGTGGTTTCGCCGCGGCCTGCAGTCGGGAGCTCCGCGTGATTGCGACACATTTCAGGCAGGCGGCCGCTAGCCTGCTCCCGGCTAGTAATCGACCGGCCGCAAATACGATTCACCGATGCCCGAGTGGCTGACCAACGCCGAGCTGGGCGCGCGACGCTTCCAGTGCGTGCTGTCCAATCGAGCCGCCACCAGCGTGAGCTCCGCGTCGTTGAAGCCTCGCGCGCGCAGCGCCTCGTGCGAAAAGCCGTGCAGCAGTCCATTGAGGATGGCGTCGGCGCGTGCGTAGCTGATGCCGAGATCCCCTTCGTCGGTCTGCCCTTCGATGAGGTCGGCGGTGGCGGGCTTGTTCACGATCTCGTCGGGAATGCCGAGGTATCGCGCGAGCTGCCAGACCTGTGTCTTGTACAGATCCCCGATGGGATTCACCGGCGGCGAGTCGTCGCCGTGCCAGGTGAAGTAGCCGAACAGGCGCTCCGTTTTGTTGCCCGTGCCAAGCGGCAGCGCCCGATATCGAGCCGACAGGTCGAAGAGCGCGATCATGCGATTGCGCGACATCACATTGCCGCGGCGACCGGCATCGGCGTCGGGCTCGTGCATCAGATATCCGTCCACCGCTGCAGAGATGTCGATGGTGCGTGACTCGATCCCCAATGCGTCGATCACAACCTGCGCGTGCTCGAGTGACGCGGGTGCGGAGGTGCGATACGGCAGGCGCACGCCGACCACGTTGCGCGCACCGAGGGCACGGACCGCCAGATAAGCGACGACCGCCGAGTCCACGCCACCCGAGAGTCCGAGGACCACGCGTCCGAAGCCTCGGTGAGAGAGCTCCTCGCGCAGAAACCCCGTGAGCCATTCCTCCGAGAGTGCGAGATCCAGCTCGAGCGGCGGCGGGCCGCCGTGCTCGCGCATCGCGTGCCGGATCACGGGAAGCGATTCGGGGAGCGCGCGCACCAGCAACTCGGCGCGACGCAGCTCTTCGGTCGGAGTGGCAAACTCGCCCGTCGTGAATCCCCTCGCGCCGCGCAGCAGGTCGGCTGCGGCCGGTTCCGGTCCATCGTAGGTCAGTAACGGCGGCGTACCGTCCTGCACGCGACGCACATTCTCGAGCACATGCGGCAGCGCCACTCGCAGATCGCTCAGGAGCGGGCTGTCGGAGCGCGCGCGCACCAGATCGTCGAGATCCACCGTGATCGAGACGAAGCTCTCATCCCACACCGGCGCCCGTCCGCGGATGTCACCCGACGGACCCACCAGGTGCGACGTGCCGAAAAAGCGCTTGCCCCCCTCTGTGCCAACCAGATTCACGAAGCTCGCGAAAACCCCCTGCTCATCGGCGAGGTCGCGCATGAGCCGCTCCCACCGAGCCGCGCTATGCGGCCCCGGCACGCCGTCTGCTCGTGGCCAGACGCCCCGGGCAGGTGCCGCCGACGAGACGAACACCACCTGCGCACCGTCGAGGGCCGCGATCGTGCCGCTGATCGAGTGCCACGCGTCTTCGCACACCAGCAGCGCGGCGCGCCCCCAAGGGGTTTCGAAGGCACGGATCTCGGTGCCCCGCTCCACGAAGCGCTCTTCGTCAAACAAGCCGTACGTCGGAAGATAGTTCTTGCGATGCACATGCCGGATCACCGGGGGCCCGTCGTCGAGGCCAATGGTGATGTAGGCGGCGCTGTTGTGCAGCGTGTCGCGCCAGCGCTCGTAGAAGCCGATGATGATGTCGAGCGCCACCGAGTCAAATCCGGCGCTGGCGCACGCGGTGCGATAGGCGTCGTCGAGATCGTTGGCAAGGGCGCCCGCCGTAATGGCGACCTCGCGAACAGCCCCCTCTACGAAATAGCCGGAGAGCGCGGTCTCGGGGAACTGAATGACCTGTGGGCGCGGGTCGAGGAGCGCCGCCTGCGCGCAGAGCCGGCCGACGCGGGCCAGATTCCCGGCGGTATCCCCTTTGCGGGGGGCAAACTGGCACAACGCCAGCGTCAATGGTCGAATGGGTTCACCGGGCATGCGCGTAAGCTAGAGGCCAAACCTCATCGGTGCCTATCCCTCCGACTCGGGAAAGTGTCCCTGTGTAGACTTCCCGCATGACCTTCCTCCCCGCCTCGCTCCGACCACGTGCCGCTGCGCTGGTAGTCGGCGCCCTGCTCGCTTCGGGATCTGCCTCGCTCGCACACGGGCAGGTCATGAATGCGGCATCGGCAGCAACCGGGGAACCGTGGCGCATCGTCACGCCGCCGCAGCTCACGTTGGTGCTCGGACGCGACGGGACGCTCGTCGGCGAGATCGGCCGTGAGCGTCGGGTGCTGGTTTCGCTGAGAACATTGCCGCGCTACATCGCGCAGGCATTCATCGCCGTCGAGGACAAACGGTTTTATCAGCACGACGGCGTAGACCTCATTGGCGTGGCCGGCGCCATCAAGGATGCGGCCACGAAAGGGAATGTGCGCGGAGCGAGTACGATCACGCAGCTGCTTGTCGGGAACATGCACCCCGACATCATCGATCGGCGTGACCGGTCGCCGATGCGCAAGCTGCGCGAGCAGCAGGCCGCGCGCGAGATGGAACGGCGCTACTCGAAAGAGCAGATCCTCGAGGCGTTTCTCAATCAGATCTCCTTCGGACGCGGCACCTTCGGGGTCGAGATGGCTTCGCGGCAGTATTTCGGCAAGCCCGCCGCCGCGCTGACCATTGCCGAAGCGGCGTCACTCGCATCGATGCCCAAGAGCCCGGTGCAGTACGACCCATCGCGCTACCCGGAGCGTAACCGCGATCGGCGCAATACGGTGTTGGCGCTGATGGCGGAGCAGGGATTCATTACCGGTGCGCAAGCCGCCGCTTCGCGGCGCGAGCCGGTGCGTACCGTGAACAAGTCGGCGCGCAATACGGCACCGTGGGTGAACGACGTGGTACGCATTCAGGCTGAACGGGCCGGAGTGCCGGTCCTGCAGGGAGGCTATCGCATTTACACGTCGATCGATCCCGCCTTGCAGCAGGCCGCGCAGGACGCCTTGAGCGGAGGGATCGACGAGATCGAGACACGCCCGGGTTTTCGAGGGCAGCAGTGTGCCCGCGCCGCCGCCGCTTCCGCGAAGGCTCCGCGTATCGCCGCCTGTCTGGAAGGCGCCGTGGTGGTACTCGATCCGACCACCGGAGAAGTGCGGGCCCTCGTGGGCGGACGGGATTACGCCCGTTCGTCGTTCAACCGCGCGATCGACGGGAATCGGCAGCCGGGGTCTTCGTTCAAGGCCTTTGTGTACGCGCAGGCACTCGCCCAGGGGCTGACGGCCACCAGCATGGTCGCCGACACCGCGCTGCGTATCCGCCTGGAGAACGGGCAGGTCTACAGCCCGGACAACGCGGACAACGCGTTTCTGGGGAGCATGACGCTACGCGAAGCGCTGACGCGTTCGCGCAACCCCGTGGCGGTGCAGCTGGCGATGGGCGTGGGGATGGATTCCGTGACGGCCCTCGCGCGACGCGCCGGGCTGCGGGCGCCGATCGCGCCGTACCCGAGCAGCGCGCTGGGCGCCTCGGTCGTGCAACCGCTCGACTTCGTCGCGTCGTACGCCGCGTTTGACAACGGCGGCGTGTCGGTCGAGCCGCGCTTCATTGCGAAAATCGACGATCGATCCGGGCGTACGGTTTTCACGCCGAAGGTCGCCGCGCCGCGCGCCGTGATGGATCCGCGTATCGCGTTCATCATGCGCGACATCATGCAGGATGTCGTCGAGCGCGGCACCGGCGCGGCGCTGCGCCGCCTCGTCCCCGGAAGCGTGCCCGTGGCGGGCAAGACCGGCACCACCAACGACAATACGGACGTGTGGTTTGTGGGTATGACGCCGGAGCTCGTGGCCGGTGTGTGGTTGGGCTTCGACAAACCCGCCATGATCGCCCCTGGTGCGGCCGGCGGCACGCTCGCGGCGCCCATCGCCGGACGCATACTGGCCTCTGCATACGCCGCGCGTAGCGCCGGGGAATGGACGCCACCCCCCGGCCTGGTGAGCGTGGAGATGGATCGCGGCACGGGGCGGCCCGCCAACCCCGAAACGCCGGCGGAACGCCGCTACATGGAATGGTACCTCGATGGTACCGAACCCGGCGCGCCGATCTGGCCCTGGAGTCTCTTTCGGCTGGGACCGATCGGCTACTGAGTCGCTGAGGCGTGAACGAATGTTCACCGCGGCGCTGCGGTAGGTAACAGTACGGAGGGAAGTACCGTACTTCACCCGATAGAGCGCGGGGCGTCAGCTATCGATGATTACTACCATGACGCCATCTGACGTTCTCCCGTTCCGTCGCGCCGCTGGCCCTTTGTCGGCGAATGTACGTGCTCACGCCGTCGACAACCGCCCGCAAGGCGGCACCGGCATCGTGATGATGAACCTCGGCGGACCGGCCACGCTCGACGAAGTCGAACCGTTTCTGCTGCGGTTGTTTGCCGACAAGGAAATTATCCAGCTGCCGTTTCAGAGCGTGCTCGGCAAGTTCATCGCGACGCGCCGAGCCCCCAAAGTGCGGAAGCTGTATGACGCCATCGGCGGCGGTTCACCGATCCTGCGCTGGACCGAAGCGCAGGGCGAGGCGATGTGTGCACGGCTCGACGAGATGTCGCCCGCCACGGCACCGCACCGATTCTATGTGGCGTTCCGTTACGCGCCCCCGTTTGCCGACGACGCCGTGCAGGCGATGAAGGCCGATGGAATCACCCGTGCGATCGCGTTCACACAGTATCCCCAGTGGTCCTGCTCCACTACGGGCTCCAGCCTCAACGACCTGTGGCGGTCCCTCGAACGGACCGGGCTGAAGGATGCGTTCACGTGGAGCATCATCGATCGATGGGGCGAGCACGAGGGGTTCGTGCGCTCGATAGCCAGCGCCATCGACGACGGCCTGGAGCAATATCCACCGTCGGAACGCAACGACGTGCTCGTACTGTTCAGCGCGCATTCGCTGCCACTCTCCGTGATCGATCGTGGAGACGCGTATCCGTCGGAGATTGCCGCGTCGGTGAGCCGCGTGGTCGAAGCGGCGGAGCTGCGCAACCCGTACATGTTATCCTTCCAGTCGGAAGTCGGTCCGGTGCGGTGGCATGGCCCGAGCACCGAACTGATGATCAAGCAGCTCGCGGCGCGTGGGCAGAAGAACGTCCTGGTCGTCCCGATCGCTTTCACCAGCGACCATATCGAGACGCTCTCGGAGATCGACATCGAGTATGCGGAGCTCGCGCACTCGCTGGGCATGCACGGCTTTCGTCGGGCGCCGTCGTTGAACGCCCGTACCGAGTTTCTCGATGCGCTCGCCGATATTGTCGCCAGGCACATGGCCGCGGGAAAGCCGTGGAGTGGCCAGTACCGGCAGCGCTGCCCGGGCTGCGTGAATGCGGACTGCCGAGGCGTACCAAGTCAGGTGGCCAGCGCGCCGGAGTGCGCGAGTCCGGCGGAGTCGGTCGCGAGCCACTGACGTGTTCCTGCTCCCCTTTCAGATGGTGGGGTGCTCGCACGAAACGAGCCCTGCTGACGTCGTCGGACGTATTCAAATGCGGCCTCCCGTGGTCCTGCAGCATCTGGGAACGCTACGCGAACGCGGTGTCGCGGCGGTGTTGCTGAGCACCTGTCATCGCACGGAGCTGTACTGGTGGGGTGACGAGGAACTCGCCCCGTGGTTTGAGAGTGCAGCGCTTCCGGCAGTCGGCAGTCGGATGACGCTCGAGCGGCGCGACGCCGATCTCGCCGTGCGTCATCTTTTTTCGGTGACGGCCGGCATGCGATCGGCGCGATACGGAGAGCCGGAAGTGCAGGGGCAGATGCGTGCCGCGTGGATTGCTGCGCGTGCCGCGCACGTCACGAATACGCTCATCGATGCGGTATTCCGTCAGGCCATCGAGGCGGCGCGACACATTCGACTCGCCATCGGTGACGACGCCGATCCGGCCCTGGGCGCGCGGGTTCGCGAAGCGATCGACGCCCGGCGGGGGGAGATGGCGTCGCCGGCACGACTGCTCGTGGTGGGTTCGGGCGACGCCGCGCGCGGTGTGCTGGAGGCGCTCACGGCCAGTCGTGCCTCAACACCGATGCCGTGGCTCGTGACCGTCACCTCGCGCACCGACGAGCGTGCGCAGCGAATCGCAAACGCCTTTGCGGCCAGTGCCGTACCGTGGGCTGAGCGTCATGCGGCGCTGCACAGTGCCGACGTGATCGTCTTCGCGGCGCATGCCACGTCGCCGTTGGTCTCCAGCGAAACGGCGCGCGAGATCACCGCACATCGCCAGACGCCGGCGCTCTGGCTGGATCTCGGCGTGCCGCACAACGTCGAAGCGTCAGACCTTCCCGATACCGTAGAGTGGGTTGGTATCGACACGCTTGCTCCGCAGTCGCGTCAGAACCACGCACGTGACCGTCGGGCCAATGGCGCTCTGCAGCGTGAACTCGCGCGGTTCGCTGTCGCCATGCACCGCCGCAAGGTCGGCGCACGTCTCAGTCTGCTCGAGGAGCGCGCAGTGAGTGCGGCACGCGCCGCGCTCGCGGCCGGCGGTGACATGCGGGCGCCGGGTGATTCCGCCGACCTGCTCGCGCGTCAAGTCACCCGTTTGCTCCTGCGCGAGTTTTCCGCACTGTCGGCGTAGTCTGTCCGCACGCGAACCGCACGCGAGTCCCCCGCCATGACACTTCACATCGAGCGGTTGTCGAAGACGTACCCGAACGGCGTGCGGGCTCTTAACGACATCTCGCTGACGATGCATCCCGGCATGTTCGGCCTGCTTGGCCCGAACGGCGCAGGGAAGTCCACGCTGATGCGCACCATCGCCACGCTGCAGCCGCCTGATAGTGGGTCAGTGCGTTTCCGCGACGTCAACGTGCTTGACGACCCCGAGCGGTTCCGTAAGCTGCTGGGGTATCTGCCACAGGACTTCGGGCTGTATCCCAGCATGACGGCCGAAGAGATTCTCGCGCACTTCGCGACGATCAAAGGGGTCGCGGACAACCGGGTGCGCCGCGATCTCGTTGCGTCACTGCTGCACAAGGTCAATCTGTACGACATGCGGCGGAGCCGCGTCGTCGGCTACTCAGGGGGGATGAAGCAACGACTCGGCATTGCGATCGCGTTGGCGGGCTCGCCGCAGCTGCTGATCGTGGACGAACCCACGGCGGGTCTCGATCCCGCCGAACGGTATCGCTTTCTGAACCTGCTCGCCGACATCGGAGACGACGTGGTCGTGATTCTTTCCACACACATCGTGGAGGATGTGCGCGCCCTCTGCTCGCAGATGGCGATCATCGACAACGGGCGGGTGGTGGTACAGGGGGCCCCCGCGGCTATTCTCGAGAAAGTACGGGGACGCATCTGGCGACGTCGCGTGGCACGCACCGACGAAGCGGCGTATCGCGCTCGATACCGGGTGATTTCGTCGAAATTGGCTGCGGGGAGCGCCATCATTCACATCTACAACGAGGAAGATCCGGGCAACGGCTTTGCGGCCGTCGACCCGGATCTCGAGGACGTGTACTTCCATCTGCTTGCCGGAGACGTCACCCCGCATGCGAGTGACGCCTCCGGTCTTTGACGCCTACGCGCCTACGAGCTCCTCTCTCTCCGCCGGCGAAACGCGCCCGTTGTTCACCAGGGCGATCGCCAATACTTCGCGCAGGGTCTCGACCGGGTGAAAGGTGAGCTGTTCGCGCACCTCATCCGGCACGTCCTCGAGATCTGCCTCGTTGGCCTTCGGAATGATGACTTCCTTGATGCCGGCGCGGTGCGCCCCGAGAACTTTTTCCTTCACGCCACCGATGGGCAGCACGCGCCCTCGCAACGTGATCTCGCCGGTCATCGCCACGTCACGACGCACCTTGCGGTTGGACATCTCGCTCACCAACGCCAGCGCGATCGCGATGCCGGCGCTGGGCCCGTCCTTGGGAATGGCGCCCGCCGGCACGTGAATGTGCGCCTCGCTCGCCGACGCAACGCGATCGGCCGGAATCCCCAGCGCGTCCGCGTTGTTCGTGGCATACGTCAGCGCCGCACGCGCACTCTCCTTCATCACATCGCCAAGCTGGCCCGTGAGAATGAGCGAAATCGGTCCGACGCGCACGACCTGGCTCGCGTCGTCATCAGCCACCTGCCGAGATTGGCCGCGCCGAATGGACGCTTCCACGAACATGATGTCGCCACCCATCGGGGTGTAATACATGCCGGTGGAGACGCCCACGTCGTCGTGCTCCGCCACGCGCTCCGGGTGGACCTTCGGACGACCAAGCAGTTCGCGCACTTCGTCGCTGCCGATCACCTTGTCGTCGATAGTCGCCGTGTCGCCCATGGCGACCCGGCGCGCCACCTTGCGCGCCACCGCACCGAGCTGACGTTCGAGCTGACGCACGCCGCTTTCACGCGTATATTGGCTGATCACCTTCATAATGGCGTCGTCGGTGAACGACAGATCGCGTCCGCCAAGCCCGGAGTCTTCGAGCTGCCTCGGCACCAGATATGTCTTGGCAATCTCCGCCTTCTCACGTTCGGTGTAGCCGCTGAACTCCACGACTTCCATGCGGTCCAGCAGCGGGCCGGGGATGTTCTGGATGAAGTTTGACGTGGCGATGAACAGCACTTCGCTGAGATCGAAGGGCACGCCGAGATAGTGATCGGTGAACGAGTCGTTCTGTGCGGGATCGAGCACCTCGAGTAGCGCGCTGGAGGGATCGCCCTGATACGACGTGCCGAGTTTGTCGACCTCGTCGAGCAGAAAAACGGGGTTCTTGGTGCCGGCCTGCTTCATCCCCTGGATGATACGCCCGGGCATCGCGCCGACATACGTACGTCGATGTCCGCGGATGTCGGCTTCGTCACGTGCGCCGCCGAGCGCCACACGCACATACTCGCGGCCGAGTGCCCGCGCGATCGACTTGGCGATAGAGGTCTTGCCGACGCCGGGCGGACCGTTGAAAAGCAGAATCGGTCCCCGAGCCATCACACGCGCCTTGGCCTCGCGGGTATCGGTGATCTGGCGCTGGTCGTCTGTACCGCCAAGCGACGGGGTCGCATCCAACGCTTCGCCCTTGATCCGGGACACCGGGAACTCCCCTGTGTGCGCGACCTCAGCGGCGACCTGCTCGGCCCGCAGCTGGCGCACCGCAAGAAACTCAAGCACCCGATCCTTCACGTCCTTGAGACCGTAATGGTCCTCCTGGAGAATCTCGCCGGCGCGAGCAAGCTCGAGGTAATCATCCGAGCGCTGGCTCCACGGTAGTTCGGCGATCCACTCCAGGTAGGTGCGGATCACCTGGGCTTCCATCGACTCGCGCCCGGCGCGCTCCAGACGGCCGATTTCCCGCTCGACTTCCGCCCGTGCTTGCTTCGGTAGCTCGAGCTTGGTCAGCTTCTCGCGGAGCTCGGTGATCTCCTTGCTCTGGTCGTCATCGCCAAGCTCCTTCTGAATCGCCTTGAGCTGCTCGCGGAGGAACATCTCGCGCTGCCGCTCGCCCAGCTCTTCCTGAACTTGCGACTTGATGTCCTCCTGCGTATCCAGCAATCCGATCTGCCGCTGCACGTGCACCAGTACGCGGCGCAGGCGCTCTTCAACCGACAGCGTTTCGAGCAGCCCCTGCTTTTCCGGTACGGTGAGTTCGATGTAGCCGGCCACCAGGTCGGAAAACTTTCCCGCGTCGTCTACCGAATCGAGTACCTGGTGCACGACCTCTTCCGGAAGACCGCGCTTCTCGCCGAGCTCGGCCGCACGTTCTCGCGCTTCCTTATGTAGCGCTTCGAACGCCGGATCCTTCAGGTCGAGCGGCATCATCTCCTCGGCGGGAACGATCACCGCAGTGAGATACCCGTCCACCTCGGCGTACAGCAGTGCGGTGGCGCGCTGCTCTCCCTGAAGCAGCAATTGCACCCCGCCGAGGCCGCGCTGGATCTGGCCAATCCGCGCAATGACGCCGGTGGTAAAGAGCACGTCGGAAGTAGGTTCTTCCGTGTTGTCGCGCTGCGCGACGGCAAAAACAAGCCGGTCGCCCTTGAGCGCAGTTTCGATTGCTCGGAGGGTACCGGGGCGGCCCGCCGCGATGGGTGCGGTGATGCCGGGGAACATGACCGTCCCACGCAACGGGAGGACGGGAAGTGTCTGGCGCTGGCCCATGACAATAGATCCTTGTCGAAGAGGAATGACGCGTAGGGAACGGCACGTTCCGCACCGTTCCGGTCACGCCAACGCGGCAGTAATTCAGAAAAGTCCTCGCTCCTCGATTCGGTTCCGCGTCAGAGTGCCGGTGCGCCTGCTGGATTGGCAGTGCCTCTCCCCTCTGGCGAGCGGGTGCTGCCGAGTCCGCAGCTCCGGTGTACTACTCGTTGCAACTTTTGGCGATCCTCGCGTCGTAGGGAAGGCAACGGTTTCCGGGACCTCGCCGCAAGATCGAACCGAGGTCAGCTTTCCGGCGCGGCAATGCTGTTGCCGGTATCCCCCTCGTGCTACACTAGAGGCTACGACCAGAATTCCCCGAGTCCCATTCGAGTGCCCGATTCCGTCGCCCCATCCACTGAAGATGCCGAACTCCGAGCCCACGTCGAACAGGCGCTGAGCGCCACGTACGAAGTGGATCAGGAGATCGGTCGCGGCGGCATGGGTATCGTGTACCGAGCCCGCGACAAGCGTCTCAAGCGGCACGTCGCTATCAAGCTGCTGCCGCCTGAACTGTCGTTCAGGCGTGATATCCGCTCGCGGTTCCTCCGCGAGGCGGAAACGGCGGCACAGCTCACGCATCCCCACATCGTCCCGATCTATTCGGTTGATGAAGTCGGGAACCTGGTCTTCTTCGTGATGGCGTGCATCGACGGGGACAATCTTGCCACGCGGCTGCAGAAGCGTGGTCCGCTGCCCATCGAGGAGGTTCGGCGCTGGCTCATCGAGGTAGCTGACGCTCTGGCGTACGCGCATTCGCGCGGCGTGATCCATCGCGATATCAAGCCGGATAACATCCTGCTGGACAGCATCGACGGTCGAGCGCTCGTTACCGATTTCGGGATTGCGCGAGCCGCATCCGACAGCGGAGAAACGTCGCGCCTTACGGCCACCGGCATGGCGATCGGGACGCCGGCGTACATGTCTCCCGAGCAGGCCTCGGGTGATCGTGACCTCGATGCGCGGAGTGATCTGTATTCACTTGGGATCGTAGCGTACCAGATGTTGTGCGGTGAACCGCCGTTCACCGGGAACACGACGCCGGCCCTGTTGGTGAAGCATCTGGCAGAGATGCCCGTGCCCATTGCGCAGCGCCGCTCCGACGTGCCGCCGGATCTGGCGCTGATCGTGATGCGTTTGCTGGAGAAAAATCCGGACCACCGATTCCAACTTGCAACCGAACTGGTGACCGCGCTGCGAACCGGGATCGTACCGCCGGGACATCGTGATGCGCCCACCTCGGGGGGAACGTCGCCTGTCACCTTCAACGGTGCCCCGATCGGCGGCATGCCACTGGGCAACGTAGGCGCGGCCGGTAACAGCGGTCGTGCTGGGAACCCGGCGTATTCGTATCAGGCACCGAGTTATCAGGCGCGCACGGCGGCGCAGCCGTCGGTGTCACCCGCTGCACCGGCGTCGCCGTATCCCGCGTACGGCGATCGCGGTGACGACGTGTACGTACCTACCGGGGCAGATCTGGCGCGATGGGAAGCCAAGCCCGTGATGGCGTTCCGCGGCAAGCTGGCGCCGTACCTGTTTGTAAACGGCGCGATCCTCGTGGTAAGCATCTTCGGCGGCAAGGATTTTCTGGGGCTCACCACGCTCTGGACGGTCTACATCGCATGGAAATACGCGAAGCTCTGGTCGGAGGGGTTCGACTGGAAGGACGTGTTGCGTCAGCCTCGGCATCGGCTGCTCGGCGAAGTCTTCTCCGATCTCGGTGACAACTTTCTCGCCACCTTCAGCCGCAAGAAGCGCGAAGAGCTGCGGGCACAGGGGCGGTTGCGCAACCGGCTGGACGGATCCCTGACCGTCGCGCCAATTGCGATGGGAACGACCGGGATGGCATCGGGCACGACGGGAGCGATTGCGCGAGCCACTGCTCCGGCGCGTGACGATGATCTCGGTGAATACCTGACCACCGTGCGATCGGCACGCAGCGACCGTGAGGAGATCGTGCGGCTGTTCGCCACGCTTCCCCAGGAGGAGCGCGCGCGCATGCCGGATGTTTCGAACACGGCGACGGATCTCTCCGCGAAAATCGAGATGATCGCTGCCGATCTGGCGCGCATCGATCATAAGTACGGCGCTGGTGTGGCAGAGCGCATGGATACGGAGATCGCCGCACTCGAGGCTGAGGCAAATCCGCTGGAGGTTGAACGCAGCGAGACGCGCGTACGCCGACTGGCGCAGCTGCGGCGTGATCGGCGGGCGATGGCGGAGGCGGTACGCAAGCGTGATACACGGCGCGGACAGCTTGAAAGCTGCCGACTCGCGCTCGAGAATGTCCGCCTGGATCTGGTGCGGCTTCGCACCGGCAACAGCTCGGTGCAGAGTGTCACGCTGATCGCCGAACAGGCGATGGCGCTGGCGCGCGACGTGGAGATCGCCGTGCAAGCGGCCAATGAGGTGCGCGACGTGACACGGTCGCGCTCCGGCGTCGGATCGGCATAACTGAGCCACGAGATGCGCGACGTCGCCGACGCCATTCTGCTGCGCGACCGCGTCACTGCGGCCCTTGGTGATCGTTACCTCGTTGGCGAGGAAGTCGGCCGTGGCGGTATGGCGGTTGTTTACGCCGCCCAGGACGTGCGCTTGCAGCGCCCCGTGGCGCTCAAGGTGCTGCCGCCGGAACTCGCCTTTCGGGGAGACGTCCGCGAACGCTTTGTCCGTGAGGCGCAGACCGCCGCGCGGCTGAACCATCCGCACATCGTGCCGATTTACGCCGTGCACGAAGATGGCGGCCTGGTATCGTTCGCGATGGCGCTCATTACCGGGGAAAGTCTGGCCGCCCGGATCGGCGGCGACCCACGCCCGTCTTTCGAGTTCGTCGCCACCGTTCTCGAGCAGGTCGCCGATGCACTGGCGTACGCGCATGCGTGCGGAGTGGTGCACCGCGATGTGAAGCCCGACAACGTGCTGATCGACCGTCTGTCGGGGCGTGCGCTGGTCACGGACTTCGGCATTGCACGCGCTGCCGAAAGCGGTTCGCGCCTGACGCAAACCGGCGTCGCCGTAGGCACACCGGCGTTCATGAGTCCGGAGCAGGCCACGGGCGAACGCGAGATCGATGGACGCAGCGACCTGTATTCGCTGGGTGTGGTCGGATATCTCATGCTTGCCGGCCGGCTCCCCTTCGAGGCGAACACCACGCCGGCCATGTTGCTCAAGCATGTCAGCGAGGCGCCGCCGCCAATCCGTACCGCGCGCGCCGATGCACCGCGCGTGCTCGTGGATATCCTCGAGAAGTGTCTGGCCAAGCGTCCGCAGGATCGATGGGACAACGCGCTGTTGATGCGCGATGCGCTTCGCCGGGCGCTGCGTGATGGCTCGGTGCGCTCACCGGCCAGTGGGAGCGAGCTGCGCGCGGTCTGCGTGGAGCTGCGTCCGGAAGCGCGCCCGAACGGGGAAGGGCATGAAAGATCGTTGCGCGACATTACCGATCGCTTCGGACACCGCGCGGAAGATTGGACACCGCGCCGGATCGCCGAACCAGAGCCCTCCCCGTTGTCAAATCGAGCGCCGTCGGCGCTCCCGCCCGTGCCCATGCTCCCGGCGCTGCCGGCCAACGCGCCAAAGGAGATGGTGCGCGAGTGGGAGAAAGCCTCCAAACAGGCAGTGAAGGATTGGCGCGTAGCCGTGCGCGATCAACGGCGGGGTGCCCGCGCCGAGACCGCCGATCGGGACCGCCCGCCGCCGCCTCGCTCGGATGCCGAGCTGGTCGCATCGTTTCGTCGCACGCTGTGGCGTTCGGCTGCGCTCACCCTCCCCAAACCTGCGCGCATCGCGGCGGCGGCGAAGGCGTTCACGCGGCACGCGAAGTGGGCGGCCGCCTTCGCCGCCGCCACGTTCGGCACGTTTGCGACGGCGGCTGGAACCGGGAAGGACGGATTCCTTGTGATGGCGGCCGTAGCCGGCGCGGCCACGACGGCGAGTGCGCTGCTGCTCACGCGCGACTGGTTGCGGCTGCGCGCGTTCGGCGTGCGTGCCCGTGAAGCGTGGAACGGTGCGTGGATGGAGATCGCCGCTGCCTCCGATGACCGTCCACACGCCGAGCGTGTTCGTGAACAGCTGGCCCTGGTCGCCGGCGAATCGACGCTGCAATCGCGTTACGGCGAAACCCTGCATAACGCGGTCGACGATCACGTCACTATCTGCGAGGTAACCGTCAAGCTGGCCGACGCGGATCGCGCGTTGGTGCCTGAAGTCACGCCAACGGCCAATGCGCTGCTCGAGCGCATCGGTGCGCTTGCGGCTGGCCTGGAGCGGCTGGAGCGGGATCTCCCAACGGATGCGGGATCGCAGCTGGACCAACGACTCTCAACCGTGCGCGACGAGCCAGGCACCACCCCTGATCATGAACGACGTCTGGTCTTGCTCACCCGTCAGCGTGAATCGCTCGATGAATTGCTCGCGCGTCGCGAAACCATGCACCGTCAGTTGGATAGCGCATCGATGGCGATGCGCGCCCTTCGGCTCGACATTGTGAAGCTGCGGACGATGGGCGTGGGCGCGGCGATCGACGATGTCACCTCGGCGACGCAGGAGGCCCGGGCGCTCTCACGCGACATGGGACGGGTGCTCGAAGCCGCCGACGAATTGCGTCGGATATAGCGCGACTCAGAAGTCGCGCTCTTCCATCTCGCTCACCAGCGCGGCGTGCCCGAACCGTTCCGCCGCAGCCATTCCTGTCGTCAGCGCGTCGCGGGCTTCGGTGGTGCGTCCGAGGGCGTGCAACGTGTCGGCAAAGCGCATCCACCCGTTCCCTTCGTCGTCGTATCGGGTGAGATACGCTTCGAGTTCGACCGCCGCGTCGGCGAGCTGCCCCGCCTTGAGCAGCTCGTTGGCGAAACCGAAGCGCGCGAGCGGGTTGTCGGGCTGGCGCGCGGCCATCGCGCGCATCATGTCGAGTCTGTCAGTCATGAATACACCTGTTAACGGGTGAGCAGTTCAGCCACGAGCGTGCCGAGCCGGTCTGGCGCCTCCTCCGGGGCCACGTGGGCCACGCCGGCAATCTCGGACAGCAGGCACGTCGCCAAGGTTGCGTTCTGCACTGACTCCGCCAGCCGCCTCGAACGCGCCGGGGGGATGAACGGATCGTCGAGGCTGCGCACCAGCATCACCACCGCCGAGATTGCATCGGGTGCGAGCGCCGACTCGGTGTCGCCGCGCGAGAGCGCCAACGCGTTCAGCTGGGCGCACGCCGCGCTGCGACCATCCCGCGTGCGGAAGCTTTGGAGGAATACGTCCAGTGAGCGAGCGCCGTTGTCGCGCTGGGCGTAGCCGGGCAGCAGCGCGCTATGAAGCGCCGACGCCAGCCACTCCGGCGGCAGCCGGCTGAACAGCCACGTGAGGCGCGCGAGCCTGGACACTCGCGGGCTGATATGTACATCGTGCGCCGACCGGCCAATCATGGTGGGGTTCACCAGCATCAGGTGCACCACCCGATCGGGGTGTTCGGATGCCACGACGGCCGCAATGGCCGCCCCCATGCCGTGTCCCACCAGTGATGCCACCGACACGCCCAGGACGTCGAGCAGCGTGGCGACGCGCGCGGCATGTGCTGCCACGGTCATGGCTGCTTCACCCGGGGGATCGCTGCGTCCGTGGCCCAGGAGATCGAGCACCAGCACGCGATGGCCTTTCGGCAGGCGAGGGAGCACGTCCCGCCAGAGATGCGACGAGCTGAAGGCGCCGTGGATGAGCACGATCGGCGCCCCCGCTCCCCGCGAGCCGAACGCGTAGCAATACAGACGCACGCCATGGAGATCGACGAACTCGCCGCGCATCAGTGAGCGCGGGGGGACGAAAGCGGTGCCGGGCTGCGGTCAGGGGAGCACATACCCCGTACAATCTTGACCCGCCGCAGCACCGGAACAAGCGACCGCGAGGCCTTAGCGCTCGGGCGGGCGGTTCCCGCCGCCTCGACGCGACGCCATCGCCGCGAGGTTCTTGTCGAACAAGACGACCTGCTCAGCACTGAGCAGACCGCGAATCGCCTTGCGCTCCTCCATCTGCACCTCCTGCATCTTCTCACGCATCTCGGGCGAACGGAAGTCGCCGCCTGCCTGCATCATTTCACGACGCCTGGCCACCGTTAGTATCTGCACCGTATCGATTTTTGCCGACTGCTCTGCGGTCAGCGTGATCCCTTCGAACAGCTGCGCACGCCTCTGCGCCTGCATCTGCGCCTGCCGCTCGGCCTGGTCGCCGCGGCGTAAGCCGTCAACTCCGCCCTGCGCAGCGGCCGGCGCGGCGACCGCAAAGACCGTAGCGGCGACGAGCAGGCGAATCGAGTTTTTCATGGCTGAGTACCGGTGATGTCCGTTGGGCCAGGCCTTCAGCGCGGTCGCGCGGCTGCCTCGTGCCTGACCCCATAGACGTGCACCGGCACGACATCGTTAGGCTCTGTTCCGTAAGTGCGATGGTTTCCGCTATTCTCAACCAAAGTCAGATCGCTTTCGAGGCGGCATGACTTGCCGTTGCTCGCGGCGGGTGTGCGGCTTCAGAGTTGTTTACGTGAAGTCATTTCGCTTTTGCCGAGGGTCGTATGCGTTCATTGGTGATCACCGTCCTCGCAGTATCATTCGTTCTGCTCCCCTTGGGTGCTCAGGCGCAGGTCGCGCCCCCCATCGACTCCGCGCCGCCCTTCGCGAAGGCTCGCCGGCTCAGCGACTCGGACCTCGCCAAGAAGCGCGAAGGGGCGTTCTTTATCGGGATTCCCGATATCAGTTCAGACCCGGTGGCGGGGCAGGGTTTCGGTGTCCGCGGTGCGATCTTCTTCAACGGACAACGCTCGGATCCGCTGTTCGCGTACACTCCATACCGCGCCAAGCTCAAGATCGGCGCCTTCGCCGCCACGTCAGCGGCGAGGGAATTGGCCGTGCAGATTGATGTGCCGTATGTCTTCCGCACGCGCTGGCGTGTGAAGCTCGACGTCAAGGTCGCCGACAATCCTGCCAATTTGTATTTCGGGCTGCGCGAGAGTACACTCGAACCGCTGACGCTTCCAAGTGGCGCTGCCACCTACGCCACCTACCGCGCGTTCGACGCGGCGCGCAAAACGCTGCGCCCGGGCGACACCGGGGAGGCCGCGCTGCTCACCGATGCCCTCTCGAACCGGTTCGGCGAGCAGGAGCTGATGCTCAACTTGAAGGCTGACTATGCGCTCGGGAGCGTGGGGCGCTGGCGTGTGCTGCTGGGCTAAGAGATTCAACGACTCCAGTATCGCACCTTCGCCGGCCGCGAGGCCGATGCCATCGCGGCGGGGACGGGCGCTCAGACCGAAGCGCCCAATGGGACGTCGCTGCTGGCGCGGGATGGCGCGGCCGGCATCGCTGTAGGACTTGCTGGCGGTCGCGTCTCCATCTTACAACAGGCGCTGATCTATGATACGCGTGACTTTGAACCTGACCCATCGCGCGGGCTTTACTTCGAGGTAGGCAACGAATAGAGCGCACCGGCCGTCGGCTCGCAGTTCACGTTCAACAAGCTCTTCACGCAGGTGAAGGCCTTCCATCGCCTGCCCGTCGGACCACGCACGGTACTTGCCGGCCGACTCGGCGTGGGCAACATTTTCGGCGCCAACGCGCCGTTCTTCGAGTTCCAGGATCAGTGGAGCCCTGATGGCAGCGTGAACTCGCTTGGCGGTGCCAGGTCGTTGCGCGGATTCCGCGCCAACCGGTTCCTCGCCCGTTCGCTCTGGTTCAGCAACAGCGAACTGCGCGCCCGCGTCGGCGAAACGGTACTCGGCAGGCAGCGGTTCTCGCTCGCGGTCGCGCCGTTCGTGGACGTCGGCACGGTTCGTGACCGGTGGCAGACACTCAACGTCGGCCGCGTTCGCACTGGACAGGGCATCGGCGCCCGTGTCGGATGGAACCAGAGCACCGTCATCTCCTTCGACTACGGCCGGTCATCCGAATACCGGTTGCTCTTCATCGGGATCGGACAGGCATTCTGACCCATCCCGACGCACGCGACCGATAGCGGGCTCTCCGGAGCGTGCGCGAGGTGATGGCCGCTGACAGCGGCCGCGCGTTGCAGGCGGCTGGTCGCAGATCACGCTGCGGTGAGCATGACTCCGCAATTAGGACAGCCGCGCTCCAGGCTCAGCTCCGCCATGTTCCCGACAAGGATCGCTCGCGCCTTCGTGGCCGTGAGGTGCCGCAGCTGTTCATGGATGATGTGCCACGTCAGGTACCGTCCGAGATATTTCGTGGCCGCACCGCGGAACCGGCCAATTCAAGCCTTCAAGCGACCCTGGTAGCTATTCACCGTCCGCACGTGATAGATGCTGGGCTTACGCTGGTTTCTGGCCGTCACGAGGACCACATGTTGCACGCCGTGCGCCTGCGCGGGCGAGGCGCATGGCGGAGCAGCCGTCCGTGCGCGCGTTGCCTGCAGCGTGGTGAGCATCTTCTGCCATACCGCGCGTTTCGGAGCAGTGATCCGGCTGAACCAACGCAATCACGGAACAGAGCCGATCGTTAAGTGGACTGGAATGTCATTCCCGGGGTCGATGTCAGTTGCACGGCCATCAGCACAAATAAGTCGGGCTTTGGGGGAATGAGTCCGTCGCACCTCTGGCGGATCGCTCGTTCGCGGGTACAATAGGTCATTGTGACTCTTCCTCCTGTTGAGCCGAATCAGCCGACCGCAGTACAGCCGTCGGTCACGCCGGAGCACGCGCTGCTCCCGGCACCATCCGCGCTTCCATTGCCACCTCCGCCTCCGGCCCGGTTGCCGCTGACATGGTTGGTGAAGTCGTCGTCAGCGCCGATACAGCACCGCGTGATCACAGAGCTGGCAAAGGTCACGGTGACGCATCCATCATGGAGCGTGGTCCCTTATGGAAGCCGCATTGGGCTCGAGCTGCTCATGACGCAGGACCCCGACGGCACCTGGCCTGGAGGAATGCTGACCGTCCCCGAAGGCGCATCGGTGGACGGAGTGGGGACGATCCTTGCTTATCGCCGGCTGCTTGAGCTGGGATGGGACCCCGAGAGCCCGGTCATGGGTGCGACCAAGCGGCTGCTTTTCCGGTTGTTGGCGCAGGACAATGACCCGGCGTTTCTTGCCGAACTGATGCCAGCGGAGTGGGACGACGACCTCATCCGGCGTGGGCGTTTGCTTTTGCGGGAAGCGGCAGCGGCGGCGCTCGCGCAAGCCGGGTACGAGAACGATCCGCGGTTGCGCGGCGCGGCGTACCGCCTTACTGAGCCGGTCGGGGAGTACCTGCGCTCCCCGCTGGCGCAAAAGCCATGGGTGAGAATAGGTAACCAGCACATTTTGCCGGCAGAAGCAGCGGCCCCCTCGTTTCACCTGCTCACCATGTTGGCGTGGATGCCGATCTTCCGGAGCGAGCGCTACGAGCTGATGGACAAGTTGTACAGCTATCTCTGTCAGCCGTGGCCTCGACAGGCGCCGATCCAGCAGGTGGGCCCGCACCTTATCGAGCAGCCGCACCTCGTGTTGGGCGACTTTCTCCCCACACGGCACATCATGGACGGCGACATGCCCTCGGCGTTGGGGTGGATGGAGCTGATGGCCCGCATCGGCTTCCTCAGGAAGAACGAAGGGTGGAGCAAGCTGCTCGATCGGCTGCTCGACGATCGTGACCGCAAGGGCATCTGGACGCCGCCACGCTCCGTGACGATGCCGGCCACCGTGCCTTCCTGGTCGTGGCCATCAATGCGCCTCAGCGATCCATCGCCACGAGGCGAGCCCGACCGTGCGCTCTCCGTCGACGTCACGTTCCGTCTCGCGCTCATCGCGCAGCTCTCCGGACGGGCGGTGGAGCTGATCTGAGATTTCCGCCTGCGTTTGCCCTGATACCCATGCGGCGGGTCTGTTTTGATTAGCTTTCACATCTACACATGAATCCCATCGATCCCGATACGCTGATTGGCGACGTCACGTTCGCCGAGCTGGGTCTTGCCCAGCCCCTGCTCAACGCCCTGCATGATGCCGGATACGAGCGTCCCACCCCGATCCAGCGTGAAGCAATTCCGCTGGCGCTGACGGGCCGTGACCTCATCGGCCTTGCGCAGACCGGCACTGGCAAGACGGCCAGCTTCACGTTGCCGATGGTGAACCGGCTGCTGGGTGGGCCGCGCCGCACGCGTGTGCTGGTCCTGACGCCAACGCGCGAACTGTGCTTGCAGGTCGAAGAGAGTGTGCGCAAATATTCCAAGTACGCGCCGGTCGACGTCATTCCCGTGTTCGGCGGTGTCGGCTACGAACCACAGGAGCGCGCTCTTCGAAGCGGCGTCGATGTGGTTGTCGCCACGCCGGGACGCCTGCTCGATCATCTCGAGAAGCGAAACGTCGATTTTTCCTATCTCGAGACACTCGTGCTCGACGAGGCGGATCGTATGCTCGACATGGGCTTCGCGCCGCAGCTGAATCGTATCGTGGAGCAGGTTCCGCGCTATCGACAAACGCTGCTGTTCAGCGCCACGATGCCGCCTGAAGTTGAAGCACTGGCGCGTAAGTATCTGCGCAAGCCGGTCGTAGTGCAGGTGGGGCGTCGGTCATCGGCTGCGACCACCGTAACGCATGCGGTATACCCGGTGCCGCGGCAGCGCAAGAACGAACTGCTCGTGCATCTCCTCACCAAGGACGATCACGATTCGGTGCTGGTGTTCACCCGGACCAAGAGCGGCGCCGATCGCGTGGTGCACGATCTCGAGAAGGCGGGTGTACGTGCCGGCGCGATGCATGCCGACAAGTCCCAGCGCGATCGCATGCAGGCGCTCGAGGATTTCAAGAGCGGCAAGCTGCGGGTACTCGTCGCCACCGATATCGCACAGCGCGGGCTCGATATCTCCGGTATCACGCACGTGATCAACTACGATGTGCCGCAGCAGCCGGAAGACTACGTGCACCGCATCGGCCGGACCGGTCGCGCTGCCGCCACCGGCGACGCCTACACGTTCATGTCGGCCGAGGAGATCGGCATGGTGCGTACGATCGAGCGCACCATCGGGCAGGAGATCCCGCGCGTGAGCGTTCCCGGCTTTGACTTCGGCACCGTCGCCGCGACCTGACCGGATCGGCGTGTGTGATGGCCGCCGAACGTCATCTACCGCGCCGTACACGCCCAAGTCGCGAAATCAGGATGGTGTCGCTGCTGGCACCGCGGCTGAGAATGAGGCGCATGTTGGCAGCGCCGACTCCCAGCCCTGACGGCGCGTACGCCATGGAGTCGCGGGTAGCGCGTAGCACCACCGACGCGGCCCGCAGGTTTGCCCGGGCCAACGTATCCACCCCGGCGTGTACGATCAGTCGGCCGAGCCCTGCGTCGAATCGCACGGCGGTGCGTCGACTCGACGCGACGGCATGGTCCCTCGCGAAGGCCAGCAAGTCGGCCGCTTCGCGGGTGCTGACGGCCACCGTGATGGCGTCGAGTAATCGGCTGCCGCCCACGGAGGTGATGGAAAGCAGGATCGCGCTGAGCACCAGCACGATGAGCTGTTCGGCGAACGTACTGCCGCGACGGGTGCGCATGGGGAATACACCAAATGCAGGAGTGAACGATGAGCGTATACGGCGATATGGCACCGGAGTCGCGAACGTGCGTCATCCGATCGACGCACGTGCACCCTGATCTACGCATCGGACACCGCCATACTCGGAGACTGCGATGATTCCCACGGTTCGATCGCCGGCCCGCGGCGTGTGCCACGGGCGCCATAGGCACTTCGTGCGCGCCCTGACGCCCGTGCTGCTGAGTCTGGCCACCGGGCTGGGGAGCGCTTGCAGCAGCGGCGTGCCGAGTCCGAAAAGCGAGCTCAGTTCCGGGCAGGCGGTAATGGACCTGGGAAGCCTCGTATTCCAGCTGCGCGAAGAGAATGCTCTCCTGCAAACGCAAACCGACTCGTTGCGCGGGGCGATCGCATATCAGGACACCATCCTGCGTCAGATCGCCCTCACGTCCGGCGTCAGCATGCGTTCATACCTGCCACCGGCGCCTTGAGTGACGGGTGCGCGGTTCCGCCGGTCCATGCTGTACATTTGACGCTCACTCTTAATCCCCCCGTCCGATTTCCACAGATATGCGGATTGCGATTTCCACTGGCGGCGGCGACGCTCCCGGTCTCAACGCGGTAATTCGTGCGGCGGTGCTCTCAGCGCGCACGCGGGGTTGGGACGTTCTTGGCATCAAACGCGGCTACGCCGGCCTTCTTGGTGAAGATGAAGTGGTGCCCCTCACGGTCGACAGCGTGCGGGGCATCTCTCAACAGGGAGGCACGATCATCAAGACCACCAATCGCGGGAGCCCGTTCGCCTACCCCATTCAGCAGCCCGACGGCAGCTGGAAAGAGGTCGATCGCTCCGACGAACTGGTGGAGAACGCGCGCAACCTCGGCATCGAAGCGATCATCTCGATCGGTGGCGACGGTTCGCTCAGAATTGCCCAGCAGTTGGGCGCGAAAGGGATCCGGGTGGTGAGTGTGCCCAAGACGATCGACAACGATGTCGCGGGAACCGTTACCACGTTCGGCTTCGACACGGCGGTGAATACGGCGATGGAAGCGATCGATAAGTTGCACACCACCGCCGAATCGCACGACCGCGTCATGGTGCTCGAGGTCATGGGGCGCGACGCGGGGTTCATTGCCCTGCACGCCGGTGTGGCGGGCACGGCCGACGTGATCCTCATCCCCGAGATCGAGTGGGAACTCGAGCTGGTATGCGAGAAGATCATGGCGCGCGACGCGGCCGGAAAGCGCTTCAGCATTGTCGTGGTGGCCGAAGGGTCGAAGTCGCGGGGTGGACAGGAGAGCATTATCGGCGCATCGTTGCCGGGGCAGGACCGGAGACTGGGTGGCATCGCCGAACGCCTCGGGTACGATATTCAGCGCGTTACCGGGAAGGAAACCCGTTCGATGGTGCTGGGGCATCTGCAGCGCGGCGGCGCCCCGACCGGGTATGATCGCCTCCTGGCGACCCGCTTCGGCGCGGCGGCGGTCCAGGCCATCGCCGACAAGCGGTGGGGACACATGGTTGCGCTGCAGTCGCCGCATCTGGTGACGGTGCCTATCGAAGATGTATTGCGGGAAACGAAGCGGGTTGATCCGGAACATGACGTGGTGCGCGCGGCACGGATGATGGGGATCAGCTTCGGGGACAAGCTCATCTAGCCGCGCTGGTGATGCACGCAGGTGACAGCCGACTGTCACCTTCAGGCGACACCGGTGTGACGTCGAAGCGCATGAGGTGGTCCGTAGAGTACTGTCTTGTATTCACTTACCGTGGGTGGTGCCAAGTTCCTGCCGTAACACCCGGGCAGGCACGGACCCTGCCCAATCGTGAGGCAGGGAGTCCGACTGCTCTCCGCCGGGTACGGCGTGGGAGGTCCTGTAGGGAGGAAGGCATGACTGCATTTCGATGGAAGGTCGTTGGCGCGTTGGTCGCGTTGAGCTTGTCGTCAAGCGCGAATCCGGCTTTTGCGCAGCCCAGAAACGACAAGCGCGATAAAAAGAACGAGATTCCCAAAGAGTACCTACCGCCAGCCGGCATGTGTCGCGTGTGGGTAGACGGCGTGCCGGCGGCCCAGCAGCCTGCACCGACCGACTGTGCCACCGCCGTGCGCAAAAAGCCGGCGAACGGCAGGGTTCTGTATGGGGACAAAGTGGATAAGGGCGGAGAGCCGTTCGACAAGCTGCCGATTAGAAGCCTCAAGACCGGTAAAGGGCCACCGCTGATCCCGCCGCTCGCCACCGCTGATCGCGGGGCGCGAGAAGCGTGGGAAGCACGAAAGATTTCTGATGACCTGCTGTTCGGCGACCGGCCGGCGGATGTTTCGCCGGCTTCGTCATTTCCAGCGACTTCAGTGTTACCACAGGGGCCCACCGGGTCACTCGGCGGGTTCGTGACTCCCAGCGGTGTGGTGATTCCGGGCGCGGTCAATGATCCGCGCTTTTTCAATACCGCGCCGGGCGTGCGTCCTCCCGGTTTTGGCTCCACCATTTGTCTGGACCGAGATGGTGACGGCTGGTGTGATGATTTGCGCTTCGGTCCGCCGGTTTGTCTCGATCGCGATACCGACGGTCGGTGCGACGACCTGCCTGAGTTCGCATCGCAGGCGTTTCCTCAGGTACTGCCGCCCATGCGCGCCGTGTTGGACGTGGTGCAGGGACGGCCGAGTGTCGAGGTCATGCAATGGATCGGCACCAACGAATTCAGCGTGCGCGTTCCGGGTCAAGGGCGAGGCGGTGTACCGTGGCGCGCGATCTTCCTCGATCAGCGCGGCGAACTGTTGCAGGTGTGGACGGATGTGAATCGCGATGGGCGTGCCGATCGCGTCGAGATCTTTCGCAATGGCGAGCGGGTGAAACTGATCCAGCGGTGAGTGCCGGCGGCGCGGTGGGTGCGCGACGGTTGAAGGCGCGGCAGCAACAATCGGAAACGGTCGCCATAGGGCGGCCGTTTTTGTATGCCACCCAAGCGCAACGTCGTGTCAGTCCGCGATCTGGTATTGTAGCACGTCATTTCGACGATGTCTGCGTGCCGTGATGCTTCGCTCACGCTCACTCGCTCCTGTCTCCGCGCGGTGCTCGCGGCGCTCGATCCGTACTTCCGCGCTGCCATCCATGCGACCGAAGAAGCGGTGGTGAACGCTGGCTGCCGATGGGCTGCGCCGCAATGCATTGCCAGGCGATCGGGTGGAGGAGCTGTTGCGGAAGCACCGGCGCATGCCGGGATGTGCCGCTGAGCGCCTGGCGGTGCCAGAGCACGATCGCGAGGCCTCCTCGATCGCCACACGTCGTGATCTCGCAGGGCTTCGTCAGGATATTCTCGCGCGCTACAGCCTGCGCCAGAGCGAGTTCGCGGCGTGGGCGATAGCGGTGGTGGGTCGGCGATGGAAGCAGCCACGCTGGTCTCGCCACGACCAGAAGACCCCTCTCGTCACGCATCGAAGATCGACGCAATGATCTCGACGACCGCTTCAAACACGGCGCCAGCGGCCTCCCCCACTATGTTGATCGCCGCGCCGCCAAGATGCGCCAGGCCCGCCGCTCCCTCCACCACGAGCCCCGGCGACCACAACGCGGCGTGGCCGAGAACTTCCACGCCAGCGCCAAGCGCACTGGACTCTCCGACCGAGCGACGCGCGACCACCTGATCGAGATTGCGCTGCCAGATCATCGCGAGTTCGTGGTGATCAAACCAGACTCCCCGACAACGCGGACACACGTCGAGCGTGAGCCCCCCGCTCTCGCGGCGCGACATCCGTTCATCGCAGGTCGGACACGCGAGGTCGTTCACGTGACCGCACGCCAAGCACGGCGCGTGATCTCGACCGAGCGGTGCGCCGCATTTATGACACGGCGGATTCACGCGTTCCTGGCGCTGTGTAACGATGGCCCACAATTCGGCGGGCGGATGTGCCGCCAGCTCCGTTACCTCGCCCCGGTCAAACCAGACACCACCACATCGCGTACAATGATCCAGCGTGAGCGCACGCTGATTACCGGCCAATCGCGCTTTCTCCATCGCCAGCGCGCACACCGGACATGGCAGACGCGCCTCGAGCGCGCGCGGAGGTGCGATCGAGACGATCTCAGTCATCGAGAATGCCACGCGCCGATTCTTTGCTCCCCAGCTTCCCTGTTTCGTGGAACACGTACACCAACACGCCGTCATCAGTGACGGCGATATCGGCGAGGTCGCGTGTCATCAGCGCCTCGAGTGTCTCTTTCGCCTCTTCAGGGCTGAGCGCGAGCGCAATCGCAACGTCGCCAGCGGTAAGGCGCCCACCTTCTTTCACAGCAAGTCGCAATATCTCCGCTTCAATCGTACGCTGTCGCAGCAGGTGCATCCGCTCTCCACGCCGACGACCGCCACCCCACAACAGCGTCGCCCCCCCAATCGCGGGGAGAACTACGGTAACGAGCAAGGCAACCAGTGTGGCCGGAGCTACCATGCTCGCGCGCGATCGCGCAAATCCGAACGCCATGAGCGCAGCAAGGATAAGCAACGCGATACCGGTCTTACGTCCCATGCCGTCCATCCTCCTGGTCAAGTCAGCCGAAAAGCGATCAATTCGCGCCCTTCACGTCTCCTCTTCCTAGCGCCCTTGATTCCTGGCGCAGTTTACTCTTGATGCCGTTGACTCCTGATGCAGTTTACTTCTGATGCAGTTTACTCCTGGTGCCCCGTATTTCCAGCGCGCCCAAGGGAAGCGCCGCCACAGGGGGCCGCGTGCGACGGGTGACGCGGAGCGCATGGGTGAACGACAGCGTGTCGGGCGACAGGATTCCGCGCGCAGTACCGGGCGAGTCGGGCGGCGAAGGCGCGATACCCTCGGCCACCGGGTCGCGCTGGTCACCGTCGAGTCGCTCTCGCCCTATTGGCGTCCGTACATTCCTGCCGAAGCTCAGAATGTCCGTCGCGACGCGTGAGTACCTGCGGCATATCGCAAGCGAAGCGGCCTTGTTGGAGAAGGCCACGGCGGCGGTGAGTCGGCATGCCGTTCTCGAGGATCCGACGCTGAGGCGGGCCTGTGTGCGCAGGAGAAAATCCCAGTCTCTCCTTTCCTGTCACACAGAGGGGGAGGCTCCACGCAAAAGAAGCCCGTTCAACTTCACAGCGGAGTCCACCATCACCCCTCCCGGCAAAAACATCCCGCCAGGTGATCGTTCACCAAGCCCATCGCCTGCAGGTACGCGTAGCAGATCGTACTGCCCACGAACGAAAACCCGCGCGCTCGCAAATCCTTGCTGAGCGCATCCGACACGGCCGTGCGCGTCGGGACCTCGGCCATGGTTTGCCACGGCGTGTCGATCGGCGCGCCGTTCACGAAGCGCCACAGATACGCGTCGAAGCTGCCGAATTCGCCCTGCACGGCGAGAAAGGCGCACGCATTCTTCACCGTGCTTTCCAGTTTGCCGCGGTGGCGGATCACCCCTGCGTCGAGCATCAGCCGGTCGAGATCCGTGGGCGTGCGCTCGGCCACCTGCATGATGTCCCACCCGCAAAAGGCGGCACGGTAGCTCTCCCGTCGAGCGAGCACCGTGCTCCAGCTGAGGCCGGCCTGGGCCCCCTCAAGCGTCAGGAATTCGAAGAGCACGCGATCGTCGTGCACCGGTACTCCCCACTCCGCGTCGTGGTACGCGACATCGAGTGGTTTCACGGGCCACGGGCAGCGGGCAAGTTCGGGCGGCATAGACGAAAGCTACGCGCGGCGCGCCACCAGCGTAGCTTACCCTCGTGCGTACTCCTCGTGATCGTTACCTGCCACCGGACCGCGACGCTTTTGTCGCGGCGGAGCCCCCCACCGGGCGCGTCATTGTCATCGCCCCCACGCGGGCGGCCTGCGAGACCATCGAGCTGGCGCTCGGTCTCTCTATCGACACTTACCTTGAACGCACCCGCGGCGCGGAGCTGCGCGACCTCGCCGCCAGCGGGCGGGGCTTCGGCATCGTGGCCGGTACCGGCAGCGGCAAGACGCTCGGCATCCGTCCGATCGCCGAAACGATTCTGCGTACCACCACGCTTCGCGTGGGGGTGATCAATCGCGAACGTGAAGCGACGCCGGAGACACCCAACTGGAACGTGGTGATCATCACCACCGGCATCGCCCGACGCTGGTTTCAGGATGGTGATATCCAGCCGCACGATACGTTGATCGTCGACGAAATCCATCAGACCAGCGCGGAACTCGAGTTGTGCCTGGCGCTCGGCAAACGGGTCGGCTGCCGCTTCATCTGGCTATCGGCAACCGTCGACCCCGCTTTTTATTCGCGCTATCTCGACAGTGTGGATGTGCTGCAGGTGTCGGTGTTTGACGCGAGCAAGGCGGCCAAGGTGGAAGTGGAGCGCAAGCAGCCGCTCAACTTTCTCGACGACAAGTTTCTGCAGAAGCTCGCGCGCTCCGAACGCGGCGTCGCCATTTTCCTGCCGACCCGGGCAGGCGTGGAAGAAGCGGCGGAGTGGGTGCGCCAACGCTATCCCCGCATCTCGGCGGCGCATTATCATGGCGGCGAACCGATTCGCGTGATCCGCCCGTTTCTCGAGGGAACGATCCCCAAACCATTCTTCCTGGCCATGACCGCGGCCGGACAGAGTGCGCTGAACGTGCCGGGACTCGATACGGTGATCATCGACGATACGCGATTCACCAATGTCATCGATCGCGGGCGCAACGTGCTTACGCGCGTGCATCTCGGCTCGAATGAAATTCTGCAGATGGCCGGACGGGTGCACGGCCGCGTGGTGAACGGGCGGGTGTTCATTCTGAGTGACCGCGACATCCGCTTCGAATCGTTGCGCCCCACCGAGCCGGAATTCCAGCTGGCGGGCGACAGCGAGCGCGTGGCACTCACCTGCGCCGATCTGGGGGTGCGCGCCGACACGCTGGACCTTCCGGTGCCGCTCGATCGCGCGGCCTATCGACGTGCGCTCGCACGGCTGGAAGATCGGGGGCTCGTGGAGAACGGCCGCCTTACCACGTATGGCCGCGCAGTGGAGGCCTTGCCGGTCGAGCGCGCGTGGGGAGAGCTGATCGTGCATGGGGATGACGACCTGCTCCCCGTGCTGGCCGTAGCGAGCGGCGTGGACTCGTTGCATCGCATGACGCGTGAAGGGCGTGATCTCGAAGGACTCGTGGTGCGCGGGAGCGACCATCTTACCTCGTACAATCTGTACGCAGAGGGTTTTCAGGCGGCGGGTTACGTCGGCGAGGTTTATGGCCTGCCACGGCACCTGTTCGACGCTGAACGGATTGCGCTGTGGGCGGAGCGCCGCGGTGTGCTCGTGAAGGCGCTGGAAGACGCGGCGCTCGCGATGGCGAGTGTGTACCGCTCCGTCGGGCTGCCTCTGCCCACCACGCTCCCGCTCGTGCGTTCGCACGTGCAACGGCAATTCGCCGACCTCGTTGCGCGGTTTATGCCCTTTGATCTGGTGATTGAAGAGACGACGGTCGACGGGCATGAGGCGCGCGTGTCCAAGACCAGCGTGTGCGGCAGCTGGGGCGCGGTGGCCGGATCGCTGCGCTACTTCGCCGACCGGCAGGGGATTCCCCGTGCCAGTATCGAAGGGACGCAGCTGACGATGGATGTCATCCGCACCCATGCGCGACGTCATCCACCGGATCTCATGCTCGATCCTGAGCGCAAGCAGTCGCCCGTGTTGTTGCGGCATCGTGTCACGTACTTTGACTTCGAGCTGTCGCAGGAAACCGAGCCGCTCGACGAATATTCGCCTGAGCAGGCGCCGCCGGCGCGACTGCTGCTGGCCGAAAGCGCGGCGCGCGGCGAGCTTCGTCATCCGGGGGTGCGCCGCAACCTGCCGGTGGTCGAAGAAATTCGCGACGTCTGGCGGCGGCTCGGTGGAACGACGCCGCGACTCGGGCAGGCGGAGCTGACGGCGTGGTACGCGGCGCAGATGGCGTCGGTCACGAACTGGGAGATGGTGCGCGCGCTGCCGCTGTTGATCGATCGCCGGCATTTCATCTCCGGCGAACAGCTGGCCCAAGCGAAGTCGCTTCCGGATGCGGTGGAGATCCGCGATCGCACCGTGGGGCTCGAGTACGATGTGGAGGAAGACGACGGGCGTCTGTTGCCGGTGGTGCGACTACGCCTGCCGGAGAAGCTCGCGCGCACGCTGGTGGAAGAGGAGTTGCCCGAGCTCGATCGTCCGCTCCGCTTCGTGGTGCCTCGCGGCCAGCGAGGCTCGGCGCGCGCCGGTGACCTGCTCACGCTGCAGGAACGGTTGGACGCCCCCTTTACCGACTTCGAGCGCGAACGGCCATCCCGCGAGGCGCGTCCTCGCGGGTCACGGCCGGAGCGCGGTGGTGGGTCCCGCGACTCGCGCGGGTCGCGAGGGCAGGGCGGAGGAAGCGGGCGTCGTCATTCCGGAAAAGGCCGACGGAGGTAGACGCACCAGACTACTCGGTCCGAGTTTGCTCGTAGTGAACGGGCAAAGAGTATAATCGGTTATTGTTCTGTTTTCGTAAGATTATGCATTGTATGCGTTTACATTATCGCGAAGGTACCTCTTGCGATTCGGACCGACCGGTCCTAGTTTACCTCTATAATGTCAGACCGCCGATCCCAGATCCTAGACGCTGCCTCCATCCTCATCTCCGAACGAGGCTACACCTCGACCTCGGTGGATGACGTCATCAAAGGCGCCAAGCTTAGTGGCAAAAGCCACTTCTATCACTACTTCAAGTCGAAGGAAGAACTCGGCTATGAAGTGCTGAATCGCCAGTTCGAGCGCTTTGCGGAGCGCGGTCTCGCCATTCTGCGTGAGCCGATGATCGATCCGCTGGAGCGTCTCAGTCTGTTTATCGACGCCGTGGTGGCGCTGCAGGCAGAGAATGGCGGGCGGCGCGGATCGCCATTCGGCAATCTGGCGGCCGAACTTGCTGATGCGCATGAAGGATTCCGGGTACGGATCGAAGCGGTGTTCGAGCGCTGGGCCAGCCAGATCCGCTCCCTGTTGTGGGAAGCCCGTCCACAGATGCACGACGACGTCGATGCGGTGCGGCTCTCCCGATTCATCATCGCCGCCCTCGAGGGGGCCGTGCTGATGACGCGTGTCAAGCGCGACATCTCCGTACTCGAAGGGATAGCGATCGATTTGAAGCGATTCATCGCGATGCATGTGAAGGATAGTGTGGCGATACAGAGCAGCAGCCGGAGTTTCGAGTAAGTCTCCATCGAGACGACAGACGCGGGCATCACGTGGAGCATGTCGGTTCCACTGATGGCAGAACGGACATGCTGCAGAGGCAGCGCGGGAGACCGAACCATGGTGAGCATGAACGAGAGCGCAGTGCAGGAGGCGGTGGTGCCGCGTGCGACGGCTCCGGCCGATCGGGGTGATCGCGTCGCGCGTCGTGCCCAGTTCGAGCGGGAAGCGTTAGTGCATCTCGATGCACTGTACTCCTTTGCGCTCAAACTCGCGCGGTCACGCGATGACGCGGAAGACCTGGTCTCCGATACCCTGCTCCGGGCCATCGAGCGGTGGGAGCAGTATCATCTCGGGACGAACATCCGCGCTTGGCTATTCACGATCCTCTATCACGTTTTCGTGAGCCGGAAGCGTCGTATCGACGCGCGTGAGGTGCAGCAGCCCGAGGACACTGAAGGCTGGGCGATGTTTGAAGCGGTCGGCGAGGCCGACCCGGAAGGTCGTTTTTATGATTCCTTTCTGGACGACGAAGTGACGCGTGCGATCCGCGCCCTTCCCGAGGAATATCGGTCCGCCGTGGTGCTGAGCGATTTGCAGGGATTGCGCTACGCCGAGATCGCCAACGTGCTCGGGGTGCCGGAAGGCACGGTGAAGTCCCGGTTGTTTCGCGGACGTCGGCTGCTGCAGCGCAAGCTCGCGAGCTACGCGGTGGAGATGGGCTACCTCAAGGAGTCGGTCGTGCGAGCGGTCGTCGCGCCCGCGAAGGCGGCGGCGGCGTCGGTCACCGCGCTCTCGCCGGCCGGCTGACGCCGTCGCTATCCTCCGCGTGCCATCGTGGCCGCCGAGGTAGCCAGTTCCTCGAGCGCCCGTTCCACGGTGCCGCTCCACTGATGTAGCCGATCACGCAGGGCCGTCTGCTCTTCCCGACAGACGGCCGCGTCTCGTGCGGCGTCGTCGTGCCACTGCGCGAGTTCCGTCACGCGTGCACGCATCACGTCGAGCGTGATACTCAGATCGTCGCGTTCACGTTCGGCGTCTTCCAGCAACTCATGCACCCGCGCGCGCGTCTGGGTGAGGAGTGTGCACATCGAGCGCCACGCATCCCGCTCGAGCGTCAGCTGCCGTCGCGACGCCGTGTCTTCGGCGAGTCGTTCCCGTAAACGCGCCAGCCGCTGCACCAGCGTGCCATTGCCGTTCACGGCCGTGCCCGGCCCCAGCGCGGCGAGCGCCGCCTGCAGATCTCGATCCAGCTCCATCGCGCGGCGCGCCTGTTCGTCGCGTGCCGCGCGGGTTTCGTCCAGCGTGGTGAGGGCCTCTCGCAGCGCGCGTAGCTCGACGGCAATGCGTCGGACGCCGCGGGCGTCGCCTTCGGAGACCAGCCATCGCAACGTGGCCACGAAGCCGCGTTCCAGTGTCAGCTCCGTCGTACTCTCCGCGCGCGGCTGCGCGTCGATGGCACGCGTCGGCGTGCGCGGCGTGGTCACCGCCCCTACCCGGTCGCTCATGTGCGTGGCAGGGTGGTGCGCGCGCGATGTCGGGCCGCCTTGGCGCGATTGCCGCAGGTGCCCATGTCGCACCAGCGGCGCAAGCCGTTTTTCGTACCGTCGAGGAAGACGCGATGGCAGCGCGGATCGGCGCACCGCCGCACGCGCCCGAGTTCGTGGCTCACCAGCGAGTCGGCAGCCGATTCGACGATCGGGATCATCAGCCCCGCGAAGGCGTCGCCGGTGGGAACGAAGCTGCGGGTGTAGCCGCCGGCGGGATCTGTGTCGAGCCGGCGCGTACCGGCGCTGCGGCCAAGCACCCGATTGATCTCAACGACGGCATCGTCGCGCACGCGGTCGGTGTAGATGCCCTTCTCGGCCAGCAGCCGCAGCGCGGCGCGCACCCGTCGCGCATCGACCAAGGTGGCCGCCGCTGCGGCCGGCTGCAGCACTCCCCGACGTCGAACGCCCGCGGCACGTTCATCGTCGACCGCTCCTTGGCGATGCAGCCACGAGAGCAGTGCGTCGAAGTCGCGCAACAGGTCACCGCCAGGCGATTGCGCGGCGGCGTCAGTGTTCACGAAGTCGAGCCAAAGCCGCGTGCGCGAAGGAAACGTACCGATCACTCGCTCGCGACCTTCTGCCCGCCGCGCGTTTGAAGAGGAAGCGGACATTGAGGATGGGCTAAGGGTGCTAGGTTACACGCGTTCGTGCCTCCAAGCAAGCATCGACTTCTTTTGTCACCGCCAACCGATGAACTTTTCCAGCAGGCAGATCGTGGTGGGATCGTTGAATCCCGTAAAGATTGCGGCGGTGCGCGCGGTGATCGAGCGTCTCCGCCCCGACGCGATGGTGAGGGGCATGGCGGTGGCGAGTGGAGTCGCCGACCAGCCGTGGGGCGACGACGAAACGCAGCGGGGCGCGCTCGCGAGGGCGCGGGCGGCACTCGTGGCCGCCGACGCGGACATGGCGATCGGCCTTGAGGGGGGCGTCGTGGAGCTCCCGGATGGCTCGATGCGCACCTGCGCGTGGGCGGCAGCGGTGGACCGTCGGGGGCTCGAAGGGATCGGTGGCTCGCTCGCCGTGCCGTTGCCGGAGATCGTGTCGGCACGACTGCGCGCCGGCGAGGAGCTCGGCGACGCGATGGATGCGGTGGTGGCGGTTGTCGGCACCAAGCATGGGCGTGGTGCCGTCGGCATACTCACCGCCGGGTTGATCGATCGCCAGCGCGCCTACGAACCGTTGGTCGCATACGCGCTGGCGCCGTGGCTGGCGGCCAGCTACTTCGATTCGGGGCGGTAGAGGAGCATCGGCAGCGAGCTGTGGCGCAGGACTTCGTCGGCGACGCTCCCCAGCAGCAGCCGCTTGAATCCGCCGCGACCGTGCGTGGCCATGGCGATCGCGCCCGCGCTTGCGCGCAGGGCCTCCGTGACGATCGCCGGTGCCACGGTCATGTCGGTCACCGCATTCACCGTGGTTCCGGGAGGACAGCTTTGGGCGATACGGGCGAGATACTGTTCGCGCCCTTCTTCCTCGTCGCGCAGCGAATCGTCGTCGGCGAGCAGCGCTTCCGCACCAAAGGGAGCCATGGGAATGGCACGAGGTACCGAAATCGCCGTGAGCGCCAGCGACATGCCGATGAGCTCGGCGAAAGTGCGCGCATGCGGGAGAATGCGTTCGGCAAACGGCGAACCGTCCAGCGGGCAGAGCAGGGCACCCGACGGCAAGACCGGCGTTTCAGCACTCCCGGCGCCGCGCACGATGAGCACGGGATTCGTGGCGCGTGTGAGATACGCGGTGGTCACACTGCCCAGACGCAGACGTTCGAAACCGCTGCGTCCGTGTGTGGTCATTACGGTCAGGCTTGCGCCGATGCTCTGGGCGCGCTCCGCGAGCGCCTCCACGATCGTCCCCTCGATCAGCGTACCCGTCGCCTCCACGCCGTCGCGGCGCAGCGCGGCGACGGCGTCGTCGAGGGCGGCTTGGTCCTGCTCCCGACGCACCGAGACCATGTCGGCGTCGTAGATTGGAATAGCCACTTCCCCCGGCACGAAGGGGATGTACGCACTGGGGTCGTGCACCGTCACCAGGTGCAGGGTGGCGCGGGCGCGACGGGCGAGCTCCGCGGCGACCGGTAACGCGCGGGCGCTGAGCGGCGAGCCGTCAAACGGCACAAGAATCGTCTGATACATAGTTTGAGGGTGCACTCGAATCCGGAAAGCTGCCAGAGGGGAAATCCGGACAGCATGTCACCATCAGGCAACGGGTACCATGAGCACTCCGACTCCCTTCGTGGTCCGGGAACGCGTTCGCTGGGCAGACGTGGATCTCGTGCAGATCATGCGCTTCAGCGCATTCACGCGGCTGGTCGAAATGGCGGAACAGGAGCTGCTGCGCGCCGCCGGGTTACCCTACGCCACGATCTTCGACGAGCCGGAGATCTGGATGCCCCGGCGGCACCTCGGCATCGACTATTTCGCCCCGGCCCGCCTTGACGACGAACTCGCGCTGGTCACCTACATCACACGACTCGGGGAAACCGCTCTCACGCTCAACGTGGACGTCCGGCATGCAGAGCGGCGAACGCTGCTGGCCGCCGCCGCGATGGTGGTGGTCTGTGTGACCGTGTCGGAGTTCACCAAGCGCCCGCTGCCGCGTGTGGTGCGGGAGGGGCTGGCGCCGTTCGTCTGCTCGGTGGAGCAGGTGCGCGCGGCCGACGGCCGCTGCATCGAGTAGATTACGCACATGTCCGAATCGACGTATGTGAGAAAAGGCTTCGGCCTCAAGTCCGAGGTTCAGGATACCTTGGCCAGCGATTACGCAGGCCAGCTCGTGGATCTGCTGCAGGCGCGGGAGTATGCGCTCACGGCGGGCTCCACCACGGTGCGACTGGCCCGGGAGTTCGGCTTCTGCTACGGCGTGGAACGCGCGGTGGATTACGCATACCAGACGCGGATCAAGTTTCCGGAACGGCGCATCTTTCTCGCCGGTGAGATCATCCACAATCCGCATGTGAATGCCAAGCTCAGGGAGATGGGCGTGGTATTTCTGTCGGCCAGCGGAAAGGGGTTCGATTACTCCCCGGTGGAACAACCGGATGTGGTGATCCTCCCCGCGTTCGGCGTCACGATTCAGGATTTCCGGACGCTGCGCGAAATGGGGTGCGTGATCGTGGATACCACCTGCGGCTCAGTGCTCAACGTGTGGAAGCGCGTGGAAGTGTACGCACGCGACGGCTTCACGTCGCTCATTCATGGCAAGTACTACCATGAGGAGACGCGGGCGACGGCGTCGCAGGTGGAGAAGTACGAGGGCGGCCAGTATCTGGTGGTGCGCGATATGGCCGAAGCGGAGATGGTCATGGACTATATCGAGGCGAAGACCGGAAAGCCGACGCCCCGCCCCGCGCCGTCGCGCGAGGCGTTTCTCGAGAAGTTCGGCAAGGCCGCAACGGATAGCTTCGATCCGGACGTGCACCTGGAGCGCATCGGGGTCGCGAATCAGACCACCATGCTCGCACGTGAATCGCTGGCCATCGGTGCCGCCGTTGGTGAATCCATGGCGCGCGCGCACGGCGAGTCGCATCGGGCCGAACATTTCCGCACCTTCGATACGATCTGCAGTGCCACGCAAGACCGGCAGGATGCCGTGGTCGAGCTGCTGCGTGAGCCGCTCGACCTCATGGTGGTGGTGGGTGGCTACAACTCCAGCAACACCATCTCGCTGGCAGCGCTGTGCGCAGAACAGGTGCCCACCTTTCACATCGCCGATCCGGACGAGATCGACGTCGGGGAAAACGCGGTGCGCTTCCGGTGCATCGGGCCCCATCACGAGGAAGCGCAGCGGGCTCACTGGCTGCCGCTCCACGGTGCCTTGCGTGTCGGCATCACCGCGGGCGCCAGCACACCAAACAACAAGATCGGGCAGGCGGTCGCCCGCATCTTCGCGATTCGCGGAGAACAGGTCGAGGCATGAGAACCCGGCGAGGTGTGGTGCGAGCTCTGGCTGCACTGTGCTGCCTCGCCCAACTCGCCGGATGTCGGGCCCGGGCACCTCAGCCGGGAGGTACCGCTGTCCGCACGGCCGGCACCGACACCGTCGTGCGCATTCTGTTGGTCAACGACGTGTACGTGACCGACACGCTGCGTGATGGCACCGGAGGACTGGCGCGCGTCGCGGCGATTCGGGATTCCATCGAACGCGCGACCGCGTCGAAGGTGCTCTTTGTTCTGGCGGGCGACGTGCTCTCGCCCAGCGTGCTCGGCAAGTGGTACGGCGGCGCGCAGATGGTGGACGGCTTCAACGCCGCGCGTCTCGATTATGCGACGATTGGCAATCATGAGTTCGACGGGTCGCGCGCCAATCTCGTGGCGCGAGTGGGCGAGTCGAAGTTTTCGTGGCTGTCGGGCAACTGCGGGGAATCGACCGGTGACCCGTTTCCCGGCGTGCGCGGCTGGGACACGCTGCGATTGTCAGGCGTGAAAGTCGGCATCCTTGGCACCACGGTCGTGCGCGACTATGCGCCGTATGTGCGGTGCACCAATCCCGATACCGCGACCACGGCACTCGTGGATACGCTGCACGCGCACGGGGCCACGCTGGTAGTCGCGCTCACGCACCGCTTCATCTTCGAAGACCGGGAAACCCTGAACCGTGAGCCGCGCATCCAGGCCATCCTTGGCGGTCACGAACATGACGGACGCCGCGTCGAACGTGACGGTCGGCTGCTGGTGAAGGCGGTATCCAACGCGCGCACGGCTGTCCTGACGACCTTCACACGCCGCGGCGAGCGCTGGGAGGTGCGCGACCGGGTGTTCACGACCGGCCCCGGCATGCGCGAGGACTCCGCCACGCGCGCATCGGTGGAGCGGTGGCGCGACACGCTCGCCAGACGCATCGGTGCCGACGAGGTGCTGGGCGTCGCATCGGAGCCGATCAACGCCGTCGACTCCGTCTCCAAGGTGGAGAGCCGCTTCGGCAACCTGATCACCGATGCCATGCGCATCGGTACGAACGCTGACGTGGCGATGATCAACTCGGGCGCGTTGCGCTTCGACGACGTGATGGCGGCCGGGCCCATCACCAGGCACATGATCGAGGGAGTATTTCTCTTCGCCGATGAAACACGCGCCGTAACGTTTCCGCTCACGGGTGCCCGACTGCGCGCACTGCTGGAAGTCGGTGTCGGTCAGGGCGGACTCGGCAGCGGGCCATATCTGCAGGTGAGTGGCGTGCGCTTTGCTTTCGACGGAGCGCGGGCCAGTGGATCGCGCGTGGTCGGGCCGCTAGGCCGTGACGACGGTCGCCTCATTACTCCCGACGACACGGTTCGGGTGACCTTCGTGACGTACCCTGCCTGTCGCGGCGGCGACGGTTATCGTATTCCCGAGGCAGCGGCGGCCTGCGCCGTGCTGAAGAACGATGCGGCCGGCGCGCCGCGTACCGCCGATCTCGTGGTGCAGCATCTGGCGCGCATGAATGGCCGCGTCGTGGCTCCGCCCATCGGACGCGTGACACGGATCGATCGCTAATCACCTTCCGCTCACTCCAGCCGGAACTCCCATGTCTGGACCGCTCGTAGCACCACAGGATGACGCGCTCGCGCGGCTGCGGCTCGACGGCAGGGTGGCGATCGTCACGGGCGGTACGCGGGGCATCGGACTCGCAATCGCGACCACCTTTGCCCGCGCCGGCGCGCGCGTCATGGTATCCAGCCGCAAGGTCGAGCATGTGAATGCCGTGGTGGCGTCGCTGCGTGCCGAGGGGCACGACGTGGTCGGCGTGATAGCGCATATGGGAAAGGCGGCGGATGCCCACGAACTCGCCGCGCGTACCGTGGAGCACTTCGACGGGATCGACATCATCGTGAACAACGCCGCGACGAATCCGGTGTTCGGCCCGTTGCAGCAGGCAGGCGACGAGGCGTTTGACAAGATCTTTGCGGTGAACGTGAAGGGGCCGCTCGAGCTGTGCAAGACGGCGCATACGGTCATGGCGCAGCGTGGTGGTGGGGCGATCGTGAACATCGCCAGTATTGGCGGCGTGTCGCCGGAAGCGGGGTTGGGCCTGTACAGCGTGAGCAAGGCCGCCCTCATCTCACTCACCAAAGTAATGGCGCAGGAATGGGGCGCCGACGGCATTCGGGCCAACGTGATCTGTCCCGGGCTGATCAAGACGAAATTTTCGCAGGCGCTCTGGCAGGACGCGCATATCGCCGATCAGGTGCTCGGCCATCAACCGATTCGTCGCATCGGCGTACCGGAGGATGTGTCGGGACTGGCGCTGTTCCTGGCGTCGGAGGCGGCGGCGTATTGCACCGGCGGTGTGTACATGGTGGACGGAGGCTATCTCACATGAGGCCGAGCGCCTCGGCGGTCGCGGTGGACATCGACGAATTGCTGGCAACGGCGCGCGGGTTCGTGCGCGACGAACTCGTGCCACACGAGGCTGCGCTGCTGCACGGTAGCTGGAACGCGAACGAGCCGTTGCTTGGCGGTCTTCGGGCACGCGCGAAAACGTTGGGACTGTGGGCGCCGTTTCTTCCCGAAGCGTGGGGAGGGCTCGATCTTCCGCTCGATGCGTACGCGCGCCTGAGTGAAGTGCTCGGCTGGACCCCGTTCGGACATTACTGTTGCAACTGTCAGGCGCCCGATGTCGGGAACATGGAGCTGCTGCTGCAGTTCGGCACCGACGCGCAGCACGCCGAGTTCCTGGCCCCGCTGGCACGCGGGGAGATTCGCAGCTGCTTTGCGATGACGGAACCGGAGCACGCGGGGTCGAATCCGGTGTGGATGTCGACGTGCGCGGTGCGTGATGGTGACGACTTCGTGATCACCGGCCACAAGTGGTTCACGAGCAGTGCCGACGGTGCGTCGTTCGCGGTGGTGATGGCGGTGACCGATCCGGATGCGGCGGGAAAGCACACGCGCGCGAGCCAGCTGCTGGTGCCATTGCCGGCAGACGGCTACACCCTCGTGCGCAACATTGCCGTGATGGGGGAACGTGGCGGCGGCTGGGCGAGTCATGCCGAAGTCCGCTTCGAGAATGTGCGCGTGCCGGCGACGAATCTGCTGGGGCCGCAGGGGGCGGGGTTTGCGTTGGCGCAGGAGCGACTTGGTCCGGGTCGCATTCATCATTGCATGCGATGGATCGGGATCTGTGAGCGGGCGTTCGACCTGATGTGCCGTCGGGTGGTGTCGCGCGAGCTCGCACCAGGTGAACCACTCGCCGATAAGCAGGCGGTACAATTCTGGATCGCCGACTCACGCATCGAGATTCACGCCGCACGGCTCATGGTGATGGACGCGGCTACCCGTATGGCGCGCGATGGACAGGCGGCGGCGCGCGAGGAGATCGCGTACATCAAGGTGTTCGTGGCCAACACGCTGCAGCGCGTGCTGGATCGTGCGCTTCAAGCGCATGGTGCACTGGGAATGACGGATGACACGCCGCTGGCCTGGTGGTACCGCCACGAGCGCGCGGCGCGCATCTACGATGGTGCCGATGAAGTGCACAAGACGGTGATCGCCCGGCGCGCGCTCAAGCCGTATCTCACGCAACGCGACCGGTGAGCACGCCCGTGGGTCACGACGGCACCCACGGCGCGGTCGAGGCGCGCGAGGGCGAGCGGGTGGATGGCGACGCGCTGCACCGTTGGATCGGCACAGTGGCGGCTGATCTGGTTCCGGCTGGCGCCTCGCTTCAGGTGCGGCAATTCCCGTCGGGGTTCTCGAACCTCACCTATCTGGTGATGATCGAGCATGAGCACGGTCGTCGGGCGCTCGTCCTGCGCCGCCCACCGCGTGGCGTGAAGCCCGGTATCGCGCATGACATGGGCCGCGAGCATGACATCCTCGCGGCGTTGTATCCGCTGGGTATTCCGGTGCCGCGACCGATCGCGCGATGTGATGACGCGACGATCATCGGTGCGCCATTCTACCTTATGGAGCATGTAGATGGCGTCATTCTGCGCTCACCGTGGCCGGCCGGCTCGCCCGGCGAGACGACGTTCACGCCCACCGCACTGGCGGCGCTGTTTCGTACGTTCGTCGCGACTTTCTCGCAGCTGCACGACGTGCCCATAAGCGGTGAGCCACTGGCATCGCTCGGACGTCCGGCGGGCTATGTAGGACGTCAGGTCGTCGGCTGGACCAGGCGCTGGCAGGCGTCGCGCACCGAGGACGTTCCTGACATGGACGCCGTGGCCACATGGCTGGCGGCGCACCTTCCACCGGCGTTGCCGCCGGTGCTGGTGCACAATGATTTCAAGTGCGACAATCTGGTGCTTGCGCCGGACCTCTCACAGGTGCGCGCCGTTCTGGATTGGGAAATGGCGACGATCGGCGATCCGTTGATGGATCTCGGCACGGCGTTGGCATACTGGGTGGAGCCCGGCGACGATCCCATTTTCCGTTCGCTCGGACTCGGGATTACGGCGCTCCCCGGGAGCCTCACGCGCGCGGAACTGGCCGCGGCATACGGCGCCCGTCGTGGCATTGATGTGAGCAACGCGCCGTTCTACTATGCCTTCGGCCTCTTCAAGGTGGCGAGCATCGCGCAGCAGATTTATGCGCGCCATGTGCAAGGGCTCACTGCCGATCCGCGCTTCGGCATGCTTGGCAACGTGGTGAAAGCCCTCGGCGGCGCCGCCCACCGAGCCGCCGAACGGGGCGTCGTGTAATTACGACGCGGAGTCGTGCATGAACGCTGCGCGGTACGCTGATGCCGGGGAGATTTACTTCTGCAGACATCCGCAGTACGCGTTTTACGACGTGGCGCCGCTGCTCCCAGCGTCCTCCAGACCTCGGCGCCCTCGGCGCCCTCGATGCCCTCGGTGCGGTCGGTTCAACGCCCACGCGCCGCCGCTCGCGCGCCGCACCTACCCGTACACCTCGAAGATGCCCGCTGCACCCATGCCACCGCCGATGCACATCGTGACCATTCCATAGCCTCCGCCGCGATGCCGGAGCTCGTGCACCAGTTGCGTGGTGAGCTTGGCGCCGGTGGCGCCGAGCGGATGGCCGAGGGCGATGGCGCCACCGTTGACGTTGATGATGTTCGTGTCCATGTCGAGTTCCTTGATCACCGCCAACGCCTGTGCCGAGAACGCCTCGTTGAATTCGATGAGCTTGAGGTCGGCCAGCGTGAGACCGGCGCGAGCAAGCGCCTTGGGCACCGCTTTGATCGGGCCGACGCCCATGATATCCGGGTCAACGCCGGCCGCGGCAAAGCTCACGAAGCGCGCGAGAGGAGTGAGCCCCAGCGCTTTCGCCCTGGCGGCGCTCATCACGAGGACCGCCGCGGCGCCGTCTGAATACGGACTCGCGTTGCCGGCGGTCACCGTGCCGGTGGTCGAGAAGGCGGGGCGCAGCCGGGCCAGGGCGTCCACGGTGGTGTCTCCACGCGGCGTTTCGTCGGTGTCGAAAGCGACATCCGTGACGGTCTTGTCCGCGCCCTTCCACGAGAAGCGCTGCGTAGGAATGGGCACGATCTGTCCGGTGAACGCGCCGCGCTGAATGGCGGCGACCGCCTTGTGCTGACTGTCGCAGGCGAACTGGTCCTGCTGCTCACGAGAGATCTCCCAGCGTTTCGCCACGCGTTCGGCGGTAAAGCCCATGCCGATGTAGCTCTCGGTGAGATCGGGTGAGAGTCGGGTGTTGTATCCGGACATCGGCACCTGCGACATCATTTCGATCCCGCCCGCCATGACCGCATCACCCTGACCGGCGATGATGGCCTGTGATGCGTAGGCGATGGACTGCAATCCGGACGAACAAAAACGATTCACGGTGGCGGCCGACGTTTCCACCGGGAAGCCACCGCGAAGCCATGCAAGGCGCGCGTGATTCAACCCCTGCGACGCTTCGGGCATGGCGCAACCCCACTGCACGTCCTCGATGATGGCCGGATCCACGGCCGCACGATCGAGTGCAGCCTTCATCACGGTAGCGGACAGGTCGACCGGATGGACGCCGGCGAGCGCGCCATCCGACTTACCCCGGCCTACCGCACTGCGTACGGCGCTGACGATTACGACCTCGGTCATCGCGATATCTCCTGCCGCGCGCTAATTACGCAGCGGCTTGCCGGTCTTGAGGGTATGCGCAATCCGTTCCTGCGTCGCCTTCGTACCGAGAAGGCTCAGGAACTGTTCGCGCTCGAGGTCGAGAATGTCCTGCTCCGTCACGTCGCGCGGGCCGCCGTCACCGCCGCACAACACGTAGGCGATCGCGCGGCCGACACGCACATCGTGCGCCGACGCCTGACCTGCTTCGTGCGCCGCCCAGAGCGCGTATTCAAGGTTGCCCATCCCCTCTCGCCCGAGCGCTCGCACCGTTCGCTCGGGCGGAGGCAGGTAGCCCGGTGCCAGATCGAGCACCCGCGCCTTTGCATCCGCGATGTGGTGGTCGCGATTCATGCTGATGCGGTCGGCGGTATGCAGGAAGCCCATGGTACGGGCCTCATGCGCCGACGTGCTGGTGGATGCGAAGGCGATGAGCTTGAAGGCGCGCTTCACCGCAGCGAACAGGTCCACGTCCTCGTAGTGCTGCAGTTCGGCGGTGAACCGCATCAGGAGCTCCTTCGTGCCGCCGCCGCCGGGTAACAGCCCGACACCGGCTTCCACGAGGCCCATGTACGTCTCGGCGTGTGCCTGCACCCCATCCGCGTGCAGCACAAACTCCGCGCCGCCGCCAAGCGTCATGCCCGCCGGAGCGACCACCACGGGAAAGGGAGCGCGTCGCATGGACATCACGCTGTTTTGAAAAGCTCGACAGGAGATGGCGATGTCGTCCCAGGCTCCGGCGGCCACGCCGAACGACACCAGTGACAGATCGGCACCCACGCTGAACGCGCGCGCGTCTTCGTTGCCGATCACCAGGCCGTTGAAGCCCAGTCGTTCCACCTTGCGCAGGGCGTTCTCCAGTCCCTTGAGCACGCCTTCGCCGAGGCTGTTCATCTTGGAGCGGAACTCGAAGCAGGCCACGCCATCGCCAAGATCGATGAGTCGCGAAAGGCCGTTGTCGTCGAGTACTCGCCCATGACTCGCCAGCGTGGCGAGTGAAAGACGTCCGGGGATGCCGTAAAGCGGTTCGAGGCTTCCGTCGAAGGTGAGGTACTCACCGTTGCGATAAAACGAGTCCTGCGCCTGCCCGAGTAGCGACGGAATCTCCAGGCCGCGACTGCGGAATTCGCTGGTAAGCCACTCCAGCCCAAGCGCGTCCATGACCTGAAACGGGCCGGCTTCCCAGCCGTAGCCCCACTCCATCGCGCGGTCGATGGCCACCAGATCGTATGCGAGTTGGCTCGCCAGAGTCAACGTGTAGTGCGCGACATCCACGAGATGGTCACGGAGGAATGCCCCCTGTGCGCCCGGGAGGGCTTTGGCCACCGGGAGTCGTTGCGCGATGGGGAGACGAATCGCCTGGCCGATGTCTCCACCGTCGAGGCGCTGCTGTGGCACATACGTGTTCTCCTTCCAGTCGTATGTGAGCGTGCCCTGCTTCGTCTTCCGGTAGAATCCCCCGGCGGTTTTGTCTCCCAGTTTTCCCTTGGCGACCAACTCGCTGAGCATCCAACCCGGGAGCGTGAAGTCTTCCCCCGTCGCCGCACCGATGCCCGTGGTGACGTGCGCGAGCACGTCCAATCCCGAGAGGTCGCCGGTACGGAACGTCGCTGTGCGGGCGCGTCCGATGAGCGAGCCGGTCAGCCCGTCCACTTCGTCGATGGTGAGGCCGTGCTCCTGCATGCGTCGCATCGTGGCAACCATGCCGTATACGCCCAGGCGATTGGCCACGAACCCCGGTACGTCACGCGCCATCACGATGCCCTTGCCCAGCGCGCGCTCGGAGAACTCGCGCATCGCCCCGATCACCGCCGGGTCGGTGTCCGGTGTGGGAATGATCTCGAGCAGGTGCATGTAGCGCGGCGGATTGAAGAAGTGCGTGCCAAGAAAGCGGCGACGAAACTTCTCTCCCCGTCCTTCAAGCAGGGTCGCCATCGGAATCCCCGATGTATTCGACGACACGATCGCCGTGGGCTTCATGAGTGCTTCGAGGCGCGCGAACAGCTGTTGCTTGGGCTCAGGCAACTCCACGATGGCTTCGCAGATCCAGTCGCATTCGGCAAGCCACTCCAGATGATCGTCGGTGTTCCCCGTGCGTACGCGGGCAATCGCCGCCGCGTCCATGAAGGCAGCCGGCTTCGCCTTGGCGGTCTTTTGCAGCCCGAGACGCGCCGGAGCGCTGCGCTGCGGTGACTGCGGGTTTGCATCGCCGGGAATGTCCAGCAGTACCACGCGGCATCCGGCCGACGCCGCGAGCGCAGCGATGCCACTGCCCATGGCGCCGGCGCCTACCACGCCGACGGTCGTCACACGCATTCGCAAGTTCTCCGTAAGGGTCAGGGAGAATGTCCTGTCCGAACCGCGCGGAGGGAAGGGGGTAGGCGAAAAAATGTGACGTTGACGTCATGTTCCTGCGACCCTGACATTCCCGCCCGGCGCTTCACCCCTGCTGCGACGGGTGGTAACCGCGCACCGGCGCGTAATAGCTGCGGATGCGGGCGATTCCTGCGGTGGGATCGTCTTCGGCGGGCATGGTGGTGGGGCCCAAGACGATCACCTTCCGGCCCCAATCGAGCGCGACACAACAGATGGGCACGTTGGCCCCCTTTGCAACGTGCCAGAAGCCACTGCGCCATTCAATCACCTTCTTGCGAGTCCCTTCAGGGGCCAGGGCGAGGGCGAAGCGGTCGTGACGCTGAAACGCCTGCACCGTATGCTCGACCACCTGCAGGCGGTTTGTCCGATGCACCGGAATTCCACCGTTGGCGCGGAAGAACCACCCCATGGGTGACGAGAAGAGCGACGCCTTGCCCCACCAGTGGGCGTCGAAGCCGAGTGCCCACTTGGCCGCGAGCCCGATGGGAAAATCCCAGTTCGACGTGTGTGGCGCGATGACGACCACGAACTTCGGGAGATCGGGCATCTGTCCCTCGAAGCGCCATCCGGCCCGCTGCATGACAAACGTACCAAGTTGCCGCAGGCTCGTGGAGGCGGTCTGGGGGACGTTCTGTCCGAGTTCCCACGGGCGCGGTTCCGTATGGCCTTCGCTGGCGGGAGGGATGCGCATGGCGTTCATTAGACCGATGCCTGTGCCCATCCGCAAGTACGCCGCTGCTTTCGCGTTCTGCCATTCCCGGTTATACGCCGTCGCCGGGGCGGTGTTGCTTGGCGCGCCGGTCATGGCGCAATCCGCCGGTGAAGGCCCTCTCGTGCTGCGCCTGCCTGTTAGCGCCCGAGTGGCTGCACTGGCGAACGCCGGACTCGCTGGCACTGATGGCGATGCTTTCCTGTACAACCCCGGCATCCTGCCTGTCGCGCGAGGCAGCGCGGCCTCCGTGCAGCGCTATGGGTCGTCCGGTACCGCCGGCGCCTTCGGGACCATCATGACGGCTGGTTCATTGACTCTCGGATATGGCGCGCAGTTCGTGGACTGGTCCGCGCCCTCCGGCGTGTCCTATGCGGAGGCGCTCCGTGCCGGCCACACGCAGCTCGCCGAATCGGGTGGCGTTCCGGCCTCGAGCAGCGCGTTTACGATCGGCGTGGGCCGCAGCCTCAAGCGGGTGCGTGTCGGGACGAACGTGAAATACGCGGAAGACCGCGTGGGGTTGGCCAAGGCTGGCGTTGTGGCGTTCGACGTGGGCATGTCGTTGTCTGCGGGTCCCGGGACGCTGGGCGTGGTGCTGCAAAACCTCGGCACGGCTCCACGCGTGGCGGGGGAGACGGGATCGCTGCCTACCCGTTTGGGCATCGGCCTGGGTGGCGGGCCGATGCCGCTGTCCGAGCGATGGGACATCGGCGCACAGATGCAGCTCAGCGTGGAGCGCGACTGGTTTGTGCGTCCGGCGGGTGGCGTGGAATTAGGCTACGTCCCGATCGACGGAGTGGCCGTCGTCTTACGAACGGGGCTGCGGCTTCCGCGTGAACGCGATGAATCGCTGGTGACCGGAGGTCTGGGAATCACGGTTGACCGCCTCTCCCTTGATTACGCGATGGAGCCGGTACGTGGCGGACGCCCGGTGAGTCACCGGATCGGCCTCCGTGTGCGGTAACCCGCGTACGATAACCCCACAGGGCCACCGCACGGGGCAACCGCACGCGGAGGTTTGAGCGGCTATCTCCTGCAGACAAGACGGCCGCGCGGCAGGGCGAGTGTGCAATTGCGGACGGTGCCGTTCTGCGTGATCACGAGCGTCGCAACATTGCTTCCATCGAACGTGACTTGCTCGCGACGCGTGTTCGTTTCGGCCGTGCCACCGTCTACGGTGGTGACGACGGTCATGGTCCGAACGACGGTCCCCGCAGTGGGGAAGTTCTGCGGCCTGTCCGATACCGGGATGCTGAGGTTACGCGTGGTCTCGGACGAGGTACGCAGGGCGGTGAAGGGTCGGCCATCGCGCGTCGTGCCGCTCGCGCGCTCGCTTCCCTCCGCGCTGCCGTTCACGGTCCGTGTGTTGCTATTGGCGGCAAGCCCGCTGATCTCGCGATCGCTGACGTTTCGCACCGTGGCCGTCACGTTTGCTTCGCGTGTGCGGGTAACGGTGCCGGAGACGCTCGTGCGAATGCGCACGGAGTTGGTGGTGACCGTATCGATCGCCGATTGCGCCGTGCCGTTGCCGTCTTCGATGTTGTAAATCGTTGTCACGGTGAGCGGGCCGCGAGCGACCGGTCCGCACGTCAGCTCGCCTAGCGACGCCGCGAAGGTGCACGATCCATCGATCCGTACCGCGAACGGGCCGCGATGTGCGCCGCGACCTGGGGCGGCGCCGCCGATGAAGGCGGATTGGAGCCCGCCACCCATCAACGCATCGGCGCCGGGTTCGCCTGAGCGTTCCCGCGTCGGACCGCCCCACGGCGTGCGTGACTCGTCACCGGTGAAGCTGCTGGACACGATGTCCATGCCCGCCGGTGCGGTATCGAACGCGCTGTCCAAGGACAGCGCGTTCGGGGTACTGATATCACTGCTGCAGGCGCTCATGGCAATGAGTGCAGCGGCGGCGGTGAGCGCGTGCAGACGGGAGCGGATCATGGGTGAACCTCTGGAGTTGATGGAAGACTGAGACCTTCAGGCAGAACCGCTGCAACATTGTCACAACTGTGACACTGGATCCGGCAGAAACCCTACGCGTTATCGGTGTGCTCGCGAGGCGGACGAAACGACGACAACGTATCACGCAGCATTCGCAACGCCCGGGTCATATTCGCTTCGACCGCCTTCACCGAAATGCCGAGCGTGTCGGCAATCTCGCTGTACCGGAGATTTCGTTCGCGACTGAGAAGAAAGACCTCGCGAGTGCGAGGCGGGAGCGCGGCCACTGCTGCAGTGATAGCCGCCTGCAACTCACCCGTTTGTACACGCACATCGGCGTGCTCCGCCGCCTCATACAACGCTTCGACGTATACTGCCGACTTCTTTTGCACCTGCAGATGGCGCAGATGATTCAGCGCCCGATTGCGCACCGATTGCATGATGTACCCGGCGACGCTGCTGTCAGCAGCCAGCGCATCACGCCGGCGCCACAGTTCGAGGAAGACTTCCTGTGTCAGTTCTTCTGCGACACCGGGGTCGTACACGATCCGGTTTGCCGTACGCACCGCAGGCTCGTACCACTGCCGGAAGATTACGTCGAACGCGGCATGATCCCCGGTGCGCAAGCGGGCCAGCAGGTCGGCATCGGACACGAGGGAGATGTCGTCGGGAAACAGGAACGGCGTATACGCCGGGATCGGGGACAGGATATGGTCGAGCAAATCAGGATATACTACATCCTGCGTTACCGCCATGACCGTTCACTGCTCCCGACGTGGCACTACATAGGGTAATGTTCCAACTCCGTGTTTCTCTGTCATGTATGACGATATGCACCAACCGATGAAACCTGCCTCTGACGCCGAATGGGACGCGCTCGCCCGTTACATGGCCGACGAGAGCGATCCGTCCGAACGTGCGATCGTCGAAGAATGGTTGGCGACGCATCCGGAAGACGCTCGGCTGCTCGCGGCTGTTAAGGCCCGATCGGAAAACTTTGTCAGGCAGACGGATATTGCGGTGAACACCGAGGTTGCGCTGGCGAGTGTGTGGGCCCGCCTGACCCTGGCGACGCCTCCCGTGCGCCCTCGGCTCACCCTGTCTGGATCGCGTATGGGTACCGTGCGCGTGCAACCCCGCTGGCGTTCCCCCATGCTGGCCCTCGCGGCCGGACTTGCGGCAGTGGTCGGATCGGCGCTATGGCGGCGCGATGGTGCCTCTGTGGCGCGGGGGCGCATGGAGGCGGCCACGTATACTACTCTGGTAGGACAACGCGACTCCATTCGCCTCCCCGACGGTAGCGAGGTCGTGCTTGCGCCCGGCAGTCGACTGATCGTTGCTGAGGGCTCGGGATCAGCCGAGCGGGAGGTGACGCTCGATGGTGCCGCGTTCTTCAAAGTTACCCATGACGATGCCCGCCCATTTGTGGTGCGCACCGTCAAGGCCGAGATTCGCGATCTTGGCACGGCCTTCTCGGTAAACACCGACGCGAGCGGCAACGTATCTGTCGCGGTGACGCACGGCAGCGTGGCGCTGCGTGAGCGGAGAGTCGGTGCCTCCCCGTCTGTGCCGGTGGAACTTCTCGCGGGAGACCGCGGCTCGCTTCGAAACGGCCGTGTCGGGGTGACGCGCGGGATCGTCACAGCTGACGACGTGGCATGGACCAGTGGCGCGCTTCGGTATCGGGATGCGCCGATGACCGAGGTGCAGGCCGACTTGCGTCGCTGGTATGGGATCACCTTGCAGTTTGCCGATGCGTCGCTGAGCAACCGGACGCTCACGGCCTCCTTCGCCGATGACTCCGTGGCGGAGATGCTCCAGGTCATTGCGCTCGCGCTTGGTATGGAGATGACAGCGCGAGGTGATTCGGTGTGGTTGGGGCGGTCGGCCTCTCTGCCGGCGACACGCGGTCCATCTCCGTAACTTACCGATCCATCGCGGGTACCAAAGCGAAATGAGTCACGCGCGAATGGGGAGGGCTTTGGCCGGAACGATCGCGACGCTTATGGCGCCGCTGGTCCCGTTTTCCATCGGTCATACGCAGCCCGCCGCGCAACTCGGCTCTCAATCGGTCGCCGATCGATGCACCGCACCACCGCGTTCGTCCGTTGCCGATCGGCCGTTGCTCTGGGCGGCACCACTCGATCGCGTGGTCACGGTACGATTCGTGGATCTGACGTTGCGCGAAGCGCTCGACGAAGTGGCGCGAGCCTCGCAGATCGAATTTTCCTATAGCCAGGAGCTATTGCCCGAGGCGGCGCGTATTTGTCTCCGGCTCGAGCGCACCCCCGTGGGCGCCCTTCTCGACCTCCTGTTGGCTGGCACGGCGCTGCGTCCGATCGTTCTCGGGACCTCGCAGGTGGTGCTCGCGCCATCGCGTGTGCTACCGGCGCAGGAGAGCCTCCTTTCCCGCCGCCCAGGTGTGCTCGACCGGGTCGTCGTGACCGGCACGCCTGGGGGGGCTGCACATCGCGGCTCGCCGTTTTCCATGGAGGTTATCGATGCTGCCGCGTTGCAACGGGCCAACGCGGGTACGCTCGGCGACGTCCTCGAGTTGGCGATTCCCGGCATCTGGACGTGGTCCCCGGCGGCAGGATCCGCCACAGCGCGCTACGCGAGCATTCGCGGTGCCAGTTCGTTTGGCGTGACCGCGCCAAAGATCTATATCGACGGGATCGAAACGGCGAATCCCACCCTCGTCACCCAGCTCGACCCCTCGCGCATCGAACGGGTGGAAGTGATCCGCGGACCGCAAGGTGCTGCGCTCTACGGTGCGGACGCGATCAGCGGCGTGGTGAATATTTTTACACGCCATGACGGTACGCCTACCGGCGCACCGACGTATCAGCTGACGACGACCGCTGGAGTCTCCAAAACCAGCTTCGCCCCCCGCGACGCCTTTGTGCAGGAGCATGCGTTTTCGGCGCGCGCGGGCGGACGCGCCCGTAACGCGGGCGTGGGCATCACTGTCGGCACGGTCGGCGAGTACGTTCCCGGCGCGTCAGCGCGTCGGCTCCTCGCGGATGCCGACGCGCGTCTGGTCCGCTCGCGAGCGGTGTTCACGGGTACTGCGCGCCTGTCGCTGCAAGATGCAAATGCGAGTTCCGGCGTGCTCTTTGAAGGCGCCGATTCCTCGAGTGCCCGGAGTGCTCCGGTGAGGGATAGCCTGACCGGACAGGATCTGGTGCAGTACACCGTGGGCGGCACTGTCGTTATCTCGCCGAATCTCCGGTGGACGCACACGCTCATCGCGGGAGTCGATGGATCTCGTGTCCGCGGTCTTTCGGTTGAGGCGCTGACGGATGTCGCTTCGAACGTGAGCGCGCTGGGCGCGCAGCTTGGCGACGCGGACCGTGGCACGTTCCGGTGGCGGTCGGCCGGCCGGTTCGACTTGCCCAACGGGAATCTGCTTGCGCTGACGCTCGGGGCCGAACAGTCCGTCATACGGGATGCCCAGCAGTTCCCCGCGCTGTCCGATGGCGCGCGTGTCGGCGGTATTGCGCTCGGGCTGACCCTCACGGAAACGCCGCCGCTGGATCGTGCGCGTTGGTCCGAGAATGCAGGCGTTCTGGTTCAGGCCAACTACGCCTGGCGCGACCGCTGGTTCGTGACAGCTGGAGGACGCGCTGAGCGTACGACGGGCGCGACGCGAAACACCCAGCAGGCGCTGCTGCCAATGCTCGGTACGTCGTACGTAGTCGAGCGCGGCAACGTCGTTGTGAAGGTGCGCGGTGCGTACGGCACTGCCATTCGCCCCGCGCGGACGTTGGCGCCAGGTGGGACGACAACACGTGCCGCCGCGTACCAGGCCACCCAGTTGCAGCCGGAATCACAGAGCGGAACGGAAGTCGGTGCCGACCTGCTGCTGGGGGCAGCGTTGTCGCTGCACGCCACCCGCTTCGATCAGCGCGCGTCCGGCCTCATTCAGCCGGTTTCCACGCTAACCACCGCGACCGGGGCAGGGGGACGTTCCGAACGCACCATGTCCTATTCGCTGCAGAATATCGGCGCGATTACGAATGTCGGCTGGGAGCTGCAGGCCCGCACCCGCTGGCGGGGATGGACCAGCGCCGCCGCGTTGTCATTCGTGGACAGCCGGGTGGATCAATTGGCAGCCGGGTATCTTGGAGATCTTCGTCAAGGTGACCGCGTACTCGACGTCCCCGCCGCCACGCTGAGCATGATCGTGGGATATACGCAGGGTCGGTTCTCCCTGAGCACCGGTGTGACCAGGGTTTCCGACTGGATTGGCTACGATCGCCTGGCCATCAATGCGGCGGTTGCCAATCCGACGCGGGGCGTCGAGCCGACCGGGCCGTCGCTGCGCCAGTACTGGTTGCGCTACTCGGGGATCACGCGGTGGCGCACGTCGGCCAACGTGCAGCTCTGGCGGAATTTTACGGCGGTGTTCCACGGGGAGAATCTGCTGAACGAGCAGCAGGGGGCGCCGGACAACGCTTCGGTCACTGCCGGCCGTACCATCTCGCTCGGCTTTCGCACCGTGTTCTGATGCGGGCCGATGACCCGCCGTACGGCTGCGACATACCCGAGGCCGGTGAGCCATGCTCACCGGCCTCGCGCTATCTCTTGACGCAACGCACGATCGGAAGCTGACCGTCACGTCGGGTGAGCAGCTGCTGCTTTCTGCGTTGCAAACCCGGTACGTGTAGCTGTCGCGGGCCAGTCGCGGACTCGGTTCGTTCAACGCGGCTGTGTCACCATCATCATGCTGGCGGCACAACCGTCACACCCACGTCATCGATGATCACCACGCCTTGTCGCGAGCGGTCGAATACGAAGCGGATATGGCGCAGTTGCGACGCGTCGAACTGGGCATTCAGCACGGCGAATTGCTCCAGCGGGGCGACGTAGGTATACAACACCGCCTCCGACAGCGTGGGGAACTGTCGCTTGTCGCGTCCGCGACGACGATACACGTACGTCTCAAGTGGACGACGCACCGGGCCGAATGACGACACCGGCAGGCGCACCCGGTGCCCCTGCCGATCTTCGAGCTCCACGGTAAAGTCGGGCGCCGCGGTGTCCGGCCTGATGGGCTTCGGGGGCTTGACCGTGGCGGAGTCGCCAGCGGAATCGCCAGATGTTGGGCGGGCACCGGGCCGCTGGTCGGTGGTACCCATGGTGAAGAGCAGAGCCGTACGCCGGCCCACGCGCCAGGCTTGGCGCAGTGAATCCGGCATCGTGATGAGGTAGTGCGCCGGCGCGCGCGATGCCGCTGTATCCGCGCCAACGGGCGTGTTGTTCCAGCCGACCGTCACCGCGTTGCTGCGAAAGGTGGTCGCCCGTGAGCGCGCCGGCGTGTCGCTCTCTTTCCACACGGAAAGCGACTCCGCCGCGATGCGGACGCCGGGTGCGGATCCGGTTGTGACGTCCACGTCCTCGTCGAAGGTCGCGAGGAATCGCGAATGCGCGTCGGCGTAACGCGTGAGGTACATCGTCGGGGGAAGCCAGTCACCGGCACGACGATGATCGCGAAAGATCGCACGATACTCGTCGCGTGCATGCAGCGTCGCTTCGAGAAAGCCGCTGATCACCACCCGGCCGAACTGTCGCTGTTCTTCGCCGGAGATCAGGGCGCGCAGCTCGAGTGCCCGGGCGGAAATGGGGCCATTGTCCTTGTTGTTCCATACGGTGTTCCACTGTCCGTGATTGGCGCGATACATCCAGATCGCACTCTTGAATTGCGAACTGTCCGTGGTGTAGCGCAGACGGTTGTATTGCGTGAGCCCCATGAACGACGACACGTCACCGTCGTGGGAGCCGTGAATCACCAGATAGCTGTAGTCGCTCACCGGCGTCGGCTGGTCGGCGGGTCGGTATTGACCGTCAACGGGAGCAATGGCGACGATCGCGCGGATGTCGTGGTTGAAGGCGAATCGTTGGGTGGCGTCGTCAGGATAGAATGGAAGGCGATTGAAGGCGCCGGCAATCGCGACAGCTTCGCCGCCTCGCGAATGGCCCATCAGCGCAATACGCCTCATGTCGATCCGGCCATGCAGCGGCTTGCCGACGCTGTCGTTCAACGCACGAAACACGTCGAGGTGTTTGAGCAGCATCCACGCGCGCGCGTCATTCTCGTTACGGAGGCTGCCATTCAGGAAATTCTCGTCGATGGACGCGAGAATGAAT
>JBBSCJ010000014.1:0-88590 GCA_038250435.1 Gemmatimonadales bacterium | reverse complement strand
GCCAATCCGGCGCCGATAATCGCGACGGAATCGCGCCGACATAACCCCGGAGGTAAACCCTCGAGCATCACCTCGCGACCGTTCAACAGGACGGCGAGCTTTGACGTAACTTCCGGGAGCTGCCGGATGCTACTGCCGCGCCGATACCGGTCGCATCTGTCATGCCCATCCCGATCGTGGTTTCTGCCGTTCCCTCCAGTCCCGAACATGACCCGCTCACGTCGCGACTTCCTCAAGGCCAGCGCTGCCGTAGCGGCGGGTTCCCTCGTCGTCGCCGGTCCGCTCGCCGCCGAGTCGTTCCTGATCGCACCGCACCAACGCGATATCCCCGCCGTTGACGATCCCGCCGTCAAGGCGCTCATGCAGGCCGCCCTCGATGCCGCGACGTCAGGCGGCGCCTCCTACGCGGATGTACGCGTCAACGCGCGCCGACAGCAGAACGTGAACACGCGCGATCGCCTCGTGCAGGGTGTCAGCGACACCGACACCTTCGGCATGGGCGTTCGGACGCTGGTCGATGGTGCGTGGGGCTTTGCCGCCACCAGTCGCGTCGACACGGACGCGGTTGTCGCCGCCGCGCGCAACGCGATCGGGCAGGCGCGCGCCAACCGCGCGAGTCAGCTGCGTCCGGTGGTCCTCGCACCCACGCCGGGCAATCAGGTGGGCGAGTGGAAAAGCCCCATCACCACCGACCCGTTCACCGTGTCGATCACCGACAAGGTGGCGTTGCTGCTCGCTGCAAACGAGGCCGCGCTCAACGTGAAGGGGGTCCGCAACGTGACCTCGAGCATGTTTTTTCTGCGCGAAGAGAAATCGCTGATGACGAGCGACGGGTCGTTCATCGTCCAGACGATCTACCGGACGTCGCCGAGCATGTCGATCACGGCGGTGTCTCCCGACTTTACCGATTTTCAGTCGGTCGACAGTAACGAGATTGCGCCGATGGGACTCGGTTACGAGCACGTGCTCAACGCGCGGCTGGCCGAACGTGCGCCGCAGTGGGCGGCACTGGCGGTGCAGAAGCTCAGCGCCAAGTCGGTGGAGCCGGGTCGCTACGACCTGTTGCTGCACCCGTCAAATCTGTGGCTCACGGTGCACGAAGTGATCGCGCATCCCACGGAACTCGATCGCGCGTTGGGATTCGAGGCTAACTACGCCGGCACCAGCTTCATCGCCCCGCCCGATCAGGTGCTCGGCAAGCTCCGCATCGGATCGGAGCTGCTGAATGTGGTCGGTGATCGCGAGCAGCCCGGATCACTGGGAGCGATCGGCTGGGACGACGAAGCCGTGAAGCCGGTCAAGTTCGAGATCATCAAGGACGGCGTGTTCGTGGATTACCAGACCACGCGTGAGCAGGCCACGCTGATGGGCGACTACTACACGAGCATCGGCAAGCCGGTGCGCTCGTACGGCTGCTCGTACGCACAGAGTTGGGCGGATGTGCAATTTCAGCGCATGCCCAACGTGAGCATGGTGCCGGGGAACAACGACGACACCTTCGACAGCATGGTCGGCAAGATGGATCGCGGTATCGCAATCGTGGGTGACGGCTCTTTCTCGATCGACCAGCAGCGTTACAACGGCCAATTCGCCGGGCAGCTGTTTTACGAAGTACGCGGTGGCAAGATCGTCGGGCAGCTCAAGGACGTGGCGTACCAGTTCCGTACGCCGGAGTTCTGGAAGTCGCTCAAGGCGATCGGCGGCCAGAAGAGCTATGAGCTGGGTGGCGCGTTCGGCGATGCGAAAGGTCAGCCCGGACAATCCAACTCCGTGAGTCACGGCTGCGTGCCGTCGCTTTTTCAGCAGGTGAACATCATCAATACCGGGAGGAGCGCGTGAGCGTGTTCGGCCCCCGTTCGCTGTATGCCTCGGCGGGGATTCTCACTCGTGCCGAGGCGCAGGATATCGCGCAGCGCGCGCTCCGGCATTCCCCTGCCGATGAAACGCGCGTCTCGATCAACAGCTCGGCGCGCGCCGATACCCGCTTCGCGCTCAATCAGGTGACGACGTCTGGTGAGAATCAGGACACCCAGGTCACGATTACGGCGTATTCGGGAAACCGCGCCGCCAGCGTGAGTACGAATCGCCTCGACGACGCGTCGCTGGCAGCGGCCGCCAGGCAGGCGTACGAGATCGCGAAGTTGGTGCCGCCCAACCCCGAGCGCATGCCGGAGCTGGGTGCACAAACGTATCCCTCGATGCGTGCGCGTGTGATCTCGCTCCCTACGCCCGCGGAGCGAGCCGCCGCGTCCAGCATTGTGACCGAGTTGGCGCGCGCGAACGACCTGATCGCCACCGGTTTCATCGAATCGCGCGCCGGCGCGACGGCGCTGGCCAATTCGAAGGGGCTGTTCGCGTACGACTCGAGCAGCGCGGTCACGATGACCGCCACCGTGCGCTCGCCCGACGGCACAGGGTCGGGCTGGGCTGGTACCGACGGCATGAGCTTCAGTGATCTCGATCCGCAGCTCGTGGCGGCCACGGCGGTGGAGAAGGCGAAGGCGTCGCGCAATCCCGTCGCCATCGAGCCTGGTCGCTACACGACTATTCTCGAGCCGACGGCCGTCGGGAATCTCGTGCAGCTCATCGCCAACGCGATGGGTGCGCGACAGGCCGATGAGGGTCGCTCGTTCTTCTCCAAGCCCGGCGGCGGGAACAAGATTGGTCTCAAGGTGGTGGACGAGCGTGTCACGCTGCTCACCGATCCGGCCGATTCCTCAAGTGCCAACGGCGGCTACGACGGCGACGGTAGCCCACTCGAAACGGTCGCGTGGATCGAGAATGGCGTGGTGAGGAATCTCAACTACGATCGCTTCTGGGCCCAGAAGCAGGGCGTGCAGCCCACGCGTGCTGGCGGCGGCTTGGGCGGACGCACCCTGCGCATGCGTGGTGGCACCACGAGCATCGCGGAGATGGTGAAGAACACCGAGCGCGGCATACTGGTGACACGGTTCTGGTACATTCGCGGCGTCGACCCGCGCACGATTCTGTTCACAGGTCTCACGCGCGACGGCACGTTTCTGGTGGAGAACGGCAAGGTGACGCGCCCCGTCAGGAACTTCCGCTTCAACGAGTCGCCGATCTTCTTCCTGAATAACCTCGAGGCACTCGGCCCGGTGGTGCGGATCAATTCGTCGGAGAATCTGTCCGCAGGCGGATCCGTGTTCATGCCAGCGCTCACGGTGCGCGACTTTACTTTCTCGAGTCTTTCGGACGCGGTCTGATCAAAGCGAAAAAGACGCCCGGCATCGCCATCGGGAGGCGGCGTGCCTGAGGCATTCGCGTCGTGCAGGGTTCATCAGTGACGCTGGGCGTGGGAAGGTGGCGGCGGTGAGAAACTTCACCGTCCGTGACGTTCAAGAGTGGCGCTGATCTCGTCGCCGACCTGAACGGAAACGTTTGGACGCCCAAAACGGAATAGCGGCGCCGGTTGAGCCCCCTCCAGCCAAACACACGCGCCGTGCACACGCAGCCAGTCCCCCTCCGGCAAGCCGATCACGACGCGGTCTTTGTTCACCGCCACGTACTCGGCCAGCCGCTCACGCCGCGTTTCCCCGCGAAAGCCGAGCGGATGCACATCGGTGAAATGCGCATTGATCTGGAAGTTCACCAACGCGAGCGCGCTGAAACCGACGGGCGCGATCACGGGCATGTCGTTGGTGGTCTGGATCGTGGGGCATGCCATCACCGACCCGGCACTCCAGCCGACATACGGTACACCGGCGTGCACCCGTTCCCGAATGTGCGGCAACAGATTTCGCTGCTGCAGCGCGGCGAGCAGGTGAAAGGTGTTTCCGCCGCCGATGGCGATCGCTTGCGCTGCCGCGAGCATCGGCACCGGATCAGCCGTCGCGTGCACCGATTGCACCGCGATGCCCAACGGAGCCAAGGCGTCGGCCACCATGCCGGTGTAGCTGTCCCAGTCGAGCGTGACGGCGGCGTACGGCACGAAGGTGAGTGTGTCGACTCCCGCCAGGTGAGTGGCCAGCGCTTCCTGCACGTGATGAAGGTAGCGGCCTTCAATGTCGCGCGAGTTCGAGAGCAGCAGCAGCGATCGCAGAAGGCTCGTCGCTATAGTTCGTGAATGGCGATCGCCCGGCTCATCTATCAGCTCGAGCCTCCTGCCGGGTACACCGGCGGAGGCATCCCCAAGGGCTGGGTCATGATCGTGGTCGGGATCTCAATGTATTTCCTGCCTACGATGCTCGCGTGGAAGCGCGAGAGCTCCCGCCGGTGGAAAATCACCGCCATCAATTTGCTGCTGGGGTGGACGGTAATCGGTTGGATTGTCTGCATGGTGCTGACGTACGCATACGAGCCGCCGCCGGAGGGGGAAACAGACGAAGCGCGCCACCCCGGCGGCCCCCGCATCAGCGCCCCGTAAAGACGCAGCTGCTGCGGGCCGGAATCGTGAGCACCGATTCGTCGCCACGAAGGGTCGGCGCGGCGCACACGCCCAATGCATCCGATCCCGCTATCGTGGTTGGCACCGTGATCGTGACGGCCTTGGTATCGTTGTTGAGCGCAATTACACTCGCGCCGCGGCGGTACACCAGCTGTTGTTCGCTGGCCAACAGCTGCTCCATCGCGCCGCTGCGCAGCTCCGCACGCTCGGCCCGAAGCGCGATCAGCTTCTGCACATGCGTGAGCACCGATTGTTCGACCGCCGTGCGCCCGCTCTCGGTGAACGCATTTCGTGCATCGCCTGGCCAGCCGCCGGGGAAATCCCGTCGATTGTCCGGGTCGCCACCCCCCGGCATGGCGATCTCATCGCCGTAATACACCAGTGGCGTGCCGCGAATCGTGAACAGCAGCGTGTATGCCAGCTTCAACCCGTCGATGGTCGCTCCCTGCTCCCCCATGAAGCGCGGCACGTCGTGCAGTCCCACCAGCGTCACCAGCGACGACGCATCGTCGTACAGGTGATCGCGCATCAGCATCTGCGCCACGTTCCGGATCGGCTTGCCTTGCGCAAACGTTTCGCGCATGACGAAATGCAGCGGGAAGTCGAACATCTTGTCCACGCCGGTGCGAATGCTGTCGTGCCCGGGGTTCGAGCCCTCGAAGAAGGCGATCATCGCCGGGTCACCGTCGAGTACCTCACCCACCACCTCAAGCGTCGGATACTCGGCCTTGATGGCGGCCATCCACTCACGCCAATAGCTTCGCGGCACATACGGCCACGTGTCCTGGCGGATGCCGTCCACGCCGGTCATCCCCACCCACCACAACGTGTTCTGCGTGATATACCGCGCGACCTCAGGGTCGTCCTGGTTCAGGTCGGGGAGCAGGTCGATGAACCACCCGTCCAGTGTTTCGCGACGCAGCGCCGGTGAGCCATACGGACTTGCCAGCGTCCACGTCTGCCACGTGTTATTCGGATGCTTCTCGGCCGTGCCGTGAAACCACGTGGACGTCGGTGCATTCTGCACCCACGGGTGCTCGGGCCCGGTGTGATTCGCCACCATGTCGACGACGATTTTTATTCCCTGACGATGTGCGTCGTCAACCAGGGTACGGAAGTCGGTGAGCGTGCCGAGGTGCTCGTCTACCGCGTAGAAGTCGATAGGCCCGTAGCCGTGGAAGTCGGTGATCGGTTGGCCGTCGTACTGCTCCTTGCGGTTCAGCGCATCGTTGTTGTCATAAATCGGGTTGAGCCAGATCGTGGTGATCCCCAGCGACTTGAGATACGGCAGCTTCTGTCGCACACCGGCAAGATCGCCGCCGTGGTAATAGCGGCCGCGCCTGCGGTCCACGAGGTCATCCGCCCCTTTCGGCCGGTCATTGGTCGTGTCCCCGTTTACGAAGCGATCCGGCATGAGCAGGTACATCACGTCGTCTTCGTCGAAACCCTGAAAGCGGCCGAGTGTCGGGAGTGCCGCAGTGATGGTGAACGGCGCGCTGGTCACGCCCTTGGCGGTACGCAGGCGTAGCGGATAACTCCCGGGGGCGGCACCCGGGGCGATCGTGACGTTCACGAACGCGTAAGTCCCGGCGTCGTTCACCGTCACGTCGCCACAGCTGAGCCGGGGGCATTCGACGCGTGCGCCCTGCAGATGCTGTCCACGAATGAGTACGCGCACCGGATTGATGGAATGGTTCGCCCACCAGTTGGGCGGGTCTACCTTTTCGACGATCGGCGCCTGCGCCTGCGCGGCGGCCACCGCCAGCACGCACAGGGTACTGACATACGCGACCACACGGATGCTCTGTCTCATGCCTTCACCTCGTGGGGCTCCCTGACGCGTAGCACGAGCAGCGCGGCCAGGGCCATGAAGGCGCCGCCCGCGACCACCGCCGCCATGCGATTGTTGTCGAGCAGATTGTTCATGACCCAGCCGAAGCCGAGTGCGGCGACAATCTCGGGGATGACGATGAAGAAGTTGAAAATGCCCATGAAGATACCGGTTTTCCCTTCGGGCAACGACGTGGAGAGCATGACGTACGGCATGGAGAGCGTGCTTGCCCAGGCGATCCCGACACCGACCATCGAGAGCAACAGCATGTTGGGCGTGGTGATCAGCCCAACGGACATCAGTCCGGCGGCGCCAGCCAGCAGACAGATGAAGTGGGTGCCGCGTGCGCCCCGCCGCCGCGCCAATCCGGGCAGGAAGAGTGAAAAGCCGAAGCACACCACGGAGTACGCGCCGAAGCAGAGGCCGGCCCACTCCACGCCTTCCTGATATAGCGGTGAGGTGGTATCGGAGGCGCCGAAAATGTCGCGGGCAACGGCCGTCGAGAAATACAGCCACATACAGAAGAATCCGAGCCACGTGCAGATCTGCACGAGGGCGAGCTGGCGCATCGTGGCCGGCATGGCGCGCATCGCGGCAAAGATTTCGCGGGCCCCGGCCGCGACGCCGGCGGTCTTCGCCTTTTCGCGCTCGAAGGCCGCCAGGTCTGCGGGGGGCTTTTCCCTGGTGGTCAGCACCGTGTACATCACGGCGCCAAAAAAGGCGGCGGCGCCCACGATGAACGAAAGGCGCACCGTTTCGGGGATGGTGCCCGGCGCGCTGGCCGCTACGCCAAACCAGTTGCTGAGCATCCATGGCATCGCCGACGCAATCACGGCGCCGAGGCCGATGAAGAGACTTTGCATCGCGAAGCCGCGCGTACGCTCCTTCGGGGGGAGCAGGTCAGCCACGAAGGCCCGGAACGGCTCCATCGAGATGTTGATCGACGCGTCGAGAATCCAGAGCAGCCCCGCCGCCATCCAGAGCGTGCTCGAATGCGGCATCGCGATGAGCGCGAGTGAGCTGAGGATGGCGCCGACCATGAAGTAAGGACGCCGCCGCCCGAATCGCGGCGACCAGGTGCGATCGCTGAGATGGCCGATAATGGGCTGCACCAGCAGACCGGTGAGGGGGGCCGCGAGCCAGAGCATGGGAATCTGGTCGGCGGTCGCGCCGAGGTATTCGTAAATGGCGCTCATGTTCGCCATCTGCAGTCCCCAGCCGAACTGGATGCCGAGGAAGCCGAAACTCATGTTCCACACCGCGGCGAAGTTCGTCGGCGGAGTGGCGGGGCGGTTCGGCTGAACTCCTACCGCTCGTACGTGCTGATCAGGGTGCGCAAGCGGTTGGTCAGGTGGGGCGTGAGTTGATCCCATGTGAAACGAAACCCCCAGTTACCGGATTGACGACCGGGCAGATTCATGCGCGCGTCGCTGTCGAGACCGAGCACGTCCTGCAGTGGAATGAGAACGGTATTGGCCACGCTGGCGAGCGCGGTGCGGATGAGCGTCCAGTGCATCTCTTGACCATCGGTGTGCAAATAGCGCCTCGCGAAAGCTTTTTCGTGCGCGACGGCGTCGGCGGCGCGCGTGGAGTCACCGTGGCCGGTGGAGTTCCACCATCCCACCGTCGTGTCATTGTCGTGCGTGCCGGTATACACCACGCATTCACGCACATAGCGGTGGGGAATGAACGCCGAGTCCTGGCCGTCGAAGGCGAACTGCAGAATCGCCATGCCGGGGTAACCGAACTTTGCGCGAAGCGCCTCGACGTCGGGAGTGATCAGCCCGAGGTTTTCGGCCACGATCGGCAGCGGGCCCAAGGCGTCGGTAAGCGCTTGCAAGAGGGCGTCGCCCGGAGCCGGCACCCAGCGACCGTGCATGGCGGTCGTGTCGCGTCCGGGTACCTCCCAGTACGCCTCGAAACCACGAAAATGATCGAGGCGAATGGCGTCGAACATGGTGAGCGCGGCACGCATGCGTTTCACCCACCATGCGAAGCCGGTGGCCTGCAGCTTCGGCCAGTCGTACAGTGGGTTGCCCCACAGCTGCCCGGTTTCACTGAAGTAGTCGGGCGGGACGCCGGCCTGCACACGTAGCGACCCGTCGGACTCGAGCTGAAAGAGCTCCCGGTTGGCCCAGACGTCGGCAGAGTCATGCGCGACGTAAATCGGGAGGTCGCCCATGAGCTGAATACCCTTCGCGGCGCAGGCGGCGCGGACGGCATGGAACTGCCCGAAGAAGACGTACTGCTCCTTGTAGATCCGGGTGATCTCGCTATGCAGCGCTTCTCGCCACCGCTCCAGGGCGCTCGGCTCGCGTTGCGCCGCCCCGGCTTCCCATTCGGTCCATTGCCCGCCGCCGTGCGCGTGCTTGAGCGCCATGAACAGCGCGTAATCCGGTAGCCACTCGCGATGGTTTTCGACAAACTGCGCGGTGTCTTCGTCGAAGGGTCGGGTGTCGAGCCACTGTGCGAGCGCGGCGCGCTTGAACGGAATGACCGCGCCGAAGTTCACATGGTGCACCGGAAACAGATGCTCGGATTCCGGGACGTGAATGAGCAGCGGATTTCCGGCAAACGCGGAAAAACATTGATACGGTGAATCACCGTATCCAGTGGGGCCAAGCGGGAGGACCTGCCAGATGGTGCAGCCGACATCGGCAAGCCAGTTGACGAAGCGGTAGGCATCAGGACCGAAGTCACCGGCGCCGGCTGCCCCTGGAAGCGATGTGGGATGGACGAGCAGTCCTGCGGCGCGGGGGAAGCGCATTTCCCGAATGTGACGAGGAGGAGGGACGGACGGTTGTACATTGTGGCGAACTGCTGGCACGGGTGGCCCGAGCGTACTGAAAAGCAATGGCTCCTTGACCAGCAAGCGTCCGAGGGAGAATATGTTACCGGTGTGATACACGCTAGGCTATCAAGTATATCGACGGTTCCCCGCCGTCGGGTAGCGAAGCAAGTAGTGCTAGAGAGTAGTGCAGGTCCTTCCCGCTGTTACCCAGCTGTCCGGCCACGGGGCGTTTGCGCCCCCACCCACCACCGGAGCTCGAATGAGGTTTGCCGCAGTTTTCACCGTGCTGGCGACGCTGTCGCTCGGTACTCCCGCGCTTGCGCAATCAGGTCGTATCACCGGCGTCGTCACGGCGTCCGACGGATCCGGACCGGTCGCCGGCGTGCAGATCGTCGTCTCCGGCGCACGCATCGGCACCATCACCCGTGATGATGGTCGTTACACGCTCTTTGTCAATCCCGGGACGTACACCGTAAAGGCGTTACGGGTTGGCTTTGCGCCCGATTCTGCAACGGGTGTGGTCGTAGGTGAGAACGCGACGGTCACGGCCAACCTCGCCCTGCGGGTGATCGCCGCGCAGCTCGGCGGCATCGTGGCGGTGGGATACGGATCGACCAACGAGCGCGATCGCACAAATTCCGCAGCGGTAGTGCAGGAGAAGGATTTCAATACCGGTCGCGTCGTGAGCGTCGAACAGCTGATCACCGCTAAGGTGCCCGGCGTACAGATCATCGACAGCAATGAGCCAGGCGGCGGAATTTCGCTGCGCATCCGGGGCGCCTCGTCGGTGAACGCCTCCAACGAACCGCTGTTCGTCGTCGACGGCCAGCCGATCACCGTGGGTGGTGGTACGTCGGCGGGACGCAACCCGCTCAATTTTCTGAATCCGGCGGACATCGCCAGCATCACGGTGCTCAAGGATGGCTCGGCCGCGTCGATTTACGGGTCGCGCGGAGCGAATGGCGTCGTGCTGATTACCACCAAGCAGGGGACGCAGCAGCGTCAGATCACGTACGGCACCACCTACTCGAGTTCCTCCGTGACGCGCGGCCCATCGCTACTCAACAGTACCGAGTTCGCGGCGGCGGTCGCCCAGTTCGCGCCGGAGAATGTCGGGCTGCTTGGCGGAGCGAACACCGATTTCCGTGATCTCGTGGAGCGCCGCGCCGCCGGCGTCGATCACAACCTCGCCGTATCGGGTGGGCGCGACGACATGCGTTACCGCTTGTCGCTCAATTATCTCGATCAGGATGGCGTGATCCTCGGCACCACGGCGCAACGTATTGCCGGTACCCTCAACTACAGCGATCGCCTGCTCAACGAGCGCCTTGAGTTCCGCGCCAACATCAGGGGCAGTCGTTCGCAGGACTTCTTCACACCGGGCGGGGTAATCGGCAGTGCCACGGCGTTCGCCCCCACGCAACCGGTACGCAACGCCGACGGTACGTTTTTCCAGTTCACCAACAACCTCGCGCCAAACAACCCGCTCGCAGATCTCGCTCAACTGAGCGACCAAGGTGTGACGTTCCGCAGCTTGTCGAATGTCGAAGCCAAGTACTCCATCCCGCGTATCTCCGGCCTGTCGGCTACCGTGCGGAGCGGCTTTGACTATGCGCAGGCCAGCCGCACCTTTTTCTCGCCGAGCACATCGCAGGTAGATAGAGAGACGGGCCGCGGTGGCCAGTTTGCGCGCAACCAGCCGAGCAGTCTGAACACCTCGATCGAAGCATTCGGCAGCTACGTACGTCGCATCGAATCGTTGAAAAGCAATCTCGAGGTCACGGCAGGCTCCTCGTTTGAAGAATTTACCAACGACAGCCCGTCATTCGTGGCAGATTCGTTGTTCACCGATCTGCTCGGCAACGGCGGTCTCCCGGCAGCAGGAATGCCGAGAAACTTCTTCAATGTGCAGGAAGCCAGGCTGGCTGCGCAGTTCGGACGCGTGAACTACACGTACAACGATCGCTACCTGTTCACCGGCTCGATCCGTCGCGACTGTTCCTCCCGCTTCGGTCCTGCCAACGAATGTGGCTTTTTCCCCGCCGCCTCTGCCGCATGGCGTGTCATCGACGAGTCGTTTCTCAAGAATCTCAATACGCCACTCTCTGACCTCAAGCTGCGCTACTCCTTCGGCGTAAGTGGCAATCAGCCGAGCGGCAACGGTCTGTTCAGGTCTGATTTCACGGTAGGCGATGACCGCTCACAGACGCAGTTCGGCAACGACTTCGTGCCGACCATTCGCCCGAGTGCGGTCGATCCGAACCTCAAGTGGGAAGAGACCACCTCCAACAACTTCGGTCTCGAGTATGGCCTCTACAACAACCGCATCACCGGCACGGTAGAGTACTACACCAAAAAGACGGACGACCTGATCTTCGAGGTACCCGTGGCCGGCGGCACGAACTTGTCCAATTTCGTGACCACGAACATCGGCAAAGTGGAAAACAGTGGTATCGAGTTCGCCGTGAGCGCACGGGTGCTCGATGGGCGCGACAATGGCTTTACGTGGGACGCCCAGGTCAATGCCTCGAACAACCGGAACCGGCTCACCGAGATCAACGCGGCGAGCGCGGGCCAGCGCATCCCCGTCGGCGGGATCTCGGGCGACATCGGCTCGAACATTCAGGTGCTTCAGGTCGGCTCCCCGATCAACTCCTTCAACGTGTTCCGCAGCAGGAGGGGGGCGGACGGCCAGCCGGTTACCGGAGACCTTCCTGATTCCGCGCTGTTCGTCGACCAGAACGGCGACGGCAATATCAATCAGGATGATCGCGTGGCCTTCAACAACGCCGCGCCGCGCTGGATCATTGGTCATACGTCGAATGTCGGCTTCCGCCAATTCGACCTGAGCCTTACGGTGCGTGCCTATCTCGGAAACTACGTGTATAACAACGTGGCATCCAACCAAGGCAACTTCCAGAGACTGAGGGGGCCGGCTCCCATCAACCTCGATCGCTCAGTGCTCCGCACGGGTTTCGTGCGCCCGCAGCTTTTCTCGGACATTTACGTCGAGGATGCCTCGTTCGTGCGGCTGGACAACCTCACGCTCGGTTATACCCGCCGGAAGTTTGTTGGCGTGCAGTCGCTTCGCGTCTTCGGCACCGTCCAGAACCTGTTCACGTCTACCGACTACACCGGCATCGACCCCACGGCCGGTGTGAACGGTATCGACAACAACATCTTCCCGCAGGCCCGTACCTTCACCGTCGGTTTCAATGTCGGCTTCTAATCACCGGATGCACATGATGACCACATTCACTCGCAAAACAGTTCTCGCGGCACTCGTGCTGGTTGGAGGCGTCGCCTGTACCGACGTCGCCGTCGAACCACGAAGTACCGTTTCATCGTCCAACATCTTCAATGAGCCCGGGTCGTACCGGGCGTTCATCGCGAAGATCTACGGCGGCCTCCAGACCACTGGTTCGGCAGGCCCTACCGGCAACTCCGACATCCGGACAAACGACGAAGGGTTTTCGCATTACGTCCGCCTGGTGTGGCAGATGCAGGAGCTTCCCACCGACGAAGCGGGAATCGCCTGGAATGACGATGGCGTACAGCAGCTCAACACGCAGCTGTGGACATCGAGCAACCCCTTCCTCACGTCGATGTACTTCCGCGTCTTTTTCCAGGTGACGCTCGCCAACGAGTTCCTCCGCGAAACGTCGGATGCCCGGCTGGCGCAGCGTCGCGTCACCGGTGCCCTTGCCACCGAGATTCAGCGCTTCCGCGCCGAGGCGCGTTATCTGCGCGCCCTCAGCTACTGGCACGGCCTCGATCTGTTCGGGGACATCCCGCTCGTCACCGAAGCCAACGAACTTGGCCGGACGCCGCCGCAGCAGGCGTCGCGTGAAGAAGTCTTTGCCTACGTCGTGTCTGAACTCATCGCCATCCGGAGTGCGTTGCCGCCAGCTGGCACCGGTGGCACGGGCCGCGCCGATCAGGGTGCGGTGGCAATGCTGCTGGCCAAGCTGTACCTGAACGCCGAAGTGTACACAGGAACGGCGCGATACACCGAAGCCCGGACCGAAGCGGAGCGCGTGATTGCTGGCGCGTACTCAATCGATCCGAACTTCCGTCGCATATTCTCGGCCGATAACCATACGTCGCCGGAAATCATCTTCTCCGTACCGCAGGACGGCCTTCGCACCCAGTCGTTCGGTGGCACGACGTTCCTCACGCACGCCGCGGTCGGTGGCAGCATGAACGCGGCCGACTTCGGTCTCGACGGCGGTTGGTTTGGGCTGCGGCTCAAGCCGCAGATCCTCGCGCTGTACCCGGGCGGCGGTGGTCCCGCCTCTCCCGACCGTCGCTCGGCGTTCTTCTTCTTCCCGGGGCAGACCACGACGATGGCCAACATCACGGACTTCAGCAGCGGCATTCCCGCACCGAAGTACACGAACGTGACCTCCACCGGCACGCCCGGCGCCAGCCTGCAGTTCGCTGACACCGATTATCCGATGTTCCGTCTTGCCGACGCGTTTCTGATGTACGCCGAGACGGTCACGCGTGGAGCCGGTGGATCCCGCGCCACCGCACTTGGCTACATCAACACGCTGCGGCAGCGGGCGTATGGCAACACGAGCGGTAACATCACCGATGCGCAGTTGACCACCAACTTCATCCTCGACGAGCGCGCGCGCGAGCTTCTCTGGGAAGGTCATCGCCGCACGGACCTCGTTCGCTACAATCGCTTCACCACCGCGGGCCTCTGGGCGTGGAAGGGCAATGTGCTCGCCGGCCGAGTCACCGAATCGTTTCGTAACCTGTATCCGTTGCCGGCCGCCGAGCTCGCGGCCAATCCGAACCTGACACAGAACACCGGCTACTGATGATGGCATATCCGGCTCGAGGCACTGCCTGGGGCCGGACCCGCGCGAAAGATGTAGTACTGGTCGCCGTCTCCCTGCTCGCTTCGGCGTGTAAGGGTGGCGGCGATTCCATTTCGCCCGGGCCCGGCATCGCTCCTCCCGTATCGAGACCCACGTTGTCTGCGGCGTACCGCCCAACGGGGCGCATGGCCGCCGGCGACGTGTTTGTGCATCTGTTCGAATGGAAATGGACCGACATCGCCACCGAGTGTGAGCAAGTGCTCGGCCCGGCCGGCTACAGGGCCGTGCAGATCTCTCCGCCACAGGAGCATGCGATCGTGGCGGGCAATCCGTGGTGGCAGCGCTACCAGCCGGTGAGCTACAGCCTGGAGCGCGGCCGCTCCGGCACGCGCCCCGAGTTCGTGGCGATGGTGTCGCGGTGCAAGGCCGTTGACGTGGACATCTACGTCGATGCGGTGATCAATCACATGACCGCCGGCTCCGGCATCGGCAGCAACGGCACGGCCTACACGCGCTACAGCTATCCACCGCTGTACAGCGCCAACGACTTCGGGTCGGGGTGTGGCGTGAACAATTTCCAGAGCGCGGCGAATGTGCAGGACTGCGAGCTGCTGGGGCTCGCGGACCTGCGTACCGGGCAGCTCTCGACGCAAGAGAAGATCGCGGACTATCTGGTGGGTTTGTCCCGCCTCGGTGTGGCCGGCTACCGAGTGGATGCAGCAAAGCACATCCAGCAGGTGGAGTTGAACCAGATCGTCAACCGGGTGAACAGCACGCTCGTCGCCGATGGACTCCCACGCCCGTACTGGTTTCTCGAAGTGATCGATTTCGGCGGGGAGGCCGTAGCGGCGGGGGACTACTTCGGTGTGGCGTTCGCGTCGGGAGGCGCAGCGGACATCACCGAGTTCCGCTTCATTCGCGCGGGTGAGGCATTCACGGGGAGCAACGGGCAGCGTCTGGTCAATCTGCAATCCATGTCGTCGTGGGGATTGATGCCCGCCGACAAGGCCGTCGTCTTTCTCGAGAACCACGACACGCAGCGCAACGGTGGCATCAGCTACCGGGACCGACAGACGTTTCGTCTTGCCAATGTCTGGCTGTTGGCGCAGCCGTTCGGGTATCCATCGGTCATGTCGAGTTATGCCTTCGAACGCGGCTTTCAAGCCGGCCGCGACGCGGGCCCGCCGTCTACCGGCGCCGGTGTCACCAATGATGTCTCGTGCGCCAGCTCGCTCGAAACGGTCACCCCCGGCAGTTGGGTGTGCGAGCACCGTGATCCCGTGATCCGTCGCATGGTCGGTTTTCGCCGACAGGTGGCCGGCGTCGACGTGAACCGCCCGTGGACCAACGGTGCGAACGCCATCGCCTTCTCCCGCGGCGCTGCAGGTTTTGTAGCAATCAATCGCGAAGGAAACGCCGTTACGGCCTCGGTGGAGACCGGATTGCCGGCCGGGTCGTACTGCGATCTGGTGAGCGGCGACCGCGGTGCCAGCGGTTGCACCGGCGCGACGATCACCGTCGCGGCGAATGGCACGATCGCGCTCACGCTGCAGGCCAATACCGCGATCGCACTGCATGTTGGTGCACGTCCGTAACAAACGTGCACACCACACCTCCAATCTGTTTCCATGTCCGTTGCGCAGCTCACGTGGCTCGATTACGTCATCATGGGCATCTACTTCGTCGTCGTGCTCGGCATCGGCTGGGTGCTACGGCGCAAGATGCGGACGTCCACCGATTTTTTCCTGTCGGGGCGGTCGTTACCACCATGGGTAACGGGGCTCGCCTTCCTGTCGGCGAATCTGGGGGCGCAGGAAGTGATCGGCATGGGCGCCTCCGGGGCCAAGTACGGTATCGCGACCAGCCACTTCTACTGGATCGGTGCGATCCCCGCGATGGTCTTCGTGGGGCTGTTCATGATGCCGTTCTATTATGGATCCAAGGCACGCTCGGTCCCCGAGTATCTCAAGCTGCGCTTCGATGAAAAAACGCGCACGTTGAACGCCGTCGCCTTCGCGGCCATGACCGTGTTCTCGAGCGGTGTGTCGATGTACGCGATGGGCAAGCTGCTCAATCTGCTGCTCGGTTGGGATTTCGACACGAGTGTGCTGGTCTCTGCCGGCATCGTGCTCGCGTATGTGCTGCTCGGCGGACTCACCAGCGCGATCTACAATGAAGTACTGCAGTTCTTCATGATCGTCTTCGGTTTTGCACCGTTGGTGTTCATCGGTTTGCGCAGCGTGGGCGGGTGGGGCGGAATGACGGAGCGCCTCGCCGCTGCGGCGACGCAGCGCGGGCTGCCGGAGTACGCCTATACGAACGCGTGGCAGGGGATGGGATCGGCCGCCACCAACTCCATCGGCATCGAGTGGTTTGGCATGGTGATGGGTCTCGGCTTTGTGCTGTCGTTCGGATACTGGTGCACAGACTTCCTGGTGGTGCAGCGCGCCATGGCAGCGGACTCCATGACGGCCGCACGCCGCACGCCGCTCATCGCCGCCGTGCCCAAGATGTTTTTCCCGTTCCTCGTGATCATCCCGGGGATGATCGCGCTGGCAATGGGTGACAACGTCATTCCGGCCAAGCTCACCGCCGACGGGCTGCCGTTGCTGGACAGCATGGGCAACGTCGTGCTCGACTACGACCTGGCGACGCCGATGATGCTGGTGAAGCTGTTCCCCACCGGCATGCTTGGGCTCGGGCTCACCGCGTTGATTGCGTCGTTCATGTCGGGGATGGCGGGAAATGTCACCGCCTTCAATACGGTATGGACGTACGACATCTATCAGGCGCATATCAGAAAGCACGGCTCTGACGAGCATTACCTGTGGATGGGCCGTGTCGCCACCGTTGGTGGCATCGCCCTGTCGGTCGCGGCGGCCTACGTGGCGGGCTCGTTCAACAACATCATGGAGTTTTTGCAGTTGGTGTTCGCCTTTGTGAACGCCCCGCTGTTTGCGACCTTTGCCCTCGGCATGTTCTGGAAGCGCAGCACCGGCCATGGGGCCTTCTGGGGGTTGGTGGCCGGCACGATTGCCCCGGGCATTCACCACGGCATTTCACTCGCGGCCGGATCACGCCCCGGAGTAAAGGGCGGCTACTTTGGTACGCTACTCACGTACCCGAGTGAACTGGCGCAAACCTTCTGGACGGCGATCGCCGCGTTTACCACGTGCTTTGTGGTCACGATTCTGGTGAGCCTCGTGACCACCGCGCGTCGGGAAGCTGATCTGGAAGGACTGGTGTACTCGCTCACGCCGCGGCCGGTCGATGACGTGCGCCACTGGTATGACAAGCCCAGCGTGCTGGCCGTCGTTGTTCTGGCGATGACGGTCGTGCTGAATATCATCTTTTACTGATCGAGGCGCGACCGTGAGCGGAGCTGGATCGATGGATCTGCGGTTGCCGATCGGCGGGCTGTTTGTCGTGCTGGGCGTGATCCTTGCCGTGCACGGCGCGATAACCAATACGGACACCGCGATGTACGCGCGCGCCACAGGGGTGAATATCAACCTGTGGTGGGGCGTCATCTTGATCGCGTTCGGTGCCCTGTTTCTCGTGCTGGCAATGCGCCGCAGGACGCGATAGCCGCGCGCCCCGCAGGCGCCGCACGTGCGCGGGTGAAGAAGCACTTTCGTGCCATTGTGAAGTTGCTCCGGACCTTCAATCGGTTGGTGAGTGGTGCGCGCGCAGCGATGCCACGAGTGCGGGAATATTTGTTTCACGAACGTCCACGTCGACCACACGTGCCGACGTGGTATCGAGCAAGCCAAAGGTGACATCGGTGGCCGTGCCAGTTGACGCCATGATGGCGCGTACGGCGCCAGCGTACACGGCGCCCTGCACTCGGTAGCGTGCCGCAAACATTTCATCGGTTCCCGCGCGTCCGGTCTTCGCGTCGAGTACGCGTATGCCGTTATCGAGTGGGGCCGCCAGATCCAGTAGCCCCTCAATCACGCTGCCGTCAGCAAGAATACAGGTGAAGGCGAGTTCACGTCGCACGCCGGGAGTGCGTATGAGCGCCTGCCACTGGGGGTGGTGCACCGCCCGCTCCACCATTTCCGTAATGCGCTGCCGGTAGAGCGAACGCTGCGCGGTGCCGAGCGATGCGGCTTGCGGGTCGTGGCGCTCGATCGCCGCATCGACCAGCTCCGCGACGTCGCTCGCCTCGTAGTTAAGGTGTTCGAGCACATCGTGCACCGCCGAACCTTGCGCGGCGCTGCTGCTGCCACTGTGCCGAATGCGCGAGGCTGGCGGCTCGAAGCCGAAGATATAGCGTCGGTACCACGTGGCCGGGTCGCTGTCGAACGTCATGAGTTGCGTGGCCGACAACCGCGTGCGGCCAGCGCGCGTGCGCTGTGGTGTGAGCGGCAACGCGGGAGTCGCCGACAGCGGCTGCCCGCGCGCGTCGTCCACCGTGCCCGCGTGTCCAGGGTGCGCTTCGGTCCGTGCCGCCGTGAGCACCAGTGCGAACGGCGCCCCATCGGCAGCGGCGTACGCTATGGTTTCCGGATGCGGGGCCGCGTCGCACAGCGCGGGGAAACGCTCGCGCAGCAACGTGGCCATATTCGGCGCTGCTTTCTTGACCGCGCCGAGCGGTACGCCGCTCAACACCAGCAGCCGTCTGGCGCGCGTTGCGGCCACGTACCACATGCGGAACGTCTCCGCACGCTGTTCTTCACGCAGATCCGCGCACAGCGCCGCGTGTAGTGAGTCGAGGGGCTCGTCTTTGCCCGTGAACTCGCCGGTGTCGCACTTGAGGCGAAACAGTTCACGTCCGCATTGCAGGGCGTCGGTGTTGGTCTTCCCCTCGCGAAGCAGGTCGCACCAGAAGACGATCGGCCACTCCAGCCCTTTGGCGCTGTGCACGGTGGTGATCGTCACCACGTCGGCGCGCTCGCGGTACACCCGCTCCTCGCCAACGCGATCCTGCCGGGCACGCGCCTCGTGGATGTCCCGCAGAAACTCGCCGAGCGAGAGTTCGGGCGTCGCAGAAGCGATGCGCAACAGCTTGCGCACGTTGCCGACCGCTTGCACGCCGCGATCGGTATCGAGCGACAATGCTGCAAGAAAACCCGATTCCGTGATCAATCGCTGCAGCAGCGTGTGCACCGGAATCCGGTCGCGTAACGCCTCGAAGCGGTATATCAGTGCGACCGCACGGTCCAGCAGCGCCCGCTCGCGCGGCTCGTGCCGCATGGCTCCGAAGATCCCGCGCGCGTGCCGTGCCTCGCGCAGCGCCATCAACGTGTCGTCGCGCACGCCGACGAACGGACTACGCAGAAACCCCATGACCGCGACCTCGTCGCCGGTATCACGGATGACGCGCAGTGCCACCAGGCAATCGAGCACTTCGCGCGCTTCGTAAAAGCCCTCGCCTCGCAGCACGTATACCGGAATTCCCGCGGCCCGCAACGCTTCCAGGTACAAGGAGACATCGCTGAAGCTCGCGAGCAGCATCGCCATGTCCCCCCACGATTCTCCATCGCCGTTGAGCGCCACCATGCGAGCGGCGACCGTTCTCGCCTCGATGGCACGCATGGCCGGCAGCGTCAGGGCGGGCTCGGCAGGCGCGATCCCGATGATCTCTACGCACCGATCACCATCCTTGTCGCTGCCAGCGGCCTGCAGCGGGCGGTAATCCACCTCGAATTGCTGACGTCCACGTTCGGCGCTCACCGGCTCATCGAGACGGCTGCCGATCACGGCGTCCACCAGGCTCAAGATACCTCGACGGCTGCGAAAGTTATCGGACAGCTCGAGCGCTCGCCCCTGTGCATCACTCGCGAGTCGGTGCCGCACGGCGTTCCAGAGCGAGACGTCAGCGCGGCGGAACTTGTAGATCGACTGCTTCGGGTCACCCACGAGCATGATGCGTGTCGGCGACGGATCTTCGCATTCGAGGCCACCCAGCAGATACGCCAGGTCGCGCTGTGCTGGATCGACATCCTGAAACTCGTCGATGATGAGCAGGCGCAGCTGCCGCTGAACGGCATGTCGCACGTTAGCGTCGCTTCGCAACAGATCGCGCACCGCCACGATCATGCGGTCGAAGTCCATCGCTGACTGTCGCTCCAGCTCCGTTCGCCGTAACGCGAGCGCTTCCTGCGCGAGCGCCAGCAGCGCACGTTCGTGCGAGCGCAACTCGGGTTGCGCTACCGACCACGTAGCAAGACGATCGGTGTCGGCCGCGACCTCTTCCACCAACGCGACCACATCACGCAAGGCGCGATCGCGGAGTAGTGCGGCGAACGCCGAACCTTCGCTGTCATTACGGGCCATCCGCTCGGCGGCATCCTGCACGGCCGCGATGGCGCAGTCTTGCGCGATGACCGCCGATTCCCCCTCGCTCAGCACCCGCAGCATCGGCGGCAGTCCGGCGCGCAGCGCGAACTCCCGCAGCAAGTCGCCGCAAAAGCCGTGAATCGTGCCGATACGCGCCGAGTCCACGTCGCTCGCGAGCTGCCTGAGACCCGAACGCGACAGCGCCGCGCGCAGCTTTCGCTTGAGATCGGCCGCCGACGCATTGGTGAAGGTGATGGCCGCGATATCCGGCAGTGTCAACGGCGAGGGATGCACGTACACGTGGCCGTCCACGTCGTGCACCGGGGCGCCGAGCAGATAGCACAGCTTTTGTACGACCGTAGACGTCTTGCCCGAGCCGGCGCCGGCCCCCACCAGCAGCCGCAACTCCTCCGCCAGAACCACATCGCGTTGCGCGTGCGTGAGCGCTGCGCTCTGCAGTGCCATCTCGCGCAGTCGTGGAGCGCTCATCGGAAACTCTCCGGTCCGCCGGGCAATCGGCAGATGTCACGCGCGACGCAGTAGGGCGAGCAGCCGCACGACGGGGCAGGGCTGGCCGCAAACTCCCCGCGGCGCGCCAGCTCAACACGCCGCCCGGCATCGGCGAGTGCGCGCGTGAGCTTCAGCTCCGACTCCGCTACCGGCTGCACTTCAAAGCGCCCATTCTGTCGCACCACCTTGTGCAGCTGCAGGGTGTGCACCGCTTTCGGACTGCGTAGCGTGCGGTACTCGAGGCGGGCGAGCGTCGCTCCGGGATGTTGCGCTTGCAACGCCTTCGCGTACAACGGCACCTGCAACACCACGCCGTCGTCCCACCCCTTGGCGTTTCCTCCAGCGGGCGTCGAGCCGATAGAACTCTTGTAGTCGATGGCGGCGAAGTACTGCTCCGCACCGTCGATGCGGTCGTCGTCGCCGTAATCGACGCGATCGATGGAGCCGCGCAGCATGAACGACACGGCGCCCCCTTGCAGCAATACCTGCTCGAAGGAGAGCTCACCCTGCCGTACGGCCATGCGGATCTGTTTGGACGCGGTGGTCCGGTTGTCTGCGTGCTTTTCGTTGAAGGCGATCTCGAATTGCACGTAGGTGACCAGCTGCGTGAGCAGCTCCGCGCGCACGAGAGCGTGAAGCCGAGGGGTACCCATCCAACTGCTGGCCTGCTGCGCGGTCCACGCGCGGTCGAGCGCCGACTGCAGCATCGGTTTCACCTCCGGCGCGTGCCTGGAGAGCAGTAGGCCGGTTGCCAGGCGCGCGCGCGCATCCTCGTAGAACACGCGCAGCGCTTCGTGCAACAACGTACCACGGGTGGTGGCCTCCATGCTGCCGTCGAGATCCGCCCGGGTATCGAGCTTGAGCACCCGGCTCGCAAACCACGACCACCCGCACTTGGCCAACTCCTCCAGCTGACTGGCCGACCATGGATACGGTTCCCCGTATCGCGCGGCAAGCACGGCCCGCATCGCCTCGTCGTCGATGTGCCCGTTATACACGGATACCGCACGCGTGCGTTCACGCTCGATGGCAGCGACGCGCATCGCGTGCTGCTGCGCTTCCTGCGCCTCCTGCGCCCCGCCGGCCTCGCCACGCGACAGCAATGCGAAGCCCGGGGTGATCATCTGCTGCGTGGGCACGTGCGTGAGTATCCCGGCGGCCACGAGCGCCTGCTCTGCGGGCCGTTGCTCATCGGGCCGTTGCTCATCGGGCCGTCGCTCTGCGGGCCGTTGCTCATCGGGCCGTTGCTCATCGGGCCGTTGCAGCGCGCGCACGGCGACGTCGAGCATTTCGTCGGCGTAGGCCGAGCGTGGTACTTCGCGACCACTGTCGTCGGAGGCCGACCAGGAGAGCGTGAGCGAGTCGCGCGGAGCCGCGCAGAGTACCCGGAACAGCTCCTGCTCTCGAACGCGCCACCGATCCGGAGCATCCAGCGGTAGTCCTGCGGCAATCAGCGATCGGCGCTCGCGATCGGTGAGCAGCGCGGACTGCGGTTGGCGCCCCGGAAAGCTGCCGGCGATCAATCCGGCTACGAACACATGGTCGAACGATCGCCAGCCTGCCGCGAGCGCCTCAGCGACGGTCACGCCAAATCCGGTTTCCGGTTGGGTCACGAGATCGGCGTCGAGCACGAGGCGCAAGCGTTCGCCAAACACGGCGGCGCTGCACGACAGCTCCGTGATCTGCAGATCGTGCAGCGCATCGGCCCATTCACGCGCCAAGGCCACGATGCGTTCGCACGCCAGCACGTCAGCGCGCCACACGGCGTTATCTCCCCCCGGCGCCACCGCCAGGCGCTCCGACACCCCCCACTCGGCGCTCGTAAGCACGTCGTGCACCCAGCTGAACCATGCCGACGTGGTACGCTCGCGCGTCAGTGCTCGCGCCAGCGGCAACCAGTTACGCCACGCCTCAAGCGTGCGCTCGGTCGCTGCGGTGGGCGGCAAACCGCGATTCGCCCGCCAGTCGTCGGGACGTGCATCGCGGTGACGGCAGCGCAGCAGCAGCGACTGCAGTGCCGGCTCCCATTCTTCGAGTGCATGGATCGGCGTGACGCGCGCGACGGCGTGCAGCACGTCCGCATCGAGGGTGAACGCCAACAGCGGATGCTCGGCCAGCTCCACCACGGCATGTCGCGAGAACTGCTCGATCGCGGCCTTGAGCACCGCTCGCACCGCCTGTGCCGGGCCGGTGTGCAGCAACGCCGTGCGGCGTCGGGCGGTGACGGGGACGCCGAGTGCTTCGAGAGCATCGGCCATGCGATCGACACCCGGCCGAGCCAATCGCAGCACCACCGCGATCCGCTCCGGGGCAACGCCACGGTCCAGCAGCGCCCGCACCCGTACCGCCACCTGTTCGATCTCGCGCGCGGCGTCAGGCGCTTCGAGCAGATGCAGGCGATGGCTGAGCGCTGCAGTCGCCGGCGGCGAATCCCTGAACAGCGCACCGGCGAGTGCCGCCGACCAATGCGTCGGCACGTCGTGAGCAAGCGCGCGGTGCTCCGCCAGGAGCGACGACGGCAGCTCCAGCGGCGATGAGGCGACAATGGTGACGCGATCGAGCACCGGGCACTGCGCGAGTGCCGTAAGCAGCGGCCGCCAGCCGCCACGGAGATCGGCGAGTCCCACGATCCGCACGTCGCGACGTCCGCCAAGCTGCTGCGCGAAGATCTCGGGTTGTTCGCCGATGAACCGTGCGAGTCGCACCAGTCCGTCACGTCCATCGCTTCGTGTGCGCGAGCGCAACGCGAAGTGCCAGTCGGCGTAGATCGCTGTGAGTCGCGCATCGCGCTCGCGCTCGAAGTCGTCACGATCTTCGCGGCCGCTCATCGCGGCCGTAAAGGCCTCGTGCGTCACCCCTTCTCCGATCAATTCACCGATCAGCCGATCGATCGCCGGCACCCAGGCGTCCGCACTGCCGTGCCGATCGAAGACGCCGGCCGCATGCCGATCGATCACCCACGTGAGCAGCGCGAGGCGCTCCTCCGGCGAGAGCGGCAAGCCGCCGGGTACTCCCCAGCGGCTTGCCAGCTCGGCGAACAGGCACACCGGCGGGTCGAACCAGCCGGCGACGCCCTCTTCGGCGGCGAGGCGGTGCAGGTCATCGCGCAATCCACCCTGCCGCAGCACCAGCCACGCCGAAAGCGTCGGCCAAGGGTTGGCCGTCGTCGGCGCCGCGAGGGGGAACAGTCCTTCGGTGGCCTGCGCGAGCAACGCAGCGGGGTCGAGCGCCAGGGTGAGTCGGAAAGAAGGCATTGTCTGCAATGTACGAACGAGGTCTGACATATTGCACGCACCGCCCTTTCCGAGGTTGTCATTACACGTCGCCTACTTGGTCGGAAGCTCCGAGAGTACTCGTTCGTCACGTGGTTCTTCGAGCGACTGTTCTGGAGCCTCCATCTGCTCTCTCCCGGCCGGCTGTTCGGGCGGAGTCGCATCGCGCATGTGATGTCGGAAGATTTCCGGAGCGATCCGCGCGGCGCGACAATGCGCCGCTCGCGGCAAACGGAGCTGTACATCATGGGCTGGCTCGTTATCGAGCTGATCCTGCTGATCGCGGAAGCGTCAGGGCTGGGGTGGGCTACCTGGATACCCCGGCTGCTGGTCATCGTCCGCATTCTGGACATCTTCCAGTCATCGGTGAACCTGAGCGTTTTCGATCAGCTCCGCACGAGCGAACACATCGTGGTGTCGTCGGCGGTACGCACGCTCGTACTCAGTTTCATGAACTATCTCGAGTTGCTCGTGTGCTTTGGTATCCTGTACACCAGTATGATCGGGGATCTCCTCGGTGCCTACAACTGGCGTGATGCGCTGTACTACAGCGTCGTCACCCAGCTGACCATCGGCTACGGCGATATTCGCCCGGTCGGGTGGGCGCGCCTCGTGAGCGCCGCGCAGGGGCTCATCGCCGTGGCGTTCACCATTCTGATCTTCGGACGGATCGTCTCGGTCCTTCCCCGCTTGGAGAGCGTCATCAGTCACGACGTGGAATAGTCGATCGCTCCGTGACTGTCAGACCCCTGCCGTACCATGAGTGCACCCCTTCACCCGGAGTTGTGTTCATGGATGCTGCATTGATTGTCGATCATTACACGGTGTTCAGTACGGGTGCGACACCCGTACCGCATGGCGTCGTGGTGCGGGTGCTGGTGCACCTCAGCGGGAAGGCTCCCGCCGACCGTAATCGTGCGCCACTCGGCCTGTCGCTCCTGATCGATCGCAGTGGGTCGATGTGCGGCGAGCGTATCGAGGCGGCGCGGACCGCCGCGGCGCGCGCGGTGGAACGTCTGCACCCCGACGACGTCGTCTCCGTAATCGCCTTCGATGATGCCGTCGACGTCGTCGCGCCTCCGGCACCGCGAGGCAGGCAGCGGTCACTCGTCTCGCGCATCATGGCCATCGAGACGCGCGGCAGCACCAACTTGAGCGGCGGCTGGTTGCGCGCGCGCCAGCACCTCGAGCAGGCGATCGGGATGATGCAGGAGACGGCCGGCGCATCGCGTCGCATCGTCATCCTCACCGACGGACACGCCAACGTCGGCATCGTGGAGCCGAATACGCTGGTGGAGTTGGCGCGCACGGCTCGTGCGATGGGGATCACCACGTCCACCATCGGCGTCGGTGAGGGCTACGACGACGACCTGCTGCGCGCCATGGCGGACGCCGGGGGCGGCAACGCGTGGTACATCGAACGCCCCGACCAGGCCGGAGACGTGCTGGGCGAGGAGTTGGGCAACCTGCTGTCGCTCTCCGCGCAGGGCGTGCAGGTCTCACTCTCGTTGGTGCCCGGGATCGAGCTGCTGACGGTGCACTCGGACTGGCCGTCCGTTCCGACGACGGGTGTGTCCATGCAGCTCGATGTCGGTGATCTGTACGCCAATGAACCCAAGCCGGTGTTGCTGGAGTTGTTCGTCCCGGCCGCCATCGTAGCGGAGCATGCCACGGCGGTTGAGGTCTCACCGATCGCCACCATCCGGATCGTGGCGGACGTGTTGGCCGACGGGGGTGTGGAGCATCGTGAAGTGGTGCTCCCGGTGGGGGCCAGTCTCGCGGAGCACGGATGCATGGTCCCGGCGGTGGAGCATGCCGTGCTGCTGGCACGGACCGCGAAGGCGCGAGACGACGCGACGCAACGTCAGCGTGCCGGGGACGATGCCGGCGCGCAGCAGCTCATGGAAGATGCGGCGCGCGCGTTGTCCGACAGCCCACTCTCGCGTGATGGGCTCCATGCCGACGAACTGCAGGCGCAGGTCAGCGACCTGACGCGGTTGGCGCAGCAGTATGCGTCAGGGCACATCTCGGAAGCCGATCACAAGTACCAGCGGCAGCGCAGCTACAACGCGAAGCGTGGCAAGAAACGCCATGACGATCAACTCGACCGCGGCAACGACGCAGCGCAGGAACGTTGACGGGCGTCACCCCGCAGCTCTGACCTTTCGTGGCGCGTACTTCTCCATGTCGCGCCCGAGGGTCAGCGTGGCGAGCACAAAACCGGCACTGATGAAGAAGGGACTCGCCACGCCGAAGGCGTCGTAGGCCAACCCGAGAATGATCGGAAACGCGACACGCGTGATGCCGCCGTAGGTCTGCTGCACGCCCATGTACAACCCGCGCTCGGTGCTGCTGACCACACGCGACAGCATCGCCGTCACGCAGGGGAAGGTGAACGCAGTCCCCAGCGGCAGCAAACCCACCGCGAGCACCAGGCTCGGCACGTTGGGTGCCACGGCCATGCCGACCAACCCCGCCGCCAACAGCAACAATCCATAGCGACTGAGCTGCGCCTCACCGAAGTGATCGACGAGACGCCCCAGCATGAACGCGCGGACCACTACGCTCAACACACCGATGTACATGAAGAAGTAGCCGATCGTGTCGGCGGTGACGCCGAATCGCACCGCCAAAAACAGGGCGAGAATGGCCGTCGTTCCCTGAAACGCGCCGATCGCGATGGAGTAGATCAGGATGAGGCGCGAGGTCGGTTCGCTTGGATGGGTGACGACATGGAAGACGGCCTCGCGCGAGCCTTTGCGCACCGGCTTCGAGCCGTCGGCATTGAGCTGCCCCGGCTTGCGCACTTCGGTGAGATAGCGCGAGGCAAAGAGGATGTTCACCACGCACAGCCCGGCCGCCACGAGTCCCGGCGTGTGCACGCTGATGTGCTGCACCCAGCTTCCGAGCACGGGGCCGATCGCCACGCCGGCGTTGGTCGCGGCCGACAGCCACCCCAGCGACTTGGCACGGTCTTCCGGACGCGTGACGTCGGCGACGTACGCCTGAATCACACTCACCGTGCCGCCGCCCGCGCCCTGCACGATGCGCGACGCGAGCAGCAGCCACAAGCTGTCGGCATAGGCGAACACCACGTACGCCACGGCGCTGGAGGCGAGTCCCACGATGAGTGCCGGACGCCGTCCGTGCTTGTCGCTGAAACGTCCCCACAGCGGCGCGCTGAGCAGCTGCGCCACGCTGAATGAACTCACCAGCAGCCCCACTACCAGTCCGCCGGCGCCGAGGTCCTTCGCGTAAAACGGCAGCAGCGGCAGAATCATCAACAGGCCCAGCATGTCGATGAAGGCCGTGACCATCAGTACGGCGAGTCTGCCGAAGGCGGCCTGGCCGCCGTCGATGGGATGTTCGTCGGTGTGCGAGGTGGGTACGCTCACTCCGTCTTGCCGAGTGCGGCCGGTGCAACGCTGCGTCCTACGACACCGGCAAGGGCGATGATCGTGAGCAGGTAGGGGATCATTTCCACGAACTGGCTGGGGATGAGCTGTGCACCTTGCAGTTGAATCTGCAACGTCTCAGCCCCGGCGAACAGCAGGCACGCGACCGCTACACGGACCGGCTCCCACCGCCCGAAGATCACGGCAGCCAGGGCAATGAAGCCGCGACCGGCGGTCATGCTGTCCGTGAACTGGTGCTGGTCGAGCGCCAGGTAGGCACCGCCCAGGCTCGCCAGCGACCCCGCGATGAGCAGTCCCTTGAGCCGAAGGGGCGTCACCGCCACGCCGAGCGTGGCCGCCGCTTCGGGCTTCTCACCAACGGCGCGCACGCGAAGGCCGAACGGGGTGCGATAGAGCACCCAGCCCAACACCGGAAGCGCGGCCAGGCCGATCCACACCACCGGATTCGCGAGGCTCGCGAGTAGCGCGTTCCCGGCGCCCTCGCCGCCAAATCCCGCTACGCGTGGCGAATTACTGGCGCTGTCGAACACCAGTCGCAGGAAGTACCGCGTGGCGGCGACCACCAACAGGTTGATCGCGACTCCCACCACAACCTGGTTGGCCTTGTAGCGTAACGTGGCGACGGCCAGAATCGACGTCACCACCGCACCCGCCACCAGCGCGCCGGCCAGCCCGGCCCACGCGTTCCCGCCGTAGTAGCTCCCCATCGCCGCGCCGAAGGCGCCGGCCAGCATCATCCCCTCCAGTCCGAGCGCGATGACCCCGACACGCTCGGACACCACGCCGCCGGCCGCTGCCAGCAGATACGGAATGGAGATGCGAAGGGTCTGCAACAGGAAGGCGAGAATGATCATGTCTCAGAACCTCCCTGCACGGCACTGCGCGCACGGCGATAGAACGCCGCCGTGACGCTCGCCTCCGCCGCCCGCAGCTGCTTCTGCACTTCAGGAACGGCTGTGGCCACCGCGAGGATCACCACGGCCGTGAGAATGTCGGTGAGCTGCTTGGGCACCACGGCGTTCACCGCCAGGCCACCCTGCGACAGCGTGGCGAAGAGGAGTGCCGCCGCCAGAATGCCGATGGGGTGATTGCGCCCCACGAGCGCCACCGCGATACCCAGGAATCCGGCACCGCCTGCAAATCCCTCTTCGTAATACCCCTTGTAACCAAGCACGAAGTTCATCCCCCCGAGTCCGGCGAGCGCACCGGAGAGGCACATGGTGATGAACAACACGCGTGGCACGCGCACACCGCCGTACTCCGCGGCTTCCGGCTGCAGTCCCACCGCACGCAACTCGTAGCCGCTGCGCGTCCGGAACAGATACCACCACGTGACCAGCGCGGCGGCGACCGCAAAGACGATCGTCCAGTTGGCCGCACTACCACGGAAGAGGTCGAAGCTGTCCGACAGTCGCGGCACGGGGCCGCTGTTGACGGGCGCCGTATGCAACGTTTCCGGCACCTTGAGCTTGGCCGACACGATCCAGTTGAGGAACGCGAGTACGACGAAGTTGAGCATGATGGTCACGATCACTTCGCTCGCCCCGAACTTTGCGCGCAAGGCGCCCGGCACGGCGCCGATCCCCGCACCCACGAGCATGGCCGCCAGCAGGCAGACCGGTACGGCAACAAGAGCCGGTGTCCCCACCGGCAACAGCAATCCGACCACCGCCGCGCCAAAGCCGCCGGCCGCGAGCTGTCCTTCCGCGCCTACGTTGAACAGCCCCGCACGCGCGGCGAGCGCGAAGGCCAGCCCGGTGCAGGTGAGCGTGGTGGTCTTGTAGAGTACCTGCCCGATGCCGTACGCATTTCCCCACGTGCCTTCCACCAATAGCCTGAATACGGTGGCCGGCGCTTCACCGAAGGTGAGGATCAGCAGGTCTCCCACCACGGCCGCAATCGCCAGCGCGACCAGCGGTGGCAGCAGCGAACCAAGCCAACCACCCGAGACCTTGGGCGAGCCCTGTGTCAGCGCCTGCGATTCGGCGGTGCTCCCCATCTGGCGTTTCTGCCCCGAGACGTCGCGCTTGATTTCCGGCGTCATGCCGCCGCTCCGGTCATGTACGATCCGAGCAGTTCGGCGGTGCACGCGGCGGCCGGCAACACGGCGACGAACTTGCCGCCGTACATCACGGCGATCCGGTCCGACAGCGCGAGAACTTCAGGTAGATCGGCGCTGACGAGCAAAATCCCCTTCCCGGCATCCCGCGCGGCGCGCAGCTGCATGTGAATGAATTCGATGGCGCCCACATCCACACCGCGGGTGGGCTGCGCGGCCAACAGCACGGAGAACTCGCGCCCCATTTCGCGCGCGATCACGATCTTCTGCTGATTGCCACCCGACAACGCCCGTGCCGGCAGTTCGGCCATCGCCGGACGGATATCGAAGGCCGCGATCTGCGTGCGCGCGTTCTGCGCGATCTGTGCGGTATCGAGTGCGCCGCGTGAACTGAAGTGGTGCTGTCGGCCAAGAATCAGGTTGTCGGCGATCGAGTAATCGAGAATCAGCCCACGGCGATGCCGATCTTCCGGAATGTGCGACAGTCCGTGATCGGCGCGCTCCCGGACGGAGTACCGGTCGATGACGTCCGCTCCGAGATGCACAGCGCCGCCGGTGGTCGCGCGGAGCCCGGCGATCACTTCCAGCAGTTCCGTCTGACCATTCCCTTCGACGCCGGCAATGCCGAGGATCTCGCCGGCGTGCAGCGCGAACGACAGGTTGGCGACAGCGGGCAAGCCGCGCTCCGACGTCACCTGCAGATCGGTCACGCGCAACAGCACCGGCGCGGTGGACACCACCGTGGCGTCAGGGGAACCGGTCCGCACCGCGCCAAGGGCCGCCTGATCGAGATGCAGCGAGACGTCGCGCCCGACCATCGCGCGAGCAATGTCGCGTGGCGTGGTGCCGGCGGTCGCGAAGCGCGACACCGTCAGCCCCCCGCGCATCACCGTGATCGTCTCCGACACCTCGATCACTTCGTCGAGCTTGTGCGTGATGAGTACGACCGTGCCACCATCGTCCCGCAGCGTGCGCAGCACCGCCCACAGGTCGCGCACCTCGGCGGGTGACAGCACCGCGGTGGGCTCGTCGAGGATGAGCACCTTCGCACCGCGATAGAGCGCCTTGAGAATCTCCACGCGTTGCGCTTCGCCCACCGTGAGATCGGCCACCTTCGCCGTGGGATCGACATGCAGCCCGGTCCTGCGGCTCAACGCTGTCACCTCCACTTCGGCGCGGTGGAGGTCGATGCGCATCCCTGTCGTGGGCTCACTCCCCAGCACCACGTTCTCGGCCACCGACAGCGTGGGTACAAGCATGAAATGCTGGTGCACCATCCCCACACCGGCCGCGATGGCGTCGGGGGTTTTCCATCCGGTGACATCGCGGCCGTGCACGTGTACCGTCCCGCCGTCGGGGGCGTAAAGCCCGGCGAGCACGCGCATCAAGGTGCTTTTCCCCGCGCCGTTCTCCCCCACCAGCGCGTGGATCTCTCCCGTCGCCACGTCGAGCGAAGCATCACGGTTGGCGACCACACCGCCAAACGTCTTGATCACGCCGCGCATGGAGATCGCCGCCGCGCCGGATACACTCCTCGAGCCGTTCATTGCGTCAGCGTTGTTCATCGGGTGCTCGGCACGATGATGCGTTGTGCGATGATGTCGGCGGTGAGCGAGTCGAGGCGGGCGCGTACCGCGGGAGGAATGAGCGCCCGATTGTTCTCGTCGTACACGTAGCCCACACCGTTTTCCGCGAGGCCGAACTGCTGGATACCGCCCACGAAGGTGCCTTCCTTGACGGCCTTGATCACCTGGTAAACCGATTCGTCGATCCCCTTCACCATCGAAGTCAGAACGAAACCCGGTGCTTCACTGTACTGATCGGCGTCTACCCCGATGGCGAGTTTGCCGGTGGTGCGGGCGGCTTCGAATACCCCGAGCCCGGTGGAGCCCGACGCGTGGAAAATGACGTTCACACCCTGATTGTACATCGAGAGTGCCATCTCCTTGCCGCGTCCGGGGTTGCGAAACGCCTCCGGTGTCACGCCGGCGTAGTTCACGATCACCTCGCAGTCGGGGCACACGTGCTTCACCCCCGCGCGGTATCCGGCCTCGAACTTGTGGATGAGCGCAATGTCCATCCCTCCCACGAAGCCGACCTTCTGGCTCTTTCCCACCAGTGCGGCCAAGGCGCCGACGAGAAACGAACCCTCTTCTTCGCGAAACTTGAGGGCCACGAGATTTGGTGGCATCGGCACCGGATTCCCCGCGCTGTCAGTCGCGACGGCGTAATCCACGTCGGCGAAGCGCACGTTGGGGTACTCGCGCGCGAGCACGGTGATGTCGTCGGTGAAGATGAATCCCACGCCGATCACCAGATCGAGCCCTTCGGCCGCCAGCAGCCGCAGACCGGCTTCGCGATCCGAGCCTTCTCCCGGCTCGATGTAGCGAACGCGGGCACCCAGCTTTTGCGCTGCCCGCAGGCCGCCAAGATAGGCCCCGTCATTGAACGACTTGTCACCGCGCCCACCGACGTCGAAAACAATGCCGACATCGAGGCCTTCGGACGTGTCGGCAACCGTCGCCCCGGAGGGGCGTACGGTGAGCAACGTGAGGTGGGCGAGAAGCAGGGCCCCGATCAGGAGGAGGGTACGGCGCATGGCGGCGAAGGTTCGCCGTTCGAGCGCGGATGTGGAAGGGGCTCCGGGCTCTGTCCTACCTCACGGCGAACCGGCGGTGAGGATCAGCGCGTGTGCGGCGTGATCCGCCACAGGCCGTTCAGCATGTCGCTGGCAAAGACGCCGCTGGCACTCTGGTGTACGCCCCACACGTACACCGGGTTTCCCGTTCCTGTAAATCGGTTCACTTCCCGTCCCATCAGCCCCAGGTCGCAGCGGTTGTCGATCACGGTACGTTGCGCGGCGGTGCAGGTGGCCAGATCTCCCCGGATGTCGAGCACCCGCACTCCGCCATTGTAGAAAGCGACGTACAGCAGGCCGTTGGCCTCGTCGATGGAAATGTTGTGCGCTCCGGCATTCGGCACACGATAGCGCGCCACCTGCACGGGCGTGGAGAGGTCACTGATGTCTACGACGTGGACGTCGCCGGACGACTCCGAACCGATCGTACCCGGCCCTTCGTCGCTCACGAAGAGATACTTCCGGTTGTTGTTCGTGGGATCGTGAAACCACCACGAATTGTGCGCCCGTCCGTTGAAGGTGGTTGCGCGGCTGATCCGGCGCGCGGTGGCCAGCGTTCCACCCTGCGCACCGATATCCCAGATGTTGGTGCCGTCATTCCACTCCGATGTGAACATCAGCCCGTCGCGCACGAACACGTCATGGAGAAACGGATTGCCCATCCCCTGGGAGAACACCACTTGCGGTGACGCAGGGGTGGCCAGACTCAGGATCACCAGCCGCGACGGCAGTCCATTGCCCTCATCCACCGCGCAAAACACATGAATAATACCGTTTACTCGCGCGACCTCGGCCGTGTGCACGCCGTTGGCCAGCTGTCCGCCGGTCGTGCGCACCAGTAGCTGCGGCGCACGCGGATTGACCAGAGAGAATACCGCGATCCCGCCGTTCGGGGCCGACTCGATGGCGACCACCAGCAAGCTTCCGTCGTCGCTCACCTGCACATCGCCCAGCGTGTTGGCGTTGCTCACGATCACGGAGTCCACCAGCGTCGGTGCGGCTCCCGACACGTTCCAGATATTGATCGCATTGCCCTGCGCGCCGGAGCGATTGCCCCACGTGGTCGTATAGGCGGTTGTGCCCCGAACCCACAGTTCGGCTGTGAACCGATTCGACACGGTGCCCAGCCCCAAGGCGGTCAGCTGCGTGTTTGCCGACGGCGGGGTGTCAGCGCGTGGCGGCTCGGTCGTGGAGTCGGAGGCGGACGAGCACGCCGTCAGCAGCGTCAGGGCGAACACGCTGAGCGTGGCGGCGCGAATTGCGAGAGAAGGAAGCGGGTAAGCGGGCGTCATTGGTAAATGGTTGGAGTAGGTCGAGGTGCCATCTGTTCAGATCGTATAGCAATACTCCAGCCACGTCCTGCAAACACTGCCGTGGCGAGCGCACTTTTGTGATCCAACACCGCTTGCGTGCCAGGCCCGATGTCCGACGCGGCTATTTGAGCGCCTTGTAGCGATATCCCACGATTCCCCCTCCGGCGGCAGAGATCGTCACCTGCTTGCGCTCGCCGGTTTTTATCGGGCCGACCGATTCGGTACCCGAGGCAACCACTGCGCCGTTTTGATCGAGGAACTCGACCGTCACCGCATATTGTCCGGGCGTCGGTGCGGCCTGCGCCAGCGAGAGGATCACGGTGGAGCTCTCCACGCCGCGCGTGAAGCCCGCTACGTCCACCTTCACCGGTAACGCTTCGGCCAGCGACTGATACTTTACGAGCGAGTCGGTCCACGCTTTCTTGAGGGCGGGTGTCTTGGCGGTCTTCATCAAACCTTGCGACGCGTACGCGTACATCATCCACCCGTCGAAGTTGTTCGGGTCGAGCTCCAGCAGCTTCGCCGTCGGCTCGAACATCTTCTGATATTGCTCCTTGCTGTAGTACGTCGCGGCCAGGTTGCGCAGCGCATCGCGTGCTGTGCCGTTCTTCTGTACGGCAAGCTCGAATAATCGGAGCGCATCGTCGGAGCGCTTTATGCGCGTCGCGATGACACCCGCCATACTCAACGAGATGTCGGAATACGGCACCGGGTTGGTGAGCAGGTCCGCGTACACGGTGGCGACCTGCGCACTGTCGCCGGCGAGCACGAGGGCGTCCGACCAATTGCTCAGCAGGTTCGGCGCGTCCGTACTGCCGGGAACGATCGCGAGCAGCGTCTTGATCGTGGCGGCTGCGTCGCGCGCCGTCCGCTGCCGCGCCTCACCCGATTGCGTCTCCGCCAGCTGCAGCTGGTTGTTGGACAGGTTGAACAGGCTGCTGTTGCGCAGGTCGCGGTACGACGTATCGGTGCCCGCGATTTCGATCACCTTTTGCCAGTGGCTCACGGCTGCCGCGTACTCCTTGCGCGCTGTGGCTACGTTGGCGAGCACGAACGACGGGTACGGATTCTGGTTGCTGAGCAGCATGGAGCGCTTCGCGTAGTACTCGGCCGAGTCGAGCTTCCCCGTGTTGGAGGCGTCGAGTGCCGAGCGCGTGAGTGCCAACCAGACGTCATTTTGCCGCAAATCAGCCACGTCCTTCGCGCATTCGGGTGCGGCGGCTTGGACGCGCGTAAAGGCAGAGTCCATGTGCACCACAATGTCATAGGGCTGAGCGGGGTTGGCGACGAGCCCCAGCTGTCCGCGCGTGGGCGTCTGCCCGATTCCCGGCTCGGCGGCCCAGAGCAACAGCGCCTGCGAGAGCAGGTATTGATATCCCGCCGGGTTTCTGGCGAAGCGTTCGGGCTTGGTGTCGAGCTCCTTCATCAATCCCATCAGCAGGCGCTGGCGTTCGGTTGCATCCTTCGCGCCGCGCGCCCGTTGGAACGCTAACGACTGCAACGCGAGTTCTGTTGGAGAGTTCGGATCGATAGTGCACGCGGCCGAGACGCCCCCTGGCTGTGCGACGACGGGGGTGGGCGCGAGCAAAAGGCTCGAGAGGGATGCAGCGACAACGGCACCGGCAATGCACGTCAAACGCATGACGTCTCCTGAAAACGAATATGAGTCGGGGCGATGACCAGCGCGCTGGCCACGGGTACGGTTAGAATCATCAGATGGTTTATACTCCAAATTACTATGACCGATCGGATCCGCACGCGGTTCCTTGTTCTGGGCAGCGGGGTCGCAGGATTGCACACCGCATGGCGCGCGTCGGCCCATGGCCCGGTAACGATCCTTACCAAGCGCACGCTCTTCGATTCCGCCACTGCCTACGCGCAGGGGGGGATCGCGGCTGCGCTCGGGGCGGGTGACTCTCCCGAACTTCACCGCAAGGACACGCTCGCGGCGGGGGCCGCGCTGTGCGACGCGGAAGCGGTGCAGGTATTGGTAGAGGAGGGGCCCGCCCGAGTCCGCGAGCTGCAGGCGGCCGGGGCGCGCTTCGATCTCGAGCCCGGCGGCGACTTCCAGCTCGGACGGGAGGCCGCGCATTCACGGCGGCGTATCGTGCATGCGCAGGGTGATCAAACCGGCGCCGAGGTGGCGCGGGCACTCGTGGCCAAGGTGCGCGAGGCGGCCAATATCACGGTGCAGGAAACGGCGCGGGTGCTCGACCTGCTGCTGGTGGAAAACGAGAACGGCGTGCAGTGCGCCGGCGTGCGCGCCTCCATCGAAGGCCGGGCGGTGGAAATCGTAGCCGACGCGACCGTGCTGGCCACAGGTGGATGCGGACAGATTTACCGCTACACCACCAATCCGCAGGTCGCCACCGGAGACGGATTCGCGATCGCCCACCGGGCCGGCGCCCGGCTCGCCGACATGGAGTTCGTGCAGTTCCACCCCACCGCCCTCGATACGCCTGAGAACCCCCTCGCGCTGATTTCCGAGGCGGTGCGCGGCGAAGGGGCGATCCTGCTGAACGCGCGCGGTGAGCGCTTCATGCGCGAGCTGCACCCGATGGCCGAACTCGCTCCGCGCGACGTGGTTGCGAGGGAGATCTTCCGCGAGCAGCAGGAGCATGGCACCGTGACGCTCGATGCGACCGCATTGGGTGAGCGATTCATCGAACGCTTCCCCGGAATCTTCCAGATCTGTCGGGCGCGCGGTATCGACCCGACGCGCGAACCGATCCCGGTTACACCCGCAGCGCACTACATGATGGGCGGCGTTGTCACCGATCTCGCTGGCCGCTCCAGCCTGGCCCGGCTCTATGCCGTGGGAGAAGTGGCACGCACCGGCGTACACGGGGCCAATCGATTAGCCTCCAATTCGCTGCTCGAAGGGCTGGTGTTCGCCGAGCGCGTGGCCCGCGATCTCATTCTCACTCCGGAAAACCTGTTGGCGCCGGACTCCACGCCGTGGACCGTGCCGCCCCTGGACGATCGCGGTGCCGCTCAGGTGGCCGCCGACGAGATCCGTCAGCTCATGTGGGAGCATGCCTCCATCGCGCGCACCGCGCCGGGATTGCGCAAATGTCTCGCGGCGTTGCAGCAGGTGGGGGAGCGTCTCGCCTCCGGCGCGACCGAAGAGCGCAATCTGCTGAGCACGGCGATGCTCGTGGCGGAAGCGTCGCTGCTCCGCAAGGAGTCGCGCGGAGGCCACTTCCGCAGCGACTTTCCCAAGACGCGTCGCAAGTGGCAGGAACGACACATCACGTGGTGACCCTCAAGACACACAACCGATGACGATTCTGGAAGCGCACTACGATCCGGTTCTGGCCGCAGAGATCCGCGCGCTCGCCACAGAGCGCAACGCGGTGATCCTCGCGCACAATTACGAGCGTCCCGAAGTACAGGATGTCGCCGACTACGTGGGCGACTCGCTCGGCCTTTCCCGCGAAGCGGCGAAGACCCCGGCCGACGTGATCGTGTTCTGCGGCGTGCACTTCATGGCGGAAACGGCGGCGATCCTCTCGCCATTGAAAACCGTGCTGCTTCCCGATCTCGCCGCCGGTTGCTCGCTGGCGAGCACCATCGACGCGGCGCAGCTGCGCGCGTGGAAGGCCGAGTACCCCGGCGCGGTAGTGGTGGCGTACGTGAACACAACGGCCGAGGTGAAGGCGGAGAGCGATTACTGCTGTACGTCCGGGAACGCGGTCGAGGTCGTCAACGCCATTCCCGCCGAGAAAGAAATCCTGTTTCTCCCCGACATGTTTCTGGGGGCCCATGTGCGGCGTGAGTCGAAACGGGAGAACATTCATGTGTGGATGGGTGAATGCCACGTGCACGCCGGGATCGACCCCGAGCATATCTCGCGCACGCGAGCGCAATATCCCGGAGCCGAATTCCTGATTCACCCTGAGTGCGGGTGCGCGACGCCGATGGTGGAAGCGATCAGCGCAGGTGCGGTGGACCCGCGCAACGTGCACATTCTCTCCACGGAAGGGATGATCAAGCGGCCGCAGCAGACTGAACAGGACACCTTTATCGTGGCTACCGAGATCGGTATTCTTCATCGCTTACGGCGGGAGAATCCCACCAAGCACTTTGTCGCGGCCAACGACCAGGCGCAGTGCGCGTACATGAAGGTCACGACGCTGGCCAAGGTGCGCGATGCGTTACTGCATACACAGTTTCGCATTACCGTGCCGCCGGACGTCGCCGCTCGGGCGCGACGGTCGATCGAGCGCATGGTTTCCATCGGCGGATCATCGGGCGTGAGCCCGAACGGTCCGGAGGACCCCGGAGAATGAGCGCCTTTCACCCGCCCCTGCGCCCCACGCCGCCGCACGCCTTTCCGGTGCTGTCGCCGCGGACGATCACGCCACTCGATCCCCACGCCGTGCCCCCGACCGTCCTCGCCTTTCCGCTCTCGACAGACGAAGTGTCGGCGCGGGTACGGGTGGCGTTGCAGGAAGATGAAGCCTTCAATGACGTCTCCACCCTGGCGACCGTTGTGACGTCGCGGCACGTGCGAAGCAACATCGTGGCCCGTCGTGACGGCGTGATCGCCGGACTCCCGCTGGCGGTGGAGGCATTCCGGCAACTGGACGCCTCGATCACCATCCGTCTCGAAGCGGAAGACGGGATGCGCGTACCCAAGGGCGCCGTCATCATGGCCCTCAACGGTCATGCGCGCGGCATCCTCTCCGCGGAACGCGTTGCCCTCAACTATCTGCAGCATCTCTCGGGGATCGCAACGCTCACCTGCCGCTTCGTCGATGCCGTCGAGAAGACGTCGGCGCGCATTCTCGACACCCGCAAGACCCTGCCGGGGTGGCGCCGGCTGCAGAAGTACGCCGTGCGCGCAGGGGGCGGGATGAACCACCGCCTGGATCTGCGCAGCGGTGTGCTTATCAAGGACAACCACTTGGCGGCCAACGGCGGCGATATCGCTACGGCCGTCTCGCGGGCCCGCGCCCTCGCCCAAATCGGCACCCCGATTCAGGTGGAGTGCGACACGCTGTCGCAGCTACGCGCCGCGCTCGGCGCGGGGGCCGACCTCGTGCTCCTCGACAACATGTCCAACGACCAGCTGCAGGAAGCCGTAGCGCTGTGCAAGGGACGCGCGATCACCGAAGCTTCCGGCGGTGTTACTCTTGATACCGTACGCGCCATCGCTGAAACCGGCGTGGACCGCATCTCCGTTGGGATACTCACCCATTCAGCGCCCGCCCTCGATCTCGCTCTCGATTTCGACGGACTCTGAGTCTGTCGCCGGTGTCAGGCCATGCCCCTTCGTCTCCCGCCGCTCACTGAGCGCGCCTCCCGCATTCTGCTCGAAGGCATCGTCGACTATGCGGGACTTTTCCCGCCCTCGTCGGTGGCTATGGCGAACGCCGTGCGCCATTATGCGCATTATCGCGCAAGCGAAACGGGCTGGATGCTCGGGCGCTTTGTCTGTGCTGCCGCCGAGCTGGAGCACTTCTCCGCGCACGCGGAGCCGTTGCTGCCTCGTGACGCCGGGGCACTACCGTGGCGACTCACGGTGGTGGGTAGCGCTCACCCCGATGCCGATGTCGCGGCGATCGCCGCCTTTAACGAGCGGCATCGCGTCTGCTTCGACGAATGCGGCGCCCTCGTCGACGCGATCGAGTTGCGCGTCACCACCGTGCAGGACGTCCAGCAGCTTCACGAGGCGCTTCCGAAGACGCTGACGACGTACTTCGAAGTGCCGCTGCACGGCACAAGCGCTGCCACAATCGACGCGCTGGTGCAGGAGATCGCCCGCGTGAAGCGACGCGCCAAGATGCGCACCGGTGGGGTGGAGGCCGGTGCGGTGCCGTCGCCGGAGGCGGTCGTCGCCTTTCTCGCTGCCTGCGTGGCGCATGGGGTGACCGCCAAGGCGACCGCCGGGTTGCATCACGCGCTGCGAGGGGCCTATCCGCTCACGGACGGCCCCGATGCGGCCGCCGCGCGAATGTACGGTTTCGTGAACGTCTTCCTGACGATGGCGCTGCTCAGCGGTGGTGGTTCCGAACGGCATGCCGCCGTGCTGCTCGAGGAGAGCGATCCGGCAGCCTTTGCAGTCAACGACCTGCATGTGTCTTGGCGCGGCGTTGACGAGCCGTTCAATTTTGACCGCGTGTCGCTCCGGCAAGTCCGCGATCATGGACTTGTGAGCTTCGGGTCGTGCGCCTTCACGGAGCCGGTGGCGGAAGCTCGCGCCCTCGGGTGGCTCTGAGGGGCAAGAGATGGACGGCGCGGTGGCGAAGCGGACTCGCTAGAATCCGGCATGCCGTCACCATACGCTCTGCCCTTCGATTGGGGTGCCGACCCCACGACCGACCCGACCCTCCGGTCGTGGGTGCAAACAGCGAACGTTCGCGGCGCCGATTTCCCGGTGCAGAACCTCCCCTTCGGCGTCTTCCGGCGTGCAGGGACCCGCGAGGCGCCGCGCGCGGGGGTGGCGATCGGCAACGCTATCCTCGATATCCCGGCCTGCCTTGCCGCAGGGCTGCTCGATGGCGACTCCGAGTCGGATTACGAGACGCGCGTGGCCGCACGCGCCTGCGCCGCGCCGACGCTTAATGACCTGATGTCGCGCGGCGCGGCGGCGCGGCGGGCCCTTCGCGCGGCGCTCTCGGCGTTGCTCTCCGAGTCCGCCACCATCTACCACCGGCAGATCGCTGAACATGCGCTCGTGCTGCAGGCAGACGCCGAGCTGTTTCTGCCGACGCAGATCGGCGATTATACTGATTTCTACGCGTCGGTGCACCACGCCGCCAACGTCGGATCGATGTTCCGCCCAGACAGTCCGCTGCTCCCCAACTACAAATGGGTGCCCATCGGCTATCATGGGCGCGCCTCCAGCATCGTTGTCTCCGGCACACCCGTGCGCCGTCCGAAGGGCCAGCGTAAGGAGCCTGGCGACGCCGAACCGGTGTACGGGCCGTCGCGCTCGCTCGATTACGAACTCGAACTGGGCGCCTTCGTGGGGGCAGGGAACGCGCTGGGCGAGACGGTTTCCCTCGCAGAGGCCGACGCTCATCTGTTTGGTCTGTGTCTGCTCAACGACTGGTCGGCCCGCGACATTCAAAGCTGGGAATATCAGCCGCTCGGCCCCTTCCTCGCCAAGAATTTCGCGAGCACGATCAGCCCATGGGTGATCACACTCGAAGCGCTGGCCCCCTTTCGGGCGCCCCTCGCCCCGCGAGACGCGGGCGATCCGGCACCGCTCGCTTATTTGAGCGACGTCGTCGACAGGGCGCGCGGCGGCTTCGCCCTCACGTTGGACGTCGGGCTCAGAACGGCACGTATGCGGCAGGATAACGCCCCCTTCGAACGCGTCACCACGGGGAGCGCACTCGACCTGTATTGGTCGATAGGGCAAATGCTCACGCACCATGCCAGCAGCGGTTGCAACCTGCGCCCGGGTGATCTGCTGGGAAGCGGCACGATATCCGGGCCTGAGCCCGGCAGCCGCGGCTGTCTTCTGGAGCGGACGCAGCGGGGGGCCGCGCCGATCACCCTCGCCAACGGCGAAGTCCGACGTTTTCTCGAAGACGGGGATGAGGTGCGCTTCACCGCGTACGCCGAGCGCGAGGGCGCGGTGCGCATCGGTTTCGGATCCTGTGTCGGACTCGTCTTGCCAGCATGACTGATCTGCTGTTCGCGCGCTCGCAGATGGCGATGTCGCTCGCCTTTCACATCATCTTTGCCGTCGTGGGCATCGGCATGCCGGCGCTGATGGTGATCGCCGAGTGGCGATGGCTCAAGACGCGGGACGCCATGCAGCGCGAGCTGGCGAAGCGGTGGGCCAAGGGGACCGCCATTCTGTTTGCGGTTGGCGCAGTCTCCGGAACCGTGCTGTCAGTCGAGCTGGGGCTGCTCTGGCCCACGTTCATGGAGCACGCCGGTGGAATCATCGGCATGCCTTTCTCGCTCGAAGGCTTCGCCTTTTTCACCGAAGCAATCTTCTTGGGCATTTATCTCTATGCGTGGAAGCGCATTTCGCCTCGCGCGCCTTTTGCCGCCGGGATCGTGGTTGCCATCAGCGGAGCGCTGAGCGGTGCCTTCGTGGTATGCGCCAATGCCTGGATGAACGCGCCAACGGGCTTCTCCGTGGTGAACGGGCAGATTACCGACGTCGACCCGATCGCCGCGATGTTCAACGCCGCCGCGCCGTCGCAAGTGTTGCACATGACGCTGGCCGCCTTCGCCGCGACCGGCTTCGCGGTGGCGGGTATTCACGCCTCTGCGCTGCGTCGGGGAACAGTGCATCGGGCCTTCCACCGCGCCGCGCTGCAGATCGCCCTTGATGGTAGGCCTACCTGCCGCGATCGTGCAGCCGTTGTCGGGTGACTGGAGCGCGCGCAACGTCGCCGAGCGGCAACCGGTGAAGCTGGCGGCGATGGAAGGTCACCTCAGGACCGGCCCGGCAGCCTTCGTGATCGGTGGGTGGCCCAACGCCGAGACACTCGAACACACCGGCGCTCTCGAGATTCCCGGGGCGCTCTCATTGCTGTTGCACGGTGATCCCGCTGCCATCGTACAGGGGCTCGACGCGGTGGCTCCCGCCGACCGTCCCCCGGTCGCAATCGTGCACACGGCTTTCCAGATCATGATCGCCTGCGGCACGGCGATGGCGGGGCTCGCGTGCTGGGGGCTGTTCCGGTACTGGCGTCGCAAACGGGGACATGGCGTCCCCCTGCCAGACGACCGCCGCTTTCTCACCGCGGTGATGCTGGCCGCCCCGCTCGGCGTCATCGCCCTCGAAGCAGGGTGGACCGTCACTGAAGTCGGACGGCAGCCGTGGAGCGTGCAGGGCTTCATGCGCACCGCCGATGCGGTTACGCCAATGCCCGGTCTCATGTATCCGTTTGTGCTCTTCACCCTGCTGTATATCGGTCTGGCGATCACGGTGGTCTTTCTGCTCTGGCGACAGCTCCTCAAGACCGGTGTCACGAAGACCTCCATGGGACACACCGGCGAGATGCCGATTCCGCGCATCGTGTCGACCACCCGTAACGCATGAATCCACAAGAACTCACGTGGACGCTCCCGCATGCGCTGGCCGGTACGATGGTGTTGTCGCTGAATGCGTACGTGTTGCTGGGTGGCGCGGATTTCGGGGGCGGCGTGTGGGATCTGTTCGCCCGAGGGAAACAGCGCGACAGTCAGCGGGCCCTGATCGCTGAAGCGATCGGACCGATCTGGGAAGCCAATCACGTGTGGCTCATCCTCGTGATCGTGCTTCTTTTCACCTGCTTTCCCAAGGCGTTCGCGCACTTCTCCACTGAACTGCACGTGCCGATCACGATCATGCTCGTCGGCATCGTGTTGCGCGGCTCCGCGTTCACATTTCGCGCCTACGACAGCACGAGGGACGCCGTGCAGCGCCGGTGGGGACGCATCTTCTCGGTTGCGAGCCTCCTCACGCCGGTCATCCTGGGCCTCTGCCTCGGCACCGTTGCCGCCGGACGCGTTCCCATGCGGCCGATGGACGCGTGGCGCACGATGACCTTCGGCGAGCGGTTCATCGAGCCATGGGCCTATTCACCGTTTCCCTGGGCCGTGGGATTGCTGACCCTCGCGCTCTTCGCCTTTCTCGCGGCCTCGTATCTCACGGTGGAAGCCAGGCAGCACGAGGTACGAGAGCTCCTCCGACGCCGCGCGCTGCAGTCGCAGGGGGCGCTGCTCGTGCTCGCGACGGTCACGTTGGTCATCGCGCGCGCGGAGAACGTGCGGCTGTTCGACGGACTCACGACGGGCACGACCGCGCTCACGATGCACGCCGTGACCGCCACCGCCGCCGCGCTCTCGCTGTGGGCACTTGCCTCACGCCGTTTTCAGCTCGCACGGTTCGCGGCTGCCGCCCAGGCCGGCTGTATTTTGTGGGGGTGGGCGTGGACCCAGTATCCATGGATGCTACCGCCGGATCGCACCATCACGTCACTCGCCGCCTCTCGCGTGATGCTCGAACTCACGCTTGGTGCGCTGGCCATCGGGACGCTCGTGCTGCTGCCGAGCTTCGTCTATCTCTTTCGCGTCTTCAAGCGTGGTGAGACCGCGTTCGAGCGGGAAGAGGAAACGGAGACAGCGTAGCGGTACTGCATCCGAGCCGGCAGATTCTCCGCATGCGTCCCGATCTGATTCGCGTGGTGCTCATCGACGATCATCGGATCGTCCGCGCCGGCCTCAAGGCCGTGCTCTCCACCGCCACTGATATCGCGGTGGTGGGTGAGGGAAGCAACGGCAGGGAAGCGCTGGTGCTGGCCGACCGACTCGATCCGCACGTGATCGTGATGGATCTCTCCATGCCCGAGATGGACGGGCTCACGGCGACGCGTGCACTGCAGAGCGCGACCGCCTTGCGTGCACCGCGTCCAGACGCGCCGCCAACACGCCGCGTCCTCGTTCTCACGATGCACACCGAAGACGAACATCTCGTGGCCCTGCTCGAAGCGGGCGCCGGCGGATATCTGCTCAAGTCGGTGGCCGATCGCGAACTGGTGGACGCGGTGCGTACCGTCGCGGCCGGTGACGTGTACGTGCAGCCGACCGCCGCGCGCGCCCTCGCGCGAGGACTCGCGCGACGGGACGGGAGCGCGTCGGAACGCACGCGCTTCGGGAAACTCACCGATCGCGAGCAGGCGGTGCTCAGACTGGTGGCCGAAGGGCATACCGCTCCGGAGATCGGCGCGCAACTGCACATCTCGCCGAAAACGGTGGACACGTACAAGCAGCGCATCGGCGATAAACTCGGGCTCGCCCACCGCACCGATTACGTGAAGTTTGCGCTCAAGCTCGGGCTGCTCACCACCGATAGCTGACCCTTACCGTTCCGCCGCAGCCTGCTGCTCGGCCTTGATCAGGCTCCATGCCGGCAGCGGTGGCACCGGTACATCCAGCAAGGCATCGCCGGTGGCATAGCCATGCTCGTCTCGCACACGAGCGGCGATGTCGCGGCGCAACGCGTCGATGCTGCCGCCGGCGTCGCCCTCGAGTTCATTGCGGAGTGTACGAAACCGACGTCCCGATTCGAGGCAGAACAACGACGCCAGCGCGATCTCGCGCGTGCAGGCCTGCACGCCCTGCTCGTCGATGAGCCGCTGCGTCCGGGCGATGGTCGTGGTGCGCGCGTAGAGTTCAATGGCCATGTTGGCAAGTCGTTCCACCACCAACTGACGTTGCAGAATCGCCTTCTTGTGCGCCACGACCATCTTCTGGGTGACCGCAGCGAGTTCGGCGACATGGCGTTCGATATACTCCGCGTGCGTGCGCAACGCACCATCCAGCACAACCTCGAACCGATCTTTCCGGCCGAACGCCGACTTCACGCGATCCGCTGCGTAGCCTGACACGAGTACCCAGTTCTGAATGGGATTCTTCAGTGCGCCCGACAGCTCCGTCAGTTCATCAGCCGGCCCTTGTATGCCATTGAGCCCAACAAAAAGTCGCAAGACTTCATTGGCGCCCTCGAAGATGCGATTGATGCGCGCATCGCGCAGATAGCGTTCGTACGGCCACGGTTTCACGAAGCCGCGTCCACCGGCGAGCTGCACCAGTTCATCGGCACTGCGCCACACGAGTTCACTGGCGAATACTTTGGTGCAGGCCGCTTCCAGCGATGCATCCACGTTATCGGCATCAAGTGCGGCCGCCAGTGAACCCACCATCGCGTCCACGGCATACGTTTCGGAGGCCATGGTCGCCATTTTGCGCTGCGTGATCTCGAAACTCGCCAAGGGTCCGCCAAATTGCGTACGCGTCCCGGCGTATCGCGTGAACTCGGCCAGCAGGCGCTTGCACCCGGAGGCGCACCCTGACGCAAGCGACAGACGGCCGGCGTTGAGCGCGTTCACCGCCACACGAAATCCCTTGCCGACCTCGCCGAGTACATGGTCGTCAGGCACGAAGAGATCGGTGAACACCAACTCCGCCTGCGTCGAACCGCGGATACCGAGCTTCCTGATGGTGCCGTCGATGGCAAACCCCGGCATGTCCGGGCGGATGATGAATGCCGTGGGACGCATGATGGCCTCACCGTCTCGCTCCACGAGCGTCTGCGCGAAGGTGGCGATCACGCCGGCCCGCTGTCCGTTGCCGATCCAGTGCTTGCGGCCGTTCAGGATCCACCCGCAATCATCCGGCGCGCGCCGCGCCATGCTCACGATATTCTGCGCGTCCGACCCGGTTTCCGGTTCCGTGAGCGCATACGCGGCCAGTGTGTCACCTCGCGCGAGCGCCGGGAGGTAGCGCGACTTCTGTTCGTCGGTGCCGAACAGCACGATCGCCTTGCCACCCAGGCCGCAGTGCACGCCGATCAACACGCCAAGCGACGCGTCGATGCTGGCCACCGCGCCAAAGACCCGCGCGTACGCGCTCGCCGACAGGCCAAGTCCGCCGTACGCTTTCGGTATAGTCAGCCCGAGCAGCCCGGCTTTGGCGAACGCCGTGATCACCGGCTCGTCGATCGTCTCGGTTTCGTCGAAGCGGCGTGGGTCAACCAGACCCGAAGCCACCATCTCGTTGAGCGCCGATACCAACCGGTGTACTGTGCGTGCTTCCGCCGGATTGCGCGCATCGAGCGTCGCCGGATACGGGAACAGCAGTTCCTCAGTGATTTCCCCGGAAAACAGGCCGCGCAGAAAGGACGGTTTGGCGGTGGTCGTCTTGGGCGAAGTCATGAATGGCGACTGGGGAGCTGGAAACGTACAGCGGGGCGCCTCGTCTGAAGCGCCCCGCTGTACAAGATATCGGAACAACCGCTCACGGTCGATCAGGTCATGGGGTGATCGTGACCGTAACCAGCGTGATGCGCCCCTCCGGCTGGTTATTCGCGTTCAGGGCCCGTAGCGAGAAGATGGCGGTTCCTGCCCTCGACGCCACGACCGTGATCACGGTCGCACTGCCGTTTGCCGTGCCCGTCGCCACGCTGGGGTCGCTGCTCACAACGCTTACGTTGCGATTGAACAGCTGATTCCGGTTGACGTCCAGCAAGCGAATGGCGAACGACTTGTTCTGGACGCCGAAAGCCACCGTATAGTCATTCGCCGCGACGGAGTCCACCGGAATGGGCTGCACCGTAACGGTGGACGTTCCCTGACGTCCTTCGCTGATCGCCGTGATCGTCACCGCTCCCGGTGCGATGGTGCTCACGAGGCCGACGGAGGAGACCGAGGCGCGCGTCGGATCGCTACTCGACCATTCGATGAGACGGTCGGTGACCACGCTGCCGGTGGAGTCCTCCACGATGGCGTTGATCTGCACGGGGGTACCCTGTACCACGCTGGCCGTGAGCGGTGAGAGGCGTACGGTCGCAACCGGTACTCTCGTTACCGGGAACGACACGGTGTCCACAACCCCCTCGGCGTTCACGGCAATGCGCGCGGTGCCCATGCCGAGCCCCGTGACCAACCCGTTGGCCGACACATTCGCGAACGTGGGCGTCACCGTGGTCCATAACACCGTGCGACCGGGGGGAATCGCTCCACCCGCGCTATCGGTGAGTGATACCGACAGCTGGCGCGGAATGCCGAGCCGGAGCTGCCCAGACCGCGGGGCGATCACCGCCGAGACGATGCGGGCGTTCACCACCTCCACGGTGGAGGTACACGAAGCCTGCGGATTCTCCACCGGTGAAGCCGTGATGATGGCGACGCCGTCGCGACGGGCCGTGACGAGACCGGTGTTGGTTACCGTGGCGGCAACTTCGTTGTTGCTCGTCCAAACGATCTGCCGCCCAAGCGACGAGATCACGTTGTTCGAAGTGTCGCGCAGCGTGATGCTCGGCTGCACACTCTGCGTGACGGTGATCCGCGAGTTGGTGGGGGCGAGCGAGCAGCTGCCGATCGACACTTCCGTGACTTGCACGGTGGCGCTCCCGACACGCTGGTCGATTTCCGCGGTGATCACCGCCGTGCCGGGAGTGATCGCGCTGACCAATCCGTTCTGGTCCACCTGCACGACCGCTGAGTTGCTGCTACCCCAGCGGAAGTTGCGCCCCGTGATCACCGCGTTCTGAAGATTGAGTGCGGTGGCCGAGAGCTGCCGTGTGTTCGTGCGGCGCAGCGTGATCGTCGACGGTGTGAGTGTAATCGTCGCGACCGCCTCGGCAGTGACGATCACCGGTACCGACGCGGTCTGGCCATCGGAAACCGCCGAAACCATGCTCGTGCCGATGGCCAGCGCGATCACCTGTCCTTCCGTGGTGACCGTCGCCACGGCAGTGTTGCTCGACGAGTAGTTGATACGCTTGTTGCGGATCGATTCGCCATCGCAATCGAAGGCCGTGCCCACTAGCGTCGAACTGGCGTTCACCGGCAAGGTGATGGCCGAGGGAGCCAGCGTGACCGAACAGGCCTCAGGCGGGCCGCCGAGGTCGATACAACCGGCGAGCGCCGCTGACGCGAACAGTCCGGTGCTCGCACGCACGAAACGCGAAAGATTCATCACAATGGGGGCAGAGACCCGCATACGGGTCCGTCGTGAACAGGAAAGTGAAAAACACGCGAAGCACGCTGTTGAGACGGCGACATTATCAGGACGCGCTGTTGGCGGCTGCTGTAACGGTGAAGAAGACACCGACCTGTAAGGTTGAAACTTGGTGGGTTTGCTACCGCGCGGCAAGCGGCAAGCTCAGCCTGCGGTGGCGCTTTGCTCCCGCAACCGTGCAACTTACCGGGAGCCCATGACTGATCCGAAAGCTGCAAACTCATCCGTTTCGACGCGTTGCTGGCTGTTGGCCGCGCTGTGGATTGTGGGCGCGGTGCTCCTTCGCGCGCTCCTCTCCTCGTTCGTACCCCTTCTTCCCGACGAGACGTATTACTGGGAATGGACACGGCGACTCGAGGGCGGTTACTTCGACCATCCTCCCGGCATCGCGCTCCTGATCACCGCTGGCACGACGCTGTTCGACGACACCCGTATGGGCGTCCGAGCCGGTCCGGCAGCCGCAGCCTTTCTTACCCATCTCGCCGCTGTCGTCGGCGCCTGGCAGCTGGGAGGGCGGAAGGAGCGCGGCGCCGGATCGGCACTTCGCGCGGCCATTCTGGTAACGGTGCTGCCGATCGCCACGCTGGGGCTCGTACTGGCCACACCGGACGCTGCCCTATTCGCCACCGCTACCGTCGCCTTGGTGGCCGTAGAGCGATCACTCGCCGCCCCGCTGCGATCGTGGCGCAGCCTGGCGTGGTGGACCGGCGCCGGCCTCGCATTGGGAGGCGCTTTCCTGGCCAAGTATACGGCGATATTGCTGCCGATGGGGTTGGTGATCGCCTGCCTCGTTCATCCGGCGTTGCGGCGGCGTTTCGCCGAACCCGGCCCTTGGGTAGCCTCCGTCATTGCGCTTGGCTTGTTCGTCCCCGTCGTGGTCTGGAATGCGTACAACGACTGGACGTCTTTCCGCTTTCAGCTCGGGCACGGCTTCAATTCCAGCGCGCGGGGGCATCCGGTGTCACGCGAACTGGAGATGATCGGCGGACAGGTAGGACTCGCGTCGCCGATCCTGTTCGTGCTCATGGCGGCCGTGGTGTGGGTGGCACTGCGCGATGGATGGCGCACGCGGTCGGTCGCTGCACCAACCGACGAACAGGCGCGCCGCTTCGCCCTTGCGGTGATCTCCGTCGTCCCGCTGGCATTCTTTGCGGTGAGTGCCTGGCGACGCCCGGTCGAGGCCAACTGGCCGGCGATGCTCTATCCTTCGGCCATGTTGCTGCTGGCCACCAGCGGGGCCTTCTGGGCATGCGGCCGCTGGTGGAAGGGTGGTCTCGCTTTCGCGGCGGTGTTGCTCGCGATCGTGGGGGTTCAGGCGCATACGCCCATTCTTCCACTCGCACCGCCCAAGGATCCCATCGCCCGCGCTCACGGCTGGGAGGCGCTCGCCGCCTCAGTGCACCGTGCACGCAACGATGCGTATCTCACCGGCACCGTCGATCGCTGGGTGGCGGCGAATCGCTACCAGGATGCCTCCGAGCTCGCCTTTCACCTCCCCGATCAGCCCGTGCTCTTTTCGCTCAACCTCGCATCGCGCACGAATCAATATGACCTTTGGCCGAACGCCTACGACAAGGTGCGTCCTGGCGATGGTCTCGTCGCGGTGTTCGACGCAAATGCCCACGGTGACTCGCTGGCCGCCGTCGTGGGCGGCTGGTTCGACCGCTATCAGGCCGGAGCCACGGTCGATCTGCGTCGTGATGGCGGGATGATCGCGCAGAAGCGAGTCTGGCTGTATCGTGTCGCGCGCAATGTGCCGAGGCGACCGTGAACGGCCTGCCCACCGGCACGGGGCTCGTGAGCGGGCTTGGCGCGGCGGCGCTGCTTGCGGTGGCCGTCGGCGGGGCGGCCGGCTCAGTGTTGCGCTATGTCATCGGCGTGGTGCTGATGCGCTTTAGTGGGGCGTTTCCGGTGGGCACGTTGCTGGTCAACGTGCTCGGCTCGCTTCTCATCGGCGTCTTCTCGCGCCCGGTCGAAGCGCTGGACGACGATCCTTTGTTGCGCCTCGCGCTCACCGCGGGATTCTGTGGCGGCTTCACGACGTTCTCCCTGTTCAGTGCGGAAGTCGTCACGCTCATGCAGCAGGGCAAGGCGGCGCGCGCGATCGCGTATGTGGTCATCAGCGTGAGTGCCGGTGTGGTGGCCATGATGGCCGGACTCGCGCGGCGCTGAACATTCGAGGCGCTTCTGGCTTGTGTGTCGGTGAACGTGGCCCGAGCACCGATGAACCGCCTGCCGAGTGCATCCGCAGTCGGCGGTTCACGGCGGTTCCCGCACGAACACCCGAAGACCCAACCCTTCTCCGGTTCCCCCATGTCTGTCATTCCCGCTGATCTCGCCGCGTGGTGCGATGTCAACGACGCACGCGCGCAGAGCGAACTGTTCGACTTTCTGCGTATTCCGAGCGTCAGTGCGCGCACGGAACACCACGCGGACTGTGTTGCCGCCGCAACGTTCGTCGCCGCCGCCCTCACGCGGATCGGTTTCACTACCACACTGGAGACCACGCCGGGGCATCCCGTTGTCGTCGGCGAATGGCGAGACGCCGGTACCGATGCGCCGACCCTGCTGGTGTACGGTCATTACGATGTGCAGCCCGCCGAACCGCTGGAGCTCTGGACGTCGCCCCCCTTCGAGCCCACGGTGCGCGACGGCCGTATTTACGCGCGCGGCGCCGTTGACGACAAGGGGCAGCTGTACCTGCACATCAAGGCACTCGAGGCGCATCTCGCGGTACGCGGTACGTTGCCGGTGAACGTGATCGTGCTGGCCGAAGGGGAGGAGGAAGTCGGCAGTGAGCATCTCGAAGCGTTCCTGCAGCGCGAACAGGCGAGACTGGCGTGCGACGCGGTCGTCATCTCCGACTCCACCATGTTCGCACCGGGCATTCCCAGCATTCTGTCTTCGTTGCGCGGAATGGCGTATCTCGAGATCACCGTGCGCGGCCCGGCCGGAGATCTTCACTCGGGGATCTACGGTGGCGCGGTGGTCAATCCGGCGATGGCGCTGTCCCGCATGCTCGCCACCATGCACGATGACACCGGCCGGATCGCCATCCCCGGTTTCTACGACACCGTGCGTCCGTTCCCCGATGCGGTGCGCGCGCAGATGCGCGAGCTGCCCTTCAGCGACGACACGCTGAGGCACGAAGTCGGTGTCTCGGCCTTGGGCGGCGAGCCGGGATACTCCACGCTCGAACGCCTGTGGACACGCCCCACCTGTGAAGTGAATGGTTTGTTCAGTGGTTACACCGGCGAAGGGGCGAAGACGGTGCTTCCAGCGGTAGCCATGGCCAAGGTGAGCTTCCGTCTCGTGCCGGATCAGGAGCCGGTGCCCGTCGCGGCGCTGGTGCGGGCGCATCTGCAACGCGTCGCTCCCGCCGGCGTGACCGTGCACGTGGAAGAGCTGCACGGCGGACATCCGTGGCGCGCCGATCTGCAGGGCCCGATCATCGAGGCCGGAAAACGGGCCCTCCTGGCAGCCTTCGGGCGTGAACCCGTAATCACCGGCGAAGGGGGCAGCATCCCTGTGGTAGGAGACTTCGAACGCATTCTTGGTGCGCCCGTACTGCTGATGGGCTTCGGTCTACCCGGAGAAAACGCGCACGCTCCGGACGAATGGATTTCGGTGGATAATTTCCGGCTGGGCATCCGCGCCGCCGCGACGCTGCTCGATGAGTTCGCGGCGGCGAGCGCGGACGCTGCGCCGTAAGCGGTTGTCGGTACTTACAGGCCGTCGAGCAACGAATCGTTGTTCGACGTGCTGGCGATGCGCTTGATCAGCCACTCCATGCCGACTTGCGGCGTGAACTGATGCAGCCCTCGGCGCAGCAGGTGCACTTTCTCCAGCTGATCGGGGCGATACAGCTTCTCTTCACGGCGCGTACCGCTGATCGCGATGTCGAACGCCGGGAAGATGCGCCGGTCGGCAAGGGAGCGATCGAGCTTGATCTCGCAGTTGCCGGTGCCCTTGAACTCCTCGAAAATCACGTCGTCCATGCGAGAGCCGGTTTCGACAAGCGCCGTGGAGATGATCGTGAGCGACCCGCCGCCATGTTGTTCGGCGATCATGCGCGCCGAACCGAAAAACGCCTTCGGCTTCTGCATTGCGTTGCTGTCGAGACCACCGGACATGGTGCGTCCGGTGCCACGCTCCACGGTATTGTAAGCGCGGGCGAGACGCGTGATCGAGTCGAGCACGATCACCACGTCCTTCCCCTGCTCCACGAGACGTCGCGCCCGTTCCAACGTCATTTCAGCCACTTCCACATGACGTTTGGGCGGCATATCGAAGCTGGACGCGACGACCTCACCATAGCCCCACGTGACCATCTCGCTCACTTCCTCGGGACGCTCGTCCACCAGCAGCACGAGCAGCGCCGCCTCCGGATGGTTGATCGCCACGCCTTCGACGATCGCCTGCAGCAATGTGGTCTTGCCGGCGCGAGCCGGTGCCACGATGAGCGCGCGCTGGCCGTAGCCAATCGGGGAGATCAGGTCGATCGCGCGACGGGTGAGCTCCGGTCCGGTTTTCGCCGGGCGACCGGTCTCGAGCGTCAACTTGCGATCGGGATAGCTCGCGGTGAGTGTATTGAAATCCGACCGCTTCTCCAGCACCACCGGTGAGCCATCGTTGAGCTGCTGCACCTCGATCACCACCTGCCGGCCGCGATGATCGCGTCCATAGGTGACGTCGAGCTTGTCGCCACGCCGCAGCTGATGCAGGCGCACCAGTGCCGGCGGCACGAAGGGATCGGCAGGCTCCGGGAGGTAACTGTGCTCGGCACGCCGCAGGAATCCGCCGTCGCGCGACGGATCGAACCAGCCGGCCATCATGCCATCCACCACGAGCGGCGTGCCCGGCGTGCCAGACGTGCTCGGTGCACGCTCCAACGACTGCATCTCGCCGGCCGCGCCTACGCCTCCTGGCGCGACGGCACCTCCACGGCGGAAGCGATTTCGTCCGCGACGGCCATTGCGGCGGAGCTCCCGGTCTTGCGGATCGACGGGACGCTCGGGACGATCGACCGCTGCTTGCTCAGGACGCTCAGGACGCGGTCCGCGCTCGACACGATCGTTGCGATTGCGGGTCCGATCGTTACGGTGACGTCCGCCGCGCCCGGAACGCTCCGGGCGGTCCGGGCGGTCTCCGCGTTCCGACCGATCAGAGAACGGTCGATCGGTCGGAACCGGCGCATCAACCTTGTCGAAGGCGCGATCGTAGCGATTCGGCACATTCGGACGTTCACCACGCGACGGGCGTTCTCCCGAGAACCGATCCGGTGGCATCTCGAAAAGCGCCGGCGCCGGCCGATCGTCCTGACGTGGCGCTTCCGGTGCGCGTTCACCCGATGCCCGCGATTCCTTCGCCGGTGATTCCGTAGCCGGTGAGGTTTGAGGCTCCCGCGATTCCTGCGGTTCGCGCACGCGCTTTTCGCGCACCCGGGGCTCGTGATCGGCCGCGTCCGGAGTCGCCGATCGCGGCGGTTTCGCACGGTCGATAGCGGGTACGTCCGGCCCCTCGTCCGCAGTCTTACGGGGAGGGCGTCCGCGTCGCTTCGGCGGGGCGCTGTCGCCACCCTCAGTCAATGCGGAAGGCGCCTCAGGCGGTCTCTTCACCGGTGCGACCGATTCGGGCGCATACGGATTGTCGTCCCCGCCGGCTGTGGGAGCGGTCCGGGTGCGGGGACGGCCGCGGCGAATTGGTGGTGTACGTTCGTCGGTCATTCGACAACTGCAAGTGGTACAGAGGCTCCTGTCCCATGTGGACGGAGCGCGGCACTGGAGCAGCTGCTCCTAAGCCGGTACGACCGATTCCGGGTTGGAATCGTGAGAGCGCGAGTGCGCGGAATTGGTGCGGGGTGCTCTGGACGGGTGGGTGTTTCCGTCTCACATCCGAAAACGCGGAAACATGCGTTCCGGTACCGCTACTGGGATCGCGATGAAATCGCGTTCGATCACTCGGGAGAACCATGCACCGCGCAGGCGCCCCGGCCGGCCCGAAAGACTTGGTCTGTATGTTCCGTGCCACGCGGTCAGAGACCCGGGCGCGCTCAGCCAGCTTCGGTGGGCATTATCGTCCGCGTTTTCGATCGACGCCGGACGACACTGTAGTATTACGATCAATGGTCATCTGCGCAACCCATTCCGGCCATGGTTATGACCGGAAAGACGGCGTCATCACCGCAAATTCGCTAACTTCCGTTCATGATTGCTCCCCCTCAAGACCTCTCTGCCGCTCTTGCCGACGCCGTTTCCGCCTATGAAGCCTCGGGAAACGTCGGCGCCCTGATGGAGCAGCTGCACGCGCTCCGGTCCACTGTCACCTCCGATGCGCTCGTCGCGGCGGCCGAGACATGGCTGCATATCCCTGAAGTGGCCGGCCCGCTATACGAAAAGGTGGTGGAGCATCAACCCACCAACGCCCGCGCCTTGGTGATTCTGGCTAACGCGTACTGGCTCTCCGGCAGAGGGCCGGAAGTCGTGGGCGAATTGGCGTCACGCGCGCTCTCCGCCGATCCGGCTAATCGCGGCGCATGGCACATGTGGGCACTTACCGAGGGCAATCAGCGTGACCGCACCATTCGCTGGCTGCAGGTCACCCAGCGCTTTCCTGACGATTTGCTCGCCAAGGCCGCGCTCGCCGACAATGCCTCCTCGCTCGCGGCCGCCGAGCATGATAAGGAAGCGCTGGCGCTGGCCATCGGCGCTTACGAAACGTTATGGGCGAACTCGCCCACCGAGGCGCAGCGCGCCTCGCTCGAGACCGCGCTCACAACCCTGCGTAGCTACACATTTTAGCGCTGTTCCGAGATCGGCGCGAAACCGTCGAACCCGCGATACCGGCCGCGTCACGGCGTCGCGGCGACGTTCAGCGTCGTGGCCGGTCGTGCGATCGTTCGCGGATTGCCATCTGAAACGTAACGCGCCCAGGCGTGCGTGGGCTTGTCCATCTGATCAAGCGTCGACGCCAGCCTGGTGCCCCCCTGCAACGGCACTCGCGGCAGCGACTTCGGATTGAATTTCGGATCGTGCGGACTGCGCGCCGGCCCCCCCGCCACTTCGAACACGGCCTCGTGAGAATAGCGCACGATCTTGCCGGTCTTCTTTTCTGTCCAAGAGCCCTGAAACGCCAGTGCGCGATTTCTCGGCCACACGCCGTACGGCAGCGCGAAGCCTCGCACGCGATGTCCGGGGACCGCCGAGTCGATAGCCATGGCGCCGCGAGCCAGCTGCTCCTGCACTACGGCATCCGGATACTTGTTCAGCTGCGCATGCCAGAGCGTGTGGTTGCACAGCTCAAATCCCTGCTGTACGAGATAGCGCAGCTTGGGAAAGCGCCAATCGGTCTTCTGCCCGTCAATCCCCTTATTGCCGAAAAAGGCATGACCCGCCTCTGCCGCTGGCAACACACAAAACAGCCCTTTGGGCTTCCAGTCGGGGTGCGCCTTGATGAACTCCATAAGTATGCCCACCGCGCTGGTCGGATCGATCAGCAGTGCGCCGCTGCGCTCGATATAGCGAAACTGGCTCGGCGACGCATCGTCGAAGGTGAACAGCACCGGCGATTTTCCCGCCGGCACGTCCATCGTACCGTCGAGCATCTCGGACAGATTCACCGGAACGTAACCACGACTGTGTAATTCTTTTAATTCCGCCGTGAAGCGCCCCCGCGACACTTTGTACGTGCCGTCGTTCTCCACCACCTGATGCCACTCCACGATCGGAATACGCCCGAGCTCGTTCGGAACGCGAGGAGTTTGCGTCGATACGGCACTTTGTCGAGGCTGCGCCCGTAGGAGGGATGGGGCGAACGCCGCACTGAAAAGCAGAAACGCAGGGATAACGACGGAAACAATGCTACCGGTAGGTCTGACGGTCATGACTCTCTGGATGGTGTGGCAATCGACGCACGACGATGACCAACGAAACGGACGAAGCAGCATAACGAGCACCGAGGGCGGGAATGGACGCGAAGTCTAACAGCGATGACCGCGCGATCGCGCGCCGTGGCGCACCGTGGCGCACCCGCGCGATTCGTGCCGCGCTGTATGCGTCGGCACTCGGCATCGCCGGACTCTTCACGACGGCGTCGTGGTGGTCGTCATGCGGGTGGCAAGGATGTCCGTCTCCGGCTCAGCTGCAGGCGTGGCGTCCTACTGAAGGTGGCACCCTGCTCGCACGCGATAGTGCGTTCCTGAGCGCTCTTTCGCCCGTGCGCCGCGCCAACGTTCCCCTTTCCCGTGTGCCCGCGCGCGTGCGCTCCGCCTTCATCGCCGTCGAGGACCGGCGTTTCATGCAGCATAACGGCGTCGATTGGCGCGGTGTCGGGCGAGCTCTGTACGGCAACCTGCGCGCGGGCGGCGTTCGTGAAGGCGCCAGCACGATCACCATGCAACTGGCGCGCAACGTCTTTCTCGGGAATCGCGCGACCGAGCGCACGCTCGGGCGCAAACTGCTGGAGTGGCGCTACGCGACCCTGCTTGAATCGGCGCTCACCAAGGAGGAGATCCTCGAGCGCTATCTCAACGCGATTTACCTGGGAAACGGCGTATACGGCGTGGAAGGCGCCAGCCACGACCTGTTCGGCAAACGTGTCGAGGACATCACACTCAGTGAAGCCGCAATGCTGGCCGGGCTTCCCAAAGCGCCAACCACATATTCTCCCCGCCGCAACATGAAGCGCGCGCTCGCGCGACGCGCCGTGGTGTTCAGCGTGCTCGCGCGTGAGCAGGTGGCCGATTCCGCCGCCCTCGCGCGTGCGCGCAACGCACCGCTCAAGATCGCACGCACGGCGTGGGTACCGTCACGGCAGGTGGATTCGTGGGCCGTCGAAGCGATACGCGTCACCCTCGATTCGCTTCGCGAGGCTGGTGTGATTCCGACGTCGCTCAACGACGGGCAGCTGCGGGTGTGGAGCACCTTCGATCGCCGAGCCCAGATCGCCGGACAGCGCGCGATCGCGGCCGGCGCTGCGCACATTGATCAGGAGCGCACGTGGGAGGGATACTCCGTGCGCAGCGCCCGGAGCCGTACGCAAGGGGCACTCGTCGCGCTTGATCCTGTGAACGGCGCCGTACGCGCGCTCGTGGGCGGGCGTCGCATCGAACGGAAAGGCTTCAACCGCGCCGTGCGCGCCAAGCGGCAGCCGGGCTCCACATTCAAGCCGTTCGTGTATGCCGCTGCACTGGCGCACGGCTACACCAACGCCACCATGGTAAACGACGAACCGGTATCCGTGAGCACCGGGCGCACCGTATGGACGCCGGCCAACTACGGTCACGACTACGCCGGACGTATCACGCTGAGCGCCGCGCTGGCCCGCTCAGCGAACGCGGCCACGGTGCGTGTGAGTCGGGACATCGGCGTGGAACGCATCGCCGGGATGGCCCGTGCGTACGGCATCACGAGCGACCTCCCACTGGTCCCGGCATTAGCCCTCGGAGCCGCAGCCGTCACGCCACTCGAACTGACTGCGGCGTATGCGCCCTTTGGTAACGGGGGTGTGCGCGTGATCCCCTATATGGTTGAGCGCGTCGAAGACCAGTTCGGACGCGTGCTCTGGACGCATCAGCCTGCGCCTGGCACACAGACGATCGAGAGCGCCGATGCCTTTCTGATGACGAGCCTGTTGCAAGGTGTCGTGGACCGTGGCACCGGACGTCCCATACGCAACGAAGGGGTTCGAGGTCCGGTGGCCGGGAAGACGGGCACGACCAATGATGGCACCGACGTCTGGTTCGTGGGCTATACGCCCACCCTGGTCGCCGCGGTGTGGTTCGGCGCGGATGATCCGCAACCGCTCGGCGACAACGCCTCCGGCGGACGCTTGGCCGCTCCCGTCTGGGCGCGCTTCCTCCGCGATGGCTGGCACAGCCCTGAGGAGGACCGCGCCTGGGTGCCACCGGCTGGCGTGGAGTATGCACAGATTGACAACGCCACCGGCAAGATGGCCAGCGACTGGTGTGGACCTTCCCGTCGCGAATACTTCCGCACCGGCACCGCGCCCACCCAGCGGTGCGAGGACGATCAGCGCTTCGTGATGCCCGACTTCATGCCTCCCGACTGGCACGACGGGACCGATTCGGAGGAACTCGCCGATGCGCGCTTATAATAGGCCCAACCACTCTTTCTCGAAGCCGGTGTAGCCCGGAAAGATCTTGGGAAGCGCGGTTGCCCCAAGATGCTTCGACGCGATCTCGCTGAACACGGCCCGAAAGTCAGTGGTGAGCGCCAGATCCCGCCCCTCGTAGAGCTGTTCGGGAGCCAGTCCGGGCCAGCGCCCGCGCACCCCCTTCGTGCCGGCGACCGAGCCCGCGATGACGAACATGGCGCCAGCGTGGCCGTGATCGGTGCCACCCGTGCCGTTCTGCCGTACGGTTCGGCCAAACTCGGAGCAGGTCAGGATCACGACGTCGTCCATGCGGTCTCCCAGGTCGGATACCAGGGCCGCGATGCTGTTCGAGAAATCTGAGAGACGATTTGCCAGCTGCCCTTGGGCGCCACCTTGATTGACGTGCGTGTCCCATCCGCCCACGTCGGCGAATGCGACCTCCATCCCCACCCCCGCCTTGATCAGCTGCGCGATCTGCAACAGCCGCTGTCCGAACGGTGAGCGCGGGTAGGTCACGCCCGTGGCGGGACGATATTGCAGCGGATCCGCCGCGCGCAGCACCTTGAGCGCATCGAACATGTCGCTGCCGCTCCCCTGCACGAGGTCTGCCGATCCGGTGCGATAGAGCGCTTCGATGCGCCGCTCGGCGTCACCACCATTGGTGCGGATGGAAAATTCGCTGATGGAGTTCATCGCCACCGTCGCCGACGGTCCGCTCAGGATGCGCGGTGTCTGCGCCGTCATCGCGACGGCACGAAAGGGCGACGTACCACCGGTGGCGGTCGGCGCGCAATCCGCTTCGCACGTACCGTGAACCGCGAGATACCGATTCAGCCAGCCATCGGTCGTGCCTTTGCGATCCGGCGTGCCCGTCTCCATGTAGTCCTGCGCATCGAAGTGCGAGCGCGTCGCACTCGGACTCCCCACGGCATGAATCGGCGCCAGCATCCCCCGATCCCATAACGGCTTGAGCGCCGCCAGAGACGGATGCAGGCCGAAGTACCCATCGAGATCGATCGCGCCGGCGGTACCGCTGGTGCGCGCGGGCGACCCGATCGCGAGCTGCGGACGCGCGTGGTAGTAGTGCCGGTCGCCGAACGGGACGAGCACGTTCAGCGCATCGGCCGCGCCTCGCTGAAAGAGCACGATCAACGTCTTCCCACGCGCCGCACGAGGGAGATCCATCGCCAGGGCCGTACGCTGCAGAAAGCTCGGGCTCAGCCCCAGCGTGACCAGCGACAGCGCGCCCCCTTTCAGGAACACGCGGCGGTTCATCGGATGCATCGAGCGCATAACCGTCTCCCGTCGCTCAGCGACGCTGGAATTCAGGGGCACCAAGAGCCAGTCCAACCAACTGCGCAAACGCGTCAGCCGCCGTCCGACCAGCCGACACACCAGCGCCTCGCCGACTATTAATCCTCCCGCCGTTATTCGTCCCGCCATTACTCGTCCCGCTGTCCATCGTCCCGCCATTGTTCGTTCCGCTGTCCATCGTCCCGCCGTTGTTCGTCCCGCTATCTATCGTCCCGCTGGTGTTCGCCCCCCGTGCCTCCAGAAACGGATTCGTCCCCGTTTGCAGCACCTGCCGGGTCTCGGCCGACACCGCCCCGCCGAACAGCTCGGTGATCACCCCTTCCACCTGCTGCTCGCGTGGTAGCGGGTAGAGCACGCGGGCAGCGGGCCAGTCGGCCAACCGCACTCCCGGTACGCCTCCGGTGGCTGCGGCGAGCCCGAAGTTGATCCGACTGAGGATCGCGCCACTGTTCATCCAGGCGTCGCCGGTTTCCGGATAGCCGTTGGGTGCCTGATGTCCGTATATCGGCTGCCCAAGGCGGCTCAGCAACGGCGCCGCGCGCGTGGCCCCTTCGGGTGCGGCATTCATCGCACGCATCGTGCTCACTACCAGCTCGAACGGCGACTTCACCTTGGCGCGATAGGCGGCGTCGGCAAAGAATTCGTCGCTGGTAAGGATGGTGCGGACGACTTCGCGGATGTTGCCGTTGGTGCGCGTGAACGTCGTTGCAGCGCGCTGCACCAGCGCTGCGGGTGGCGTGTCGCTCACAAAGCGGCGCGCGAGCTTGGTCGCAATGAACCTGGCCGTGCTCGGGTGACGCGCCAGCATATCAAGAACGGCCTCTCCTTCCACCTGCCCGCGATTGGCGGGAAACGCCACACCGAGAATCATCTTGGCGCCGGCGTCGTGCATCTCCGGACGGAACAGAAAGTCGCCGCCCTGCAGGCCACGCGCGATCGTCCATCCGGTGAGCGCGCGGGCGACCTGCACCACGTCCTGTTGTGAATACCCGCCATCGACTCCGAGCGTGTGCAGTTCCATGAGCTCGCGCGCATAGTTCTCGTTCACGCCACGCCGCCTCGTCGGCCGGCGACCAACTGCCCTCGTCGGTCCAAGCACCGGTCGGTCGGCATCGGCGCTGCTCTGCCAGTTGTCGAGGTAGTAAAGCATTGCGGGGCTCTTCGCCACCGCGCCGAGCAGCTCTCGGAACGATCCCATCGCGTGCGGGCGGATCGTCCGCATGTCGTACTCGCCCAGGAAATAGCGCGTGCGATCCTTGCCGGCGAACACGTTGAAATGATTCTCCCAGAAGTCCACCAGCACTTCCTGCAGCTGGCGCTCGCTCATCACCGCGCGCGCTACGCGATTCGCGGCGACTTCCCCGAGGAACTGCAGCGTCTGGCGTCGCCGTTCACGCTCGCGGATTGTATCGGCGGCCACCATCGCGCCGCCGTTCTGTCGCTGCAGCCGTTGCACCACGTTCACGGGCGGATAGGCCGCAAGCAGCTCCTCTCCCGTCTTGCCGAGCGTGGTGAAACGGGTGACAAACTGCTCCGTTTCATGGTCGGCGATCTGTTCCGGTTGCAGCTGGAGGGCGATCCAGCGGTCCACGCCCATGGCGCGCACTTTTCCGACATCGCCGGGTCGCGCGCCGAATCCCAGTCGGTTCAACGCATGCTGTACCTGCTGATCGGCGGTCTGCTCCCGATTGTCTGCCGCGCGTGCTCCGACGACCGGCACGACGCCGCCGGTCGCGGCTTCCGTTCTCGACGCGCATGCCGCCACGAACAGGCCAAGCAATCCGGTCGCGAGGACACCAGCAGTGGGGTGACGACGTAGTGGCACAGGGAGCAGCGGTCGCATTCGGTGCATCTCCTTCAAAAGGTCGCTCGCTTGGACGATTCCGGTCGTGATCCGTTAAGACCCTTGAGCGAGCCGGTGACGACGCCTTGTTTACGGGTATGGACTATGCCACGGAGGACGTGCCCGGTTACGCGCCCGCGCCCGCTGATGATCCGCACCCGGACCCCGCTCCGCAAACCGAGCGCGCGCCGCGCTTTGCTATGATAGACTCGGCGGTGGCGATCGGCACCTTGACGGCCATCGGCACCGGAGGCGCCCTGCTCGGCATCGGCTGGCGCGAGGGAGAAACCGGACGCGTCTTCCGTCTGGCGGGGCGCGGCATGCTTGAGCGCTTCGGGGTCTCCTCCTCAGCAGCGCCTCTCGCTTCCGTGGCGGTGGGTTATGTGCACCATCTCGTAGTGGCGACCATCTGGGGCGTGCTTCTGGGCCTGGTGGTGCTGCGCTTTCGAGGGATCAAGCGGGTTGGCGCAGCGGTGATGGCCGCCTTGGCGTACGCCTGGCTGAGCGAGTCCATTTTGCCGGCACCGGTGCGAATCGGATTTGCAGTGACGGCAAACAGCGCCGGGGTGTTTCCCATCGGACTCGCTTTAACGGTGGCGTTGCTCGTCGGTGCCTGGCTGGCGTGCGCAGACGAAGCGCACGACCGTCACGCTACCGGTTGACGAAGGTTGATGCAGCGTCGTGCAACCTGCTGCAAGCCGACACAAGCCGTTGCACGCGTGACAGAACCGGTACGCCGACAGAGTCCTATCTTACGTGAGCACCGGTGCGCATTCGGTAGGTTGCCGAAGGCGGGGTGAGCCGTCATTCAGGTGGCGACGCCGGTACCAACGTGCGCTGCCCACCGCCATTCACTATTCCCGTGAGGCCCCACATGGACGTGCTCGTTCGACTCGAGGTTCGTCCGAGCGATTCGCCCGTGCTGGCGCACGTGAACTCGATACCCGTGCTCCCGTTCGGTACTCGCTCGCGGCGTGAAGTCGTCACGCTCTATGGGTCGGCAGACGCCCGATCGCTCGCCCTCGCCCTCGCCGCCACCTTCGAAAGTGAGCGGCTCGAAAGCATGCAGCCCGGCGTCGTGCGGCATCTGGGCGTCTGGCCCGATCGTGGCGCGGTCGGCGATTCGGCGTGGCGTGACGGACTGACCGGTCGGCTCATCACCCGTGATCTCGACATCCCGCTGCTCACTCTCGAGGCGCGTGCGTCCGAGTTGCTCGGCGAATGTGGTCCTACCCTTCGGCGAGTGGCGGCCGGGCTGGCCATGCCAGACTGGCCGGAGGGGACGGAGCGCGCCCTCAGCTTCTCGCTCACGTCCGGTGACATGGCGTATGCGGGTGGAGCCGGCGAAGCGGGTGAAGCGCTGCGCGATGCAGTGAGCGTCGAGCATTGGCTTGATACACTGCGTCAGGCTGATGCCTATACGTACGAAACAGAGGGAGACTGATACAATCCTGACATCGTCCGTTGTCGTTCAACTGCATCCGGGGCCGTGATCACGCGATCACGGCCTTTTGTATGGCGGCCGTTCGGGTTTCGCGCGAGCAACTCTTCTGGCGGTTCGGTTCGATACCGCAGGCATCGCCGCATTCAGCGACATCTGCTGACTGCGATGCCGGCGTGATGCTCAGACTTTGTGGTACCCGATCTTCGCCGCTTCGCGTCGGTCGGGAGCCATGTAGATTTCGCCGTCGCTGAAGAAGGCAGGCGCTTCCTGCTGCATGACACGAAGCACCATCACGGCAAGCCGGCGAATCTCGAGTTCGGCCCCCTCGCTGGAGCGCAGCTCCAACATGGTGCGCCACGCGCGCGCGTTCCCCGTCACCACGATCTTCGTTTCCGTGCTGTTGGGCAGCACACCGCGCGCCGCTTCACGCGCCATCTTGCGGCGGTGCACTTTGTCATCCACCCAACTGTAACGTCCCATGAGGGCGTCCACGAGCGCTGCGTAGCTCTCCACCGCTGACGTGATCTGCGTGGTCCAGGCCTGCTCGAGCGCCGCATCGTCGATCATGGCCGGCGGCATCACGAACTGCGCATCGCTTTCGTCCACGTAGCGCTGCGACAGCTGCGAGTAGGCAAAGCCGGCGCGGTGCCGCACCAGTTCGTGCGTGAGCGACCGACTCACTCCCTCAAACAGCAGCGAGTAGTTCGCGTGCTCCAGCACGCTGCCATGCCCCTGCTTCTTGATATTCTCGATATACTCCCGCGTCGAACGCCCCGCCGGATTACGCTGGCTCATATAACACAGGCGACCGGCAAACTCGGCCAGTCGCTCGCCATCGGTGGATTCGCCCATCCACTGCACTCGAAGGTGCCCGGGCTCAGCAAACTGCGGACGGGCGAGCACGGTGACGGTCGGCTCGCGAAGAATCGCGGAGGCAGCAAGCGGCATGTGAAGATTGAATCAGGGTGAAGAGGTGGGGCGTGCGGATAATATTACCTGTCGTGCTCGGAGCACACGGTGCTCCGGGATTCCGGCCGCGATGCCCGTGGCGTTCTCCGTCCCCTCTCCGCCATGACTGATCGTCCCGCCAACACTTCGTCGCTGAAGGAAGAGCTGAAGCAGTCACGGCCGTTCCGAGCCCCGGCTCAGGAAGTCACCATCGCGCTCCTGCGCACGGCATCGATCGTGAACCGCCAGTTCGCCCGCATCGTCGAGCCGCACGGCTTGAGTCTCGCGCAGTACAACGTGCTGCGCATCCTGCGAGGCGCCGGCGCCGACGGACTTCCCACGCTGGCGATCCGTGATCGCATGATCGATGAGGGATCCACGGTAACGCGCCTGCTCGACAAGCTGGAAGACGCCAAGCTGGTGTCGCGCGACCGGAGCCGCCCCGATCGTCGCCAAGTGCTCTGCCGACTCACCCACGAAGGCGCAACGCTGCTCGGCACGCTCGACCCGGTCATCGACGCGGCGCACGAGGTGACGACGACAGCCGTCTCCGCAGACGAGCGACAGCAGTTGCTGGCGGTGCTCGCGACGATCCGGGCGCAGCTTGCCATCGATACCGGGTCTGCCGACTGACGCGCGACGAGGTCTACAGCAGCCCTTCGAGCCGGAAGCGGCCCCAGTCTCGCCCGCGCTCGATCTCGTCGAGCATGGCCCGAGCCTGAGCCGGGAGCGGCGTCCCCGCAGGGTCGTGTCGAAGGTTTCCGATCGCGTCGTCGCCAGCGCGGGCGACCTTGCATCCGGGATTCAATACGCCAGACGGATCAGCCGCCGCCTTGACGTTCGCAAACGCCGCCAGCGCTTGAGTAGACCATACACGCGACAGCAACGGCGCACGAAGGCGCCCGTCGCCATGCTCTCCAGCCAGAGTTCCGCCAAGCGACGCGGTCAAGTCGCATACGGCGTCCAGCAGTCCCGAGACCCGGTCGCGCCACCCGGAGCGCGTGACATCCACCAGCGGGTTCACGTGCGCATGCGCGTCGCCCGCGTGACCAAAAATCACGCCGGGGGTGTCGAAGCGGTTGAGCGCTCCCCGCACTCCGCGCACGTAGGCCGGGAAGTGATCGGGCGGCACACAGCCGTCCTCGATGAATTGCATCGAGCGGAGCGCGGGGGCGAGTCGGGACAGGATCGGGCTGGCGGCATGCCGTAACGACCACAGCCGATGTTCGGCGTCGGCGTCAACCGCGGTAATCACCTCAGTGGCGCCATGCACGCGACATACCGCAGCCACTTTTGCGCCAAAAAGCGCTGATACGCCATCATCTCCACCTTCCACTTCGATCAGCAACACTGCCTCAGCCTGCCGGTCGATCCCCGTCGGGCCACCGCGCGCCGCTACATCGAGAAAGGTGCGGTCCAGCAGCTCGCAGGCACTCGCGCCCGCTTCGCGCGCCTCGACCGCGCACGTCGTGGCTCCTTCGAGCGATGGGAAGGTGGCCAAAATAGTGGCCGTGGCTGCCGCCGTTGGTATCAGCGCCAGCTCCACCTCGGTGAACAGCGCGAGCGTCCCTTCGCTTCCCACCAGGAGATCGACCAGATGTCCGCCGGGCGACCGTGCCTCGGCAATCGCGTACCCCGAGGACTCCTTCCGCACGCCAGCGTGGTACAGCGAATCCGCCGCCGCGTACGTGCCTATGGCGCTGAGGGCGGCCATCAGGCGGGCCACCGCCGGCAGCTGCGCAGGGGGGGCGGACTCCCGTGAAACCCAGGCGCTGGTGCCGTCGTCGAAGACGCAGTGAATCGCCGTGACCCACACGCGCGTGGCGCCGAAGCGGAGCGTCCGGGCACCAGCGGCATTGGCCGCCACCATCCCGCCGATCGTGCAAAAGGCGCCGCTCGACGGGTCCACCGGGAACCGGAGCCCCACCGTATGCGCCGCTGCGTTCACCCGCCCGCGAAGTGCGCCGGCGCCAACGCGGATACGGCGCCGCGCTACATCTACCTCGCCGATGGCCGCGAACCTGCTCAGGTCCACGATCACCCCGGGCCCGACGGCGCCTGCCGCCATCCCGCTCCCTGAGCCGCGCGGGATCAGCCCATGTCCTTCGCGCTTGGCCCACTTGGCGAGGGCGCCCACGTCGTCGTGATCCGCCGGCACGGCCACCGCGGCCGGAATGCACTGCGCAATCCCGGCCCCTTCGGCGTACATCGCTCGCGCGAGCAGATCGGTGCGGAAGACGCCGCGATAATCGAGTGGGGGTTGCACACCGCAACCTCGTGGCAAGCCGTTCGCACTGGCAAGGGGCATACGCGACTGCCATATACCTCGTAGATTCCGGACTATGTCCCTTGATCCCGCCATCACCACCGCCCTCGCCGAGCGCGATGCGGCTCGGTTCTGTCAGACCATTCTGCCGGCCGTGTCGCGCACCTTCGCGCTGGGGATCAAGGTGCTCCCGGGCGATCTGGGGCAGGCGGTCCTCGACGCCTACCTGCTCTGCCGCATCGCCGACACCGTCGAAGACGCCCCGGGCGTGGACCCGCAGGTAAAGGCGGCACTATTCGACGATTTCCTCGCGGCCTTCGATAACGCGGACGCCCGCGCGCGCTTCGTCGCCGGTGTCCAGCCGCTCACCGGCGAACTGGCGCACCTCACCCTCACACGCAACACCGATCTGGTGCTCGAGCACTTCTCCCGGCTGCCGGTGAACACGCGCCGGGTGGTGCAGAAGTGGGTGGCCGAGATGTCGGCGGGGATGCGCAAGTTCGTGCTGCTCTATCCCGATGGCATACGCATCCAGACCATCGAGGAGTACAAGGAGTACTGCTACTACGTGGCGGGCACGGTGGGCTATATGCTCACCGATCTCTGGCATGAGCATTCGCCCAGCATCGGCGCGAAGCGGTATGCGATTCTCCGCGAGCGCTGTCGCGCTTTCGCTGAGGCGTTACAAACGGTGAACATCCTCAAGGATGTCGCGATGGACGCGGAGAAAGAGAACTCCATCTACGTCCCCGAGGAGTTGCTGCGCGCGCACGGCAGCACGCAAAGTCGCATCCTCGCCCCCGAACTGCTGGCCAGCAACCGCGCGGCCCTGTCACAGTTGATTCAGCTCGCTTGGCACGATCTCGAAGAAGCGCGCAATTATCTGCTGCTCATTCCCCGTCGCGCGGTGTCCATTCGTCTGTTCTGCATTCTGCCGCTGCTACTGGCCTACGCCACGCTACGCGACCTCGTGCAAAGCACCGCCATGCTGAGTTCGGGCGGATCGGTAAAGATCTCGCGTCGCGAAGTGAAGTCGCTGCTCATGACCGGGAGTATGCTGGTGATGAGCAACAGCGGGGTACGGTGGCTGGTGAAACGCGTGCGACGGCGCAGCTTCGAACTGGCCTTCGCCAACGGATAACCAGTCGGCCAACCGTGGCCTCAGCGCGGACGGTCAGCGGGGCGGTTGATGCCGATGCCGATGCCGATGCCGTTGCTGAGGAGTCGCCCGGTCAGCTGCTCCATCAACCCCGGCTTGTCCTGCAGTCGATCGTGCTCCAGTTCATCGAGCAGCTGCTCGAGTCGCAGGTGCACCCGGTCCAACTTGTTGCGATACGAGCGACGGATCGCGCGCCAGGCCACGGCGCCCAGGCCAGCGGTGAACGCCGCGAGGCCGGCCACGCCTACGCCCATTCCGGCACCGGACGGCAACAGCACCGCCAGAGGGAGGGCCAGCACGATGAACGCGAGCGTGAGCAGCACGCCGATGCCGATCATTTGGCTGCGCATCGAACGACGCACGCCGCTCGCTTCGGCGTCGAAACGAATCACGCTGCGCGTGCCGTCAACCGCATGCACACTCGCCACCACCTGATCGAGACGTACGAGATCGAATCGCCGACCACCGATACCAATGGCGCGCAACGCATTCCCCAGCGAATCGCGACGCGGCTCCCAGCTCAGGCGGTCACCGATGCGGCGACATGTCGTGAGTGATTCCATCCGCGGCATCCACGCGTCAAGCTTGGACAGAATCGAGGCGGGCGTCCCCGGTACGGTACGCTGAGCGCTCACCACCGACGGACCGAGCGCGTCGAGAATCGCTCCGTGCTCGTCTTCGGCCATGGGCGATCGCGCGCGTTCCTCGGCTACGGCCTGCCGCACGTGCGACAGGTCGATCCCCACCTCCTTCGCGATCTCGAGCAGTCGTTCTTCGGAGATCGTCTCCGTCGGTTCCGTGGTAGACTGCAGCTCGGTAGCGCGCGCGAGCACGCGCTCGAGTGACGTGCGTGAAATGTCCGCCATGATCAGATACCGCCGAGGACGATGTCGAGCTGACGCTTCAAACCGTTGAGCACCGCTGCGGGCAGCGGAAAGGCCCGATCGAAGGTGGTGCGCAGCGCCGCTGCCGACGCTGCGGACGCGACCGGCGTTCCGACCTGCGCGAGATAAAACCGAAGATACGGATCACGCAGCTCCGGCGCGATTCTCTCGAGAAGCAGCAATCCACCCTGGACCTGTCCGGTGGCGATGTACCGATCGGCCGCGCCGGCGCGCTGCTCGGCAGGCGTCGTGTTGTCGGCGACGACCTGACCAACCAGCGTACCCGTTATTTCGTGCGCGAACACCAGGATGACATCGGTGGCGTCCTCCACGCGTCCCGGGAAAGGGACCGCGACCACGGTCTGCCCTTCGCGCCCCTGCGCCGTTCGCCCTTCTCCGCCGATCGGTAGCGACAGCAAGAGGTCCCCTTGCCGTTGCGAGGTGTTGTTCAGGAAGCGGTCGAAAATGAGGCGATATCGCCGCTGCCACGTGCTGTCCACAGCGGTGACCACCGCAGCGCGCGCTCGGAGCGTGCGACTGTATTCGCCGCCAAAAAAGCGCTGCCGCTCGTCGATCACTCCCGCCAGAAACAGCCGAAGCCATTCGCGATCGGCGGGTGCCGGGAAAACCGGTGCGAAGAGCGTCATCTGCAGCGCGAGCTCGCGATCGGCGGCGCGTCGCGGATCGCCCTCGAACTGCAGGAAGCGTTCGGCGGCGTTGCGCATCGCATCCCAGTTCGCAAACGCGAAGGGGAGGAACTGGGCCTGCAGATAGCCCCCTGTTGTTGCGAGGCGGCGCTGCAGCGTGGTGCGGTTGGCATCGAGTGCGGTGAGCACGTTGGCCCGGTTCTTCACCACCGTGAGTGAGTCGGCGTATCCTCGGCGGTAGAGCGGTATCCTGGCGCTGTCCGGGCTCAGCATCGCGAAACTGTGCAGCCACAGATCCACATGTTCACTGCTCTTCACCGGCCACCGCGACGTCTGCGCGGCCCCGCCAGGAGGAGAAGATTCGGCAGACGCCGCCGTGGGATTCCGGGTGGACGTCGCACCTGACGCACACGCCGTAACGGTGGCAGTGCTCATGATGCCGGCAATCAGGACGATGACCGATCTTTCAGGGTGCGCCAGGCGGGGCCGCAAACGCGTCAGCTCAGAGAACAAGGGCATCCACGAGTATACACGCGATATCCCCTGCAGGAGTCGCACAGGCGTACCGGACTTGCTCCGGTTCGTTCAGCTCGCGGCGCGGGCAGGCGTGGCAGGCCGCTCCGTACGCGCCGGCATTTCCGGGAGTTCGGCGCTACGCCCGCAGGTGACACAGAATCGCCAGCTCACCTCGAGCTGGGTGCTGCAGGCTGGGCACTGGCGCTTGGTGAGGTCCATGCCGCAGTGCGGACAGAAGGTCACGCTCCGCCTTTCCGGGAGGCGGTTTCCGCAGAATCGGCAGCCGCAGTTGGCGCTCTGGGCCGATCCGGACGCGCTTCGCTCGGCGGCGCGCGCCGGCGCGTCCGGCTGTGTGGCCAACGACGACGCAGGCGATGGCGACGTCGGCCGTACCTGGTCCGTAGGAGGCGCCACCCGCTCGGCGCCTACGGTGTTTGCCACCGGCGCCAGGGTGAGCGAGGTGGTGGCATGCGAACGGATCAGGGCGACGGTCGGCGACGACATGAGCAGCGCGTCGCGGCTCGCCCGCTGCAGCTCCGGGTCGGTCATCACATAGCCTCGCTCTCCCGATACGAGTCGGAGCAGGGCGATCTCGAACGCGTCGGTCCCGGCGTTCGCCATCTCGCGCCGTACCTCGCGGTAGGGCAGCAGCCGCTCCTCGAGGTCGGCAAGCGTGAATCCGTGCGTGAGCAGGTGGGGATACTGGGTGCGCACCGTGCGCGAAAGCCTAAAAGCGATACGGTCCAGATCGTCGAGCGAACGCGCCACCATCATCGGCGCGAATCTGCTGAGCGAAGCTGGCCGTCGACGTCGTTTGCCATGCGCCCGCGTGAACCGCTGCCCATGCCGTCTACCGTTCGCTCAACGATGTTTTTCTCGTTGACCTGAGCGTCCCTGAAACCGTAGCCATAGCCGACAGCTACGCCGAGACCGAGAATGAGGAAGTATTTGAGCATGGGTACCCGGGGTGAGGCCGGCGCGCCGCGCCGGATATCTACCCTTCTCGACGCGCAATCGACGGTACGGGTAACGGGAGACCCGAGAGCGCGGGCGCCGCGACGAATCGAGCCGGGTCGGGAAAGGGTGAGAGCGCCCGCTTGGTACCGACGGCCCTGACCGGCACGGTGCTCCACCATTCCTCGAACGACGACACCACCAGACCTTCCGACCGGTCCTGCTCGGCTGCGGCACGGGTGGCAAGATGGTTGGCGTATTCGTTCTGCGGATGTCCCGCGTGCCCTTTCACCCAACACCACTGCGAATCGTGCAGCGCAATGGATTCCACGGCCGCCTGCCACAGCTCGACGTTTTCCACTGCTCCGTCTTTCCGCCGCCACCCGCGCGCCATCCACCCTTTTACCCAAGCGGTCATCCCGTCCACGATGTAGCGGGAATCGGTGGTGAACTGCACCGACAGCCGGTTCCCCTTCCGCGACATCGCCTGATACGTGTCGATCACCGACCGGAGCGCCATGCGATTGTTCGTGGTGTCGGGATCCGATGCCCACAGGTCAAAGCGCTGGAGCACCCCTTCGGCGTTGCAAAACTCGATCAGCGCACCGAAGCCACCGGGTGTCGCTGTCGTTTTGCCGTTGCCCAGGCATGACTCGTCGGCGTAAACGGCCACCAGCGGATAGCGTGCGCTCACTGTCGGCTCACTGCACCAGCTCGATGCCGTCGATTTCGTCGACGAACAGCTCGAGCCGCTGCCCGGTGGACGGGTGCCGGGCCACGATGAGTTCACGCCCTCCCACGAGCTGCAGTCGCTCGGGGATCACGAGGTACTCATTGCCGCGACGACGCACCGCCATGCGCGATCCATCGGTGATCGCCTGCTCGAGGCGATCGTAATCCGTAACAGAGAGAGCCATGCCCAATCATAACGAAGCGAGCCGTGGCGACGGGCAGCTTACCGTCGCGCGCTGCGGGGTGTCTCTGCGACCGGCGTGCGGCCCCAGCTGCTGCACAGCTGCTGCAAAATATCAGTTGCGTTTTCAATCTCCGCGACCTCCACCCATTCGGTGGCTGAGTGCGCCCGAGCGATATCGCCGGGTCCGAAGCAGAGTGCCGGAATCCCCGCTTGCGCGAGAAGCGCGGCGTCGGTCCAGCAGGAGAGGCCGGTGATGGACGGCTCCACGCCATGCGCGCGCACCGCCGACATCAGTCTGCCAACGAGCGGCGCGTCAACGGCGAGATCGAGCGGCGGTTGCGCGCACACCAGCGTGCAGGTGGCGTGAAACTCCGAACGCTCCGCACCAATCGCGGCGCAAAGCGCGCGAATTTCCTCAAGCGCTTCTTCACCCGTTTCGCCGGGCATCGTGCGCCGCTCCAGATGCAGGATGCACTCCTTTGCAAACGTGGACCAACCGCTGCCGCCGTGCACGGTGGCCGCGTGCAGCGAGGCGCGCCCGAGCAACGGATGCGTGCGCGTTACGAGCACGTCGCGTTCGAAGCGATCGAGCGCCGCGAGCAGGAGTCCGGCATGCCGGTTGGCGTCGATTCCCACGTCGTAACGGCTGCCGTGCGCCGCGTGCCCGGCGAGGCGCACCTCGATCCAGGCAAAGCCTTTGTGCGCCGGCGCGATGCGCAGACGTGTCGGCTCGGTGATCACTGCTCCAGTTGCCCGCACGCCATTTTCCACCAGCGCCCGGGTGCCAATGGATTCAAACTCTTCGTCGCACACCGCCGCAATGATGATCTCGCTGGCGAGCGAACCTCGTGCCGCAGCACGCGCCGCTGCGACGCACATCGCGGCCACACCGCCTTTCATGTCCGACGAACCGCGCGCGAAGAGCTGGCCGTCGCGGATCTCCGTCGCAAAAGGCGCGTGCGTCATGCCGTCGGTGCCCACAACATCCAGATGCCCATTGAGCATGAGAGGGGTGCGCCCGGACGGGCCGATGCGCGCCACCACGTTGGGGCGGCCCGGCTTCACTTCCGTCAGCGACACGGCAAAGCCCCAGTCGGCCAGAATCGCTGCCAGTTCCCTGGCGCACGCCATCTCTCCTGGTGCATCCGGCACGAGGCCGGGATTCCGGGAGTCGAAGGCGACGAGGGTTTGCGTGAGCGCGATGGGGTCGAGCGGATGGCGAAAGGACACCTGTACAGTCTACAAACTCACGCCTCCACGCGCACGCCCTGCGTGGCCACGCGCCAGGTGAGTCGCTCACCCAGTCCGGCGATCGCAACGTCGAGATGGTGTCCTCCGAAGATCATCACACACCCGCCCCCGCTCGCGCCGAGCGCTTTGATCGCGCTGGCTCCGGCGCGCCTGGCGGCCGCCTCGAGTGCGTCGATGCGCGCCGTTGTGATGCGCGGATGCAACGACCGTTGGTAAATCCAGTGTTCGTTCACCAACAACCCGAGCGTGGCGACATCGCCGGAATGCAGGGCGCTGCGCATCGCCCGGGCGAGCACGGCCATGCGGTCGAGCGCCTGTACCACACCAGCGACGCGCGCCACGTACGCGTTGAGCACGGCCGTGATCGTCTCGGCAGAGATGCGCGTCTCCCCGGTGTATACCAACGTGATCTGTGACTCGAGGGCACTCACACAGGCGGCCGACAGCGGAACCTGTTCGACGTGCACGCCGTCGCCAAAGGTGAGTCCGAGAGCCCCGCCGTACGCGGCGGCATAGTGATCCTGCCGACCGCCGGCAATGCCGAGCTCTTCTACTTCGACCGCGCGACTCCACTCGCTGAGTCTTTCCGGGGTCGCGGGAACGCCAGCCGCAGCGTGGAGCCCGGCGGCGAGCGCCACACCGGCCGCAGACGAGCCACCGAGCCCGGCGCCAACGGGAAAGTCGTTGGAGATGCCAGCCCGTATCGCGCCGCTGCGCGGCGGCGGGCCGAATTGCCGGTCCGCATAACGAAGCGCGGCGGCGGCGAGCGGGTCGGGCGAGCCAGCCCGACCGCCGGCCTCCGCGCCGCCGAGCGTGACTGTCGCTCGGCGATCGATGGCGATGTTACATACGAAACCGCCTCGCTCTTCGGCGTAGGGAGGGACGTCTGTCCACCCTCCGCCGAAGTCGAGACGGGTTGGTGCTGAGGCGATGATCACCGACGGATCGGAGAACGTTACTTCTTTTTCTTCGCGACCGCTTTCTTCGCGGGAGCTTTAGCAGGCGCTTTGGCAGGCGCTTTAGCAGGCGCTTTGGCAGGCGCTTTAGCAGGCGCTTTAGCAGGCGCTTTAGCAGGCGCTTTAGCAGGCGGTTTTGCAGGAGCTTTTGGCGGCGCCTTCGCCGGTGCTTTGGCCGCCGGTTTCACGGCCGGCCTGGCCACGGCGGGTGCTTTTGTCGTGGTCGGCTTCGCTGCGACTGTCGGTTTCGCTGCCGGAGAAGCCGGTTCCTCCTTCGCCTTGACCTTCGCCGGGGCTGTGGCTGGCGTTTTGGCGACGGGCTTTTCTGCCGGTTTCTCGGCCTTGGCGACGGGCTTTACTTCTGCCTGGGGAGCGGCCTTCTCAACGGCCTTCTCCTCGGGCTTCGGCTCAGCGGCCGCACGCGGCAACGGTGCCGGCTTCGGCGGCAACGGGGTAAACGTGACCCGGTCGGACGGCTTTTGCGGCTCGATACGCATGGCGGCCCGCGCTTCGAGCGCGGCTTCTGCTGCGGCGGCCGGAGCCGTCACGGCCTTCGGCAACTGCCCCAGAGGAATCGGCTTTGGTGGCGGCGCCTTCGGTTCGGGTTTGGGAAGCGAGCCGTGCTTGGCGATATATGCCGCCTCGGCCTGCTGAATGAGCACCTCGGCCTCCTCCTGACCCATCTGGCCGCGGCGGACCATGTAGTTCACGAGGTCTCGGGCACTCTCGATGACAAACGCACTGAAGCCAGCGGCAGCGCCGATGACATCGCGCATCGCTCCGGCCATCTTGCTTCCGGCCTCGAGACTGATCTCGTGGGCGCGGGCAGCCATTTCGGCAGCGGTGTCGCGCGCATCAGCGGCGCGATGCCCAGGCCCGCGGCGGGGGGCGGGCGCAGCGGGAGGCGCGTCGCCTTCCGTATTCGTATCGTCGTCAGCCTGCGGCAAATCGGCCATGGATCGAACGCACTCCTTCCGCCAGACATGGGGGTAGAGGTGGTCGCCCGACGACCTTCGGAGCCAGTGCGGCTATATCCGACAGCAGGTCCGCGTCCACCAGAACGCGGTAACTATATGATTTTCAGACATCTATGCAAGGTATACCGACGTGATTTGCGAAGTCTGTGCCCCTTTAACGCCGACGGACCCTGTTCAAGGGTTCTGGCGAAATATGGCAGAGATCGAATAAAAGATGGTCAATCTCGTTGCTTAATAACAACACTAATAGGACAGTATGAGGACACTACCGCTGGAAGGAGTTCGTGTACTCGATCTTTCGCGCGTGCTTGCTGGTCCACTGTGCGGCATGATGTTGGGCGATCTCGGTGCGGATGTCATCAAGGTCGAGCGCGCCGGAACAGGCGACGAGACCAGGGGATGGGGGCCGCCATTCGATCAAAACCACGAGTCCGCGTACTTCCTGAGCGTCAATCGCAATAAGCTGTCACTGGCCGCCGACTTCGGCGTCGACGCTGATCGTGCGCTGCTCCGCGATCTCGCCCTCAGCGCCGACGTGATGCTCGAGAACTTTCTTCCCGGAGCGCTCAACCGATCCGGTATCGATGCTGATTCGCTGCTGGCACAGAATCCGGCACTGATCTGGTGCACGATTTCCGGATTTGGGACAGAGAGCATGCGACCCGGTTACGATGTCGTGGTGCAGGCGGAATCCGGCTGGATGGCGATTACCGGAGAACCGGACGGCGCGCCTGTCAAGTCCGGCATGGCACTCGTCGATGTGATCACCGGAAAGGATGCCGTGGCCGGCATCGTCTCTGCGTTGTGGCACCGTGACCGGATGGCGTCGAGCGGGACCCCGCTGAATGCGGTGCAGCGCCGGGTACACGTGTCGCTGGAGGGAAGCGCTCGTGCCGCGCTGATCAACGTGGCGCAGAACACGCTGGTGAGCGGAGTCGAGGCGCGCCGGTGGGGGAATGCGCACCCGAACCTGGTGCCGTATCAGCTGTTCCACGCCGCAGATCGCCCGCTCGTTCTTGCCGTGGGATCAGATGCCCAGTGGCTTGGCCTGGTACGGGCGCTTGCGCTTGCTTCACTTGCCGACGACCCGGAGCTGCGGACCAACGCCGGGCGCGTCGCTCAACGCAAACGGGTGGTTGGCGAGCTCACGACAATCCTCGCTACACGGGGCGCGGCGGAGTGGGTGGCGACGTTCGGTGCCGCCGGAGTTCCGTGCGGAGTGGTACGCACCGTACAGGAATCGTTGTATGGTTCTGGTGCGACGGCGGAGTGCGGTATTCCACCGGCAGTACCGGGGGCCATCCGGCGTCCGCCACCAACATTGAATGCGCATGGCGCACTCATCCGTACAGAATACTGGAGTGCTTTCGACCATGTGCCGATACTCGTTCCGTTCCGCGTGTGACCTCCTCCACGGCGGTTCGTCTTACAGCCGTGAAGGTCAGTGGGATGTCCCTCCTGCTTCGACTGGGCCTCAGGGGTGTTGTCCGCGTGTATATGGCGTTATCGTGGCGCTGTGACCATGACGGAAGAAGAACTCCCACAGGCCGACGTCGACTCGGATCAGGACGTCATCGCCCGCATCATCGCGGGCGACCGCAACGCATTCGCCATGCTGATCGGGCGATACAGCGATCCGCTGTATCGCCATGCGCTCGGGATGACCGGTTCGCCGGACGTCGCCGAGGACATTCTCCAGACGTCGTTCATCAAGGCCTTCCAGCATCTCGGGGAAGTCCGTGGGCGATTCGACGCCTGGCTGTTCCGGATCGTGGCAAACGGGTGCAAGGATTGGCTGAAGAACATTCGGCGCACGCATCTGAGTTATGACGAAGACGACCAGCCCTCCACCTACGCGTCCCCCGATGAGGACCTCGACCGCACGGAATTGCGGACGGACCTCGATGATGCACTCGCGCAGTTGGCCGCATCGCTTCGGGAAGCCTTCATCATGAAGCACGTTGAAGGTCGCTCCTACGAAGAAATGGCGGATCTTTTGGGTACCACTGTGGGAGCACTGAAGATGCGCGTGCATCGGGCACGCGAAGCTCTTCAGGCGCTACTCGAGGAGAAATACGCCTGATGCTCGACCGTCATGAAGCGCACGAAAAAGGACAGGAGCTGCCGCATCGCGATGCAGCCGACCGCGCGGTTACCAATCGTCCGGCGGCCGATCGTGAAGTCCCGTTACCAGGAACGGCAGCAGCGGAGGGCTCGGCACTCGTCATTCAGCAGTGGCTGGACGGAGAGGTGAGCGAGACCGAGGCGCGACGCGCCGATGCCAAGCAGGTGGACATGTGGAATCGTGTGCATCTCGATACGGCCGCACGTCGTCGTATGGTCACACCGTCTCACGTCATGGCAAACGTCATGGCGGCAATTCCTGACGCCCCGTTCGAGAAGCAGGTCGCGATGGCGGCGGTCATCGACACCATGGTGTCCACGCCCGCCGGCCGCGTCTCGCGCTCAGCGGCGCTGGTGATCGGCGCCGGCTTATTTGCCGCCGGCATCGTCCTCGGCAAGCTGCTTTAACTGCACCGCGCCGCGACACGCTGCGCCCGCTGCAATAATGCCGAAAAAGGTCGCCCGCGTTCACGCGGGCGACCTTTTTCGATCTGACAGAGGTGGCGGTGTGCTGCCCCGCGCTAAATATGGATGGCCCGCCCGAGTGCCGCGAGCGCCGCTTCCTTCACTGTTTCCGACAGCGTCGGATGCGAATGCACGGTAATGCCGATGTCTTCGGCGCTGCCGCGGTATTCCATGGCGAGCACCACTTCGGTCATCAGGTCAGCGACGTTCGGTCCCACCATGTGCGCACCGAGAATTTCGTCGGTGTCCTTGTCCACGACGAACTTCACGAAGCCCTGTGTTTCGCCCATCGTGCGCGCCCGGCCGTTGGCACTGAAAGGGAACTTGCCGATGCGGTACGCCCGCCCGCTCGCCTTCACTTCCTGCTCGGTAAGCCCGATAGTCGCGATTTCGGGCCACGTGTAGACGATGCCGGGAATGGTGCGATGATGCATGTGCACCGGCTTGCCGGCGATCACTTCCGCCGCGATCACCCCTTCCTCTTCCGCCTTGTGCGCGAGCAGCTTGCCGCCGCACACGTCCCCGATCGCAAAAACGCCGGGAAGATTGGTGCGCTGCTGATCGTCCACCAGAATCTCCCCCCGCTTGCCCAGCGCCAGCCCGAGGGCCGGCGCGTCTACGCCGCTCAGCGACGGACGCCGACCCACGCTCACGAGCACGTAGTCGGCGTTGATCGATGACGTCGCGCCGTCGCGTTCCACGTGCACCATGACACCATCCTCGCGCACGTCGGCGCCGGTGACCTTGGTGTTCGTGTGGATCTCGAGCCCCTGCTTACGAAAAATCCTGTCCGCTTCCTTCACCACGTCCTCATCGTTGCCGGGAAGGATGGTCGGGGCGAATTCCACCACCGTGACCCTGGCCCCCAGACGGCGCCACACTGACCCCAACTCAAGGCCGATCACTCCGCCTCCAACCACCACCAAGTGCTTCGGGACCTCGGGAATCGACAACGCGCCCACGTTGGAGAGCACGCGCTGCTCGTCGAAGCGGAGGAAGGCGAGCTCCATCGGCACCGAACCGGTAGCTATGATCACCGACGAGCCATGCCACTGCGTTACCGTTCCGTCGTGCGCCTGCACCTCGACCACGTTGCGCGCCTTGAGCGTACCCCATCCCTTGGCCCAGGTAATCCTGTTCTTTCGGAAGAGGAACTCGACGCCCTTGGTGTTCTGCGCGACCACGTCGGTCTTTCGCGCCATCATCGTGGGGAGATCGACAGAGGCGCCTTCTACCCGAATACCATGTTCGGCGGCGTGCAGTCGGAGCCATTCGAACTGCTCGGAGCTGTGGAGCAGCGCCTTGCTGGGAATACAGCCCACATTGACGCAGGTCCCGCCCAGGGTGGCGTCGCCCTCGACGCAGGTCACGGACAGGCCGAGTTGCGCGGCGCGGATGCTGGCGACGTAGCCGCCCGGGCCCCCGCCCAGCACGATCACATCGGCGGTGTGAAGAGTCGGAGAGGTCATCGCGACAAGTTAATCCGCCGCCTGCGGCGGTGGCGATCACGCCGGTAGCGATCGAGCGTGCGATGCGCGGCAGGCAGGCGCCGAAATTGTGAATTTCCCGTTACCTTGAAGGGGGTGACGCGTCTCTCGGGTGAAGGTATAATGGGGTGGGCACACAATTCGCATTGCCTGTCTGAAGCATCACTGGCCGCGACTCCAATCCTCGCATTGAAACGCGCGCTGGCGAACCTCGACGTCCCGGGCGGTAACCCGCAAGGGGCGTCGTGGTGTTTCGGCAGCTGCCAATGCCGCAGTAGTGCCTGACAAAACGGGGCGCCGCAGTGAGCGCCCCGTTTTGTGCCTGACACCGCCCTGCAGCTGCTCAGAACACGAGCATGGCGCCCGGATCTTCCATCAGCTCCTTCACCCGTACAAGGAACAACACCGCCTGCTGTCCATCGATGATCCGGTGATCGTACGACAGCGCGATGTACATCATAGGACGAATCACCACCTCGCCATCGAGCGCGATCGGCCGGTCCTGAATCTTGTGCAGTCCGAGAATTCCCGCCTGCGGGTAGTTGATGATCGGCGTGGAGACGAGTGAGCCGAACACACCACCGTTGGTGATGGTGAAGGTGCCGGCGCTCAGGTCATCCATTGACAGCTTGCCGTCCCGCGCCCGCTTGGCCACGGCAACGATATCCTTGCCGATCTCCACAATGCTCTTGCTGTCGGCGTCCTTGATATTCGGCACCACCAGCCCGGCGTCGCTGGCCACCGCAATGCCCATGTTCACGTAATGCTTGTAGACGATGCTGTCACCGTCGATCTGCGCATTGACGATCGGATACGTCTTGAGCGCCAGGCACACCGCCTTCGCGATGAAGGGCATGAACGAGAGCTTCACGCCCTGTTCCTTCTCCAAGCGATCACGAAGCCGCTCACGCAGCGCACTGATCGCGGTCATGTCGATTTCGTTGAACGTCGTGAGATGCGCCGTGGCCTGCTGTGACTGCAACAGGTTCTCTGCGATGCGCTTGCGCCGCGTGGTCATCTTCTCACGGGTCTCTCGCGAGCCGCTGGCCGCCGCCTTTATGGCTGGAGACGTCGCCGGGGATGCCGCCGCCACGGCAGCGACCATGTCCGGCTTGGAGACCACGCCGCCGCGGCCGGTCCCGGTGACATCGGCGGGATTCACGCCACGTTCGACCGCGAGTCGCGCCGCAGCCGGAGAGACCTTCGGTTCAACTGCCGCAGGCTCGGCCGGTGCTTCCGTTATCGCCGGCGCCAACGGCTGCGCGCTTGGCGCAGCAGCTCCGGCAGCTCCGGCGGCTCCGGCGGCTCCGGCGGAGATCTCTCCGAGGTTTTCTCCCACCGCGACCGTGTCCCCTTCGCCCTTCAGTCGAGCGGAGAGTGTGCCCGCCTCGAGCGCGGGTACCTCAACAGTGATCTTGTCGGTCTCGAGTTCGACGAGCGTATCGCCAACGGCAATCGCGTCGCCTTCCTTCTTCAACCAGCGGGAGACGGTTGCCTCGACGATCGATTCGCCGAGCGGAGGAACCTTGATGGACGACATGAGGCAGGAACGGTCGTGGTGAGTCGGTCATGACACGGGGGCAAGGAGGAATATAGGGCCGGGATCACCGGGCGGAATTCCCGGAGGCTTTCGCGCACACCCTCCCGTTTCCGTTCCCCATGGCGGACATTCCATTGGTGTCGGTTCATGTCCGACATGCCGTTTCGAACCTCCCATCCGCCTCTTTATGCGTTTGCCCAGTCCTCCCCGCCCGTTCCTGTCAGCAACGGCCCGCGCAGTCATGCTCGCCTTTCTGTTTACAGGCAGCGCCGGGTTTCCGCTGACTCTCGCGGCGCAGGAGATCCCCGAGCGTGATTTTGCGAAGCCTACGGCCAGCGTGAAAGATCTGGAAAATGTCAACACGGTGCGCGAATTGGCCAACGGCGCGGTGCTTTTCTACAACCGAAACGAGCAGAAGCTGATGGTCACCGACTTTTCGGCCAAGCCGAGAACGGTGATGTCGGCCGGCGCTCTGGAGCACGAGTTCCAGGTGGTCGGTCCGTTGTGGCAGTGGAACGGCGATACCATCGTCTCCCTCGACATCCTCAAGGGGCGGCTGATGGCGTTTGGCGTCGACGGCGGCTTCGTGGGCATCGTGGGCCCGTCGCTGAATCTGCGAGGCGCCAGTGGCGCTCCCGGAGGCGCCCGGGGTGGTCAGCGCCTCCCTGACCTGCGTTTCCTTGCCGGAAACGCGCTGGTGGGAACGATCACGCCGCCACGTCCGCCGGCGGTCTCGGCAACAGAGATCCCCTCGCGCATCCCCGAGCCGCTCGTGCGTGTCTCGCTCGCTCCGTTTCGCATGGATACCCTAGCGATGTTGATGCCGGCGCAGCAGCCCCGGCCTCCCTTCGTGGTGCGCGAGCCGCTGAGCATGCAGGTATACGTCGGCACCGATCCACTCCAGCCGATCGATGTGTACGCGGTGCTGAACGACGGCACGGTGGCGGTGCTGCGGGCGGCGACGTACCGGATCGATTACTTCAATGCCGACGGCACGCGCTCGCAAACCGCACCCATTCCCTTCACGCGCATCAACGTGACGGAGAATGACCAGAAGCGCGTCATGAACGAGACGAAAGCCTTCACGCAACGGGCCACCGTAAAATCCCGCGCCGCGCTGCGTTTCGACGAACCGAAGGTCTGGCCCGCCGTGCATCCGCCCTTTCGCCACGACATCGCGGTGCGCGTTGACGGCGCCGACCGGCTGTGGGTGCCGACCCGCTGTGCGCTGGACGAGCAGTCCACCTGCTACGACGTGATCACCCGTGACGGAACGCGCGTCGAACGGGTGCGCTTTGCCGGAGCCGCCGCCGTGATGGGCTTCGGAAAAGACGCGGTGTATACAGTCGCGCCGCAGAAGGACAAATCGCTGCTGCAGCGTCATCCGCTGCACTGACGGACGATCGTCATGGCCAGCCGCATGCGCGCGCTCACGATTGATGCACACGGAGGGGTCGAGCAGCTCCGGGTGCGCGACAATCTGCCAATCCCGACCATCGACACTCCGGACGGTGTGCGTGTCCGGATGCGCGCGGCGGCGCTCAACCGGCTCGACCTCTGGGTGCTTGGTGGAGTTCCCGGCGTCACGCTCCACGAGGGCTGGGTGCTGGGCTCGGACGGCGCGGGTGTGGTGGAGTCCATCGGGGCGGAAGTGCTTGGCTGCGAGCCGGGAGACCACGTGATCCTCAATCCCGGCATCGTGGACCGGCGCTGTCGCTGTGAATACTGCCTCGACGGCGATCAGCCCTTGTGTCTGACGTACGGTATTCTGGGAGAGCATCGCGCTGGCACGCTCGCCGAGTACCTGGTGGTGCCGGAGGCGAACGTGCGCGTCATCCCGGAACGTATTCCGTTCGAGATCGCGGCGGCCTTTCCGTTGGCGACGCTGACCGCGTGGCGCATGATCGTTACGCGCGCGCAGGTGCAGCCGCGCGATCACGTGCTGATATGGGGAATCGGCGGGGGCGTGGCGCTGGCGTGCCTGCAGATTGCCAAGCGCATCGGTGCCACGGTGTGGGTTACCTCCGGCAGTCCGGCGAAGCTGGAAAAAGCGCAGGCGCTGGGCGCGGATCATCTGCTTGATCACCGGCACCCGGACCTTGGTCGCGAGATACGGACCCGCACGGGCAAGCGCGGCGTGGATGTCGTGATCGATTCAGTGGGCGAAGCCACGTGGTCGCAGTCGCTGATCGCGCTCGGGAAGCGTGGGCGGCTGGTCACCTGCGGCGGCACGTCCGGCCCGCTCGTGCAACTCGACGTGCGCCGGATGTTCTGGAATCAGTGGACGCTGATGGGCTCTACGATGGGGAATGATGCCGAATTCGACGCGATGACCGAGGCGTTCCGTGAGGGGGCGTTGATGCCGCCGGTGGATTCCGTCTGGTCCCTCGACGAGGGGCGTCAGGCGTTCGAGCGGCTCTCCTCGGGCTCGCAGTTCGGCAAGGTGGTGGTGCGACTGTGAGCGCCGAGGCGGCGCGCTATACGGCAGCGGAGGAGAAAGCGATTCGCCATGCCGTGCTCGCCGGGGAGACACCGCGCTGTCCGCGCTGCACGGTGCGGCTGACCCATCGGCCGATCGGTGGCGGCTCCTTCGGGCTCGGCTATCATCGCCAACGGGAGTGGATGCTCTGTCCTTCATGCAAACGCAGCGCGATCTTCGACGTGAAGCGCGGGACGCGACTGTAGCTTTCGTCGCAGGTGAGTAGCTTTCGGGCAACTCATACACACCCCTTCGGGGTTTTCCTTGCACCAGCAGCTCATTCAAGACTCTCTGCTCTTCGCCAGCGGGGCTCCGCAGCCAACCGAAGAACAGTCTTCCGTCGTATCCAGTTTCGCCGAGCGCCTGGAGTACAGCTTCGCCTTGCTGGGCGAGTTTGTGCCGGCGCTCTTCGGCGCGCTTGTCATTCTCTTTGCCGGCTACCTGGTGGCCAAAGTCCTTGAAAAGGGGACGAGTCGGCTGCTGCGTCGCTTGCACTTCAATCAGCTGCTCGAGCGCGGCGGCGTTCTTCACGCGGTGGAGCGTTCCGGCTCGCACCTGAATCCCTCGAAGGTGCTGGCCAACCTGTTGTTCTGGGTGGTGATGTTCGCGGTGCTGCTGGTGGCGGCGAATGCGATCGGTCTGGAGTCGCTGGCGAATGTCTTCTCGGAGCTCGTGAGCTACATCCCCAGCGTGATTGCGGCAATCGTGATCATTATTCTGGGTATCGTACTGGGCGGGTTTGTGGGGGGGCTCATCATGGCCTCCGCGGGGGCGCTGAACGGCGGCCCGTGGCTGGCGCGGATCGGCCGCGGGGGCGTGATCGTGCTCGCCGTGTTCATGGCTTTGCAGGAACTCGGTATCGCCACCGACATTGTGACGACGGCCTTCGCTATCCTGTTTGGAGCGGTAGCGCTGGCGCTGGCGCTGTCGTTCGGTCTAGGTAATCGGGAGCTGGCCGGTGAAGTCACGCGGGCCTGGTATGAGGGGTATCAGGAAGAACGGCGCGCGATCGACGCCGAAACGGCGGCGGAGGAAGCCGACGAACTGGCGGAAGAGACGTCGCGCGATGCCGACGAAACGCAGGAACTTCCGGTTGCGGCCGTGGCTCGTGCGACGGCAGGCATGACCGGCGGCGCGGTTGGTTCTACGCCGTTGGATTCGAACTTGAGCATTCAGAAAGGATCGTCATGACGCTGATGCGCGTGTTTCTTGGGTGGTGGGTGGTGGCAGGGTTGACCATGGTGCCGACGTTGGTGGATGCCCAAGCTGGGGCGTCCGGCGCTGTGGCAAAGCCGGTGGCAAAGCCGGTAAAGCCGGTGGCCAAGCAGTCCGCAGCGGCGCGGTCGGACAGCGCGAAGATGCAGGCCCTCCTCACCGCGGAGCTGCGTCGGTATGAAGGGCAGCTCTCGGCGATGCGTACGGAGATTCTGGAACGGGCCGGTTGGGCGGAAATGGGCGATCGCTGCAATCCGGGGGCATTGCGGGTGTTCCCGCATGACACCACCCCCGAGCAGCGCAAGGCCACAGAGGCGATCGTCCTGCGCCTCGAAAACAGGGTGATCGTGCAGGGTGCTGGCGCCTCGCTGGGGGGTGCCGACACGCGTGCGTTGCTGCGCACGATCGTGGGCTGGGAAGCCGGCATCGATCGCCCGCGGTGGGACGACGATGCCGGGCAGGCGCGCCTGGCGTTCGCCACCGGTCTGACCGGTGAGGTCCCCGATCCCACGGGCCCCGGCTGCCTGCCGTCGCCGGTCATGGCCGACACGGTGAGCTTCGTGATTCCCGGATTTAGCGGCATGGAGTTTCCCAAGGCGCCTCGTCCGCGCGTGCGAGCGTTTTTCGGTCCATCGGGGGAGCAGCATGTCCGGAATGAATTCTTTACGAACGTCGGGAGTAGGGATCGGCAGGCGGAGCTGGCGTACATCCGGATCGGTCCGATCGCACACTGGCGCGGCTGGGCCGTGGTGGGTGTGGACCGTCCGAAGGAGCGAGGCGGATTTGCCCTTGGCTCCGGCAGCAATGGCGGCGCGGTTTATCTGCTCCGGCGCGTGGCGGGAGAGTGGCGTTTACTGGCCATCGTGCGCAGCTGGGGCTGAATCGAGGCGTCGGGTTTTGTAAGTTGTTGTTTTACAGATGCTTACAACTGGTCTGGCGCGTTGTTTTCCCGCGTCAGGCCGATTATATTTCGCGGTTGTAGCCGAGCCGAGCCGTACCTCATTCCCGCCGTGTCATGACCGCACCGAACGCCCGTGAACGCATTCTTCCGCGCCTGATCGACGAGGAAGTGAAGGAATCGTTCATCAATTACTCGATGAGCGTGATCGTGTCGCGCGCACTGCCGGATGTGCGCGACGGACTCAAGCCTGTGCATCGTCGCGTACTGTACGCCATGAACGAGCTCGGATTGTTGCCCGGGCGTCCGTTCAAGAAGTCGGCGACAGTGGTCGGTGACGTGCTTGGCAAGTATCACCCGCACGGCGACAGCAGCGTGTACGACGCGCTCGTGCGCATGGTCCAGACATTTTCGCTGCGCTATCCGCTCGTTGACGGTCAGGGAAATTTCGGCTCGATGGACGGCGACAACGCGGCGGCGTACCGGTATACGGAAGCGCGCCTGATGCGCATGGCGGTCGAGATGCTCACCGACATCGACAAGAACACGGTCGATTTCGCGCCGAACTTCGACGATCGCCTGCGCGAACCGCGCGTGCTGCCGTCGGGCTTTCCGAACTTGCTGGTCAATGGGTCGTCGGGAATCGCCGTGGGTATGGCCACGAACATTCCGCCGCACAATCTGATCGAAGTGATCAGCGCCGTCGTGGCCCTCATCGACAATGCGGAGCTCGAACCGGCGTATCTGCGCACGCTCATCAAGGGTCCGGATTTCCCCACGGGTGGCTTCGTCTACGGGCGTGCGGGCATCGCCGACTACCAGGACACCGGACGCGGGCGCATCGTGATGCGCGCCCGCGCGGTGATCGAGGAAAAGGAGTCGAGCGGTCGTTCGCAGATCGTGATCACCGAAGTGCCGTATCAGGTAAACAAGGCGAAGCTGGTCATCGATATCGCCGATCTGGTGCGCGAACAGAAGCTCACCGGCATCAGTGCGCTGCGTGACGAGTCCGATCGGGACGGTATCCGCATCGTGGTGGAGCTCAAGCGCGATGCCATTCCGCGGGTAGTGCTCAATCAGCTGTACAAGCACACCGCGATGCAGAGCACGTTCGGCGTGATCATGCTGGCGCTCGTCCCCGATCCGAACACTCGGCAGCTGGTGCCGAAGGTGCTGACGCTCAAGCAGTGCCTGCTGCACTATATCGAACACCGCCACGAAGTGGTCGTTCGCCGCACGCAATTCGATCTCGACAAGGCCCTCGAGCGCGAACACATCCTTGAAGGGCTCAAGATCGCCGTCGACAATATCGACGAGGTGATCCGCATGATCAGGGCGGCCGACGACACGCCCACCGCGAGTGCGCAGCTGCAGGCGCGCTTCGGACTGTCGGATCGTCAGGCCGAGGCCATTCTCAATCTGCGCCTGGCCAAACTCACCGGGCTCGAGCGCGAAAAGCTCGAGGACGAGCTGCGTGAAGTACGCGAGTTCATCGTGGACATGCGTGGCATCCTCGAGTCGCGCCCGCGCCGCATGGAGATTCTCAAGGGCGAGCTGCTCGCGCTGTCGGAGACATACGGCGACGATCGCCGCACGGAGATCGTGAGCGACGAGGGCGAGTTCTCAATCGAAGACCTGATCGCCGAAGAGGAAATGGTGGTCACGATCTCGCACAAGGGCTACGTCAAGCGCACGGCGCTGTCGCTTTACAACCGCCAGGGACGCGGCGGTCGTGGCAAGTCCAGCGCGGACCTCAAGGAAAACGACTTCATCGAGAGCTTCTACGTGGCGAGCACGCACACGTACATGCTCATCTTCACCGACGACGGCCGGTGTTTCTGGCTCAAGGTGCACGAGTTGCCGCAGGCCGGACGCAACACGCGCGGCAAGCCTATCGTGAATCTCATCAACGTGATCCCCGATACGCGTATCCGCGCCATCGTGCTCACGCGGGAGTTCTCCGACACCGAATTCCTGCTCTTCTGCACCAAAAACGGTACGGTCAAGAAGACGGCGCTGTCGCAGTACAGCAATCCGCGCACCAACGGCATCAAGGCGATCAAGATCGAAGCCGACGACGAACTGATGGGCGTGCAGGTGACGTCGGGGAGCAACGATGTGGTGCTCGCCACGCGTCACGGCCTCTCGCTGCGCTTTCACGAAAGCGATGTGCGGCAGATGGGCCGCGACACCACCGGCGTGAAGGGGATCGAGCTGCGCCCCGCCGACTCGGTGGTGGGCATGGTGGTCATCAAGCGCGAGTCCACGCTGCTGGTGGTCACGGAACTCGGACTCGGCAAGTGCTCCGACATCGAGGACTACCGTGTGCAGAAGCGCGGCGGCAAGGGCATCCTCACCCTGAATCGTACGGTGCGCACCGGCGGTGTCGTCGCGTTGCTGGAGGTGGTGCCGGAAGACGAGCTGATGCTCATGACGCGGCAGGGTGTCGCGATTCGCCTGAAAGTGAGCGAGATCCGCGTCACCGGTCGCGCCGCGCAGGGCGTCAAACTCGTCGCGCTCGACGATCAGGATGTCGTGTCGGCCGTGGCGCGGGTGATACCCGAAGACAAGGACGATCCGGACGGCGAAAGTGCCGATGTCGCCGACGGCGGTGACGTGGCCAGCGATGCGGATGAGGACACCGCCGAAAGGTGATCGCGCCACGACGCGTGCTGCCACCTCAGCGAGCGCAGGCCATCTGATGGCCATCTCCCGGATTCTCGTCGCCGACGACGACCGCGCGGTACTCGAGTCGGTCACCTGGCTCTTGCAGGAGAACGGCTATGAGGTGATTCCGGCTGATGGTGGACAGTCGTGTCTCGAGCAGCTGGAAAAGCGCTCGCCCGACCTGCTCTTGCTCGACATTCTGATGCCTGATGCCGACGGCTGCCAGCTGCTCGAGCGCATCAAGTCCGAGGAACGGTGGCGCGACCTGCCCGTGCTGATGCTGTCCGCGCAGCCGCCCGAAGAGGCGTCGGTGCGCTCACTCGGACTCGGCGCCGCCGACTTCATTCGCAAGCCGTATCGTCCGAAGGAGTTGCTGGCGCGGGTGCAGGCGCAGTTGCGCACGGGCGCGTTGCTGCGTTCCACCCGGCAGACGTTGGCGCGCACGGAGGAAGCACTCGTGCGAGCGCAGCATGATGCCGACAGCCGGCGCAAACTCGTGGATATTCTTCACGAAGTGACCGGCGATCTCTCAGTCACCGAGCTATTTCACCTGCTGGTGCGTCGGGCCGCACGAGCGCTCGGTGTGTCGCACTGTTCGGTGGTGCTGGCGCGTCCCGGTGAAATGCAGGCGGTCGTCGTGGCCGCCTTCGAGAATCCCGGACTGCAGCAGCTCACGATCCATCTCGATCGATATCCCGAACTCAAGGCCGCGCTCGATTCAGGGATGCCGGTACTCGTCGATGACATCGACACGCATCCGATTTACGAAGGGGTACGTCATGTCTGGGGGATCGAAGGCATCGAAGTGCCGATCCGCTCGGTCATCGCGCTGCCGTTCTCCATCGAGCGGGGACAGTACGGCGTATTCCTGGTGCGTCGCACGCGTGATCAGGAGCCCTTCGGTGTGGCCGATCTCGAATTCGCGCAGGCCGTGATCTCGGCAGCGGTCGCGGTGATTCAGCGTGCGCAGATGGTCGAGAACACGATGGCGGACAACGCACGGCTCGAGCAGCTCGCGCAAACCGATCCGCTCACCTCATTGCTCAATCGTCGCGCACTGACCGAGCGGCTCACCGCCGAGATGGAGCGGGCGCTGCGCTACGACTCCACGCTCGCCTTGCTGCTGATCGACCTCGATCACTTCAAAAAGGTGAACGACACGTACGGACATCTCGTAGGCGACGACGTGCTGCGCGATGTGGGGCAGCTGCTGACCGCTACGGTGCGTGGCAACGACATCGTCGCACGCTACGGCGGTGAGGAATTTCTCGTGCTGCTTCCCGAAACCGACGACACGGGTGCCGAGGCGTTCGCCGAGCGTATTCGCGAGGCCGTCGATCAGCACCAGTTTGCCCCCGAGGCGGCATTTCCTTCGCTGCACCTTACGGCCAGCATCGGCGTGGCGGTCTTTCCGGCGGCGCGCATAGAGAGCGTGGAAGACCTCTTCGCGCGCGCCGACGCGGCGCTGTACCGCGCCAAGGCCGACGGACGCAACCGGGTGCGCCTGTAGGCGGGTAGCGAAACGCTGCGTGTTACGATCAACAACAGGGGAACGGTCTAACGGCCCTCTTGAGCGGTAATTGTGGAACGGATGAGTTATGCACCGGCGCATGGCTGTCTACGCTTTCTTTCGAGGCCACATCGCATTGCGTAACCCGATGTCGTCAGCACGGCTCGCGCATTGCGGGAGGCTTGGGATG
>JBBSCJ010000013.1:0-91285 GCA_038250435.1 Gemmatimonadales bacterium | reverse complement strand
TCAAGCAAAACCAACGAAACCATTACTTCAACGAGCTGTGCCAGAAACACCATCTTGCGTCACCTCCCACAGGGGTAGTCACGCGTGCCCCGCTCGGGACGACACGTGCTGTTCCAGGTTGGCTCCGCTCCTACTACGTTGGCATGCCCGCTCGGCTCCGCTCAACAACGATTGACGGGGACGAATTCAGTGTATCGTCTAGCTAGACGAAAGGGTGAGTACGGCTCGCGTGCGGCAATCCGCCGCGTCAACGATCGAGATTGATCCAGCGATTCGTTGCGTCGAGTACCGCCAATACGGCGCTCGTCTCCGCACTCTCTCGCACTTCGCAGCTTCCTGTCAGTACGGCCATCTCGCGACCTGCGCGCGCTGCCACACTCACAAAAATGAACTCACGATCGAACGCCTCGATCAACTTGGATCCTTCCAACGACATCGATCGATCGACTCCCGGCGCCGCCCTCGATGACGCCACGATCGCCAGCAGCGCGGCGCGCGCGGCAAGATCGATCCGGGAACGCTCCGATTCCTGCCCTTCCGATTCGCCCAGAAACTCCTGTCCTTCGCGACTCAACGTCACGCGGCATAACACGCCACGGGAACGCGAACGCCGCACTTCCACATCCTCAAAAACCAACGCTCGACGATTCGGTTCCATGGTCGCGTCTGCGGATGCGCCTGCCACCGATGTCAGCCGCGCCGGCGTCGCCGAGGGCGTGGCAATCCCGACAGTCGCCGACGACGGAATGGGCGTAGACGCCCCCACCGACAGAGACGACGGAGGCGTCGGTACGGCACTCGATCCGGCCGACGCGACCGTCGGCGTCGTGTCGACGGCACGTGGCGGGTCGAGCGTGGTCGCGATCGAAATCTTCCGGTGATTGACCCGCAATCCCAGCTGCGCCATCAGCGCGCTCTCGATGTTGCGCACCATTTGCTTCGGCTGCACCAGCTCGGTGGTGAGCACATGCACCTCGTCAACCGCGCCGGACTCGCTCGGTACAATTCGCACCGACAAGACGCCCGGTAGCGTGGCGATCAACTCTTCGGCGCGGCGTAATGGCAGTACACTCCCCGCGATAGTGCCGGGATGAGCAAACGGTGACGTCATGCCGATATTGACTGGATTGGACAGGCTGTGCTCCGCAAGGGAATCAGTCCGGAAGAGGCCGTCAGGCGGCTTGCGGGGAGAATATGTGACCGGGAGAGCATTCCGGCAAGGACGAGGTCGTCCCATAACCTTCGCCGGCATGGATGTATTGCTTGCCACTTCACGCGTCATCGAGGGTCATCGACCCTCCCTCGCTGAAGCCGTCGTACTCACGGAGTTTGCGATACAGCGTACGCTCTCCGATCCCCAGACGCTCGGCAGCCTTCCGGCGGTTCCCCGAGGTATCCCGCAGCGCCGCCTCTATAGCGGCACGCTCGATCTCTGCCATCGTCATGCCGGGACCAAGGGTAATAGATGTAGGGGGAACTACTCTATCGTGCGGCTCGAGCGCATGCATGACGCCGTAGCCCCCGGTGCCGCTTACCTCCGACAAACCAGTGGGCGCAACCGACGTCGGCACCCGAACCTCGCCCACCCATCCTGCGGCAGGCGTCCGGCTTTCCACATCCATGCGACGACGCAGTTCTTCCACCTGTAACTTCAGCTCCACCAGCGACCGAACGATGAACTCCAGCTCTCGCCCCTGAGCCCGCTCGCCTTCACGCAAAACGGGTCCGACGTGCACAGGAAGGAGTCGGCGGCCGCCCCCTTCCCGGATTTCGCGGGGAATGTCCTCAGCCCCGATCACCCGGCCGTGCGCCAAGACCACCATGCTCTCCACGAGATTCCGCAGCTCGCGCACATTCCCCGGCCACCCGTACCCGACCAGCAAGTCCATCGCATCGGCGGAGATGCCGTGAAACGGCCGCTCGTGCAGCGCGGAGAACTCCGAGACGAACCGACGTACCAATATCGGGATGTCCTCGCGGCGCTCTCGCAGCGGCGGCAGGTAGATGCCGAGGACGTTGAGTCGGTAAAAAAGGTCGGCACGGAACCCGCCCTCCCCGACATGCTCCCGCAATGGGCGGTTGGTCGCCGTGATCACCCGCACGTCGATGGGAATGGCCTGAGCATTTCCAACTCGCGTCACCTCACGCTCCTCGAGCACCCGTAGCAGCTTCACCTGAGTGCTCGATGGCACCTCGCCGATCTCGTCGAGAAACAGGGAGCCGGTGTCGGCCAGCTCGAATCGGCCCAGCCGACGTTCTGCCGCACCGGTGAACGATCCTTTTTCGTGTCCAAACAGCTCGCTCTCGAGCAGGGTCTCGGGAAGCGCCCCGACGTTCACCGCGATGAAGGGTTTCCCGCGTCGCGGGCTGAGGCGATGAATTGCACGAGCGACCAGTTCCTTGCCCGTCCCGCTTTCGCCTTCGATGAGCACCGTGCTCGTGACGGGGGCGATCTGCTCGATCTTCACCAGAACTTCGCGAATCGCCTCCGACTCGCCCACCAGTCCCGTGAGTTCGGCGAGCCGCTGCCGCTCAAGCCGACGACGGATGCCGTCCACCACATCGTCGATGTTCACCGGCTTGGCCCACGTCTCCGCGTACCCGATGCCGCGAAGCCTGGCGAACATGTCGGAGTCGGACACGTCGGTGAGGCCCACGACGGCGACGTTCTCCCACAGCTGCTGACGCACCAGCGCGACGTGCGCCGGATCGAGGAGTGCCCCCGTCAGCACCAGGACATCCGGCCGGGCCCGACGCAGTTCGGCGCGCACGTTGTCCATGGGCGAGATGGTGGCCGTGGTGATTCCTTGCGCCTCCAGCGCGGCGTTGAGCCGGATCGCGGGCTCGACGTCGGTGAGGAGGACGGCGACCACTCCCGAAGCGCTTTCCTCTGCGCCGCCACGCCGCGCCGCTGCGGGGCGGGCGCGCTCGCTCACGCTTTCCCTGACCGCTTGTAAAATGGCAACTTTATCACACGCGCCGGCACCGTGCGGCCACGGATGTCCACCTCGAAGCGTGTTCCCTCGACGGCGGCGGCGGCAGGCAGGTAGCAGGTGCCGATCGGCGCGCCAAGCGTGAGGCTCATGGTGCCACTACACACTTCACCGAAGGCCACCCCGCCGTAAACCACGCCGTTACCGTGACGAGGAATGGCCCGCTCGTCGAGGGTGAACCCGACGAGCTTGCGATCGGTACCTTCCTGAATCTGCCGCGCGAGTATGTCGCGCCCCAGAAATGATTCATCCTTGCCCAGCTTCACCAGCCAGTTGAGTCCCGCCTCGATCGGCGTGGTGCAGTCGTCCAGTTCGTTGCCGTACAGGCACATTCCGGCTTCGAGGCGTAGCGTGTCGCGCGCGCCCAGCCCACACGGCGTGACCTCGCCCGCGCGCATCACCGCAGCCCACACCTCGGGCGCCCGGGCGCTTGCGAAGTAGAGCTCGAAGCCGAGCTCGCCGGTGTAGCCGGTGCGTGAGATGATGCACGGCACGCCAGCCACGCGACCTTCGATGAACCAGTAATATTTCACGCTGCCGAGCGGTACATCGGAAAGCGCTTGCACGATGGCGGGGGCGTTGGGTCCCTGCACCGCCAGCAGCGCATACGCCTCGGACACGTCTTCGAGCGTGCAATCGAAGTCGGCGAGGTGCCTGCGCATATGCGCGAGATCCTTGTCGCGATTGCTCGCGTTGATGACCAGCATGAGGTGATCGGCGAACCGATAGACGAGGAGGTCGTCCACAATGGTCGCGTCTGCCCGCAGCAGGGTGGAGTACTGGATCTGCCCTACGGCAAGTGCCGCCACGTCGTTGCTGGTAATCGCGGCCACGAAGCGCATCGCGTCGAGGCCGCGAACGATTACTTCACCCATGTGCGACACGTCGAACATGCCGCACCCCTGCCGAACAGCGTGATGTTCGACGGTGATGCCGGCCGGATACTGCACCGGCATTTCGAAGCCGGCGAACGGGACGATCTTGGCGCCCAGAGCTACGTGAACGTCGTGGAGCGGCGTGCGCTTGAGCGCGTTGGAAGCGAGAGCGGTCATTTTCGGAAAAGAAGCCGGGCACGACCGGGGCGGCCGCACCCTGACAAGATGCCGGAATGATCAGGCAGCAGCAATAACCTGCGCCACTTCGGCAGCATGTCCGGCAGGCTTGACCTTCGCGAAGATCCTGGCCACGCGCCCCTGCGGATCAATCACGAACGTCGTGCGTTCAACGCCCATGTACTTCTTGCCGTACATCGACTTCTCCTTCCACACGTCGTACGCCTCGAGCACGTGCTTTTCCGTATCGGCGAGCAGGGCATACGGCAGCTCATATCTGGCCTTGAACTTCACGTGCGATTTCACGGGGTCGGGGCTGAGCCCCAGAATCACGGCGTTCTGCGCGTCGAAGCGCGGAAACAGGTCGCGAAATTCGCATGCCTCGGTGGTACACCCGGAGGTGTCATCCTTCGGATATGCAAACAGGACCACCCATTGGCCGCGAAACGATGACAACGTCACGCTTTCTCCGGAATCCGCCGGGAGCGTGAAGTCGGGGGCGAGCTGGCCTTCGGTGATGGGCATGCGAGAACCGCTCCGTCGTGTCCGTAGTGAGTGACCAGGTCAGGCGCCGACGGTGAGAAGGTCTTCCCCACCCATCAGCACCGCCATGATGGCTTTCTGAACATGCAAGCGATTTTCGGCTTCATCCCATACTACACTTCTCGGCCCGTCGAGCACCGCCGCCGTCACCTCTTCGCCGCGATGCGCGGGAAGGCAATGCAAAAAGATGGCGTCGGCGGAGGCGTGCTCCATCAACGCGTCGTTCACCTGATAAGGGGCAAACGCCATCGCACGCTGCTGCTGTTCCTCCTCCTGCCCCATTGAGGCCCAGACATCGGTGGTCAGCACGTGAGCGCCGTTGGCGGCTTCCCGCGGATCGCGCAGCAGCTGCACGTCACCGCCCCGGGCCTGTGCCTGCTCGAGGAACGAGGGGTCGGGATCGTAACCCTGCGGACACGCCAGCCGAAGCGTGAATCCCAGATGGGCAGCAGCCTCGATCCATGAGTTCGCCATGTTGTTGCCATCGCCGATCCACGCCACGATACGCCCGCGGATTTCACCCCGATGCTGTTGCATGGTCAGCACATCGGCGAGGATCTGACACGGATGCGACAGATCGGTGAGGCCGTTGATGATCGGCACATGCGCGAACTCGGCCAGCGTTTCGACATCAGCGTGCGCAAACGTCCGGATCATGATGCCGTGAACGTAGCGCGCGAGTACCCGCGCCGTGTCGGCGATCGGCTCTCCGCGCCCCAGTTGAACATCCCGCGGCGAGAGGAAGTGCGCCGTCCCACCCAGCTGCGTGGCCCCGACTTCAAAGGACACGCGCGTGCGCGTGGACGACTTCATGAAAATCATCGCCAGCGCCTTGCCGGCCAGCGGCTTCCGTTCGTACGCACCGATACGCATCCGCTCAGCCAGCGTGAGCAGCGAGAACGTCTCGGCGGGGGAGAAGTCACTGATGTTCAGAAAATCGCGATGCGGCGGATAGGTATGCGGCATTTGCGCAAAGTTATGCAGCATGAAGGGGCGGGCCAAGCGGCAGGCTACAGAATGTACTTCCGCAAGTCTTCGTCTTCGCTGATCGACTTGAGCCGATCGCGCACCATCCCGGCATCCACGATCACCGCGTCTTTGCCTCGATCGGGGAGCTCAAAGAGCACGTCCTCGAGGAGCGTGGTCATTACCGTGTGCAATCGACGCGCACCGATGTTCTCCATCCGCTCATTCACCCGCGTCGCCACACGCGCCAGCTCGGCAATGCCGTCTGTGCGAAACTCGAGCGACGCCCCTTCGGCCTCCACCAGCGCAGCGTACTGCTTGGTCAGCGCGTTTTCCGGCTCGGTCATGATGCGTACGAAGTCCTGCTCGGTAAGCGGCTTGAGCTCCACCCGGATGGGGAAGCGTCCCTGCAACTCCGGAATCAGGTCGCTCGGCTTGGACACGTGAAACGCGCCCGCCGCGATGAAGAGAATGTGATCGGTCTTCACCATGCCGTACTTGGTTTGCACGTTCGACCCCTCCACGATTGGCAGCAGGTCGCGCTGCACCCCTTCACGCGACACGTCAGGGCCACCCGCCTGCCCCCGCTCGCCAGCGATCTTGTCGATCTCGTCGAGGAAAATGATCCCCATCGCCTCGGTGCGCTCCAGTGCGTCGCCGGTGAGGTCGTCAAGGTCGATGAGCTTGTCGAGTTCCTCGTCGAGCAGGATTCGACGCGCCTCCGGAAGTTTGACCGTGCGTTTTTTTCGCTTCTTCGGAAGCATATCGCGAAACCATTCCGCCATGCTCTCCAACCCTTCGTTGGCACCAGGCGTCAGGACGCCCGGCATCCCCGGACCCGACTGCGTGACTTCCACCTCCACGTCGCGCGCCTCGAGCTGTCCATCGAGCAGCAGTTGCCGCAATTTGTCACGCGTGCGCTTGTGCCGTTCCAGAACGCCATCAAGATCGGCGCGCGCCTCCGGTGTTTCTGTCGTCGCCACGGGAGGGAGCGGCAACAACAGATCGAGCAGCCGTCCGTCCACGCGTTCGTTGGCGAGATCCTCCACTTCCGACTCGCGCTCCGTGCGCACCATGTCGATGGCGCTTTCCACGAGATCACGCACCATGGATTCGACATCGCGCCCGACGTAGCCCACCTCGGTGAACTTGGACGCTTCCACTTTCGTGAAAGGGGCGCCGGAGAGCTTCGCCAGTCGACGGGCGATCTCCGTTTTCCCGACGCCGGTGGGCCCGATCAGGATAATGTTATTTGGCGAGATCTCCTCGCGAATGACCTCGGGAGCGCGCTGGCGGCGCCAGCGATTGCGCAGGGCGATCGCCACCGATTTCTTCGCGTCGGACTGACCTACAATGTAGCGATCGAGTTCGGCGACGATCTGACGCGGCGTCAGATCGGCCAGCCGCGCGATGGCCTGTTCGGTACGAGGTGAAGGCATACAGAACGGTAACGGGCCTCCGGGCTTTCAGGGATGCCCCTGCACCACGACCGCCATCGTCAATCATGCCCGCAGACCGGAGACCTGCGCGGAGGGGCCCGCGGGTCAGCCCTACGGTGGAGCTTGACGGCAAACGTGACAAAGGGCGATGGCACGAACAGCGAGGGGCGTGGCTTCATCGCGCAGCCGACCACATCGCCCGTGTCGGAGGCAACGTGCGTATTGGGATGGGCCGCAGCTTCGTGCCCGATGGCGGTAGACGTCCCGACTTCTCACAAAAGGTCCAGTCCATTTACGCGGCCGTAGCAAGACTGAACGTGCCGCCGAACGATCTCTGCGGCGGACACGCGATCGCCGGAACCTCGCGGCGCTCGACTTCTGTCTGGTGCATTTGCGCCTGACTCAGCGTTGACAGGTCAGCACGCCTTCGGTGCCAAGGCGAGGCTCGAATGGTAGAGTCAGGCAGCCCCTCAACCCTCGAGCGACTCCATGGCTCACTCCACCGCGAAGTACCTTCCTAAGGAAACGGTGGTGGCTATTGTCCTGAGGGTTCGAGCACGGTGATGTTGGTGTTCGTATAAATGCAGATCTCGCCGGCGATACGCATCGCCTTTGCCACGATCTCACTTGGTGGCAAGGTGGTCTCGCGGAGCAGGGCGCGCGCTGCCGCCTGAGCGTAGGCTCCCCCTGACCCGATCGCGAGAATGCCGTCGTCGGGTTCGATGAGCTCTCCGTTGCCGCTGAGCATGAAGCCGTGGTCGACATCAGCCACGATCAGCATCGCTTCGAGGCGGCGAAGCACGCGGTCGCTGCGCCATTCCTTCGCGAGTTCTACGGCCGCCTTCGGGAGATTCCCCGGAAACCGATCGAGCTTCTCCTCGAATTTTTCGAACAGCGTGATCGCATCGGCCACCGATCCGGCGAAGCCCGCGATCACCCGCCCCCCCTTGAGCGGGCGTACCTTTACGGCCTGCGATTTGGCGATCGTATCGCCCACGGACACCTGCCCATCGCCGCCGATGGCGACTTTCCCATCGCGACGCACCGCCAGAATAGTCGTCGCACGAATGATCGGTAGTGGCATGACTCAGGATTGGGGTGAGCTGTTCAGGCGCGCGGATGCGCTTGCCGATACACCTTCTTCAATCGCTCCACACTGGTGTGCGTGTAAATTTGCGTGGTGCTGATGCTGGCGTGGCCGAGCAGCTCCTGCACGGCGCGCAGATCCGCGCCACCATCGACCATGTGCGTAGCGAAGGTGTGTCGCAGGGAGTGGGTAGTGAGCCCGGCGCCCTCGTCCACCGCCGCGAGCAGCCTGGTCATCGCCTGTTGTATAGCACGAGGGCTCAGGCGGGCGCCGCGATCGCTCAGGAACACCGCCCCGCGCGCGAGGCTGCTCACACTCGCTCCACCCAGCTTCGCCAGCTGCCTGTCACGCCTCACGAGATAATTGCGCAACGCACGTTGCGCATGATCGCCAAGCGGGACGATGCGCTCCTTGCGTCCCTTGCCGCGCACCTTCACCTGCTGCGACACGAGGTCGAGGTCGGCGAGGTCGATGCCGCGCAACTCGGACAAGCGCAGGCCGCTGGAGTAGAAGAGCTCGAGCATGGCCAGGTTGCGCACGTCGGTAAAGGCGAGCGACTTCGCACGCGTCGTGGCGTGCTCCATCAGCGTTCTGGCCTGCGGCTTATCGAGATATGTGGGCAGCGTTCGCGGCGGCCGCGGCGAACGCACCGCTCGCGCCGGATTCACATTCACGCGTTCGTCGCGATGCATCCAGCGATAGAAGCTGCGCACCGCCGAGAGTTGCCGTGCCACCGATCGCCTGGCGAGGCCGCGCCTGACGAGATGCGCCATGAAGCGGCGAATCTCGCTGCGCCCGAGCGAGTTCCACTCCCACGCGCTGATGCCGTGCAGCGCTGCAAGCCAGTGCGCAAACTCGTGCAGGTCGCGACGGTACGCGCCGACCGTATTGGGTGACAGATCGCGCTCCTTCTCGCAGTGCACCAGGAATTCCGCGATCTCGACCGGCAGCGGTGCGGTGCCTTCCCGCGCGTCATTGCTGTCGGCCTCCGCCGCGCCGGTGGGCGCCTGCGCGGTCACCCGTACGCGACCATCGGGGAGATCCCCGCGTCGTCGCGCCACGCGGTGAGCGCCGCGAGCCCGCGTTCGGCGTACATCTTTCGCTTGAGCCCCTTGTCGCGCAGCTCGGCCTTGGTCGCGCCTTCGAGTTCATCGAGCAACCCGAAATTGGCGTTCATCGGCTGGAAGTGGCGCGGATCGGCCTCCCGCAGGTAGCGATAGAGGGCGCCGAGCATCGTGGTGGTGGGCGGAATCACCGGCGCGTCGCCGGCGAGCAGGCGCGAAAGGTTGATGCCGGCCAGCAACCCGGTGGCGCTGCTTTCCGTGTAGCCTTCCACGCCCGTGATCTGTCCCGCGAACAGCGTGGTGCTCGCCTCGCGCAGCGACAGGTGCGGGGTGAGCGTGGCCGGCGCGTTGATGTAGGAGTTTCGATGAATCGAGCCGAAGCGCAGGAACTCGGCGTCGGCCAGTCCGGGAATCAGGCGAAAGACGCGCGCTTGCTCTGGAATGCGCAGCCGCGTCTGAAATCCCACCAGATTCCACATGCGTCCAGCGCGATCTTCCATGCGGAGCTGCGCCACCGCCCACGGCTTGGCGCCCGATCGCGGATCGCGCAGTCCGATCGGCTTCATGGGCCCGAAGCGCAACGACTCGCGTCCGCGCCGGGCCATCTCCTCGACGGGCATACACCCTTCGAAGTACGGTACGGCATCGAATTCGTGCGCCGTGAACTGATCGGCGGTGGTGAGCGCGTCGATGAACGCTTCGTACTCATCGCGCGTGAAGGCGCAGTTGAGATACGCGCCCTCCTCACCGGCGCTCTCCATGGTTTCCTTGCCCCATCGCGAGGCACGGAACGCCACCTCCTGATTGATCGACTCGAACGACACGACCGGGGCGATGGCATCGTAAAAGGCGAGGGAATCGACGCCAAGTCGCTGGCGGATCTGCTCCGCGAAGGTGTCGGAAGTGAGCGGACCGGTGGCGACGATCCCGACATCGGGAAGACGTACGGCCTCTTCCCGCACCACGGTGATGCGCGGGTGTGCATGGATGCGATCGTGCACGGCTTGCGAGAACAGTTCGCGATCGACGGTGAGCGCCGTACCCCCGGGTACGCGGGACGCGTCGGCGCACTCGAGGATGAGCGAACCGAGCACGCGCATCTCACCTTTGAGCAGACCATGCGCATTGCTGGTCTCGGTGCTCTTGAACGTGTTCGAGCAGACCAACTCACCGAGCTTCCCGGTGCGATGCGCCGCCGTCCCGCGCTCCGGGCGCATTTCATGGAGGACGACGTCGTGACCGCGCTCGGCGAGTTGCCACGCCGCTTCGCTGCCCGCGAGTCCGCCGCCGATCACCGCTATTGCCGCTTTTGTCATATCATGCGACCGCGACCTCGGCCGCCTCCGCTACTTCGGCGGCGTCGTCCGGGGTCGCGATGTCCCACTCGTTGGCGCACTTGACGCATTTGCGGAACTGCCCGCGCGTCTTGTTGCTCTTGGCCTCGGCGCCTGCATATCCGCACTCGGGGCAGACGTCTTTTACGGGCTTGTCCCACACCACGAAGTCGCAATTCGGATAATTCTCGCAGCCGTAGAACGCCTTCCCGCGCTTCTTGCTGCGCCGTTCCGCGATCTCGCCGCCGTCCTTCGGACACTTGACGCCCGTTGGCATCGAGCGCGTGCCACGACACTTGGGAAACTTGCTGCAGCCCAGGAAATCCCCGGAGCGCCCGTGGCGGATGACCATGGGCGCGCCGCACTCCTGACAGAGATAGCTCGTGAGTTCTGCGGGCTTCTTTTCCCCTTTGATGGGGCGCGTGTACTTACAGGCTTTTGGATGGTTTTCGCACGCCACGAAGGGGCCGAAGAAACCTCCTTTGGCCACGAGCTTCCCGCCATCGAGCGGACAGCGCTCGTTCACCAAGCCGGAAAGGTCGTAGGCTTCGCCGATGAGCACGTCGAGGTCGTTGTCGTTGAGCGTGCGCTGAAACGGCGTCCAGAAATCCCCGAGCGCGCGCACCCAATCGATTTCGCCGTCGGCGATCTTGTCGAGTTCCTCTTCCATCTGCGCGGTGAAGCCCACGTTGAACACGTCGGGGAATTTCTTCACCATCACCTTTTCTACCGTCTCGCCAAGTGGCGACGGAAAGAAGCGCCGCTGTTCGAGCGCCACATACCGCCGCTCGGCAAGGACTGAAATGATGGACGCATACGTGGACGGACGGCCGATACCCAGCCGCTCGAGCTCCTTGACGAGCGACGCTTCCGAGAAACGCGGCGGCGGTTCGGTGAAGTGCTGCGTGGGCGTAATCGCCTTCACCGGTATGCGTTCGTCGAGCTCGAGCATCGGCAGCGCCTGCTCGTCTTCGAGCGCCTTGCTGTCTCCTTCTTCGCGCGCCTCGCGATACAGCGCCAGAAAGCCCCGGAATTTTACGACCGAACCCGTGGCGCGGAACAGATACGCATGACCGCCGGCGAAGTTGTCGAAATCGACGGTGGTGGTGTCGAAGACGGCGGGGGCCATCTGGGACGCCATGAAACGCTGCCAGATGAGCTGATAGAGCTTGAACTGATCGGCAGTCAGGAACTTCTGGATCGCTTCGGGACGGCGCGACGGCTCGGTAGGGCGGACGCCTTCGTGCGCATCCTGCGCGTTTGCCTTGCCGCTGGGATACAGCTGCGGCGTGGCCGCGAGGTATTCCTCACCGAACTGGGCGCGCAACGCGTCGCGCGCCGCCTGCGCTGCTGCTTCGGAAATGCGTGGCGAGTCGGTACGCATGTAGGTAATGAGACCGGTCTGCCCGTCGACGCCGACGTCGATGCCTTCGTACAGGTCCTGCGCGAGACGCATCGTGCGCTTCGAGCCGAAGCCCAGCTTCTTGGCCGCTTCCTGCTGCAACGTGGAGGTGGTGAACGGCGCTGCGGGATTCTTGCGGCGTTCGCGACGCTTCACCTCCGTGACAAGGAACTCCGTGCGTCCCTTGAGGTCGGCGAGCATCTGCTCCGCCTCGACGCTCGTGGGGATTTCGGGCTTCTTGCCGTCCACTTGATGGAGCTTCGCGGTGAACGCCTGCGCCCCCTTCTGCAGGTCGGCGGCGATCGTCCAGTATTCCACGGGCGTGAAGGCGCGGATCTCCCGTTCCCGCTCGACGATGATGCGCAACGCGACCGTTTGTACGCGACCGGCGGAGAGCCCCTTCTTTACGGTTTTCCAGAGTACCGGGCTGGCCTTGTATCCCACCAACCGATCGAGCACTCGGCGCGCCTGCTGCGCCTCGACCTTGCGCGTGTCGATGTCCATGGGGTTTTCCATGGAGCGGTGCACGGCGTCTTTGGTGATCTCGTGGAACATGACGCGCCGGATCGGCGCGGTGACGGCGTGTCGCTTGGGTTGCGTGAAAAACTGCTCGACGTGCCAGCCGATCGCCTCACCTTCGCGATCAGGGTCGGTAGCGATGAAGATCTCGCGGGCGCCCTTCGCAACGCGCTTGAGCTCGGCGAGGATGTCCTCTTTCCCTTCGATCGTGACGTAGTCCGGAGCAAAACCGTGCTCGATGTCGATGCCGAGTTTCTTGGCGGGCAGATCACGCACGTGGCCCACGGTGGCCTTGACCGTGTAGCCCTTGCCCAGGTATTTGCCGATCGTCTTCGCCTTTGCTGGCGACTCGACGATCACTAATGCGGTGCCGTTAGGTGAGGCCGGTTCCTCCGTTTCGTCGGCGGCATCAGCGGTGGCCGCACGAGCACGCGACTTGGTGCCGGTCGCCTTCCTGGCCGCAGTCCGCGCGCTGGTTTTCACGGCGGCCTTGCGCGCAACGGGGGTGGCCGTCGTTTTCGCGGCTGATTTCACAGCGCTCTTCACGGCGGTTTTCGCGACAGACTTCGGCGCTGCTTTCCCGGCCGATTTCTTCGCAACCTTCTTGGCGACGCCCGCGCTGGCGCGCTTGGCCGCCGGTACATCCTTCTTGATTGGCATCAGGTCAGTGTATCTGGGTGCGTTCGATCCCCATGGCGCCATCGTCGAATCCTACGTCTTCCGCAATTGCACGGATTTCCGCGAGTCCGATCCGGCCGTCGACATGGACGAGGGCCCGCTCCACCAGCTGCTCGAAATCGTTGAAGCTCACGGCTCCGGAACCCCCCAGTATCACGAGGTACCCCCACGCATCGGCCGTAAACCGACCACGCTCGTGCGGCCCCTGAACCCGGAGCGGCGCTTCACGCGGAAACAGCACACCGTCCGAGTCCGGGCCCGATGCAGTATCGCTGTACAGCAACGACAGTATCTCACCAATTTGCCGCCTATCGTATCCCTGTGCCGACAGGTATGCCTCGACCTCCACGATATCCGTGTCGGCGGCGAACCGTTCGCGCAAATCCTCGAGCACTGGCATCCAGCGATCGTCCATTTCCTAACCTAGCCCAGAAGGCAAGTCATGGGCAAGCGCCGCCACAGCGTCGATAACCCTTTGTGAATCAATGGCTTCCACGTTTATGGTCGCATCCGCCTGCGCGTACAGCTCAGCTCGGCTTCTCCACAACTGCTCCATCGCCGCCCGTGGATCCTCCCCCTGCAGGAGCGGACGAATAATGCGGGACCTGACCAGCCGGGCCAGTGCACCGGCGGGTGAGATCTGCAGGTGGATGATACGTCCGGGAGGACGCAGGAGTGCCATAACCCCGGAATTGGTGACCCATCCGCCGCCGGGGGCAAGCACCATCGGGGGTGCCGCTGCCAGCTCGCGAGTGAGCGCGACTTCCAGGTCCCGAAAGGCTGGCTCTCCCTTGGCCGCGAAGAAGCGCGCGACCGACGTCCCTTGGCGTTTCTCGATCTCCTGGTCGAAATCGAGGAACGGCCGGTCGAGACATCGAGCCACTGCACGCCCCACGGTGGACTTCCCGCACCCCGGAAGTCCCACCAGCACCAAATGCCCATCGATTTGCAGCCTCAGCGACGAGCTCACCCCACCCGCTCGTCGAGACGCGCCAGATACGCATCCATGTTTCTCCGCACCTCCCCCAGCGAGTCGCCCCCGAACTTCTCGAGAAGCGCGTCCGCCAGAATGAACGCGGCCATCGCTTCGGCGATAACGCCCATGGCCGGTACCGCCGTGACGTCGCTACGTTCCGCCACGGCAGAGGCCGCCTGACCCGTAGCCACGTCTACCGTACCGAGGGGACTCATGAGGGTGGAGATCGGCTTCATCGCTACCCGGACCACGAGTTCCTCGCCCGTCGTCATCCCTCCTTCGGTACCGCCGGCTCGATTGGTTTTTCTCCGCACGTGCCCTGACCTGGTCCGCCCGAGCGCCGCTTCGATCTCGTCGTGCACCTCGGCGCCTGTGCGACGTGCCGTTTCGAAGCCCAGGCCGATCTCCACGCCCTTGACTGCTGGAATCGAGAGCATCGCCTGCCCGAGCCGGCCGTCGAGCCGCCGATCCCAGGACACGTGCGACCCGAGCCCGACCGGCAACCCCGTGATCACGACCTCGCAGATGCCCCCCAGCGTGTTCCCATCCTTCTTCGCGGCATCGATGCGTGCGATCATCAGCGCCTCGGCCTGTACGTCGAGCGTGCGGAGTGCCGACGCGTCCGACACGGCATTGAGATCCTCTGGCATCTCCTCGGGGCGCACGGCGTCGACCCCTCCCAAGTGGACGAGGTGCGAGCCGATATGCACCCCGACCTGACGAAGCAACACGCGGCAGATCGCCCCTGCCGCCACCCGCGCCGTCGTTTCGCGGGCAGACGCGCGTTCGAGGATATCCCGGGCGTCCTGCCGGTCGTACTTGAGGAGTCCCGTGAGATCGGCATGCCCTGGTCGCACCCGCGTGACATGCCGCTTGCGGGGGCCGTCGTCATCGCCCTCGCGCGGGGCGGGATCCATGATCTCGATCCAGTTCTTCCAGTCGCTGTTGCGAACGAGCATCGAGACCGGCGAACCGAGGGTTTCCCCGGCGCGGACGCCGGAGAGAAACTCGATGCGATCGGTTTCGATCTGCATGCGACGCCCACGTCCGTATCCCTGCTGACGGCGCGCGAGGTCCGCGTCGACGTCGGCGGCAAGCAACGGCACGCCGGCAGGCATGCCTTCGAGAATGGCAACGAGCGCCGGCCCGTGAGACTCGCCGGCAGTTGTGAAGCGAAGCATGGCTCTGCGAAGAAGTTCAGCGACCGGCGCGCATCAGCGCGCTCCGGTAAAAGCGACCATCATCGCAACGTACGCCACCGAAGCGCACAAAGGGAGCAGGAGGACGTGCCTCCTGCTCCCTCTGCGTGTCTCGTCGGCCTTCCCGGTCTAAAGGCAGGTCGTCGAGAAGTTATCGGGGAGAGCCACTCCAGAGCGACCGCGAGGCGGATGCTAACCGAATCAGCGACCCGGCGGTGACGCCTCGCCGTCGTCAAGGATGTATGGTGTCACCAGGATCAATAGGTCACGCTTGGTCTCGTTCGTCGAGTTCTGCGAGAACAAGCGGCCAATGAACGGCAGGTTCATGAGCACCGGAATGCCGCTGCGAAAGCGCGTGGTTTCAGTCACGGTCAGTCCGCCGATCACGGCCGCCTCACCATCTGCCACGAGGACCTGCGATTCGGCGCGCTGGCGATTGAAGATCACGCCCACGTCGGTCGAAGCGATTTCGGCACTGGAGTTCTCCGCCTGGATCTGCAGCAGTACCATCTTGTTGTTCGTGATCTGCGGCGTCACGGAGAGTCTGATACCCGCTTCTTCAAGGGAGACCGTCGCGCGAGGGAAGAACGTGGCGGCATTCGGTTGCTCTCCGCCAGCGCCACCGCCACCACCGCCCCCTCCGCCACCTTGCGCGCCGCCGCCTGCGCTGGCGTCGATAACGCGGATGGGGATCTCCTGACCAACAAAGATCTCCGCGCTGCGATTGTTCAGAATCGTGATGCTCGGCTCCGACTGCACATCAGCCAGGGACGACGTCTGGAGCGCATTCAGAAACGCCGTCAGCTGATAGCGACCCAGTGCGGTACTGTAGATCAGGTTAAGCGCATTTGGTCGGATAGCGTTATTGGCGTTGGCAATGGCCGCCAGCGCGTTACCGCCCAGTTCGATGCGAGCCGGACCTTGGAAGGCGGTTCCGCGACTCAGTCCATCCGGCACTCCGTCGCCGTTATTATCGACCGGTACCTGCGTGTTCGGATCAATACGCGGAACCAGCTGCGAGAAGAATTGCCTGTTGCCGGTGCCCAAGTCGTAGGCCAGGCCGATATCGGTGATTCCGGTGCGGTTCACAAAAATGATCTTCGCCCTGATCGCGACCTGCGGCGTGCGGATGTCGAGCTGCAGCAGTCGGGAGACGATCTCCGGGAGACGTGACGGCACTTCGGAGATGATCAGCTTGTTCGTCGCGCTGTCGGCCGTGACCGAGCCGCGCACGACGCACCCCTGTCCTCCGCCGGACGGACCGTTCTGATTGTTTCCCTGGTTGCCAAGGCCACCGCCGCCGCCGCCGCCGGAGGCGGTTTGCGCCGTGGTAAGACCGGTGCAGTCGCGGGCCAGCAGCGAGCGTACCGTGTTCTGCAACGCCGTGGCCTTTGCGTAATTGATATCCACGATCTGCGTCACGAGCGGCTCCAGAGCCTGATTCGTGGCAAGATTGCGATAGCTGTCCACCGTGATGATGCCGCTGGCATCTTCCGTCGCGGCCAGTCCCTGGGACTGCAGGATTGCCTGGAGGGCGACATCCCACGGTTTGTCGGCAATATCAGCGGTCACCGTACCATCCACATCCTTGCCGATCACGATTGTACGGCCGGAGAACGTGGCGAAAGCGGCGATCACGTCGCGAATGCTCGTACCGTCGTAACTTACCGTGATGCGTGGCTTCTGCTGCTGACGGCGCGCCGTTGCCATGGTTGACGGCGTTGCGGCCAGGCGCGGCGTGAGCGGCTGATCCGACGGATCGATTTCCTGGGCTTTCGGCGTTTCGCGGGCATCCACGATGACCGGTGCCTTGGTCGCCGGCGCTTCGTTCATTGAGGCGCTGGCCGGAGAGACCTTCACAGCCGAACCCTCACCGGGTACCGCCGTCGGGGCGATGACATCGGCCTCGGCGAGGCTGCCGGCCGCCTGGCTGGAGAATCCCGCACTCCCCCAACGGGCGAAGGAGGTGGCCGGGCCCTCGAGCATCACGTGCAGCTCGTATCCGACGCGCGCGACCGTGTAACGCCGGGAGGCATCGAGATCGATAACCACGCGCACCGTATCCGTGCGATACTGTGAGAGCCGCACATTCCGCACCGGGCCGCGTGTCTGCCCGTCGTAGCCGGCGCGAACGGCCAGATTGGCCCCGCCCAGGTCCAGCACGATGCGCGTTGGTCCATCCAGCGTGAAGTGACTTACGCTGACGGCAGAATCGATCGCGATGACGATCTCCGCGCCGGAAGAGGCCGACGCGACCGCGATGCCGGAGACGCGCCCGCGTATCGGCAGCTCGGCGGCGTGGCGGATGATGGCCGAGTCGGCCGAAGGCGCGGTATAACCCGCGGACGCAGCGAACGCATAAGCGCCGTGCGCGAGAATCGCGGAAAGTACCGCGACGGTCGTCGATCCCATCATGGGTTCCTCACTTTCGTCGTGTCGCTGTTGAGCGGCAGCGTTTCCTGCCGGCTGAATCCGAATTCTTCAATGGTGAACAGCACGGCTTTCTGGCGGATCGCGGCGACACGCAGGCGACCGATCTGCTGGCCGACACGAATCCGATACTGCTGCCGCGACACCAGGTCACGGAGAATGGCCACGGAACGGTTGCCATCCGGGTCGAAGGCGACGGCGGTCAGAAGCAAATCGCTGAGTAACGGACGAAGCTCGCTGCTGGACATCAGCGACTTGTACGGGTCGCGCCGACCACCACCGCTGTACGAGAACACTTCGCGCTGCAGCGTGATCTCGGTGGGCATCGCCGACTTCTTCTTGCCGTCGACCCTCGCGACAGCCAGGGCATCGGCAGGGTCGGCCGCCTTCGCAGAGATGTCAACCGACGCGACGGTACCGGCGGACTTGCCGGAGACCGCGCGTACCACGGCCGTGGGTTTGGGTGGCTGCGCCGTTGCGGCCGTTGCGCCTGCACCCGCCACGATCACCGTCACCGCCATCAACCGTCGGAACGGGATGGATTTCATCATGATACAGGCTCCTTGACTGCTGCCTTCGGCGGCGCCGTCTTCTCGATGTATGTTTGCAGGGTGATCGTGGATGCGAGCGCATCCTTCACCGAGGTGCGCACCGCGCCACGCGCGGCACTGCCTCGTGCCGAGCTGCCGCGAGCTCCGGCACCGCCGGAGCTCGCGACTACCGTGAATTTCACCGGGGCGACGATGCGCGGCAGCGAGCCGACATTGGCCAGGAATTCGCCAAGCTGGTGATAGCCGCCGATCATGGTCACGGTGTAGCGATACGTATCGAACCGCTCACCGGTGATCACCGGCTCCGGCGTCACGCCACCCACGTCGAGCCCCGCGCGACGCGCCGCCGTGCTGACCTCCTCGAGCAAGGCCGGCACTTCGTTTCCCGTAGGCACCAGTCGGCGCATTACGACCAGCGCCGACCGGTTCCTGGCAGCCTGCGCGCGCATCTCCTCGATGCTTCCCGATGCGAACTCGCGCGCGGCCTTCTGGTTGGCATCGTCGAGCGCCGCCACGCGCGCAACTTCGAGCTCCAGCTCGGCCTCGCGGGCACCATACGGATACAAGTAATAGCAGAGCGCCAGCGCGACGGCGGCGAAGCCGATCACGAGCTTGACCTGGTCGCGCGGCGATTGGGGTAGTGTGGCCATGGTTTCCTCAGCTCAGCGCACGGGAACAACGAGGGGCGCCGTGCGAACGACTCCCGGCGGGGGGACTTCGTATTCAGCCGTCAGTTCGAACTGTGTCACGTCCTTCGTGTCCACGATGACGATCTCGGATTTCATCAGCGTCACCTTCTGTATGAACGGCGACGACTCGAGCTGGCGCATGAACATCGTGAGCGCCTGGATGTCCACCGTCTGGCCCACGAGGCGAAAAGCAAGCGGCGGATGCAGATTGATGGAGTCGGGCTTGGCTACACTGTCCTTTGCAGCCTTCCCCTTCGACTTTTTCGCACCGTCCGCGACCGGCGCGACGGCCTCGACACCGGGCGGGAGCGGCGTGACGCTCGTCTGCTCGATGGTCGTCAGCCAGGTGTACGTCGGCAGCGCACGGCTGACCTCGTCGAGGATGTGCGCCCAGTTGTACCGGTTGTCATCAATCGTGCGGATGATCTGCAGCTGACGGAAAACCGAATCCCGCTCGGCGGACAGCTTATTGCGCGCTGCGAGCACCTTGGAGTAGCGCGTCGAGTCACGCACGACGCGCTCGACGTTGTCGGCAATTTCGGCGGCGCGGGCGGATTGCGTAGTGAACAGCACGCCCACCGACGCCACCGACAGGACGACGGCTGCGGCCGCGCCGATCAGCCACGGATCGCGAACGCCGGACGTCAGCGAGCCAAGTGCTCCGGCGAGGTTGAACCCGGCCCGACCCGCGCTCTTCTTGGAACCGGGAAGCAGATTGATTTCAAGCAACATGATGGATGGACCTCAGGCCGCAGCGCGGAGAGCGAGTCCGACCGGCAGCATCAGCAGCGGGGCGATTTCGTCAGTGGAGAGGAACTCGAGGGCGCCATCGCGTACGGCGATCTGCGCGAGCGCATTTGCCGGCTGCACCGGAATACGCAGACGGTCCGCGAGCCACGACAACAGCCCCGGTACCCGGGCGCCGCCGCCGCATGCATATACCGCGCGGATCTGCCCGAAATTACGAGAGGAGGTGGCGAGGAACGTCGCCGCACGCTCGACACCGATCGCCAGTTCTTCGCCGCGCATGACGATCGCATTGTCGAGGAGCGCCGACCGGTCGAAGCTGCGGAGGAGATCTTCGGCTTCGTCGGCGCCGATGCCATGTTCACGCTGCAGATCGTCGCGGAAGCGGCGCGTGCCGACGCCGAGGTCGCGCGTGAGGATCGGTACGCCGTCGTCCAGAATGTTGAGGTTGGTCGCCTCATTGCCGATGTTGAGCAGCGCCACGGTGCCAAGCATGGCGTCCGGATGGTTCGTCTCGAAGGCATTGTGCAAGGCGAACGCATCGACGTCGATCACCGACGGTTGGGCGCCGGCGTCGGTGAGCAACACGCGCTTGGCCTCTACCAGTTCCCGCTTCGCCGCCACCAGCAGCACACTCATGTCGAGCCCATCGCTGTCGGGGTCGAGGATCTGGAAGTCGAGTTCCACGGAATCCATGTCGAAAGGCACGTGCTGCTCGGCTTCCCATCGCATGAGCTCTCGCGCCTGCGCTTCCTTGACGCGTTCGATGGTGATCTTTTTCACGATGACATCGCGTCCGCCTACGGCGGCGACGATGTATCGCTTCTTCAACCCCGTTGCTTCGATGGTCTGCCGGATCGCGTCGGCGACGATCGCCTGATCCATGATCTCGCCCTCAACGATGGCGGTGTCATTGAGCGGGGTGATCACGACTTTGATCAGCTCGGGAACGTCGCCACTGTGATCGATGACCACGGCTTTGACGAGACCCGATCCGATGTCGAGACCGACGGTGATCTTTTTGCGGCCGAAGAGCGCCATGGCTGTGGGGGTTGCACTGGTGATCATTCGCGTCGCGTACAGCAGGTGGACTGGCTGAACGGGACAGTGTGGCTGGCCCGAAACGGGCTGGTCACCCTTCAAACGACTCGCGACCTGCGAGGTAACGCTGTCCGTAGCTGAGGGCGCCGGTACCGGCGCGTACTTCGTGACGGTATCGGCCGGGACGACTTGCCTGCCCCGTCGTCACACGGTGCCACGTTTGCGTTACGAGAAGTGAACGGCTGCGTTCAGCGAAGAGGCTCGTACCAGAGCGAGAATGGTGTGAACCGCGACTCTGATACAGTGGCCAGCGCCATCAGCAGCGCACATCGATCAAACGTCACGTGCGTGGCCGCGCCGATGATCGAGCCGACCTTGCCCGCGTCTTCGATGATCACGGCGCCGCGCACGATGAGTGGTGCGTCGCGTGCATCCAGCCGTCCGCGTACCACCAGTACACCCTCGACTCGCAGCGCGTGCTGCAGTGTGAGATCGCCGTCCACCAACAGGATGCCACGCCAGGCGGAAGCGCCGGTGAGTGTCACGTTGCCGGGCACCATCGCAAGTGCGCGCCACTGCGGTGCAGGCGTGATGGCGCTCGAACCGCTCGGGAGCGTCGCGCTGCGCGCTCGCCACCGCGCAAGAATGTCTGCCGACAGCATTGGCAGCGTCTGGCTGCCGTCGAGCTGTGCCCAGTCCGCCGCCCCGATCCAGCTGGCCGCGGCGGTGTGGGCGTTCGTCGCTGCAACGCCCATCACCGAAGCGGTATCACGCGTCGGGCCGCAGGCGTCACTTGGCAACGGGACATCGAATCCACTACTGATGGCGCCGGCGACGCCCTCCAGCGAGCCCAGTGCGGTGATCGCCCCGGCGAGCGGCAACGCCGGGGCGTCCAGCCACACCGCGCGCGAGACGCTGCGGTGCACGTCAAACGCCACACCTTTATGGCGCAGCCGGGCCTCCGCCTGCAACCAGAGCGCCAGCGGATGCGTGCGCAGGACTCGCAGCGTAACGGTGTCGCCGGCGGCGGTCTGCACGTCGCTGCTGCGGACCTCCCCCACGCGGAGTGCAAACACCGTGCTGTCTGCCAGCGTGTTCATTCCCACGGCCAGAGCTTCTTCTGCGGCATACTGCGCGCGCTGGCCGTTTGCGCTCAGTCGCACCGCGCGATGAGCACGCCACAATGAACCGACTGACGTCATCGACAAAAGTGCGATCACCGTGAGCGTCACGAGCACGAACGGCAGAATGAAACCCCGTGGTGTCCGTTTCACGGAATGCTCCGTTGGCCGCGTTGAGCGCGAAGCGTGATGACGAGCGTCGCGGAGTCCGACGTGACAGGAGACGTAGCCGACACCCGTAGGGGCGCACGCAGGTTGATGTGCAGCTGGGCGAGTCCAGATGCTCCCGAAGGACGCGGCAGTCCGTCGGATCCGTAGCCGGAAACCCGCATCCCCGCCGCTGCAGCGGAGTGCAGCGGTCCGGCCACCGGCTGGATCACATCCCACGCGATGCCCGTCCAACTCCGCCTGCCAAGGAACCACTGTGTCCCGCTGCGATAGTGCGCGTACTGGACGCGTCGGCGCAGCGATAGCGGGGTACCCGGAGTGGGGATCCGGCTGAGGCTGTCAGACAGCGTGAGTCGCCAGCTGCGCGGGTCGCTGCGTGCGGTTAACAGAGCCGATGACGCACAGCCACTCACCAGCCCCGCACCGGCGAGAACGGCGCGATATCGCTGCGGCATCGGTGCCGCTGCTCCCGACCCCACTGGCATGCCCCAGTACTCTACGCTGTCACCCGGCTGCGGTAGCGAGCTCCACGCTTCGCTGGCCGCTGCAGACGGATCGACGGCGAGCACCTGGATCTGGTTTCTGGACGGCGCGGCGCATACGATGGTGCTGCCGACCAGCGCCGACAGCTCGAGAAGCGAATCTGACCACGCGAGCAGTTCGGCATCGCGCAACGGTCGAAGGTCGGCGGAGAGCGCCGCGTGCGCGTGGCGAAGCTCGCGCTTCACTTCGAGAGCGCGATCGTCATACCGCACGAGATGCCAGATGCGCAACAGCAGCGCGCAGGCGATGGCCGCGATCATCGCGGCGACGGGGAGCGCGATGAGCAGCTCGATTAGCGAGCTCCCGCGTCGGACGGATACCTGCTGGTTCATCGGCAGGCCACGGCGCTGCTGACAACTCTGGCATGCTCCGCCATCGTCCCGGTACCGGCAGCGAACGGAGACACGTGCCAGCGGACCCGTGCATGCACTCGGCGCAGTTCGGGTTGGGTAGTTTGCGCAATGTCGATCGCCAGGGCGGGCGACATCCAAAGGGGAGCAGCGGGTGCGGCGGCAGCGCTGTCACACGCCGCAAGCACCATTGACTCGACGATGGCCCCGTGCACGCGTTGCGATTCGTTGCCGCGACGCGCGTCCACCCCCAGCAGGGCGGACGCGCGAACGCTGGTGATCAGGGCGAGTGCGCCACCGGCGACGAGCACGAGCGACACCAGGGATTCCACCAGCGCTCTGCCCCGACGCGGACCCGACAGCTTTTTGCAGGATGTCATGGGCGCACGATACCGACCACTCGCGCGTCCCGCGTCACCCGAACAGCGCAGCGCTTACCTTGCCAACGCCGGCACGAATCCGGGCTGCACGGCGGTCATGCCGCCGCGATGCAACGGGAGCAGAATGATGAACGCCGCGCCGCCTTCGCGTGCACGCTGCACCCAGATGGTGCCGCCAAGATTCTCGATGGTCGTTGCGACGATCGCCAGCCCGAGCCCCGTGCCCTTGCCGGGCTGCTTGGTGGAAAAGAACGGCTCGAAGATGCGATCAGTGTCTTCCGGTGCGACACCGGTTCCGGAATCGGCGATGACGACCTGCAGAAAACGACTCGGCGATTCAGGGCGGGACAGCCACGCCAGGGCGCGCTTGCTGGGGCGATGCAGCCACCGCTGGGGGAGCGGATCGGTGCGTCGCTTGTCGATGTTCTCGGTCAGCATCGACACATCGTTGATGTGCGTGCTGATCGCGATCTCTCCTTCACGGTCCATCGCGTCGACACAGTTAAGCAGCAGGTTCACGAACACCTGCTCGAGGTCGTGCCGTTCGGCATACACCACACCGTCGGGCGCGCCAAGCGCCTCGGCCAGCTTGAATCGTCGGGTGATCCCCTGATCGCTGAGCAGAAGCAGCACGTCGCGGATGATGTCGTCGACGACGATCGGCTTCGGCGTGAGCCGGCGGGGACGGGCATAATCGAGCAAGCCACGCATGATCCGATCAATACGCGTGATCTCCCGCTCGAGGGCGTCGATCGGCTCGCTGGTACCCGGCACGTGCTCCGTGCGCATCCGTAACACGTGGGCGTAGTTCGCAATCGCCGAAACCGGGTTGCCGATCTCGTGCGAAATACCGGCCGCGATCCGCCCCATGGTGGCCAGCTTCTCGATGCGCAGACGAGATTGCGTAGCCGTGAGGATCTGATCGGTCATGCGGTTGATACTCACCGCCAGCTGTTCGAACTCCTCGGTCTGGCCGGCGGGTACCCGATGGGTGCCGTCGCCGCTCGCGATCGCCTTGGCCGCCTCCACGCACTGCGCGAGGGGCACCTCGATGAGCTGGACTACCTGACGTCGCAACACGCTCGCCCAGACTACCGAGACCAGCGCGATCAGTGCCAGCACGATCGGCCAGCGGAGAGCCGGCGGGAGGTATTCCGTGAGCCACATCGAGCCGACCACGAGCGCGAGCGCGATGCCGCTGGCGACAAAGAGCACCCGGGTGAGCCGGTGGTGGATGCGCGGGGCCGGAATCTGCAGCATGCTGGACGATGCGGACTCAGGCACAATGTGGCAATGGCTCAGCGAAGGCCATCGCCAACAACTCACGCAACGGCAAAAGGAGCCGGGCTGAAGCCCGACTCCCTCACCCCCTCGGTGCGTTGCCGCCCGCGGGTCCCTTCAATGCTTGCCGATTACGGCGCCACGCAGACCGGAGCGCCTTCGACGCCGCCGGCAGCTACTTCCGAACCCACGGCGATGGAGCATGTCTGGGCCGTTGACGCATGGGTCGCCGTCGCAGCCCAACCGGTGGCGGTAAGATTGCCAAAGGCGATCGTGACTCCGGACGAGCCGATCGGTTGGACCTGGCCCGCATACGTATCGTTGTCACCGAAGAACGACTCGGCGGACCCTACGAGGTTTCTGAGGTCGGACCTCATGGCGGTCACGTACGCCTTTTCCTTGGTCTCGGCGAACTTCGGAATCGCGATCGCGGCGAGGATGCCGATGATGACGACCACGATGAGGAGTTCGATCAGCGTAAAGCCTTTGCGGGTGCGGTTCTTCATGTAGCGATTCTCCTAAGGGGTAGTTCGTCGCCGGAGGCCGGGGTGACATTCGGCGCGACAACTCAGGTAGTGGCAATCCGCCTGCCAGACTCGGTGAGACAATGAAAGCCGTTGTACGGCAACGCGTTACATCGATTCAATGCCGCCAGGGCTTTCTCATTTCGTCTCGCCTTTCGCAAAGATCCGTGCAGCGTGCAACACCCCAGGCACGATCAGGCATCGGTGTAGCGCGCCAGTTTCCGGTACAGCGTAGACGGATCGATGCCCAGCATGTCCGCTGCACGCGTCTTGTTACCCCCTTCGTTCTGCAGCACCCACTCGATATAGGCGCGCTCGATCGCTTCCAGCGTTGGGGAGGCGGGAGGGCGCTCGGTTACCAGCGGCTCGGCACGTCGTGCCGTGACCCGCTCCGGCAGGGCATTCACGCCGATCTCCTGCTCGGGAGACAGGATCACCGCCCGCTCCAACGCGTTCTCGAGCTCACGCACGTTACCGGGCCAGGCGTACGCCATCAAGACGTCGATCGCATCCTCGGAAAGCGTCCTCGCCGGTTCACGCCGCTGCACGGCCGATCGCGCAAGAAACGCGTCAGCCAACAGCGGAATGTCGTCGCGACGCTGACGCAGCGGCGGCAGGTGCAGGGCAATCACGTTCAACCGGTAGAACAGGTCTGCCCGGAAGTTGCCGCGTTTGATCTCCTCTTCCAGGTCACGGTTGGTCGCCGCCAGCACGCGCGTATCCACCGGGATCGCTTCCGTGGCACCCACCGGGATGACTTCGCGCTGCTGCAATACGCGCAGCAACTTCACCTGCGTGGATGGCGTGGTCTCGCCGATTTCGTCGAGAAAGAAGGTGCCCTGATTGGCCGCGGTGAAGAGTCCACTTTTGTCTTTCACCGCACCGGTGAACGAGCCCTTCACATGACCGAACAGTTCACTCTCCAGCAATGACTCGGGGAGCGCGCCGCAGTTGATCGACAGGAAACTGTTGTCGGTGCGCGTACTCAGCTCGTGGATGTACCGGGCAATCACTTCCTTACCCGTACCCGATTCCCCGGTGATGAGAATGGTGGAATCGGTAGGTGCCACAGTCTCCGCGAGTCGCAGCGACTCCAGCCAGACACGGCTCTGCCCTACGGGGCGTCCGGTGGTGGTGCGATCCCGGCGGCGAATTTCCTGCTTGAGCGACTGATTCTCCACGCGCAGTTTGCGATGCTCGGCAGCGCGGCGAAGGATCACCATGAGATCGTCATTACGAAAGGGCTTCTGGATGTAATAGAACGCCCCCTCGTTCACCGCCTGCATGGCCGACTGCAACGTCGCCTGTGCAGTCATGAGAATCACCGGCACGTGCGGGTCGAGTTGACGGGCGGCACTCAGGACCTGCACGCCCGTCACATCGGGCATGCGTAGATCGGTGAGCACGATATCGGGACGCATCGACGACAGCAGCTCGAGCGCCTGTCGGCCGCCGTTCGCCGTAACGGCTACAAAACCCTCAGTCTTGAGCAGAATACGCAACGAGTCGAGAATGCTCGTCTCGTCATCAACAATGAGAACGCGTGGGGCGTCCGCTGCAATAGTCGGCGAGGTCACGCCAGAACTCCGGCAAAACGTGGGGTCATCGCTGGTGCGGTTGGCAACAGCAACGTGAAACGGGTCCCGCGTGGCAGCATGTCCAGCAACACCACTCCGCGGTGTGCTTCTGCTGCGCGATGAACCACAGGCAGGCCGAGACCGGTGCCGCCATTTTTGCTCGTCACGAAGGGTTCGAATAACCGATCGCGGAGTTCGGGTGGCACACCGGGACCATCGTCGGTGATGCTGACAGCGAGCAAATCGCCGGTGATTACGCTGGGGTTACTGCCGACTGCGGCCGCGCCACTCCCGGGGTCGTGACGATGGACCTGCACGAACACGTGGCCATGCTCGGGGACGGCCTGCACGGCGTTGAGCACGAGATTGAACACGGCGCGATGCAGCAGATCTTCGTCGCCGCTGATCGGGGCGAGGTCGGGCTCCACATCCACCTGTACCTGCACGCCTTCGCGTTTGTCCGGATGCGCAGCGGCCAGCATCGCCGCCGCTTGCGCCAGTGAACCAAGGTCGATGGCGGAAAGTCGCGTCACGCGCGCGCGTGCGAAATCGAGGAATTCCGCGAGCAGCCGGCTAAGGCGATCCGCTTCACGGACCACGAGCCCGTGCAGCACCTGCTCGTCGTCGTCCGCGCCCGCAGCCGCGCGTGCGCGTCGACTGGCCAGCTGCTCGGTCGCACTGCGAATGGACGCGAGTGGATTCCGGATCTCATGCGCGAGTGACGCGCTCAGCTCGGCCACCGCCTGCAGGCGCTCGGCGCGAATGAGCAACGCCTGTACGCGCTTACTGTCGGAAATGTCCTGGAAGATCGCCGTCGCCGTGACCCCGCCGTGCGCGTCGGCATCGTCGCCGCACGTGGTGGTGACGCCGATCTCCAGCTCCTCACCGTTGCGATGGATGACCCCTTCCGCACGCGTCGTGCGAACGCCATCACGGGCGGAGTGCTCGAGCAGCGTGGCCAATTGCGGCGACACACCGAGCAGGGTGTGCAACAATGGCCGCCCCACAAACCCGCGAAGATTGAGGCCCAACAGCTCCGACGCCGCCGGATTGGCGTAAAGCAGCCTTCCCTGAGGATCGACCGTCACGATGCCGGCGCGAATCGTGCGCAAGATGTCGGCGGCCTCGAGCTGCACCTTCACCAGCTGCGCCGCCAGCGCCTCTCGCCCGGAGCCCGCCTGTCGCAGTCGCAGCGAGATGAATGCCGAACCCACCGCGACAATCACGAACACGGTGAGTTGCACGGTAATCGCGGCGAACGACGCACCAGGGCGCAGCCAGAGCACCTCCAGGGCATACAGCACGCAGGCACCGACCGCCACGGCCAGGCCGCCGCGAAACGGCAGCAACAGCGCTGAGCTGGCAATCACCAAAATATAAAGGGCGGCAAACTGCGAATTCCATCCGCCGGTCACGTGCACCACCGCCGTGACAAGGAGCAGGTCGATCACGCATTGCGCGCTGTAGAATCGTAGGTCGTAGTGCCGACCGTCCAGGTTGCCGTACATGACGGAGCCCACCGTGGTGAGCACCGCGAAGGCAAAGCCAAGCGTGGCGATCAACGTGTCGGCGGGATCAGCCTTTTTCCAGACGAAGACCGCCGCCACGAGGACGGCGCAAGCAAGAGCGACCCGGAACAACCAGACCCAGCGCAGCATCCGGCGCGGATCGAGCAATTCCTGGAGCGGGTCCTGCGGATAAGCCGGGGTATAGCGCACGGTAAATTGGTCGTCGGGCCGGAGCGGGCGTCTGTGCCACTCGCAAATTGCATGAGGCGCGGATTGCCCGACGGTCTTGCAGATTGCACTACCCTGACGAACCATTCGTTTGTCCGTTTCCGCTCAGCGTCTCTTTCTACCCGTCGTTTGTCTCCTGAAGTCGATATCACCTTTGGCAGCGCCGCTATTCGGCTGTTGTTTGTACTGCTGCTGGTGCTGCTCAATGCGTTCTTCGTGGCCGCAGAGTTTGCGCTGGTGGCCGTGCGGCGAAGCCGCATCGACCAGATGGCCGCTGAAGGCGACAAAAGCGCCCTGGTGGTTCAGCGCGCGTTGTCCCAGCTCGACCGATACATCTCGGGCACGCAACTGGGCATCACGCTGGCGTCGCTGGCCCTCGGCTGGATCGGCGAGCCGGCCATCGCGGTGCTGGTCGATCGCGGCCTACGCCTCTTCGGCGTGCTGCCGGATGCCGGAGCGGTGCACACCGGGGTGGGAATTGCCGTGGCGTTCGCGGTTATTACGTTCCTGCACATCGTGCTGGGAGAGTTGGCACCCAAGTCAATTGCCCTCGCCAAGCCGGAAAGCGTCAGTCGATGGGTGGCGCGGCCGCTGATGCTCTTCTCCCGTGCGATGTCTCCTTTCATCAGCTTTCTCAACGGGGCCGCCAATCGGCTGTTACGGCTGTTCGGCGTCCAGCCGGCGTCGGAGGGCGGCCAGGTACACAGCCCCGAAGAGCTGCGGCTGCTGGTGATGCAGGCGCGCGCGCACGGCACGCTGGACGAGTCCGACTCGGCTATGCTGGCCGGTGTCTTCGACTTTCACAACAAGAAGGCGATGGACGTGATGCGCCCCAGAACCGATATGGTGGCGATCGCCGAAGACGTGGAGCGCGACGAGCTGGCGCAGATCCTCCGTCGGGAGCGGTATTCGCGCTATCCGGTGTACCGTGACACGCCCGACGATATCGTGGGGGTCTTTCTGGCCAAGGACTTCTGGCTGCTGGAAGATTCGTCGAATTTCGAATTACGAGCGCACCTGCGCGAACCACTCTTCGTGCCGGCAACGCGGGCGGCGGAGCGGGTGCTCGACGACCTCCGCCGCACGCGAGCGCACCTGGCGGTGGTGCTCGACGAATACGGTGGCACCGCCGGTATCGTGACCATGGAGGATCTCGTTGAGGAAGTCATCGGCGATATCGCGGACGAGTACGATCCCTTCTCGCGCGACGCCCTGCTCTTTGAGGGGGTGCTCGAACTGGCCGGTTCGATGTCGCTGGTGGACGTGCGTTCCGACCACAAGCTGCCCATCCCGGACGGTGACTGGTCTACGCTGGGCGGATATGCCTTTGCCATGCTCGGGCGTCTGCCGCGGGTCGGCGACCGGGCCAGCTATCCGGACGGAGAGCTCGAGGTGGTGGCGATGGATGGCCGCCGGGTGGCGGCGCTGCGGGTACATCGGCGTGCCGAATCGGCAACCACTTCGTAAGCTTGCGACTTCATCCGGTATGACTGCTCAACAACTCCCCCGCATCGCGTCCCCGCTACTCCTGCTTCTGGCCTTTGCCTGTGGCGCCGGCGCCGAAGCGCCGCGTCCGGCGCGCCGCGTCGACGGCTCTGCCGTACTGGTGGCCGAACTGGATACGATTGCCCCTGCGGCCGCGCCGGGACCACCGGCCGACGCCTTTCCAGCCCCTCGGCGGGACATCGCTGATATCGTCGCCCCCCGCTGGACCGATGAAAATTCACGTGACGACGCGGGGGAGTTCGCGCGCGTGGTACAGCTTGCGCAACTCGGGGCCGGACAGCATGTGGCCGACATCGGCGCGGGCGACGGATACTACGTCGCGCGGCTCTCTCCGCTCGTCGGGCTCACCGGGCGCGTGTACGGGCAGGATATCGTGCCCGACTACCTGCAACTCCTGCAGCGGCGCGTACGGCGCGAGGCGCTCACTAATGTACAGGTGGTTTACGGCGACCCGCATGACCCGCGCTTGCCCGACGGACGGCTCGACGTGGCGATCATGATCCACATGTACCACGAGATCGCGCAGCCGTTCGGCCTGCTCTGGAATCTCGCCACGGCGATGAAAGCCGGAGGGCGCCTCGTCATTCTCGATCTCGAACGCCCCACCTATGGACACGGCACGCCGCCGTCGCTGCTCCGCTGCGAACTCATGGCGGTGGGCTATCGCGAGGTGGTGTTCCGTCGCACCGTTGGCGAGGAATACGTGGCGATCTTCGAGGCGCCGGCGTTGACCGTTCGTCCCACACCGTCGGCGATCACGGCCGCATTGACTGCGTCACCCTGTCGCGCTCCCTGATGCACGACACCGACGCAGATATCGACATCGCGCCGGGCGTGCGGATTCCGCGTGCGGAGCTCGAACTGCGGGCCATAACCGGCGGTGGCCCGGGCGGGCAGCATGTGAATCGCAGTGCCACGCGGGTGGCGCTGCACTGGAACGTGCGCACCACGCGTGCGATGCGCGATGAGCAGCGCAGCCGCGTGCTTGAGAAGCTGGCGGCTCGCCTGGATGGCGACGGCGGATTGCGCATCGTCGCCGGGGAGTACCGGAGCCAACTGCAGAATCGGCGTGCCGCCATCGAACGTCTGGTGCAGATCGTTTTACGCGCCTTGGTCGTCCAGAAAGCGAGGAAGGCGAGCAAGCCGACCCGTGGAGCGGTGGAGCGTCGACTGACCGACAAGCGTCAGCGGAGCGATACCAAACGCGACCGCCGCCGCGACGGCCATGACGATCGGTAGCGCCCCGGACTCGGTCAGTTCAAAATGATGTTGACGCCAAGAAAGTAGGTGATGAAGTCGGCGCGTCCGCGTACCGGCACGGGCGTCTGGTCGTTCTCAAAGGCGTCCCGCACGCGTTCGTCGTTCAGATAACGCACATCGTCGTGGCGCAGGAAGCGCGCGCCGAGGTCCAGACGGATGGGGCGCTGACCATTGCGGATCCGGATGTACGCTCCGGTCGAGGCGCCGTACGCCCACACGGCATCGTTGGAGTTCGTCGACGTGGCGAAGGGGCCGTCGATGTTGTTCGTCCCCTCGATGGAGCTCGAAGTCCAGAAGACCGAGAAGCCGCCGAGGAGTGCCGCGTATGGGATGAAGACGCCGGTGGGACCGAGCAGCTGCGGACCCGTGACGACCGACACGATATTACTCGAGGTCCGGAGATTGAGCTGGATAAGACCGCCAGTCCCGGCGAGGGGCAGCCGCCGGGTGGAGTTCGCGTAGCTCAGCAGGCTCACGTCCGCGCGCCAGTTCAGCACGCTGCTCTCGTCCAGCCGGGCCACCGCATACCCGCCGATACCATACCCGTTATCCGTGTTGCGCCCGAATTCCCCGCGCGGTTCGGAGAGCTGCAGCTGCAGGCCGCCGGAGAAGCGACCGGAAAGATGTGGTGCCGTCGCCTGCTGAGCCGACACCGTGAGAGCAGGCAACGTGGCCGCAACGCCGGCGAGAAGGAGCGAAAGCGAGTGAAACAGGCGCATCGGAGGTCCGGGTTGGTGGAGGACGAGCGCTGCGAAAAGACGCGGGACAGCCTCAGGAACTGCTTACGCCCGATTCGGCTAAAGGTGTCACTGCGGCGTCACGGTGCGCGTCGGCGGCAGGCGAAAAGCGGCAAGCACCTTGAATCCCGACTGGTATCTTGGTAATTGTCTCGTCTGCCATGCCTGTGACCAGCATCCTTTCGCGCTCGCGCTTCGCGGCCTTTGTCGCCGCCCGTTTTCGTGCGGGCGCGCTGAGGCCTGCGCTGCCGTTGCTGGTCACGCTGCTTGCATCGGGGGCAGCCGTGGCGTCTCGCGGCAGCGGCTCAGAACCTGGTTTGCCAACCGCGGAAGCGGTTGCAGCAGCATCCGGTGAGGGTGCCCGAGCCCTCGCATGGCGCGTCCACGCGCCGCCGATCAACCGACCCGGCGGGAAATCGCTGTCGTGGTATCGGCGCGTCAGTCGCCGCGGACAACGCCTCTCACAGGTTGATTATCAGGGACCGCTGGTCGCAGACAGCATCGACGTGTTTCGCGCGTCGTTTTCCGGTCTGTCCGTGGTGGCAACACGGCCGCCCCGGCGGCCCATCGCGACGGCGGACTGGCCCGCTCGGGCAACACGCGCGCCGCCGCAAAAGGGCTGATTCCGCGCATCGCGTGGCCGCTTCTGTCCGATCCGTCCTGCCCCGCAGGGCGTAGTTCGCCCGTGCGACGTTGACTCCTCATATCCTCACGCCATGTCGGCTCAGGCCACACGCGTCAATCAACTTGTCAGTCTTGCCCTCGGCCTCGATGTCGAGCAAGCCAGCTGGCGCGCGCTCACACGCCAGATCGCCACTCACGACCCGTTAGCCGGACGCCTGCGCTCCATCGGCGGTGCGGTCGACGTGGGTTATCTCGATCGACGTCTGTCGCGAGACGAGCTGCGCGTCGCGATTGCCTCGGGCACCGTCCCGCTCGTGATTATCGCTGAACACCACGAAGCGGCGATTTTGCTGCTGCAGAACGAAGACAAGAGCGTTCATGCCCTCGTGGTCACCCGCGACGGCGGTGAGGAAGCGATTCACGGCACGGGCGACCTGCTCGCCGACGCGATCATCGCGAGGGCCGGCGGCGGCGACGTGCTCTTCGCGCTCGCCCCCCTGGCGTTGCGCCCCTCGACCAGCGCAATGCCGCTCTCGAGCCCGCACAGCCCGATCGGCCGCGAGCCCGACGACACCGAGGCTGCCCACCTCTCACCGATCGACCGGACCATCGCGCTTTTTGCCCGTGAGCGGCGCGAGATCCTCACCATCTTCTTTTACGCCACGTTGGCTGGTGGCCTGACCCTCATTTTGCCCCTTGCCGTCGGAGGCATCGTCCAGTTGGTGCAAGGCCGACTGTTTCTGCAGCCCGTGATCGTGCTGATCTCCTTTGTCGTGGCCGGCACCATCGTGGCGGGCGTGGTTCAGATCGGTATCCTGCGTGTCGTCGAGCGCATTCAGCAACGCGTTTTCGCGCGGATGGCGCTGGAGTTTGCCTTCCGCATTCCGCGCATGCGCTACGCCACCTCGCTCGAGTCGAACCTTCCCGAGCAGATGAACCGCCTGTTCGAGGCCGTGGCGATTCAAAAGAGCATCCAGAAGCTGCTCCTTGATGTGCCGACAGCGCTCCTCACCATCGTGTTCAGCCTGATGCTGCTCACGTTCTACAGTCCGTGGTTCTCCATCTTCGCCGTGGTCGTGACCGCCGTCCTGTGGTTCATCATCCGTTGGTCGGCGCCTGAGGGACTCGCCACGTCGATTTCGGAGAGCAAGTACAAGTACAAGGCCGTGCACTGGCTCGAAGAAATCGCCCGCGCCTTCCACGCGTTCAAGTACGCTGGCGATTCCACGCTGCCGGTGGAACGGATGGACGATGTCGTCACCGGCTATCTGAAGTACCGCCGCAAGCACTTTGCCGTCCTCGTCACCCAGACCATCGCGCTGATCGGCTTCAAAACCTTCATTACGGCTGCGGTGCTCATCATCGGCGCGGCACTCGTGCAGTCGAATCAGCTGCTGCTCGGTCAGTTCGTCGCGGCCGAACTCGTGATCGTGACGGTGCTCGTGGGCATCGAAAAAATGATCAACAGCCTCTCCACGGTGTACGACCTCCTCACCAGCGTCGACAAATCGGGCCACGTGGCCGATTTGCCTTTGGAAACACGGGGGGGAATTGCCCCGATGCATCGCCCGGGTGAAGGAATCGCACTCGAAGCCAGAGACTTGCGGTTTCGCTACCAGAACGCCGCGCACGCGTCAGTGGACGGCATTTCCGTCACCATCAATGCCGGCGAACGCGTGGCGATCACGGGGTCTGATGGGTCGGGACAGTCGACGCTCCTCAAGCTGCTCGGAGCCCTGATGGACGATTATGACGGTACGATCCGTTTCGACGGTATTACGTTGCGCGACCTCGACCGACCGGCGCTGCGCGTCCGCATTGGCCAGATGATGTCCTTGGGTGACCTGTTTGACGGCACGGTGGAAGAAAACGTGAGCGTGGGCCGCGCGCATATCACGCCGATGGACGTGCGGCAGACACTCGACGACCTCCTGCTTACCGACGAGATTCAGCAGCTCCCGCAGGGAATTCAGACAGAGATCCGGAATAACGGACGCACGCTCCCCTCTCATCTTGCGAATAAACTGCTGGTGGCGCAGGGCATCGTCGGACGTCCGCGTTTGGTCGTTCTCGACGACTTCTTCCAGAACCTCGACGCCGGTTCGCGAGGCCTCATTATCCGTATCCTCACGGATGCGCGACGACCGTGGACCGTTCTCGCGATCTCGCACGACCCACAATTGCTCTCGGCGTTTGACCGCGTCCTGGTCCTCGATAACGGGCGTATCGTGCGCGACGCGCCGTTCAGCGAGCTGCGTGACGACGAGGTGTGCCGCAACCTGTTGCACGGAGTGGTAGATGAGGGGCAGAGTTGAGCACGCCGACTAGCGACCTTGATATCATCCGGGAGCTCAAGGAACTTCCGCTGGAAACGACCGCCCTGCTCGGCGAGGCCGATACCGGCCGGGTGGTGTCGCGCTGGTTGATCGGCCTCCTGTCGACGCTGTTTCTCATTCTCTTTTTGCCTTGGCAGCAGAGCGTGCAGGGTATCGGGACAGTGACCGCCCTCAGTCCGTCCGACCGGCCGCAGTCGCTGCCGACCCGCATCGATGGACGCATCGAAGCGTGGTATGTGCAGGAAGGTCAGTTTGTGAAAGAAGGCGATTCCATCGCCCGAATCTCGGAAATCAAGGAAGAGTATCTCAATCCCAACATCCTGCGGCTCACCGGCGTGCAGCAGGATGCGAAGTCGTCGGCCATTCGCGAGAAATTGAACAAGGCCGAAGCGTTGCAGGCGCAAATCGGACTGCTCGGTCAGCAGCTCGACTTCAAGCTGCAGCAGACGGAGAACAAGCTGGCGCAGTATCGGGCCGAGCTGCGGCAGGCCGTCCTGGAAGATTCGGTAGCCCGCGATCAGCTCGCCCGGCGGGATCGGCTGTTTCGCGACGTGATGGGACTGGTGTCGGTAAATGAGCTGCAGACCTTTCAGGTGCGTGCGCAGTCAGCGGCGGCGAAAGTCATCGACAAGCAGCAGCAGCTGCAGAGCACCGAGACGGATCTGTTGGGACTTCCGGCTGAGTACGGAGAGAAGGCGGCTAAAGCGCGCTCCGATCGGGCGGCGACCTTGGCGGAAGTGAGCGAAGGGCAGTCGGATCTCGCCAAGCTGCAGGACAAGGTCGGATCACTCACGATTCGCAACGGCTTCTACCTCATAAAGGCTCCTCAGGATGGCTACGTGGTGCGCGCCTCGCGGAGCGGCCAGGGAGAGATCGTGAAGGCTGGCGATCCGATCGTGACGATCCAGCCGGCGCGCCCGGAAAAAGCCGTGGAGCTGTTTGTGAAGCCAATGGATATCGTGCTGCTTCGTCCCGGCCGACACGTACGCATCTTCTTCGACGGCTGGCCGGCGCTGCAGTTCTCCGGCTGGCCGCAGGTGGCCGTGGGAACCTTTGGTGCGACGGTCGCGGTGATCGACCAGTTTCCAAACCGGCAAGGCATGTTTCGCGTGTTGCTGACGCCGGATGTTACGCACGACGCCGAATGGCCGGCGCAGGTGCGTCTTGGCACCGGCGTGCAGGGGTGGGCGATGCTCGACAACGTGACCGTCGGATGGGAGCTATGGCGTCAGTTGAATGGCTTCCCGCTCTCGATCGACCCTAACGACGCGCTTCCGGCGGATGCCGTTGCCGGCGGCGCCACTGGTGCTGCGAAAGACGGAGGCAAGAAGTGAGGCCGTGGTTCGCCGCCGCGCTGCTTCCCGTGGCGATCGGCAGTGCCCATGCACAGCAACAGGGACAGCAGCAAGGACAACGGCAGGGACAGCAGCGTATCGACAGCACGATGGTGCGCGCCCGCGCTTTTCTGGGCGAGCGCGTGGACACGTCGGGCGTTCCGTTCGCGTTTCCCACGTTCGTCGATATCATCCTGAGTACCCATCCCGTAGCGCAGCAGGCACGTCTGGTATCGGACCAGGCACGCAGCGACCTGCGCGCGGCGTGGGGCGCCTTCGATCCGACCGTGAACGCCACGTGGGACCAGAAGCGTCTCGCCGGCACCCCCTACTTCACCTACTTCGAGGGCGAGGTCAAGATTCCGCTGCCGGTCGGCGCGGATGTGCTGCTGTCGTACGAACGTACGTCGGGGCAATTCATCAACCCCGATCGCACGACTCTGCGCGGTGGCACCTTTTCGGCAGGAATTTCCATTCCGCTCGGCCAGCGGATCATTACCGATGAACGTCGTAACGCGTTGCAACAGGCGCGCGCCGCACGCGATGCTGGTGCGGCCGACCAGATCGGCATAGTCAACAAGCTCATCTTCGAGGCGGCGAAGGATTACGGGACATGGTACGAGACCTGGCGTCGACGCATCATCGCCCAGGAAGGCGAGGCGCTGGCCGAATTCCGCTTGCAAGCCGTTCGCCAACGTGTGGCGAACGGGGAAAGCGCCCCGATCGACACTATCGAGGCGTTACTCGAGCTGCAACGACGTCAGGTCACCCGGTTCGAAGCTGAAGGCTTCTTTTACGTCGCCACGCTGGGTGTCACGGCGTATCTCTGGGACGATGCCGGGCGGCCACTGCTGCTACCGCCAGCGGCTAAGCCTGTACTCGATGGCATCGAACGCAGTGCCATCGACTCGACGCGCCTGGCGTCGCTGCTTGACATCGCCACCCGCCGGAATCCTGAGCTTCTCAAGGTGCAGGCGCGCATCCAGCAAGCCGAAGCGCAGCGGCTGTTTACCCTTCAGGGGCTGGTGCCGTACGCCGACGCAAAACTGTACGGGCTCGCCGAACGCGGTGAAAACGAGGCGTTCTTTTCGAGCCAGCGGCTCGACAACAATTACAAGGCTGCACTGCAGCTCAGGTCGCCGCTGCTCTTCCTGAAGGAACGAGGACGTTTCTCGATAGCGGGTCAGCGACTGGAGTTCCAGGAGCTGGAGCTCGACCGACTTCGTCGGGATATCGAGTTCGACACCCGTGCGGCGATTTTTGACCTCGCTAACCTCGAGCGGCTGCTTGACCGGCAGACGGCCAACGTACGCAACGCGACCTTGCTGCGCGATGCCGAACAAATCCGTTTTGAAAACGGCGAAAGCACGCTGCTCATCGTCAACATCCGTGAACGACTGGTGCTGGACGAGGCCGTCAAGCTCGCCTCGTTTGAAGCCAAGGTTGCCGGGACGCGTGGCGCGTTGGCCGTCGCCACCGGTGACCGCACTCTCGTGCTCCCGCCGCGTTGATGCTTAATTACGCGCATTCCCTTTCTCACGAGACGATGTGACCGACCGCGACCCGTGGGACTTGCCCGATGAAGACGATGATACCCTGCTCGACGACGAGTTTCCGCTCGGCGATGGTACTGCCGACTTCTCGAGCGAGGTGTTTTGTCCCTACTGCGGGGAGTCGGTCGAAATCACGCTCGACCCCGGTTCCGGCACGCATCAGCAGTATATCGAAGATTGTCAGGTGTGCTGCCGCCCGTGGCAGGTGTCGGTGAACTATCTCGAAAATGGCTCCGCCGAGGTGCACGTCGATGCCAGCGACAACCACGACGACAACGATGACTGAGGCGAGGGTCCCGGGCGACATGGAGCTCAAGCGATTGCTGCAGTCCGCGCTGCAACGGCCTGCGCAGGAAGGAGCGCGTATCGTGGCGCTGCACTGGTTGCAGCAGCTCGCCGAGGCGCGTGCCGAGTGGGAACTGGCGCGGCACCGTGCGAACGCCGCCGAGAAGGAGGAGGAACGACAGGACAGCGGCGAGGCGGACATTCTGCACCGCGCGCGCGTCGCGCTACGTCGATTGCGTGCGGTTTTGCGGGAGCATGCCGGCAGACTCGATGAAAGCGTGGACCGCCGTTCGGCACGTGCCCTGCGCGCGCTCGGCCAGGCGACTAATCAGGCGCGTGACACGGACGTGCAACGCCGCTGGTTGCACGCCGAGTCCGAATCGCTCGCCGCCGAGGCCCGTGACGAGGCGCTCGTATTGCGTACGCGCCTGGATCGAGGCGCGGGGCGCGGGAGCGGAGAGGTGAGCAAGGCGTTCGCAAACCACTTTGACACCGTGGCCGATCGACTGTTCAGTGCGCTCTCTACCTATCAGCAAGTGCAGCGCGTGGGCGTGGCCTCCGTGCCGGCGCCGTTCGCGCGCCATCTCGCCACCCGCGTGGAGCGGGCCGCGACGCGCATCCGGCGTGATCTCGAAGGCATCCGGAACGTCGCCTCCCGCGACGCGATGCACCGGGTACGCATCCGCCTCAAGCGCCAGCGGGCGATGCTGGCGCCATTTGCCAAGTTGCAGCCGGCTCTTGGTGCATGGTTCGAGCGCGCGACGCGCGGGCAGGATTTACTTGGCGCCGTGCGCGACGCGGATCTCCTTGCCGAACGCGCTGAAACGGAGAACCTCCCGGCGCTTGCCAACGCACTGCATGCGGTGGCGCTGGCGCATTACGAGGCGTTCACGCAGTCGTGGTGCGAGCAGCTGGACGCCGTGATGCGCACCATCGAAAGCGCCGTCGCAGCGCTGCGCGCCGCGAGCCCGTTGGCGGCGGACGGTATGCCTATGGAAGTCGAGCGCAAGTACCTGTTGTCGGGATGTCCGCCGGAGACGGCCAGCATTCCTCCCGTGCAGATTACGCAGGGCTGGCTACCCGGAACGACACTGTGCGAACGGCTTCGGCGCACGGTCGCTCCCGATGGCACGACCACCTTGCGGCGCACCATGAAGCTCGGATCCGCCACAGCGCGCATCGAAGTCGAAGAGGATGTGTCAGCGTCGCTGTTCGACGCCATGTGGGAGTTGACACAATTGGCGCGTGTGCGCAAGCAACGACACATCGTAATCGATGGCCGGCACCATTGGGAGATCGATGTGTTTCTCGACCGCGATCTGGTGCTCGCCGAAGTGGAGCTCGACGGCACCGATGATTCGGCAGTCATACCCGTCTGGCTGCAACCGTACGTGGTGCGGGATGTCACGGGCGATCCACAGTATCTGAACAGCGTCCTCGCGCGTTCCAGCCACGACTGAATCGCGATGCTGATCTCGCTGCAGCCCATTCGCGATCGCAAGATGCGCGTCTCCGCGTATCATCTCGGCGCGTACCCGTCGGACAGCGAGCGAGGGCAGCTGAGTCCCGACGACGAGACGCGATACGTGGTGGACCTGGTGGGTTCGCTCACGCGCATCGCCACGCGTACCCTCTATGTGCCCGTCACGCCGGCGGTCGTCCGCGAAGGGTCGCTCACCCGCTTTGCCTCTACCGACGCCACGTGGCTCGTGTCCACGGAGGCGCTCGAGGATACCCGCACGCGGAAAGACGTCGACCGTCTTCTGGGTGCCGGGTTTCGCTTCGCCCTTGACGGATTTCCTGCAGGTGCACCGTTGCCGGGCACCATGGGCGGGTGCACCGTGGTGCTGGACGCCCTGCGCACAGCGCCGCCCCTGCTTGCGTCACGCGTACAACTGCTGCTGCAGGCCGGGTTCAAGCCCATGGTGCGCAACGTCGATGATCGCCTGACGCACCATCGCGTGATGCGGGCGGGCGCAGCGTTGTACAGCGGACGATTGCTCACCCGCGGAGCGAGTACACCGATTGACCGCAATGTGGAGGACAGCCTGATTCGTGCCATGAGCATGCTCGTGGCATTCGCTGACGGCCGGCCCGCCGACGCCAGCTTCGATGCGTTTGTGCGCGACGATCCGCATCTCGCGGCCTCCTTGCTCAAGGCCATGAATTCCGCGGCATTTGGCGTGCGGGGGCCGCGATCAGTCACGCACGCCATGACGATGCTGGGGCGCGACGCCATCATGGAACGGCTGGTTGCCGTGGCGGCCCGGCTCATCGGAGAGGCGGCGAGGGATCCCGAGTTGGCGTTCGCCGCGCTCCGCCGGGCCCGCATGGTAGAGCGCGTGGGCGCAGCTCTCGATAACGCGCCCCATCCGCGGGCGCGCATCGTTGCCGGGCTGCTCTCGGTGCTCGAGTTCGCCCTCGGCGCCCCCTCGACGGCGATTGCCGATCGATTGGCGCTGCCTCCAGCGCTGCGCGAAGCATTGATCGAGCGTTTCTCCGGACTCGGGCAACTGCTCGACGTGGTCGATGCAATCGAATACGGCTGGTGGGAAGATCTTACCGAACGGTGCGCACAATTAGGCATCGCCACACCGGTCGTCAGCGATGCGTGGCTGGCCGCGTGGCGTGCCGCGCGCGACGAGCTAGATTTTTCGAATGAGCCTTTCCGCGCGTGATTATCTCGTCGACCGATTTCGCTCGGACGCGGCCGTCCTTCGCCAGCGGGTCGATGCCGTGAAGCCCGGTGTCATAGTGCCGGGTCCCGATCTCGCGACGTCGCGCCGGATGGCGGACGCCTGCGACGATGTCGTGGCTATGCTACAGGCGATCGCAACCGATGGCGACGCGAAGGCCGCTGTCGAATCGCTCATGGCCCTCGTCCCGATGCTCGAGCAGCGCGCCAACTCCCACGGTAGCGTTCCCGCAGTTCGGGCCGTATATGCCGGCGCCGCCACGCGTATTCGCGAAGTTCGCGACGCCGAACTCGCGTCCCCGGCCAGCCGGAACCACAACGAGATCGATGGTCACGAAGACATGGACGATGATGAATTTCCTGAGTACGTGGAATAGCGCATGGCTGGCGGCGACGCAGACACCGCTCGAAAAGTGCGGTTGGACAAATGGCTCTGGGCCGCCCGCTTCTTCAAGACGCGCGTCCTGGCGGCCGATGCCGTCGACGGCGGCAAGGTGGAAGTCAACGACGAGCGTGCCAAGCGAGCGAAGCAGGTACAGGCGGGCGACCGAATCCGACTTCGGCAGGGGCCGCTCGAGTGGCAATTGACCGTGTTGGACGTCGCCGAGCGACGAGGGTCGGCCGAGATCGCCCAGCGGCTCTATACTGAATCGGAGCAGTCGCGCGCCCGCCGCGCGACGGCGCAGGAGCAACTTCGCTCGATGCCGGCCCTTTTCGCTTTTGGCGACAGCAAGCCGGGGAAGCGCGATCGTCGCGCGATCCGTCGACTCAAGGGTGAAAGCTGAGCCAGGCGGGTATCTCTCCATGAAAGCGTGTTCATAATTAAACACTAAGATGGGACGAGACGTTAGGCTTGAATGCGCCAGATGGAAGCCTTCGGGCTGGCTCGGCACGACCATTGCTCGCATGATTCGGTAAAGCAGCCTTCGTGTGTCGCACCAGGATCGTACTCCCGGTGCTCTCTCTCAAGTCCTGACCGAATGCGCATCCTCGTTATCGAAGACGATCGTCTGGTGGCCGATCTCATGCGTCAGGTTCTCATGGACGACGGGTATACCGTCGACGTAGCCCCTGCTGCCGAAGATGGACGCCGACTGGCGCAGTCCACCGCGTACGACGCCATCGTCCTCGACCTTGAGTTGCCCGATCGAAGCGGCCTGTCGGTGCTGCAGGATCTTCGGCGAGAAGGGGCAACCACACCGATCGTGGTTGCGACGGCGCACGACACCGCAGCCGATGTCGTTCGCGCGCTCGACGCGGGAGCCGACGACTACCTGCAGAAGCCGTTTCCGAACGAGGTACTCACCGCGCGCGTACGAGCGGCTATCCGACGCGGCGGTGCGCGGTCGATGGAGCGCGTGCAGGTGGGCGACCTGACGCTCAATCGCGTTACGCATGAAGTGCACTGCCATGGCAAGATGGTAAATCTCACCGCGCGGCAGTATGCCTTGCTGGAATTTCTGGCCATGCGTGCCGGTGAAACGGTCACGCGCCCCATGTTACTCGAGCATGTCTGGCATCTGCAGTTCGACCCGGGGTCGAATGTCGTGGACGTGCACGTCGCGCAGCTGCGCAAGCGGCTACGGGAGTCCGAAAGCACGGTGGACATCCGTACCGTGCGCGGCGAGGGCTACGCGCTCGAGATAGCCTAGCGAGATCGTCCAACGAGGGCGTTGTCGCTCAGGCTGAGCGAATCTTGAGCACCCGCGCGACCACCTGCTCCACGTCGTCGCCTGGCGCCGCGTGTACGATAGCGCACGCGCCCGCGCGCGGCTGCACGGCGGTCGTGTCGCTTTCCGCCGAGGTTGTGACGATCGCCGTGACGGCGCCATCGGCAAGGTTCTTCGCCAGCTCTGCGAGTCGGCTGGAGAGGCGGGTGCGCACGCCTGCACGCTGAAACGCCCCGGCAAGTTGCAGGCGTCGCGTTCTGTCCGCGACATGCACGGCAATCGTTACCGTCGTCTCGTCCTGCGGGATCTCGCAATAGGGCATCAGGATTTCCACGGTCAGCCCGCGTCCAGGCGGCGAGTGCAACGCGATCTCGCCACCGCTTTGCGTTACGATGCCGTGCACCGTGGAAAGGCCGAGTCCGGTGCCGTGCGGTTTCGTGGTAAAGAACGGTTCGAAGACACGAGGGGCAATATCACGCGGCATCCCCGGGCCTTCGTCCGCGACACACAATCTTACCACCCCCTCCGTTGCCGCAGGAAGACGCGTGTTCGCCTTCGCGTCGCCCCGGTAGACGTCCAAGGTGATGCGCACCGCGCCGCCGTTCGGCTGTGCATCGCGCGCGTTCACGACCAGATTCATCAACACCTGCTCCATCTGTGTGGTGTCGGCCCACACAAAGGCCGGCAGGTCGGAGAGCTGCAGCGTCACCCTCACCTGGTGTCCCGCAAGGCGAAACAGCACCGGCGTGATCCCCTTCAGGAGCCCTCGCAGGTCTACGCACTGCGGCGAGAGACTCTGCCGACGGCTGAAGGCCAGCAGCTGTCTCGACAGGGCGGCCGCCTTCTCGGCTGCGTCGTGCGCATTCTGTACGTACAGCGCAGCCTCTGCCCGATCACCGAGCTGTTCGGTGGCCAGCTGGGTAAAGCCAAGAACCACCTGGACCAGATTACCGAAATCATGGGCGATGCTCCCCGCGAGGAGTCCCAGCGACTCCAATCGTTGCGCCTGCGCCGAGCGTTCGGCTGCCGCTCGACGCGCGGTGATATCCCGGGCCACCACAATCCAGTGATCAATTACGCGACCCTCGGAAAATTTGACCGGCGATGCCAGCACATCCAGACGAAGATTCCGATCATCCGGCGTATGCCATGAAATATCCATCTGCGTGGCCTCCGGCAAATGCAGCCTGGCCACGAATCGCCTGATCGCGCCGCGATTACGGATGAGCGTCGGGTGGACAAACCATTGTGCCTGCAGGAGATCCCCCCGCTTGACGCCGAGGACCTGCTCGGTGGCGCAATTCACGAACGCAATATGCGGCGGGTGTCCGGGAACCAGTGCGGCACGGAGGAGCAACACCGGATCATGCACCTGCTCCACTGCCGCGAGCAGCATTTCCCGGGTGCGTTCGGCGAGGACGCGATCCGTGATGTCATCGACGATCACCAGACGTGCATCACAGCCGAAATATCGAATGTCATAGCTGGAGAGCGACACATGACGGATCGTGCCGTCACGCCACAGATGCTGAAACTCTCCGCGAAAGGTGAAGCCCACGCGCGACGATCGCGCCACGGCGTTCTCACGTTCGGCGTCGGGTGGATGCAGGTCGGTCACCCGCATGCTCAGAAACTCGTCTCGCGTATACCCGTACGCGTTTATCGCAAACGCGTTCACGTCGAGAAAGCGCAGCGTCAACGCGTCGAGTACCCACATCGAAGCCGGAACCGCGTCGAACAGCGCGAAGGACGCCTCGCTGTCCGATACAGGGAACGCCACAGGCGGGTGAAGAATCATGGGAAGCACAGCCTCGGCAAAAGATCGGTCATCGGCCCATGACGAACTGCAGAACTTCGGCCAGCGTTCCATAGCGCATCGTTACCACGACGCCCCTTCCACCCGAGACCGCTGTGGTGTCAGCCGAGCGCAGCTATTGCCGACACCTCGACGAAACTTCCCCGCAGTGACGCACCCACGACGGCTCGGGTCGGAAACGGCGGCGAGAACACGCGGCGATACACCCCGTCAAAGATTCCCCAGTCGTCTTCATTGGCCAGATAGGCGGTTACGCTCACCACATCGTGTAACGAAGCGCCACCCGCGCGCAACACACGCTCGAGGTTCGCCAACGTGATCCGGCACTGCTCCTCGACGGTCTCGCCGATGATCTGCCCGGTATGCGGATCACGTGGCGTCTGCCCCGACACGAAGAGCAGATTTGCGGTGCGCACGGCGGGGGAGTAGGCTCCCGCTGGCGGTGGAACATCCGGAAGCCATACCGGGCTCCACCGGGAAGCAGATTCGCTCGCAGACATCGTTCAGGCTCGCATGGGGAGGCGTGGTGGCAACGTATCTCGAACAGCTCGAGACACCGATACCAATAGTGGATCTGGACAGGCTTGCCCACAATCTGGACCGTATGTCCGCCTACGCCACCCTGCACGACCTCCGACTTCGTCCGCATGTGAAAACGCATAAGTCGCCTCGCATTGCGGCCGATCAGCTGCGATTGGGGGCGGTGGGGCTCACCTGTGCCACGTTGCGAGAAGCCGAAATCATGGCCGACGTGTGCGACGATCTGCTCATCGCATATCCGCCCGTCGGGTCCGCGCGTCTCGAGCGTCTGGCGAGGCTGCCAGCGGAGGTACGCGTCGCCGTGGCCGCCGACGACGCCGCAGCGCTCGATGCACTCAGCGTTGCCGCGCGCCTCGGCCATCGACGTTTCGATGTCTATGTGGAAGCGGATCCCGGGATGCACCGCGTGGGCGTGGCGTCGCCGGCACAAGCGGTGGTCATCGCGCAGCAGATCAGTCGCACAACGGCGCTCGATTTCGCCGGACTGCTCTTCTATCCGGGTCATATTCGTGAGCCGCTCCCGGCGCAAACCGCTGCGCTCTCCCGCTTGGGTGAGCAGATCGCGGAGTTTCGGGAGGCCCTGACCGACGTCGGCCTGCCGCCGCGTGTGGTGACCGGCGGCTCCACGCCGGCCGCGTGGCGCATGCATGAGGTGCCGGGAGTGACGGAGGTGCGCCCGGGCACTTATGTGTACAACGATCGCACCACGGCAAGCATCGGTGCCTGCGACTGGGAGGATTGCGCGCTCACTGTGCTTGCCACAGTCGTGAGTACCGCCGTAAAAGGCCAGGTCGTGGTCGATGCCGGGACCAAGGCGCTCGGCCGTGAGCCGCTGCGTGCCGAGGGCGATGGCTACGGCGCGCTCCTGGATCATCCGGGAATTGTCGTGTCACGGATGTCGGAGGAACACGGCATACTCGACATCTCGAAGTCGCCATGGCGTCCACGACTGGGTGATCAGGTGCGGATCGTACCCAACCACGTGTGCATCGTGGTGCATCTGTTCGACGAAATACTCGGGGTGCGCGGGCACGTGGTGGAGACGCGCTGGCCGGTGGCGGCACGTGGACGTGGTCCGGCGCTCCAGTCCGACGAACTGGGACCGCAGCGACCGCGCGTGATGGTGTGAACGCGGTCAGCGTGCGATGCGACCGGTGCGTGCGTTCGCAAGCTTTACCAGATCCATCGGGGCGAGCGACAGCTCGAGACCGCGCCGCCCGCCGCTCACATGAATTCGCGGATAGTCCAGCGCGCTCGCGTCGAGCACCGTAGGGAGCAGCTTTTTCTGCCCCAGCGGACTGATCCCGCCCACTACGTACCCCGTGACGCGCTCGGCGAGGTCATGATCCGCCATGCGCGCGCGGCGGGCTCCCACGATCCCCGCCAGCGTTTTCAGCTCGAGCATCGCCAGCACGGGCACCAGCGCGCACACCAACCCCACCCCTTCGGCGTCGGCAACCAGCGTCTTGAACACGGTGGCCGGATCGAGACCGAGCGCCTCCGCCGCCTCCTTGCCATACGCCGTGGAGGCAGGATCGTGTGTGTATTCGAGAATGTCATGCGCGACCTTCAATTTGCGCACGAGCAGGATAGCTGGAGTCATCCGTTATCTTACCATGGTGTCCACCTTCGGTGACCCGGTCCCGGCCCCGCCGGCAGCGCTTCACGTGACCTCCGTACCAACGCGTCGCATCCTGCTGGTAGATGCCGATGCCTTTTTCGTGGCCGTGGCCCGACAGGTCGATCCTGACGGCGCGGGCACGACACCGTTGCTCATCGTGGGCGGACGCCCGGGGTCACGCGGTGTGGTGTGCAGCGCGTCGTATGAGTGCCGCGCCTACGGTGTGCGCTCCGCCATGCCGATCGCGCGCGCGCTTCAGCTGTGTCCGCAGGCGATGTGCGTGCCGGTGCCGCGCGGTGCCTGCAGTAGCCGAAGCCGCGAGATTCAACAGGTGCTGACGCAATTCGCACCGGTGGTCCAGGCGTCGAGCATCGACGAGTGGTATTGCGACCTGGGCGGCACGGAGGCGCTTTATCAGCACGAGTCGCTCACCTCGACCGCCCACCGCATCCGTACCGCCGTACTGCAGGCAACCGGCATCTCCGTCTCGATCGGCGCAGGAAGCTCACGTCTCGTGGCCAAGATGGCGGTCGAGCTGGCGAAGCCCAAGCCGGGCACCACCGCCAACGGCGTGCATGCCGTGCCGCCGGGGCGCGAGGCAGAGTTCCTCGCTCCCCTCAAACTGGCCGACCTGCCGATGGTGGGACCGCGCTTTGCGGCCAGGCTCGAGGCGATGCGGTTGGTCACTGTTGCGGAGGCCCAGTCGTGGAGCGCCGACGCCCTCACGCAGCGACTCGGCGAGCGGGCCGGCCCGTGGCTGTACAGGCGGGTGCGCGGGATAGACGACAGCGTGGTCACGCCGCGCGACACGCAGAAACAAGTAAGTCGCGAGGAGACCTTTGCGAGGGATCTGGATGACGACGATCTGATCGAGCGCGAACTGCTGCGGCTCGCTGTGAAGGTCAGCACCGATCTGCGGAGACAGGCGCTGCGCGCGCGCACCATCACGGTAAAAATCAAGGACGCCGATTTCCGCGGCCGCTCGGCGCAGCGCACGCTGGCCAAGCCGATCGAGTCCGAACAGTCCGTGGCAAGTGCCGCGAAGGCGCTCTTGCGCCAACTCCGGGCGAAGCGACGGGTCGGCGTCCGTCTGCTCGGCATCGGCCTCTCACACTTCGATGACGGTGCCGGCGAAGCGCCGCAGTTGGCACTATTCGCGGCCGCGCCGACGGCCCCCGTTTTGGGAGAACCGGTGGAGGATGACCGGGATCGGGCTCTCACCCGGGCACTCGATCGTATCCGCGATCGTTATGGATCAGCGTCCATTCTTCCTGCCCGACTCGTCAATCACTCAGCAGGCCCCGGGCCGAGGGTGGAAGAATGAGCGGCGCGTATGTAGCTTTTGGAGTGCCGCGCCCCTCCCGAGGGGTGTTCATCAGAGCCGGCTGGTGCCGGTTGCGCTTTCCCCACGGGGTTTTTCCATGAGTGTTGCGTACGATCCGAACAAGCAGGGCTGGGGCGCCGCCATAGTGACTACGGTGTGTACGCTGGGGCTGCTGTTTACCGCCTACACGATCCATAAAAACACGTATCTGCACCCGCGCAACCCGATGGCCCAGCAGGTCTACCACGCGGAAGACAAGGCGGCGGCGTCCGGTGCCTCTGCGGGATCCGAAAAGCACTGAGTCGTTCCGCTGGGCCTAACGCCGCGCCTTCCTCCCGAAGACGCGGCGTTTCTGTCTTGCAACTGCAGAAAAGCGAGCAGAAAAGCGTTCAGATCGGAAGCGTGAACCAGAACTCGCTCCCCGACCCCACTTCACTCTCGACGCCGATCTCTCCGTCATGCGCATCCAAAATGCCTTTGGCAATAAAGAGACCGAGTCCTGAGCCGGCACGAAGCAGTCTGGGTGCCTGCCAGTAACGCTCGAACAGTCGCGGCACGTCCTCGGGCGCGATACCCGGGCCGGTGTCGCGCACGCGTACACGCACCATAGTGCGAAGGGCCTCTGCGGTGAGCGTGACTTCCCCGCCCTGCGGGGTGAAGCGTACGGCGTTGCCAAGCAGGTTGGAGAGCACTTGCATGATTCGTCCCCGGTCAGCCATCACCGCAGGGAGCGCGTGACCAAGTTGGCGCACGAAGCGCAGGGCCGCGTCTTCCATCGCCGGCTCGAACATCTCAGCGGCCTCCTCGAGCAGCTCGCTCATCGGGAGGTGGCGCCTCTCCACACGCAAGCGACTGGTGGAGATGCGCGAGACGTCCTGCAGATCCTGGATCAACCCATCAACCTGTCGAGCTGCAGCACGAATCGCTTCGACCTCGTCGCGCTCCATCAGCGGGCGATCGTCGTCATCGCGTTCGAGTACCACGCCGGTGAGCATCACCACCGCGTTTACCGGATTGCGCAGGTCATGCGACACGATCGCCAGCATCTCATCGCGTTCACGAACTGCGCGGCGCGCCTCCTGATACAAACGGGCATTTTCGAGCGCCAGCGCGGCCAGACGGGCAAATTGGTCCGCCACGTGCCCTTCATCGGCCGAATGACGCGCGCCGGACCGCGAGCGCACCACGTGCAGCGCACCGATGGCCCGGCCACCCGCGCGCAACGGCACCAACAGCACCGACGACGCACCGAGCGCCTCCACCTGTTCCCGCTCGGCGGACGTGCCGAAATTGGCCGCCATCCATGCCGGAATATCGGCGATGCGCTGCGCTTCGGCCTCGTGGGCGGCGCGGGCGGCGCTCACGAGGGGCAGATCGGACTCGACGGGTCGATCCACGCGTGAGACGAGCGCAAGCGCGTCATCGCGGCGGCGCGCATCCGCATGCGTGGCCGCGACACGTCGCAGCTGCCCCTCGGGGGTGAGCAGTTCGAGCAGGCTCCAGTCGCCGAGCAACGGCACCGGCAGTTCCGCGATAGTGGCCATCGTGGACGCCACGTCGAGCGACGCGGCGAGCACCCAACCCGCGGTGGCCAAGAGCTTTTGCCGCTGCTCGGCGTTGCGACGTTCGCTCACGTCGCGCAGGAGCACCATGAAAGTGCGTTCGCCGTCGATCGTGACACGGGCGATCGAAGCATCGGCGGGAAACTCTTCGCCATTCCGGCGCAGTCCGGCGATCTCGCGACGCTCGGCCATGCGTTGCGCGACTGTCTGCCCTTCCGCGAAGGTGCGCACGTGCCCATCGTGTACGGCGCGGGCGCCCATCGGCAGCAGTCGGTCGAGCGGCTGCCCCAGCATGTCGGCTTCGGCCCACCCGAAAATCTGTTCGGCACCGCGGTTGAAGCGCACGATGCGAAAGTCGTCGTCGAGCGCGATGATCGCGTCGGCAGCGATATCGACGATCGCGGAAAGCGCTGCGTGGGAATGGGTGTCTGCCATGTACGAGGATAGCGCCGGTGACAGGCAACATTCCAGTATATCTTTCCCTCATGGACACTCGGGGCCCGCGCAGGTGATGCGCCGCGTCACCATTCCGCGACTGCCGGCCCTGACGCTGCTCTTTCTGGTGGCGGGCGCCGTCGTGCCCCTGCTGCTCCCGGCATCGCTGGCGTCCAGTGCCGACGGCGAGACGTGGAGGCAGCGTATATGGTACGTAGGACTACTGGCCACCGGCTCGCCGGTGGCCTTTCGCACGCTGCGCGGCCTGTGGCGCGGGGAATTTGCCGCCGACGTGGTGGCGATGCTGGCCATCGTGGGCGCCGTGTTGCTTGGCCAGCCACTGGCGGGGCTGGTGGTGGTGCTCATGCAGACCGGCGGCGAAGCGCTCGATGCCTATGCCGTCGCCCGCGCGTCCGGAGCCGTAGCGGCACTCGAAGCAGACGCGCCGCGCACCGCACATCGTGTGGTGGATGGACGGATCAGCGACATCGAGGCGGACGCGATCGTGCCCGGCGACGAGATTCTCGTGCGCCCCGGCGAGCTCGTTCCCTGCGACGGCACGGTGATCAGCGGCACCTCGCACGTGGACAGCTCGCGGCTGACCGGCGAACCGGTGCCGGTGCGGGTGGTGGTGGGGTCGTCGCTGCTCTCTGGAAGCGTGAACCAGGATGGGGCGATCACGCTGCGCGCGGTCCGCACGTCGCAGGAGAGTCAGTATGCGCGCATCGTGGAGCTGGTGCGGAGCGCGCAGGCGTCCAAGAGTCCGTTACAGCGCACCGCCGACGTGTGGGCGATCTGGTTCACGCCGCTCACACTCCTCGCCTGTGTCGGGGCGTGGCTCGTCTCTCACGACTGGACGCGGGTGCTGGCCGTGCTCGTGGTCGCGACGCCGTGCCCGCTCATTCTGGCCGCACCGGTGGCGATCATCGGCGGCATCAACCGGGCCGCGCGGCGATCGATCATCGTGCGCAACGGCGGCGCTCTCGAAGCGCTGGCGAAGGTGCGTGTGGCCGTATTCGACAAAACCGGCACGCTCACGGTGGGGCGGCCGCGCGTGGACAACATCGTTACCGCCCACGGCGCGCCGTGTCAGGAGCTGCTGGCGCACGCGGCGGCGGTGGAGCATGGGTCGGGGCATCTGCTGGCACGGGTGATCGTGGCAGAGGCGGAGTCGCGAGGCGTGCTGATGCCGATGGCCACGGAGCTGCTCGAAACGCCCGGGCGCGGGGTCACGGGGCGGGTGAACGGGGTTCGGGTGGCGGTGGGCTCCCCGGACTACGTTCGAGAAACGATGCCGGAAGCGGCGCGTGCGCTCGACGCGCTGGAGCGGGGCGCCACGGGATTGCGCGCCTATGTGGGCGATGAGCGGGGGGCGGTCGGCCGGATCGACTTCGCCGACGAGTTGCGTCCGGAGTTGGCGCCGATGTTTGCGGAACTGGCCGAGTTGGGGATTGCGGAGTCGTATCTCTTTTCCGGCGATACGCACGACAACGTGGCCGAAGTCGCCGCCAAGGTCGGGATCGCGAACTTCGTGGGCGATATGAGTGCGGCCGACAAAGTGGAGCGCGTTCAGGCGCTCGAGCGGTCGGGGGTCCGGGTGTTGATGGTGGGCGATGGCACGAACGACGCCCCGTCGCTGTCGGCGGCGAGCGTGGGGGTGGCGCTGGCCGGTCATGGCGGTGGTGTGGTGGCCGAAGCCGCCGACGTCGTGTTGCTCATCGACGACCCGTCGCGGGTGCCGGAGGCGGTGCGGATCGGGCGACGCTCGATGCGCATCGCCCGGGAGAGCATTGGCGTGGGGCTGGGGCTCAGCGTGATCGGCATGGGGTTCGCGGCGGCCGGCTATCTCACGCCGGTTGCGGGGGCGTTGGCGCAGGAGGCGATCGACGTGGCGGTGATTCTGAATGCGCTGCGGGCGGGGAGTGCGGGGCGTCAGGGCCGTTCCGGGCGCGTGTAGCCGGACTACTTTTTGTGTGAACCTGAGCGCTTGCGCTGCACCGCTACGCCCACCGCCAGCAATCCGGCGCCGATCATGGCGTAGGTGGACGGCTCGGGCACCAACGACGTGATGCGCCCATTGGCGCTGGCGTAGACGTCGGCGTGGGAGAGCGCGTGTTTGCCGTTGGGAATGCCCGCGGTGGTGTAATCGAAACCGGAGATGACCGTGCTCCCCGAATTGAACACGTACACGCCCACCGTACTCCCGGCCTTGAGGCCTACGGCAAACCAGCCGCTTCGCCCCATGTCGAAGGCGAGTGCACCCGTGGCCGTGAGCGACGCTCCGGTGAACGCCCCGAAGGCGGCATCGTCGCTCTTCTGGTCCTTGGCGTAGCTTCAGAGATGCCCGGACTCGAACAGCGCCGACGCGTTGAGCGTATTCAGGATCCCGGCGGCGTTGCTGTTGCCGCTCCAGAGAAAGCAGCCCACGAAGAAGCTGCTGGCTATCCTCAGGTCGGTGGCGCCACAGGTGGTGGTCGGGGCCGGAAGAGCCTTCCGCTGCGCGGCGAGAGGCGACGCGACAAGGACGATGCTGGTGAGGAACGGGAGCAGGGCGCGCATGGCCGTTGAGCGATAGGTGAGCAGTCGTGAAGCGCTGCTCTCTAGACGCCTTGCGTGGCGCGCAGGCAAACATCCGATTGATTACCCTAAAGGCAAATCCGCCCCGGCACTGACCGGGGCGGATTCACACACTCTCCTCAGGATTACACAGCCAACTCAGACAACGTTGCGGCGACGACGGGAGATGAAGCCCATCGCGAGCAAGCCGGCCGCCATGAGGGTATAGGTCGACGGCTCGGGAATTGTGGTCACGCACGTCGCGCCGACGCAGGTGCCGGTCGTTGTGCCGTTCGTGAAGTTGTACAGCGAGAGGTTGGACAGTGCGTTGATCGAGCCACTTCCTCCGGTGCCAGATCCGGCGGTGGAGAACCCCACTTGGTTCACGCCGCCCACACCACCATTGAACAGGTAGATGCTGAAGCTGTTACCGGCCTTGAAGCCCAGCGAGAAGAAGCCGTAGATCGTGTTCTGAAAAACGATCGTTCCGGTGGTCGAACCGGGGATGGTCTTCAGAAACGTTCCGGATTCGTTGGCGTCCTTCGTCTCCAAGAGGCCCCATGTGCCGGCGCCGGTGTTGTCTCCGAACTGCGCCGACATCGCGGCGTTCACGAGTGGGCCGGAGGTTACGTTCCCGCTGAACGCGCCAATGCAGTCGATGGCGTTCGGATTGAACACGTTGAAGGCAGCCGCGGTGCAAAGCGGCGACGTGGGAACCAGCTGCGCTTCAGCCGTCGAGCCGACGGACAGCGCGAGTAGTGCAGCCGCGGCGAGTTCTTTGATCATTGTTTTTTAGGCTGAGGAGTATGCGAAGCAGTCTCACAGATGTTAACGTTCAGTTCAATTTCTGTGCCCGAGTCACATCATGCTCCACCCCGCCGTTCAAATCAAGTTTAGTAACGTAAACTCATACACAACAAGGGTTTCCATTAGCTGGAACACCTTGCCTTCTTGATCACATTAAGACAGACCTTCGAATTACCTGTAGCGGAAATGCAACAGGTGTTGCAGGCCTTACGCATCAGCGCGATGGGGCGACACCGAAAACACTCACTCCACCCTCGCCACCACGCCCTCCGCCACGCACACCCGATCGCGCCCGTTCTGCTTGGCCTTGTACAGCGCCTTGTCCGCCCGCGCCACCCACTCGTCCAGGCCCTCATGTGCCTCGAGCTGCGCCACTCCTACCGAGGCGCTGATGGGAAACTCCATTGCCTGATGCGGCGTCGGCATCACGGCCACCTGCTCCTGAAGACGACGCGCCAGCGTCTGCGCCATCTTCCAATCGGTGTTATGCAGAATGGCCGCGAACTCGTCGCCGCCGTACCGGCACAGCACATCCGACTGCCGCAGAAACACCTTCGACAGCGCGCTCCCCAGGCTCGCGATCGCCGCGTCGCCGGCCTGATGACCGTACATGTCGTTCACCAGCTTGAGCTTGTCCAGATCGATCAGCAGCAGCGCCACCGGCTGGCGCCCCAGTGAGAACAGCTGCACCGCCCGCGGCGCCATCAGGTCGAACAGCTTGCGGTTGCCAATCCCGGTAAGCTGGTCGGTCGTGATCTCGCGGTGCGCTTCCTCGAGCTGCCGGCCCATACGATCGATCTTCGACGCGAGGATCACGAACTGCTCCTGCTGTTGTTCGCGGCGCGACTGCAGCGCCCCCTCGATCGCCAGCACCGCCCCCAGCACCTCTTGCTTGATGGAGCCGGTTTGCATGCGCTGAAGCGCGTCCTTTGCCCGCTCCATCTGCTCGTCGGTCGTGACGTCGGTGGCGAGATCCACCTTTACGGCGTTGTGCACCGTCTCCACGCAGGCCCAGAGCGCCTCGCGCAGCTCGGTAATCGACGCCGCCACGTACTTATGCTCTTCGCGTCGATGCTCCGTCACCGTACGGACGACGCCGCTCCAATCGCGATCGGGAATGCCCACCGACCCTTCGCTGGACGCTTCGCTCATGGCGCAGCCAAGCGTCGCGTGCCGCTGCCATTTGCCCAGCTCGCGCGTCGTGTCCTCGCCCGAACGATCCGGCATATCGATCGGGTAGCGTGAGAGAGCGGTCAGGACGCCGCCGAGGGCATCGAGCACCATCCCCACGCTGTCGTCCTCACGACGCGAGGTCGGAACGGCGTCCCCACGCGCTCCATCCGAAGCAGCGGCGTAATGCGGCGAGGGGGAACCGTGCGTGCCATCCGGGCGGCTTCGCTCAGACTCCGGAGGCAGCGCCGGCACGCGTTTCTTGAAAAACATAGGCAGGGTAAGAGGTTCCCTAGCTATGTCGGCAGTGCGATCCCGGAACTTGAGTGCGGTAGCCTACACAGCCGGGAGCACGGGGCTCGAGGTGTCACACTCCCGGCACAGCGGTAGTCCGTTAAAACTCGTCGACGTGCATCGCCATGATCGGGGCCGACCCCGCCTGAATCGCCGCCAGCAACGTCGCCGATTCGGGCAGCAGTCGTCCAAAGTAGAAGCGTGCCGTTTTTACCTTGGCCTCCAGAAAGCGTGCGTGACCCTTTCCGGCTTCGAGCTGCTGCTGCGCCACGGTTACCATCCGCAGCCACTGCCACCCCACGGCCACGTATCCCATGAGGTGCAGATACTCGGTCGCCGCCGCCCCCACTTCGTCAGGGTTGGCGAACCCGCGCTCGGCCAGTAACATCGTCGCCTTCTGCAACTGGTACAGGGCCGTCGCCAACGGCTTGGCAAACTCCTCGGTACGCTCCACTGCGGCGGCGGCATCGATATCCGCCTTCACGATCTCGAAGAAGCGGCGCACCAGACGCCCCCCTTCCATCGGCAACTTGCGTCCGACCAGATCGAGCGCCTGCACGGCGTTCGTGCCTTCGTAGATTTGCGCAATGCGCGCATCACGCACGTACTGTTCAATACCGTATTCCTTGATGTACCCGTGCCCGCCGAGCGTCTGGAGCGCCACATTGGTATTGTCGAACCCCTTGTCCGTCAGGAAGGCCTTGATGACGGGTGTCATCAGCGCCACCAGATCGGTGGCATCCTGGCGCACTGCCGGATCCGGATGCCGATGCTCGAGATCGATACGGATGCCCACCCAGTACGCCAATGACCGCATGCCTTCGTTGAACGCCTTGATTCGCAGGAGTCCCTTGCGCACGTCCGGATGCACGATGATCGGATCGGCCGGTCCCGAGGGATTCTTGGGACCGGTGAGTGAACGCCCTTGCAGCCGCTCCCGCGCATACGCGAGCGCGTTCTGATAGGCAACTTCCGACAGGCCGAGCCCCTGCAGGCCAACGGCGAGACGTGCGCCGTTCATCATCACGAACATCGCGCGCATCCCCTTGTGCGCGTCGCCCACCATCCAGCCGGTCGCATGGTCGAAATTGAGCACGCACGTTGCCGACGCCTTAATCCCCATTTTATGCTCGATGGCGCCGCAGGTCACGCCGTTGCGCGTTCCGGGCTTGCCGTCTTCAGTGGGGAGATACTTGGGGACGAGAAAAAGGGAGATGCCCTTGGTTCCTCCGGGAGCATCAGGAAGCTTGGCCAGCACGAGATGGACAATGTTCTCGGTAAGATCGTGATCGCCGGCCGAGATGAAAATCTTGGTGCCGGTGATCTGGTACGCGCCGTCGCCGGCGGGGACGGCCTTCGTGCTGAGGATGCCCAGATCCGTCCCCGAGTGCGGCTCGGTGAGGCACATCGTGCCTGCCCAGGTGCCGTCGATCAGCTTGGGGAGGAAGCGGTCTTTCAATTCGTCCGATCCGTGGCTCACCAGCGCACTCACCGCGCCGTGGGAAAGCCCCGGATACATGCTGAACGACAGATTGGAGGAGCAGAGCATCTCCTCCATGACAAAACGGACCGATTCGGGAAGGCCCTGCCCGCCGTATCGCGCGTCGGCGGCAACTCCCGTCCACCCGCCGGCCGCATATTGCGCGTAAGCTTCCTTGAATCCCTTCGGCGTTCGCACCTCGCCCCCTTCCAGATGAACCCCTTCCGTATCGCCGCTCTGGTTGAGCGGGAACAACACCTCCTCGCAGATCTTTGCGCCTTCGGTAATCACGGCGTCGATCATGTCGGGGGTAGCGTCCTCGAAGCCTGGCAGTTCGGCCAGTTGGGCCACACCATGTACGTCGTGCAGCAAAAACCGAATGTCGTCGAGCGGGGCCTTGTAGGCGGGCATGGAGCGGCGTCCTCCGGCGAGGGGCGGGGTGGTCGATCTCTCCCTGAAACCTGTGCTCCCGCTCCCGGTCCGGCAAGGTCAAATTGCGACGCCACCGTCATGTTTTAATCATGTTTCAACTTCGCTATTCCCGTGCCCCGCGCCAACGGCACCGGCCGATCCCGCGCCGGCTGCTGTCCTCCCACTGACTCACCGTCCTCATGAAGTCGTTCTTCACTGCTCTTGCCGCCAACCTGGTGACGATCGCGTTCTGCGTCGTCTTCGGCATCCTGATCATTGCGGGGATCGCGGCGTCCGCCACCAGCTCCAAGCCCACGCGCGTCGCCGATGGCGCCATTCTCGTGGTGGACCTGGATCAGGCCTTCTCCGATGCGCCCGCGCAGTCGCCACAACGATCCTTTCTCGATGAGGCGTTCGGTGAAGGACGCAATCAGGTCCCGCTGCGCTCCGCCATCACCGCACTCACGGCAGCCGGAACAGACGATCGGATCAGCGGCGTGCTGCTCCGCGGTTCCGTGCCCAGCGACGGCTACACGTCGGGCTACGCCGCGCTGCGGGAGTTCCGGGCCGCGATCAGGCAATTTCGGCAATCCAAAAAGCCCGTGCACGCGTACTTCGTGAATCCGCAAACGCGTGACTACTACGTCGGCTCCGCGGCCTCGGTCGTCACGCTCGATCCGTTCGGCTCGCTGCTCCTTCCCGGCCTGGCGTCGGAGCAGATCTTTCTGGCCGGCTTCTTCGAAAAGTACGGAATCGGTGTGCAGGTCAGTCGCGTCGGTCGCTTCAAAGCCGCCGTCGAGCCGTTCACGCGACGCGACATGAGTCCGGAAAACCGGCAGCAGGTGGAGTCGTATCTCGGGGATCTGTGGAGCGAAGTGAAGCGCGGCATCGCGGAAAGCCGCGGCGTGGATACGCTGTTGCTGCAGCAGATCGTGGAGGCCGATGGGCTCATCCTGCCTGATGATGCGAAGGCCGCGAATCTGGTGGATCGTGTGGCGTATTTCGATCAGGTGCTGGACGACCTGCAGAACGTTTCCGGCAAGAGTCGCGCAACCGACGACCTGCCGACGCCCAAGGACAGCACGCGCGACGCCGAGATGGCGCTGCTGCTCGATCGCCCGTCGCTGCCGCAGATCGCGCTGGCAGACTACGCCCCCATTGCCGTGACCACGGAAAGCATGCCCGGCGCCAGTCAGGTTGTGGCCATCGTGTATGCCGAAGGAGACATCGTCGACGGCGAAGGCGGCGTGGGCATGATCGGCGGTGACGCCCTCGCGCGTGAGTTGCGTCGCGTACGCGCGAATGCAAAGGTGAAGGCCGTGGTGCTGCGCGTGAACAGCCCCGGCGGGAGCGCGATTGCCTCCGAGAAGATTCAACGTGAACTCGCGCTGATGCGCACGAAGAAGCCCGTGGTGGTGTCGATGGGCACCGTGGCGGCCAGCGGCGGCTACTGGATCAGCACGGCCGCGTCGCTGGTATTCGCGCAGCCGAACACGATCACGGGCAGCATCGGCGTCTTCTCGCTCGTACCCAACATCAAGGAGCTGGCGGCAAAGAACGGCGTGACCTTCGATATGGTAAAGACGGGGCGCTTCGCCGACCTGTTCACACTTTCCCGTCCGCGCACGGACGCCGAACTCGCCGTGCTGCAGCGCGGTACGGATGCCGTATATGCGGCGTTCCTCCAGCGCGTCGCCACCGCCCGGAAGCTCGCCATCGATTCCGTAGAGCGCATCGCCGAGGGGCGCGTGTGGTCAGGGCACGAGGCGCTGCGCATCGGCCTCGTGGACTCCATCGGCGGTCTCGATGCCGCGCTCCGAAGCGCCGCGACACTCGCCAGGATCACCGGCGACTACGACGTGCAGGAATTCCCGCGCAAGAAAAGCTCGACAAAAATTCTGTCGGACATGTTTGACAACAAGCCGGAGCCGGTGGCGTCGCTTTCCACCTCCGCGGTGCTGGCCGGTCGCGGCGTCGCGCAGTCGCTGGCGCGCGATCTGGTGCGGGAGATGGAGCTGCTGCTCAGCTATAACGATCCACGTGGGGTGTATGCACGCATGCCCTTCGTGCTACGCATCCACTAACGGCCCATGGGTGAGTACCATCAGGTGAGCTTGCGTGGCCGACGGCGCATCACCGCGCCGTCGGCGTCTACCCGGCGTGTACCCGATGTCTACTCGCTGAAGGGCGATTCCTGCGGTGCCCAGCTTGTAATCCGGCGAGCGGCTTCGAGCCGCTGCGCCTGCGCTTCCCATGCGGCCAAGGCCATACGGGCATTTCTCAGGTTCGCCTGAGCCCGTACGATGCTCGCCGGCAACGCCCGCGCCGTCACGTCGGCCAACTGCCATTCGGCGACTTTCTCGCGTTGGCGCGCGATTTTGAGCTGTTGCACGCACCGCACGGCGTGATACGAACTCCACACAGCGACCGGCCGGTCGTCGTCGATCCCCGCCAGACTCCAGAGGCCGTCAGAGGTAGGGATCGCGTCGAGCAGAAAGCCATCAAAGTCCTCGGGAACGCGAACCGTCCCGTCGGCGTGGTACTCGAGTTGGTGCGCGAAATCGTTCATGCGTAGCCGAAGAAGGGGAGCCGAAATGCTGGCACGTTGGCCCGCCGTGATGAGGGCAGCAACATCATGGGGTTTAGCACGCTACGCCAACTCCCGCAATCACCAGCGGCGCTTTTGGTGCCTGATCGGTTCGAGTGGCGAGTGCGCTACCTTGCAGACATGACCCGTTTTCCGCTGTCCTTCGCCTGGCTCGCGGCGCTGCTCGTAGCGCCAACCTCCGTCGCCCGGTCTCAGGCCAAGCCAACGGTTCCACCGCCGAAAAAGTCCGACGTGGCGGCACCGGCACCCGTCTCGAACAACGAAGGCGATTCGACCGCCAGGTACGCCTATCCGGTGCAGGGGACGTCGGCGGCGGCCCGTGCCCTTGCCGGAAAGCCGATACCGGTGTGGCCTGTCGGGGGGCCGGCGCCACTGCCGGGCAGCGTGCTGCCGGGGAAGCGCATTGTCGCCTACTATGGCAATCCGTTTTCGAAGCGCATGGGCGCGTTGGGGGAATACCCGAAGGATGAGATGCTTGCACGGCTCGACCGCGAACTGGCGGCGTGGCGGAAAGCCGACCCATCCACGCCGGTGCAGCCGGCACTGCATCTCATCACCACCGTCGCGCAGGGAGATTCGGGGAAAGACGGCAAGTACCGTTTGCGTCACGGCGACGCACTCACCGAACGCGTGTACGGCTGGGCGACGGAACGGAATGCCCTGCTCTTTCTCGACGTGCAGGTGGGGTTGAGCACGATCCGGGATGAATTACCGCGTCTTGAGCGCTGGCTTTCCAGGCCCGACGTACACCTTGGGCTCGATCCCGAGTTCGCGATGCACAACGGCGTGCGCCCGGGGAAGAAAATCGGCAGCCTCGATGCCGCCGAAATCAACTGGGCGATCGATTGGCTGGCGAAGCTCGTGACCGCGAAAAATCTTCCACCAAAGGTCTTGGTGGTCCATCGCTTCACGCAGCCGATGCTTACGAATGCGCGCAACATCAAGCGTGATCCGCGCGTGCAGGTCGTGATCCACATGGACGGGTGGGGACCACCCTCGCTCAAACGCGACTCCTACGCGGCATATATATACGCCGAGCCCGTGCAGTTTGCGGGATTCAAACTGTTCTACAAGAACGATCTCCGGAACGGCAGTACACTGATGACGCCCCGCGACCTGCTCCGACTCACGCCGCAGCCACTGTACATTCAGTACCAGTAGGCGCGAACGACCATCGACAGCCGGCGGGGGAGTCCCGGTTCGAAAAAGCGCGCGCGCGTGGCATTGATCACTACCGCGCCGGCGTAGCGGCGATCGAAAAGGTTCTCCACGCTGGCGGTGGGCTCGAATCGCGTGCGCCCCAACGTAATGGGGCGGTAGCCGAGGCGCGTGTTCCACGTGGTGTACCCTGCGGCGAATACTCCCGCAGCATCGTTGGCACTCACGCGTGACGACGCGACGCCATCGAAGGACAGGAAGGCGCCGCCTTGGCGCACCGTGAGGTACGCCTGTGCGAGATGCTCCGGGATACCCGGAATACGATTGCCGGCGAAGTCGGTACTGCCCACGACGAATTCACGAAAGCGGAAGCGCGACCATGTGTGTGACACACCGGCATCGAACATGGCGAGCGACGCATGCGCACTCGACTCGATACCCGTGCGCTCCGTACGACCGGCATTGCGGAATGCGCGGCGTCCGGGTTGCCCCGGCACATCGAACGGGATCAATTCCTCGCGCACGGCGGCGCGGAACGCCGTAGCGTTCACGCGCACACGCGAGACAAGCACTCCGTGCACGCCCACTTCTGCCGTGCGCGTGCGTTGCGGTTGCAGCAGCGCGTTCAGCCCGGCGTCACCCGACACCTCATTGGTGAGTTCCGTGATCGTTGGCGTCTCGAAGGCGGTGGAAAGATTGGCATACACGGACCACAAGGCGCCGCCGCGCCATACGAGGCCGAACATGGGGCTGAGCGCATCGAGGTTCCGGTCACCGGAGTCGTCGGCGTTGGTGGTCGTGATGAAGCGATCGCGCACCCCGAAGACGATACGATCGTAGCGCAAGGCCGCGCTCGCGAAAAGGCGTCCGGGCGCCTCGACTTCCGCGCGCGCGTAGCTACCGATACCCGTGACGCGCTCCTGCTGATCGAGGCGCAGCGCGCCGCGTTCTGCACCGCTGGCAGGGCAGCGCACGGTGCCCGGATTCGACGACGGCACCTCGGCGCAATTCTCGTAGTTCGCACGCGCGTCCACCTGATGCTGCACGTCGGCGCCAGCGCCAAGCCGTATAGGCCATGGCGTGCGCGTGGTGCGCCACGCACCGCGCAGCGAACCACCGGAGGTGCGGCGGTCCACATTCACAATGGCAAAGGCCAGCGGATTGTCGAGCGCGCGGGTGCCGGTGAACAGCGACGCTTCGAACACATTGTCGCCGGCGCCGCGGCCGGCGAGGAGCGCAAATTGCGACTGCCGAACCGCTTTCCGTGATCGACGCGTGACGTTCAGCGAATCCGGCAACTGCGGATCGCGGGCAAGTTCTGCGGCGGTGAGTGCGCCGGTGTTGTCGGCACGGGGCGCGTCGTACAGGATGCCCTGTGCCTCCAGTCTCGTGTTGCGGAAGGTCGTGTGAGCGCGGGCGAAGCCGCTGGTGGCCTCCAATCGCGACCAGCGGCGCGGGCCGTCTCCCGCCGTGCGCGTGAACGAGCCCTGCCACCCGCTCACCGGTGATACGGAACCTTCCGCCTGCACCGTGGCACGCTGCTGGCCGCCCCCGTCCCACACACGCGCCTCGAGCGCGAGCGGTTTCGCGGTGATCTCGCGCGAACGGAAATTCACCACGCCACCGGCGGCGTTGCCGTACAGCGCGGCGGCGGTGCCACGCACGATGTCGATACTGCCAATGCTCTCCAGATCGAGCCAGTCGAGCGGCGTTTGCCCGTCGGGAAGCGTGAGGGGTATGCCATCACGCAAGACACGCACTCCGCGCGTACCGAAGGCGGCGCGCCCCCCGAAGCCACGCACGACAATGCGCGGGTCCTGCGAGGGATTGGCGCGATCCTGCACCTGCACCCCGGGCACTGCAAAGAGCAGCTCGGCGACGCCGCTGCGCCTGAGTCCCGGACGGACGCTGTCCGGCGTCAGGCGCGTGATGGCAAACGGCACATCGAGCGGGGAACGCGCCGCATCGTGCGTGACGGTGACGCGCACCGCGGTAATGGTGCGGGCGCCGGTATCGGTCGGCGGGCGCGCGGTATCCTGTTGGGCCGACGCCGGAAGCGAAGCGCCGGCGAGGAGCAGCGCCACCGCGCGAAAATCGAAGTGAGTGAGCACCTTGCGATTTACTGCGCGCACCTCCCGGTGGGAACCCCGTGACGCCGGCGAATGCGTCCTCTGTACGGCGGATGGCGGCGCATCAGTCTTCGGACGACGGGTACCCACACGAACGCGCGAAGAGCCAAAAAAGGAAATGCCGACGTCGTGCTACGGACCGGCCTCACGGCACACCGGGGTGCGGTCGTCGGGCCCTTCATCAAAGAGCTCCCCGGTTCGCGAACACACCACACCGGTCTGCGTATCACTCAATGACACGAACCAGTGCGACGCCGTAGCGTTCGAGGCAACCAGTCGCTGCCATTGCGGAAGGCGCACGCCGCGCGCCTCGAGTTCGTTCCAGGTAGCGAACCGGCGGTTGATCACCCGGAACTCCGACTGGCGCGAATGCACTCCCTTGAGCGTGTTGCCGATCGCGTCCTTGCTTTGCGACAGCTGGCGATCGCCGTTCATGCGGATCGACGCCACGGCGACCAACATCAGCACGAGGGCTACCACGCTACTGCTGACGATCTGATAATCCTTGCGGCTCGATGTTGTCTGGCGCGCCGCGATTTTCCCTCTGGTTGCCGCCACGACGCTCGAGCGCGGCGTGCCCGCCGTTCCCGAACGCAGCGCAGCCGTCGGTACGGCCGGGGCTGCCGGCGCTGACGCCGAAGCCCCGTGCGAAAAAGGCGGCGACGAGGGGCGTGCCGTGGCGCGCGGATCGGGCGCCCACCCGATCGGCCGGCTGGCCGCCGTGTGACGATCGGCGGAAAGGGTCGATGGGCGGCGCGGCGGCTTCAGAGACATACATGCATGGTACGCTGAAGACGATCGATGCGGCATAGCGGCATCGGCAGCATTGTCACGCTCCCAGCCAACCCAGGCCCGACGACCCTTTCTGACGCATATTCCGTCATGTTCTTCCGACAGCTCTACGACCGATCGCTCGCCCAAGCGAGCTACATCATCGGGTGTCAGGCGACGGGCGAAGCCATTGTCGTCGATCCGCTGCGGACGGTCGCGCCGTACCTGGACGTGGCCGCTGAGGAGGGGCTCCGCCTCACCCACGTCACCGAGACCCACATTCACGCCGACTTTGTCTCGGGCTCCCGCGAGCTGCACGCCGCGACCGGTGCGCAGCTCCTGCTCTCCGCAGAAGGCGGTACCGACTGGCAGTACGTCTGGGCGGCAAGTGAAGACGCGCGCCTGCTGCATGACGGTGAGCATTTCATGGTAGGGAACATCCGCTTCGACGTGCTCCACACACCCGGCCACACCCCCGAGCACCTGTCGTTTGTCGTTACGGATACGCCACGCGCCGCCGGGCCGATGGGGATCATCACTGGCGACTTCGTGTTCGTGGGTGACGTGGGGCGGCCGGACCTGCTCGAGAAGGCGGCCAAGGTCGCGAATACGATGGACGCTGCGGCTCGCACGCTCTTTCGCTCACTGCAGCGATTTCGCACACTGCCCGATCACCTGCAGGTGTGGCCGGGACATGGCGCGGGGTCGGCGTGCGGAAAAGCACTCGGCGCCGTACCGTCCACCACCGTGGGGTACGAGCGACTCGCCAATTGGGGCGTCAATACCCTCGACGAAAGGGAGTTCGTGCGCATGGTGCTCGAAGGGCAGCCCGAGCCGCCAAAGTACTTCGCGGAGATGAAGCGGATCAACCGGGACGGACCCGCGCTCCTCGCTGGTGCCGTCGTGGCGCGTTCGCTTCCGGCCGCGGCGATCGTGGCACTCGCAGCACCGCCGAATGCGCACTCGACGCCAACGCCGTCAGCGGGATGGATTATCGACCTGCGAACCGCTGACGCGTTTGCGGAAAAGCACATACCCGCGAGTCTTTCGCTTCCCTACTCCCGCAGCTTCAGCACCTTCCTCGGCTCGATCGTGCCGATCGACGCGGAGCTCGTACTGCTCGGCGACACCCGGGACGAGGACCACGCGCGGGACGTGGTACAGCGCGCCATGCGTGATCTGTCGCTGATCGGCTTCGACCGGGTGCGCGGTTGGATCCCCGCGTCCGCCGCGCTCGATGCCTGGGGCGATGCCGGACGCGCCTTCGCCCACATCTCGCGCTGTCGGCCGGAGGAGTTACGCGCCGCCAGTGCCGCAGCCGCAACCGTGGTGGACGTGCGTGGGCAATCGGAGTGGAACGGCGGTCATGTTCCAGGGGCGGTCCACCTGCCGTTGGGTGAACTGGTGGAGCGCGTTGGCGAACTCCCCGACGGTCTGCTCGTGGTGCACTGCCAGTCCGGGGCGCGTTCAGCGATCGCCACCAGCCTGCTGCAGCGACTGGGACGCACGGACGTGGTAGACCTGCAAGGCGGCTTCGCGCGATGGCGTCACAGCGGCGCAGGCGTAGAGGCGGTGGGCTAGTCGCGCTCGGACGGCGCGCGTTGGGACGAACCGGATGACGCAAGTATGACAGACCCGGCCATACTTCCATGAACAGGAGGTCATGTTGGCCGGTGCTCAATTTGGCGTTCGTTCAATGTGCGCCCGGCTGAGATCAATCAGTCCTCTGAGTGTATTGCATCAATGATTCCCTGCCGACGTCAACCGTTCTTGCGCCATCGGGCACGTCGCGATCAGATGGCAGTGCGCACTCGCCCGCGTCGCACGCGCGATTAACGGGCACGCGATGTGCCCCCACGTACAGCACCGCGAACTCTGCGCACCTCGGAACGTCCGTATGGGAGAGCCGTTGAGCCGTTTTGTACCGCCGCACCTCTTCCTGATGCTCAGCCTCGGCAGTATCACGCTCGGAGGTTTGGCGGTCTACCTGGTGCGCCGCTCGTGGGCGCGTGCGCGACAGCTCGGGCACGCTCGCATCAGCATCGCCCTCGAGACCTCCAGCGACGGCGTCTGGGATTACGAGTTCCTCCGACAGATCGGACGTCGCAGCGCCGCACAGCTCCGACAGCTCGGTTACGAGCCGGCGCCGTTCGACACGATGCCGGGATCGTGGCAGTCGATCCTGCACCCCGACGATCACGATCGCGTGCTGGCTCTGCTCGACACGGCGAGCTGGCAGCTGCACGACGACGTCGAGATCACGTACCGCGTCCGGGCAGCAGATGATGGCTACCATACGATCATTGATCGCGGACGCGTGATGGAACGCACGGCCGAGGGACGTCCGCGCCTTCTGGTCGGCGTTTCCGCCGATGTGACCGAGCGCGTTCGCGCCGACGCGGCGCGCACCGAGAGCGAACGGCGCTTCCGGGCCATCTTCAATTCGGCGCTGCAAGGGCAGATTCTGCTGCATCCCGACGGCACGTGTGCCGAGGTCAATGCGACCGCGCTACAGATGGTTGGCGCGGAGCGCACGGCGGTGATCGGCGTGCCTCTGGTGCGGGGACCCTGGTTCACCGGACTCGAGGCGTCACAGCGCGCGGTGCAGGAGCGGTTCGACCATGCCGACAGCGGTACGGCGATCCGCTTCGAGGTGGACGCGCACCTCGTTGACGATCGCGTGGGGCTGCTCGAAGGCAGCTTCACGGCGCTCAGCGGTGATTCCGGCGATGTGCGGCAGGTGCTCTTCGAGCTGCGTGACGTTACCGAACGTCGGCGTACCGAAGAAGCGCTGCGCGAGATCGGGGCGCTCACCACCATGGGGCGTTTGGCGGCGCGCGTGGCGCACGAGATCAACAATCCGCTGGCGGGCATCCAGAACTCGTTTCTGCTGCTGGCCGACGCCGTGCCCCCCGACCATCCCCATCATCGGTTCGTCGGGGCGATCGAACGGGAAATCCAGCGCATCGCCGCCGTTACCCGGCAGCTGTACGAGACGTATCGCCCCGATCAGGAAGCGAGTACGAGTTCTTCGCTCGTGCTCGCCATACAAGACGCCGTCAGCCTGCTCGATCCGGTGAACCGCCAACGGGGCGTGCGCATCACTACCGATCTGCAGGACGCCCCGGCGTTGCTGCCTGTGCCCGACGCGCTGCTGCGACAAACCGTGTACAACCTGTTACAGAATGCCGTGGAGGCATCACCCCTCGGCGGCACGGTTGCGGTACACGCGTGGATCGAAGCGGACGAATGCGTGATCACGGTACACGACGAAGGCGTCGGCGTCGCACCTCACTTGCGCAATCGCATCTTTGATCCGTTCAACAGCATGCGTGACGCGAAATGCAAGACCGCAGGAATGGGGCTCGGGCTGGCGCTCGTTCGGCAGTCGGTCCAGGCCGTCGGCGGGCGCATCACGCTGCGAGAGAACAGCATCGATGCGGGCGCCACGTTCGAGGTTCGCCTGCTCATGATTCCTTTGATCAAGAGTGCAGCCGTATAATCACTGGCGTGCGGAAGGAGACCGGCTCAGCTTTGACGGATGTCCTCTGCCCCGATCTTCCTCGACACCGCCATCTTTCCGCGCGGCTTTCGCTGCGCCAGCCGGAACGTGGGACTCAAGCCCGCCGCGCGCGACCTCACGCTCTTCGCATCTGAAGTCGACGCGGCGGCAGCGGCGGTGTTCACCCGCAATCACTTCCCCGGCGCACCGATTATTCTCGGTCGCGAAACGCTGCGGCACGGCGTGTTGCGGGCCATTATCGCCAACAGCAAAGTCAGCAACGTGGCCACCGGTCAACGCGGCGTTCACAACGCCCGCCGCATGGCGGCAGCGGCGGCGGCGGAGCTGGGAACGAATGCCGATCGTGTGCTCGTGAGTTCCACCGGCGTGATCGGCGTGCCGTTGCCGATCGAGAAGATCGAAGCGGGAGTCGTGGGGATGAGGGCGGAGCTGCAGAGCGATCCTCTGGTGGGGGCGCAAGGGATCATGACGACGGACACGCATCCGAAAGCGCTCTCCGCCTCAGTGGGTGACGCCACGATCACGTGGGTGGCCAAGGGTTCGGGAATGATCGAACCCAATATGGCGACCATGCTCGCCTACATCTTCACCGACGCGGCGCTCGACGCGGGAACCCTGGATCGCCTGCTGCGGCGCGCGGTACGCGAGTCCTTCAACATGCTCTCGGTGGATACCGACACCAGCACGTCCGACAGCTGCGTCATCATGGCGAACGGGCTGGCCGGCGCGGTGGAGGAGGAGGCGTTTTTTGCGGTGCTGCGGCAAGGGTGCGTACGGATGACGGAGATCCTGGCCCGTGACGGCGAGGGCGCCACGAGGCTCATCCGCGTTGAGGTCACCGGCGCGCTCAACGATCAGGAAGCACGCGTCGTTGCGAAGTCCGTGGTAAACTCGCCGCTGGTGAAAACCATGGTGCACGGCGCTGATCCCAACGTCGGCCGCCTGCTCATGGCGGTCGGCAAGTGCTTCGATTGCACGATCGTGCCGGATCGGACCGACGCAAGCATCAACGGCTTTCCGGTGGTCGCCAGCGGAGAACGCCTCGCGTTCGACGACCACGAGGTGCGTGCGACACTCGCGCGCGACGTCGTGGATCTGCACCTCTCCCTTGGCGTGGGCGATGGGTACGCCCGCGCGTTCGGCTGCGACCTCACCAAGGGCTACATCGAAGAAAACGCCGCGTACTACTCGAGCTGAGCAGATACTCAGGCGGCCACGAGCACGCTTCCACGCACCAGCGGAATCACCTGCTCGGCAAAGCGCTCCATCTCCTCCAGCTGCGGACTGCACTGCAGCAGCAACACCCCCACGCCCGCCGCTTCGAAGGCGCGGATGCGATCAGCTACCTGCTCCGGTGTTCCCACCAGCCCGGCGCGGAGGCCGCGATTGGAGACCGAGTAGTCCTGTAACGAAAGCTGCTGGTCGAGCTGCGTATTGGCGATCCAGTCCTGATAATTTGCGAAGCCGGGCGATCCCGGCTGCACGTTCGTGATGCGTTCGAGTTCGCGCTGCGCTTCGGCCTCGGTATCGCGCACGATCGCGTACGCAGCCATCCCGTATCGCATCGGGGCGAGCCCCGTTGCTTCCCGGCGCGCACGCATGTCTGCGATTTTGGGTGCAATGCGCTCGGCGGGATCTCCGTGCATCACGTACGCATCACACTCACGCGCAATGAGCGTCTTCGCGGCTTCGGATTCACCGCCGGCGTACAGCACCGGATGCGGACGCCCGCGGCTGCCCACCGGCTTGGGCTGCAGAACGAGATCCTCCACCTGGTAGTACTTGCCGCGATAGGTGAGCGACGGCAGCGACCACGCGCCATGCAGCACATCCAGCCACTCAGCGGTACGCGCATAGCGGTCGTCATGTTCGTCAAACTGACTGCCGTATCGGCGCGCCTCGTCCTTCCACCACGACGAGACCACGTTGAGCGAGAGCCGCCCATTGCTGATGCGGTCGATGTTCGCCGCCTGCTTGGCGAGTGTGGCCGGGTGATGGTAGGTGGGACGCACGGCCACCATCAACTCCAGGCGCGTCGTCACGGCGGCGAGCGCGGCAGCCGTCGACCACGCGTCGAGCGCCGGTGCATCCACGCCCTTGATGTCATTCAGGAACAGTTCCGCGATGAGCGTGAGATCGAAGCCGATCTCTTCGCTGCGACGCGCCAGCCGCTGGACGTAGGGCCACGAGGCTTCCATTCCCTCATCGGGGATGTTACGCAGCCAGCCACCAAAGACGGGGAGCCAGTATCCGAATCGCATCAGACCGTTGCCTCGGCGACGAGTCCGGCGCGCACTTCCAGATAATCCACGAGCTTCCCGAATGGATCGAAACCAACCACGTTCACGGCGTCGGCCACGAAGTTCGACAGCGCATTGACGTCGTAGAAACAATGCTGGCCATCGCGGTCATCCACGAGGTATTCGACGCCGCCCACGTCGATCCGGGCGGCCTGCGCGATCTGCTCCACCTGTGCGATGATGTGTGCTGGCGGGTCGGCACGTTCTACGCGCATACCGGTTTTCGGCGCATCGATGGCGCAGGCACCGCGCACGAGAGCGACGCCGCTGGTGGTTTGACACGCATCGGCCGGGCACAGATCGAAGGAACCAACAGCAGGATAGACATTGATGGCGTACAGGAACTTGCCGCCCAGCGTCTCAACGCGGGTGATGTGGCCATCGCGGAGCGGGGCAGATTCCTGCACGAGTGCGGTGCCGTCCACGCCGAGATCCACGGTGCCGGCAGCAACGGCATCCTGCAACGCCTGTTCAGTGTCGTACCGCACGATGCCCGCGCCGCTGCCGCCGACGTTGGCCTTCACCAGAATCGGGTAGCGCAAAGCTGCGGCGGCCGCGACGGCCTGGGACGGATTGTTGATCACCTTTGAGCGCGGGAAGGGCAGCTGCAGCTGGCGCAGCAAGTCGAGCTGAGTGGCCTTCGAGAGCTCCAACGCGTACGCTTCCGCGCCGTTAACCACGGGCACGCCGAGGCGCTCGAGATGGCGAAGCCAGTGCTGCGTATAAAACGTGGTTTGCGCATGCCCGCGCAGGTACGCCGACGGGCTGGCGCGATTGAAGACCAGCGACCAGGGCGTGTGCGGCTCGGTGGGGTCGAAGACGTGGGCGGCCGCGTCGAGACGCTCGTACGCGATGCCGCGGGCGTCGAGCTCCGCGAATAGTGGGCGGAACCAGTCGGGATGCTCGTGATAGATCGCAAGGGGACGGTTGCTCATGACGACGACCTCGTAGTGCGGTGGTGCCGTCCCTGTACGTCAAAGCCCGGGCAGCTGACCCGCCCGGGCGTTCGCGTTGTTAGCTCGTTGTTTTACGTGGCGGCAATTGGCGGCAAAGGACCACGGTTATCAGTTGTGTGCAGAAGGTAACCGCGCGATCTCAAGTAGTCAAGTAATGAGATAAGTCCAACCGCACGAAAGGCCCCTTTCCCGACCTATTTGGACGCGGTCCAGCTATTGTCGGCAGGATTGCGATCGGGAAACCGACGCGCCGGGTCAAGGACGATGCGCTCGATCTTCCGACCGCCTACCACGAGGCTCGCCACAAACGTGCGCGTGCCGCCAAACCATATGTTCACCGGATAGGTGATCAGCGCCGTCACACTGTCGGTCATCACCATGTTCTTCATCGGGCGAATGACCGGTCCGCTGCTGGCGAACTTCACCTGCAGCACTACCGGCGACGGCATCTGGCCGTCCTGTGCCACCGACACGTCGGTGCGGATTCCCAGCGATTTCACCTCGGCGATGCGCGCATCGACACTCTCCGTCGTGAAGAGCCAACTGTACCAGAACCACCCCAGATCGCGGCCAAGTGCCCTGTTCATGAAAAGCATGTAGTCCCACGGCGACGGATGCTTGAACATCCAGGCAGTTGCCCATTCACGATGCGCGCCAAGTACGGCGCTGTCGCCGACGATGCCGCCAAGTGCGGAGAGCATGAGCGGCGTCTTCTGGTACGTGGTGAAGCCGTACTTCTGTGGTCCCGCATAGTTGGCGTTCCACATCATCGGCGGCTCGGCTTCATCGCCGCTCAGGCGGCCGTAGCTCTGTCCAAGCCCATCGAGCACCGGGACTTTCTTCTCTGCGTCCGCGTCGGAAAAGATATTCATGTACTGGTTGAAGCCTTCGTCCATCCAACCGTACCACGTTTCGTTATTGCCCACGACCATCGGCCACCACATGTGCGCCGTCTCGTGGTCGGCAGCGCCAACGTTGGAGTTGATCACCATGGGATACTCCATACCCGCGCTCGGTCCATCCTGCAGGGTGAGCTGCGGGAACTGATACGGGAACCACAGTGCGGAGTAGAACTCCAGAGCGTGTCGCGTGACCTGACCGGCATTGGCAAAGAGATTTGCGCGACCTGGCAGGAACACCATGTGCACCGGCACCACGCCTTTTGTGGGAATGGTGGCCCGCGTGGCGTGCCAGACGAATGTCTTGGCGGTCGCCCACGCGAAGTCGTTGACGGTATCGGCATGAAAGCGCCATGTGAGCCGTCCGGTGGGCGACGCCACGGTGGCCTGCCCGGCGCCGACTTCATCGGCGCCGACGATGGTGGTGATGTCGTCGGTCGTCATAGCCTTGGCCAGCTGCGCGCGCGCCTTCGGCGTGAGCACCTGCTGCGGATTCCGCAGCACGCCGGTCCCGCTCACGATCCAACCGGCGGGCACGTCGACATTCACGTCGAAGGTGCCGAAGTTGTTGTAGAACTCCGACGGGCCGAGGTAGAGCTCAGCGTCCCATTTGCGGAGATCGTCATACTTGGCGATGCGCGGATACCACTGCGTCGGTTGAAAGAGGGTGTCCGCCCAACGCTGCACCATGCGATGCCCCGTGCCGGGGCCGCCGGGAAGCTGGTGCGACCAATCGATCTCGAGCGTCGTTCGCGCGCCCGGCGCGACGGGCGTCGCCAACACAATGCGGGCGTTCGTGGAGCGTCCGTTGAGCAGCACCGACTGCGCACCGACGGGAGCGGCGGCGGCGGCGCGTTGCTGCGCCTCCACGATGGAGCGTGCCCCCGCCAGCCCCTCCACCGGCGGTGCGGCGTTGGACGCGATGTTGACCGGGGCACCGTTCACCGTAAGTCGGGCGATCCGCATGCCGTCCGTGACTTCGGCGGGAACCCAGGGCGCTGCGTGCGGCGCGTTGCCAAGAAAATGATTCGGATCGAGCCGGAGGCCGATTTCGGTGAGCGTATCCGGACTCGCGTTGTGCAGCGTGACGCGTGCCGTGCCCGTCAGTCGCTTGGTGGCGGGGTCGAGCGACACGTCGATCGCGTAATCGGTGCGCAACTGCCAGTAGGCGCGCCCGGGAAGTCCGCTGGAGTCACGCGTGCCCGCCGCGTGCGCGCGACGGATCGCATTGGTGAGCGGGATGTCACGCCGGATCGCCCGAGGCGGCGGCGCGACGGCGGCGGTTCGCGCCGCGGCAGTGGCAGCGCGTTGGGCGTGCGCCGATGGAGCCGGGAGCAGGATGGACGACAGCAGCAAAACGGCGCCACAGTGGCACCCGGGCGTGGACAGACGCATGGACATTGAGAGGAGGCTGATGTGATCCCGCAAACTGTTCGGGCGCGTAGACCTCAGCAAGCCTCCCGCGTCAGGGCGCGCGGTCGCCGGCGCTCGTGGCGAGGATATGCTCCACGACCAGCGCATGGATGGTGCGTGGCGAAACCGGCTTCACCAAGTGGAGATCGAACCCAGCCTCGAGCGACCGACGACGGTCTTCGCTTTGGCCCCACCCGGTGAGTGCCACCAACAACGTGGTTCGCCGGACCTCCGCCTGCCGCATCGCGCGCGCCGCGTCGCAACCATCCAGCCGCGGAAGACCGATGTCCATGATAACCGCATCGGGGAGCAGGCGGGCATGCATGGAGACGGCCGACTCGCCGTCGTACGCCACATGTACCTGATGACCCTCGCGTTCGAGGAGCAGGCTGAGACTGTCGGCAGCATCCACGTTGTCGTCGACAACGAGAACGCGCGCCCGGGGGCCGGCAGCGAGGCCGTGTGAAGCGGGAGGTCGGCTCATGGGGCGTTCCGTGCTGATCGAGGCGACCGACGTGGCCGTTGGCGCCGCTGTCGACGCGACGAGCGGCATGGTCACCTGGAAGGTACTACCCTTTCCCGGCCCGTCGCTGCTGGCTGTGATCGTTCCGCCGTGCAACAAGATGAGGCGTCGCGCGAGCGCGAGACCGATGCCCAGGCCGCCACCGGATCGGTCACGATCATCGTGCCGCTGCGTGAACATCTCGAACACATGCGGAAGCTTGGCGCTCGACATGCCCCGCCCCGAGTCGGCAATCAGAATCTCCACCTGTTCCGGCTGACAGGTCACCACCACGCGGATGTCGCCATCGTTGTCCGTGTACTTGACCGCGTTGCCCAGGATGTTCGTCAGCACCTGCGCGAGGCGTGCCGGATCAGCATCGAGAATCACCCCTTCGGAGGGCATGCTTACCGTGAGGTGCAGGCCTTTGCTCACGAGCGCCGGGCGTACCGATTCGAAGGCGATCTCGAGGACCTCGCGCAGCACGAGCCGCTGCCGACGCAACTCCAGTCGGTCCTGCGTGACACGACTGACGTCCATCAGATCATCGATGAGACGGACCAGCTGCAGCGACTGTCGGTTGATCGTTTCTCGCGCACGGGCCACACCGAAATGCGTTTCGGCCGCGCGCTCGAGCATCGTCACGGCGTTCACGATCGGGGTGAGCGGATTGCGCAGCTCGTGCGCGAGGATGGCGAGGAAGCGGTCCTTGCGGCGGTCCGCTTCCCGCAGCGCTTCAATCAGATTGATGTTCTCGATAGCCACGGCAGCGGTTTGTGCCACCTGCACGGCGATCGCCACCTCATCCGAATTGAACCGCCGGTGATCACGCGACATCTCCAGCTCGCCTATGCGCATCCCGTCCCGTGACGTGAGGGTGAGGCGCAGAGGCGGCGAGAGCACGTCTTCCGGGAAGGTCTCGTGATCGGTGCTCCGGCGCTCCGGCGCCACGGCCTCGCGCTCGATCATCGTCTCGGCAGTGCGAACGCGCACCACGACCGCCTGCGCGCCGCACAACGATACCAGCTCTTCGCAGGCCACGCTCACCACGTCCTCGATCTCACGTGCCACATTCATCGCCACGGTAAGATTGGCAAGGCGACGGAATCGTTCGGACTGCCGACGCAACCCGGTCTCGACACTTCGCACCAGCGTAGCATCGGAGACCAGTCCCACCAAGCGTACCGCCCGGCCGTGCTCGTCGCCGAATGACGTGATCTGCTCCGATACGGGCCGCCATGTCCCGTCGCGATGCCGAACGCGATACTCCAGATCCATGACCTGCCCGACCGCGTCGTGCGCCCGTCGGAGCACTGCGTGATACATCAGCGCATCATCGGGATGGACCCGCTCGGTCCACCACTGCATCGTCGGATCGCCGGTGGTGACGTCATCACCCGTGAGCGACTGCAGCGCGCCCGCCCGACAGACCGCGCCGGTGTCGAGTTCGCACACGTACAATACGGCGGTGCCGTCGCGAACAGTTGACGGCAGATCGATGCCGTCGACCTCGGAAACGCCGCGAGCCGACGCGGAGTTGGAGGGCGGTGCAAAGGGCGCGATCGGTTCAGTCACGGTAGACATCGGCAGAAGGACGGACCTGGAGCACAGTGTAGGTCGCCTCCACCCTCGCCAGCAATGCAGCCAAAAAGCTGCAGCATGCACCCGTCGAGCGATTTACGCCGGCAGCGGTGTGGAAAAACGCGCGAACGCCTCCTCCAGACGCGTCACGGTAATACTGTCGTGCGAGGCGTCCCACAGGCAGGCGCCATCCTTTACGAGGAGGGCTTGCGGCGACTCGTGCCGCACACGCGAAAGGTCTGCGACCGCGTTGGACACTGCGCGATCCTGCTGCACGATGATGAGCTCGGTAGGAACTTCCGGATGGGCGGAAACAAAGCGATCGTAGTGCGTTTTCGCCCGGACCGAGATCGGACAGGTCACGCTGTGCTTGAAGAGCAACGTGAGCAAGTCGGTCGCCAGCAGCTCATGCGCGCGGGTTACCGAAGACTCCTGCATCGCTGGCGGTGCGGCGGGTGTACCAGCCACGGGCAGGGCCTCTCCGGCGAGCAGTGCATCGAGCGCCGAGCTGTACGCCTGGCGCGACTGGGCTCCGGTGAACTGATGCACGAGCGCTCCCCGCTCAAATAGCAGCACGGTGGGGAGGGCGCGCACTTCGAAGCGCGCGACCGTTTCGCGGTTGGCGTCGGCGTCGAGCTTCATGACGCGCACCCGACCGTCGTATTCCACGGCGAGTTGATCGACGAGCTTTCCCAGCGCACGGCACGGGGTGCACCATTCGGCCCACACGTCCACGAGCACAATGCCCGGATGCGCTACCACATCGGCGGCGAACGCGGAATCAGTAAGTACGGCAGCAGTTGTCATGAGAATAAATTTAGCACGTGCAACCACCGGCGGCAGTGGCCCGAATTGCGCGGGTCACCCTTCTCCGCTCCGGTAGACGATTTACCCACCGCGAGGTGCCGATTGCCCGATTCCGGTTCGCGTACGAAGCACCAAGTGCCGCCTGTGCCCGGAGAGCCTGGTGATCTTCCGCCGTTGGGCGCGTCGTGGCGCACGCGCGTTCACACCGTGGTGTTCGAAGCGGATACACCGGCAGGCCGGCTCTTCGACATCGGGCTGATGACGTTGATCGTCCTGAGCGTCGTCGTGGTGAGCATGGAGACCGTTCCGGGGCTGTCGGCGCGCAGCTACGCGGCACTCCGCACGGCAGAATGGGTGCTCACCGTGCTGTTCACCGCAGAGTACTTCCTGCGGTTGGCCGCCGTGCGCCGTCCGGCGGTTTACGCGGCGAGCTTCTATGGTGTGGTGGACCTGCTGTCCATCCTGCCCACCTGGGTGAGCCTACTCGTGCCCGGGGCGCGCGTGCTGATGGTGGTGCGCGTCGTGCGCCTGCTCCGGATTTTCCGCGTATTCAAGCTGGCGCGCTATCTCGCCGAGGCGCAGCTGATCGGTACGGCACTCCGGGCCAGCTCCCGGAAGATCGGCGTATTCCTCTTCGCCGTCGTCACGATCATCATCATCGTTGGAGCCGTGATGTACGTGGTGGAAGGGCCAGCCAGCGGCTTCACCAGCATTCCCCTCAGCATGTATTGGGCGGTGGTGACGTTGACCACCGTGGGATATGGCGACATCTCGCCGCTCACCCCGCTGGGACGGACGCTCGCGTCGGTGGTGATGATCATGGGATATGGCATCATCGCGGTGCCCACGGGCATCGTCACGGCGGAGCTCACACAACTTGGCCGTCACCCGCAGGCTGTCAGCACACAGCTGTGTTCACAGTGCGGAGCCGACGACCACAACGCCGACGCGCGATTCTGCCGACACTGCGGTCATGCGCTCTGAACGTCAGGTCCCGCGGCGACCGCCGTTTTTGGCCTTGGCCGGCGGCTTCTGCGGCTGACGCGGATCGGGCTGATGCGTCTTGGTACCTGCAGTCGGCGTCGAAAGACCCGACCCCTTCGCCGCTCGCTTGGTGGAAAAATCGGGGATCGCAACGTTCTGGCGCTTCTTCATCAGGCATTCCCGGTGGCATCCGGGCTCGGCGGGCCAATCCCGCGTCTCCGGCGCATAGTGCAATCTATCAGCCTCTGGGTAACTGGACGGCACCTGCCTCTGCGCGATTGGCTCGCTCCGACCGCCTCCGACCCCCGACGACCGCCCGGTACTTGCATGGCGGGTTGGGGGTATAAGTTCATGTAAACACAGATTTCCCTCTTCTCTGTTTGGAGCCTGACATGACATCGCTCACGATGCACATCAACGGCATGACCTGTGGACACTGCATCACCGGCGTGAAACGCGCGCTGGCTCAGCTGCCCGGCATCGAAGTGCAGGAGGTGGCGATCGGATCGGCGCGGGTGCGCTTCGACGAACAGGCCATTCCGCCCGCTCAGGTCGAGCAGCAACTTGCCAAGGCGGTCGAAGACGAAGGGTATCAGGTTGTCTCCACGTCGTAACGCCGTTCACCACCGGAGCGACCATGACCGGCCTCGAATGGTTCGTGCTGACGAGCGGCATCGGCGCGATTGCCCTGATCAACTGGTACTTCTTCGTGGCGCCCGCGCGCGCCGTTGTCGCGATCGCCACTGGCGGTGCCGCGTCCGAGATTACCATCACGGTCGATGGGGGATACAATCCTCCACATGTGCGTGTCCCCGCAGGGCGGCCGGTCCGTCTGATTTTCGATCGACGTGACACGGGAAGTTGCTCTGAAGAGGTGGTGTTTCCGGACTTCGGAATTCGCAAATACCTCCCCACCGGACAGAAAACCGTTGTCGAGGTTACGCCGCCAGCCGCCGGGCGGTACTCGTTTATGTGCGGCATGAGCATGCTGCGTGGCACCGTGGAGGCTGTCTGAAGCCGGCCGGCACGCTATCCCATGAATCAGCGCACGCGCCGACGCCCTCCGGCGAGGCGCGAGCAACGATCCGCATTCCCGTGACCGGGATGACCTGTGCCGCCTGTCAGTCGCGGGTGCAGCGTACGCTGCAGAAGCAGCCCGGCGTGAACGATGCAACGGTCAACCTGATGATGCACGACGCCACGATCACCTTCAACCCGCGCACCACTTCGCCCGGTACGCTCGTGGAGGTCATTCGCGATACCGGATATGGGGCGTCCCTGGCGTCGGGTGACGAGACCGCGTTTGACGAGCAGGCGACGCGCGACCGTGCGAGTGCCGAGGAGTACCGCGAACTTCGCTTCAAGGCGATCGTGAGCGGGATTATCGGCGTGCTGGCGATGGTGCTTTCCATGCCGCTCATGAGCCAGCTGGCCGGTGGCGCGATGATGCCGGTGGCCGATCCGTTCATGCGGTGGACGATGACGGTGCTCGACCCCGCGCTCCGCAGCGCCACCCCGTGGTTGTACGTGCTCCCGCCGATGGCGGTGAGCTGGCTGCTCCTGCTGCTCACCGCTGGCGTGATGGCCTGGGCCGGTCTGCACTTTTATACCCGGGCGTGGGCGGCGTTCCGGCATCACGCCGCAGACATGAATACGCTCGTGGCGGTCGGCACGGGGGCGGCGTTTCTGTATTCCGCAGTAGCCACGGTGACGCCAGGGTTCTTTCTCCGCAGAGGGGTGGCGCCCGATGTGTACTACGAGGCAGTGGTGCTGATCATCGCACTCATCCTCACCGGCAACATGTTCGAGGCACGCGCCAAAACGCAAACATCCTCGGCGCTGCGCGCGCTCGTGAACCTGCAACCCAAAACCGCACGCGTGCTGCGCCGTGATGTCGAAACCGACATCGGTGTGGAGCTCGTGAGCGCTGATGATACGGTGATCGTTCGTCCGGGTGAGCGTGTGCCGGTGGACGGAGAGATTCTCAGCGGCGAAAGCGCGATCAACGAAAGCATGCTCACCGGAGAGTCGATGCCGGTGGCGAAGAAGCCGGGCGATCGCGTGATCGGCGGTACGGTGAACGGCACCGGTGCCTTCCGCTTTCGCGCCACCACACTCGGTGCCGACAGCATGCTCGCGCAGATCGTGCGCCTGATGCGCGATGCGCAGGGTTCACGCGCGCCGATCCAGCGACTGGCCGACCGCGTCTCGGGGATATTCGTGCCGGTGGTGCTGTCGCTGGCGGTGGCGACCTTCGTGATCTGGTTCATTGCGGCAGACACGGCACCGGCGGTGCGCGCCTTTACGGCGGCGGTCGCGGTGCTCATCATCGCCTGCCCCTGCGCTATGGGTCTGGCCGTGCCGACGGCGGTAATGGTGGCCACGGGTAAGGGCGCCGAGCTGGGTGTACTCATCAAAGGGGGTGAAGCGCTCCAGCGCGCGGGAGACGTAAATACCATCGTACTCGACAAAACGGGTACGGTCACGGAGGGACGTCCGACGGTCACGGATGTGCTGCCGGTACCGGAGGGCGCGTATGCCGACCGTGGCGACGACCTGCTGTCGCTCGTGGCTTCACTCGAGACGCGCAGTGAACATCCGTTGGCCGACGCGATCGTGCGCTATGCGCAGGAACGAGACCTCCGCATCAGCGAACCCGACGCGTTCGCGTCGCAGACCGGTCGCGGTGCTGTCGGCGTGGTTCGCGGCGTCGGCGTGATTGTGGGCAATGCCGCATTGATGGCCGAGTCCGCTGTGCAAGCCTTGAGCATGCGAGACGCGGCAGACCGCTTGGCGAGTGACGGCAAAACGCCGATGTATGTGGCGATCGACGGCACGCTGGCAGCGCTCATCGCCGTCTCCGATCCGATCAAGGACAGTTCGCGCGCGGCGATCGCTCAATTGCGCGCCCTGGGCCTTGAGGTGGTGATGCTTACCGGCGACAACGAGCGCACGGCCCGCGCGGTCGCGCGCGCCGCAGGGATCGATCGCGTGGTGGCCGGTGTGTTGCCAGCGGGCAAGGTGCGCGAGATCGAGCGCCTGCAACGCGCGGGAAACGTGGTGGCGATGGTTGGCGACGGCATCAACGACGCTCCCGCTCTGGCCAAGGCCGATGTCGGCATGGCCATCGGCACGGGCACCGACGTGGCGATCGACGCCGCTGATGTGGTGCTGATGCGGGGCGACCTGCGCACGGCGGCACACGCCATCGCGCTTTCGCGGCGTACCATGCGCACGATGAAGCAGAATCTCTTCTGGGCCTTCGTCTACAACGTGGTGGGAATTCCGATCGCTGCCGGTGTGCTCTACCCCGCCCTCGGCCTGTTGCTCAGCCCCATTCTGGCAAGTGCCGCGATGGCGTTCAGCTCCGTGAGTGTGGTGGCAAACAGTTTGCGCCTGCGTCGGGCGCGCTTGACGTAACCGACGTTCCTTCATCGCTTCGCACACGCCAAAGACCAACCCCGACGTCGCTTCAGGAACACGAGCGGAAACCTCGCGCGTCGTGCCTCAGGACAAGCGCAAGGCCGTTGCCGTGGACGCCGACAGCAAAGTGCGCAATGTGAAACGACTGCGACGTATCGAGGGCCAGGTCCGCGGACTGCAGAAGATGGTGGAGGAAGAGCGCTACTGCGCCGACATCATGACGCAGATCTCCTCGCTACATGAAGCGCTACGTGCGGTAGGGCGGGAGCTGATGCGGAATCACCTCCGCCACTGCGCAACGCATGCCTTCACAGCGGGAGACGGTCAAGCCGAGGCGATGTACGACGAGCTGGTGGAGATGCTGTACAAGCACAGCCGCTAGCCACGCCGTCGGCCATCGTATAAAACGTCGTCCCCCCGTCGCGAGCTTCGCCAGTCTCGAAGGCGGCACGATCCGGCGCGGCGGAGGCGATCGGGTCGTGCCGGGCCGTTGCCATTGCCAGAGACTACGTTTTGCTGACGTACGGTGCGAAAATCAGCAAGCCGTCCCATAATTTTGCGGCTGCACTTCCCTCCCACCACTCATTCACCAACGCGCCGACGCTTATGTCGCGATCGGGAGTCATCACCTCCGTCACCGTGGTGCTGCTCGCCTCATCCGCCGCGTGGCTGTACGCACGCGACAAGGGCGGCACCGAGTCGGACACCGGCACAGTAGTCGCGAAACGAGGATCGTTCCGCGTCGCGGTCACGACTTCGGGCGAGCTGCGCGCGAGGAGGTTCGTGCAGATAACCGCACCAACCAACGCGCAACAGGCTGGCGTCTTCCGGATGAAGATCCAGTGTTTGGTCCCCGAGGGCACGGTGGTCAAAGAAGGAGATCTGCCGTTGGCCGCGGCACGAGTGCCCGTGCACAGCACGGCGACGAAGACCGCCATCGGGATCGTGAGCGCGGCGGTAAACGGTATCGCCAGCATCACATACTCGAATGCCGTGGCGATCGGAATCTCGCGCATGCGCCATCGCGCCCAGCCGCTCCGCGCGTACAACGCGAGCATCGCCGTGGTGAGCGCGACGAGCGCTACCGCGTACGCGCTTCCCAAGTCGCGGAGGTGTTGCCGGTTCGGACCGGCCAGCGCCGCGCGCTCTTCCACCACGCGTTCATACACGCCTCGCCCAATCAGGTCGGCCATACCAGAAACGGCCACCCGCCACACCGCGCCTTGCCCGTGCGCCTCGGTGCGCTCGAGTTCGCGCGCATACAACTCGCTCATAACCACACCGTGCTTCTCGCGCAGGGTGCTCGGGAGCAACACCGACAGGGCGCGATAGCTGCGACGCCACAACGCATGGCGTGTTGTCGACTCGCGACGGCGGCTCATACGCACAGCTCAGGCGCGGCAAGCCGGGTCCGCGCCACGCGCGCCAGCGACTCCATGCGCGCACTCTCCTTTTCGACTGCCACCCGCCCCTGTGTTGTGATACGGTAGAATCGCTCGCGTCCCGATCCACCTTCAGGGCGCTCATCCTCGGGGATCTCCTCGATCATCCCGTTCCGCACCAGCTCCTCGAGCGATCCGTAGAGGGTAGCCGGCCACAGGCGCACCGCTCCATCGCTCAGGGCGCGCACGTCGTCCTGGATCACGGTGCCGTAACGGGGGCCCGGGGCGACAGACAGCAGAATGTAGAACCAGTTGGACTTCACCGCGGCCTCCTTTTCGGATTTATACACTATAATAGTATTCTACAATACTATTAGTCAAGTGCATGAGAAGGTACCTGCCGACGACGGCGGCTGTAAAATCGGGCACGCTGTCTGCAGGGACGTTCGGTGAGGACGGTTTTCACATTGCGCGGAGGCAGAAAGATTTCTGAAAAAGCCGAGTGGAATCGATGAGCGACTTTTCGCGGTCTCAGCTGCTGACCGTTTCCTCCAATGAGGGCATGCCATGACGAATCACAGCGACCTCTCGCGACGCCGAGCCTGTGTGGTGGCGAGCAGTGCTGCATGCCTCCTGATCGCTGCCTGTGGCAAGACATCGCCGCTCCCGATAACGGCAGGTATGGGCGCCACACCGACGCTTCCGGCGCCGTCGCAGGCGCTCATTCCGACGATCAACGTTGCCAAGGCGGTGCGCTGGCCTACGGGTCGGACGCCCGTCGCGGCGGCCGGCTTGACCGTCACCGCCTTTGCGTCGGACCTCGATCATCCCCGCAACATCTACGTACTCCCGAACGGAGACGTCCTGATCGCGGAAACGAACGGTCCGCCTCGACCCGATGACAACACGGGCATCAAGGGCTGGTTCATCAGATACTTTCAGAAAAAGGCCGGCGGCGCCGTTGCGAGCGCGAATCGGATCACGTTGCTCCGTGACGCGAATGCCGACGGCGTCGCCGAACAGCGCTTTACATTCCTCGATGGGCTGCACTCGCCGTACGGGATGACGCTTGTCGGATCCGACTTCGTGGTCGCCAACACGGACGCACTGGTCCGCTTCGCCTATCGTGAGGGCGACACCGTGATCACGGCCGCTGCGACCCGGATCGTGGCGCTTCCGGCCGGGACGATCAATCATCACTGGACCAAAAACGTCGTGGCATCTCCGGACGGATCGTTGCTATTTGTGGCCGTGGGCTCGAACAGCAACGTCGCGGAGAACGGGATGGCAGTTGAGGCCGAGCGAGCATCGATATGGGCGGTAAACCTGCGAAGCGGCGCGCACCGTGTGTACGCCACCGGACTGCGGAATCCGGTGGGGATGGCGTGGGAACCGAGTACCGGCGCGTTGTGGGTAGCGGTGAACGAGCGCGACGAGTTGGGGAACAATCTCGTGCCCGATTATATGACTGCCGTCCGCGACGGCGCATTTTACGGCTGGCCATACAGCTATTTCGGTCAACACGTGGATGAACGGGTGAAGCCACCGCGTCCGGATCTGGTCGCAAAATCCATCGAGCCCGACTATGCACTCGGCTCGCATACGGCGTCGCTGGGACTCGCCTGGACGGGCGCCGGCGAGCTCCTGCCCATGTTTTCGGGTGGCATGTTCGTCGGACAACACGGTTCATGGAATCGGAAGCCGGCAAGTGGGTACAAGGTGATCTACGTGCCCTTCAGTGCCGGGCGGCCCTCGGGGTTGCCGATCGACGTTCTCACGGGCTTCCTTAACGTCAACGGCGAGAGCATGGGACGACCGGTCGGCGTGGCGCTCGACGCGCGCGGTGGATTGTTGGTGGCCGACGATGTGGGCAATACGATATGGCGTGTTTCTGCAACGGTCGAACGGTAGAGAAGACCGGCGCGATCGAGACGCCCTGACCATTTCTCCCTGGATTGGCCGGTATGTTCAGGCACTGGCCATTGTCGCGTTACTCGTAGCGGCCATCAGTGCGCTTCACGCGAATTCTGGTGGAATCGCGTGCTCGACTTTCCTCGGGCATCGATGCTGGCCGCCATCATTGTCCTGCTGGTGGGCGGCGCGCTGACAGTGTACGCACGGCGCGCACGTGCATGATGGCTGGGCTGCTCATGGCGGGGTGTACCACGTGTGGCGTATCAAGGACTACACGGCGTTTGCCGCGGAGGAATCGCGCTCGATGTCGCGGCGCGCAACGATTCAGCGTGTTTCACGGCGATCGGATTCAACGTGTTACAGCACAATCGGGAATACGCCCGCACGCTGGTCGTGCTCCAACGTGAGCAGCCTGACGTGCTCCTGCTGATGGAAACGGATTCGCTTTGGCTGGCGGCGTTGGAGCCCTTTCACACAACGTATCCGCATGTCTCGCCGCGCGCCCTCGACAACACGTACGGCATGGTCTTCGCCACTCGGCTCGATGTTGACGATGCGCAGTTCCGACATCCAACGAGTGCCGATACGCCGACGTTCTATGCGACACTCACCACGCAAGGTGGCCAGTCTTTTGATTTCGTCGGGCTGCACCCGCGACCGCCGCTCCCGGGTCAGGATACCGACAAACGCGACGCGAGCATCGCGCGCGCGGCACGACGCCAGGACCATGATCTCACTCCCGCACTGGCGATGGGTGATTTCAATGACGGGGCGTGGTCACGTGGTCTGGACGCCGCGTTTCCTGCCAGCTACACGCTTGCCGGCTGGCCGCTCGACAGATCTTCGTGAGGCGTTCACGGTGGGCGCCGTTCGCCTACTCGATAACACGGGATCGGATCATCGTCCGTTGGCAGTTCGCCTGTGCCTGGAAACCAAGCGGCTGAGCGATGAGCGTGCGGCATGCACTTGTACGCGCCCTGTACGGAGTGATCCGCCGCAACGTCGAGCTTGGAACCCTGATCCTGCGCAACATCCTTCTGACGCTGCGCACTCCGGATGACGTGTCCGACCCCATCGGCCCGCCGTGGCTTGCGGTAGCGGTACTGCCGGATCGGCGGCAAAGGCTTCTCTGCTCGGTATCGCAATCGCGCTGACGACCCGTGTGGGAGCAAGTCGGGTTTATCCGGGTGTACAAGGTGGAGCCGGAGGTCACCGTGTCGGAGGGGTGAGGATCACGACTGGTGCTCGACCGTGAGCGTTCGTACTCTTCGTATGACCGACCGAGCGTGCAACCCACGACCCCCCAGTGTGCTCTACCTGACTTTCAAGTTCCTGCACGTCCTCGGCGTCGTCATCCTGGTCGGCAACGTGACGGTCACCGCCGTCTGGAAGGTCTTCGCCGATCGCACGCGCGAGCCCAAGGTTGTGGCGTTTGGCCAGCGGCTGGTGACGATCACTGACTGGTTTCTCACCGCAGGCGGTGTCCTGCTGCTGGTCATCGGCGGCTATGGCGCGGCGCTGGTGTCGAACCTCGACCTGCTCGGCGCGCGCTGGCTTGTGTGGGGTCAGCTGTTGCTCGCAATCTCCGGACTCATCTGGATGGCGATCCTGATTCCGGCGCAGATTCGTCAGGCCAAAGCCGCGCGGTCGTTCGCGAATGGCGGCGAGATTCCTGAGTCGTACCGTCGGGACGCGAGTCGGTGGCTGTTCTGGGGTATTGTCGCAACGGTGCCGCTCGCCGTGGCCGTGTGGCTCATGGTGTTCAAGCCGACTTAGCGCCGCCCTTCACGTCGCTATCGGCAACCCGATCCGGGCACGGATCGGACCGCCTGAAGGGCGTTGTCCATTATGGCTGCCTGTGTCAGAACCGGAGTCCGGGCAGATCGCGATCGTCGAAGAGGGTTTGCCGCGATGATCGACCGGCGCGGGGAGGGCATCGGCGTTCCCGCTGAAGAAAGACCCGCTCTCGGTCCTCTGGTGTGAGTTTCCCGCGAGAGCGCGCATCGGGGCCGCGGGAAACGTGTGCTAGAACACCGACATCACTGCGCTGTCATCGTCGTCGCCAAAGGGAATCAACGATGCTGCCGCACCGGGTGCCCTCGATGGTCTCGCGGCGACGTGCATGGGCGGACGGGCGATAACGCTGGCTGCACCGCGCGTCGAGACACGAGCGCGCGACGGGCTCGGGGTCGGCGTCACCTCCAGGCGGAACGCACCGACGGTAGCGCGCAGCATGTGGGCCTGACTCGAGAGCTCTTCGGCGGTGCTTGCCGATTCTTCGGAGTTGGCCGCAACCTGCTGTGTACTGGTATTGAGCGTCTCCACGGCGCCGTTGATCTGGCGTACGCCTTCAGCCTGCTGCTCGGTGGCGGCCGAAATGTCGGCAAGGACATTCGTCACGCGATGCACCTGCTCGTGAATCTGTTGCAGGCTGGCCAGTACCTCCGAGTTGAGCGACACTCCGCGTTCGGAATTGGCGAGTCCTTGTTCGATGAGTGAGGCAGTGGTCTTGGCCGCTTCCGCCGAACGTAGCGCCAACGCCCGCACTTCCTCAGCCACGACGGCAAACCCGCGACCGGCATCGCCCGCGCGCGCCGCCTCGACGGCGGCATTCAGCGCCAGCAGGTTGGTCTGGAACGCAATCTCTTCGATCGTCTGCACGATTTTGGCGGTCGCGCGGCTACCGTTCTGAATTTCGCTCACCGCCTCGGTGAGCCGCGCCATACGATCCTGCCCTTGATGCACATGTTCGCGCGCCCGCTGAGCCAACGTGAGGGCTTCGCCGGTATTTACCGCGGTCTGCGCGGCCATGCCGGAGAATTCAGTACTTCTCGAGGCGATTTCTTCAAGGCCAGCGGCCTGTTCACTGGCTCCGCGCGCCAGTGACTGACTGGCGCTCGTGATTTCCGTACCAGCGGCTGCCACCTGCTCGGCGGCCGACGTGACCTGCGACAACGTTTCGTTGATGTTTTCGACGGCGACGTTGATCGCGAGCTTGAGCGACTCGTAATCGCCCTCATACATGCCCTGCATGCGCACCGTGAGATCACGCTCCGCGACCTGAGCAAGCACCGTATTGGCTTCCGTGAGCGGGCGCGACACGGCGTCAAGCATGCCGTTCATGCCTTCGACGAGCTGACGATAGGTGCCCTGGTAGCGCTCCACTCCGGCCCGCTCCGACATGCGGCCCTGCTGCGCGGCACCGGCGAGTGCTCGCGACTCATCCAGGACAAGCGTGATCGCCCTCTGCATGTCGGCGTATGACCCGAGCGTGGCCTGCACCTCACTGATGATCTGATCGACAACGTTGGCAATCTGACCGATTTCGTCCCCGCTCGTGGATTTGATGGGTGTCGTCACCGCATGCAGCGTGACCGAGAGATCACCGCGCGCCATCGACTCGAGACCGCGCCGCATGCCGTTGATGCAATTAACCTGTACCGAGCCGGCCTGCGACATCACGGCACCAACGGCTCGCGTGATACGTGAGCCGACCAGCCACGACATCCACAGTCCGAACATCACGCAGCCGGCGCTGCCGAGGATCAGGATGTTGCGCGCCGAGACGTAAAGCCTGTCGCCGACCGCGCTGGCGGCGACACCTTCGTCGTGATTCAACAGGACGAGCTTGTCGAGCGCGGAGTGCAGCTCGTCGAACGGACCTTGCGTCGCCTCGACCATCAGGGTGCTCGCCTCGGTGGTCCTGCCAGCGCGTGAGAGCACCTGCACGGCGGACCAGCTGCTCAACGACGCTGCCGCCTTGCTACGGTACTCCTCGAACAGCACGCTATCCTTGTTCAGCACCATCTTCGCGGTATAGGCCTGTTCTTCTTTGACGATCCGTTCGCGCTGCGCACGCATCGTGCGCTCCACAGCGGTCTTTTCGGCCGACGACTGTACGGCCACATGACTGAACTGCAAGACACGGAGTTTGGTACTGGAGTTCTGCAGCGCCGCAATGCGCTCGACACCAGGAAGCCAGTCACGTGCGATGACGGCGGACTGCTGATTGACCACAGCCAACTGCCGAATCGAATAGAGGCCGAGGACGGCGGTTCCAAAGACCACTGCACCAATGGCAGTCAGCAGCTTGGAACGGATCCGAAGGTTGTTGAACCAGGTGTTCACTTGAATGAAACTCCACATCGAGTTGCACGCGACCGATCGCGGTTCCTCGCGCGTGGAGCGAGGCCACCGTGGCGAGATCTGAGAATGTCGGCCGCCCGAGTGGCAAACTTGAGGCGATCCCGCGCTACACGGGGCTACTCGGCATCGGAAAGTGCCCCGATACCAACCGCCGTCATCTTCACCTCTCGGAGCCAACCCACCAGCTCCCGCGCCGCGAGCGGCCCACTGTACAGGTAGCCCTGCCCCTTGTCGCATCCCAACGCTCGCACCACAGCGGCCTGTGCCTCGGTTTCGATCCCTTCCGCGACGGTTCGCATCCCGAGGCTGTGCGCGACGCGTACCGTCGCTTCGATCAACACGCGATGATGAGCACTGGTGTCCGATTGGCCCACGAACGACCGGTCGATCTTGACCGTGTCCACCGGTAGCAGGTGCAGACTCGCCAGCGACGAATACCCCGTGCCGAAATCGTCAAGCGCGAGCTGTACACCGAACGACTTGAGCTCGCGCAACTGCTGCTGCACGGATTCGTCCTGCGCCGCGAGGCTTTCGGTGACCTCCAGATGCAGACACCGGGGCGCCAGTCCGACGCGTATCAGCAGCCGCTCGACTGAGCGGACATAACCAGGCTGTCGCAGCTGCGCGCGTGAGAGGTTCACGGCCACGGAGCGCGGTGCGCGGGCGCCGAGCTCTTGTTGCCATCGCACGAAATCGCTACAGGCTGTCGACAGCACGAAATCACCGACGGCCCCGATCACGCCGCTCTCTTCCGCCACCGCGATGAAATCATGCGGCGATACGGTGCCTCGCGTGGGATGGCGCCAGCGCACCAGCGCCTCCACGCCCGCGCAGTAGTCTATCCCGCCGCAGGCCTGGAGCCCGACGACGGGTTGATACACGACAAACAGTTCGTGCTCGCTCACGGCCCGGCGCAGTTCACGTTCGATCTCGCCGCGCAGCGCGGCACGCTCCTGCATCGCGTGCTCAAAGACGGCGAATCGTGCACCGCCGGCCCGCTTGGCCTCGGTCATCGCGACGCATGCCTGCTGCAATGCGCGCTCCGCATCACCCGCGCTCCTCGCAGCCGGCAGGATGCCCACGCTGAGCTCGAGCGTCAGCGGGACGGCGTCGACGCTGTACGGGGCCGAGAGGACCTCGAGCAAGCGCTGCGCAACGGCGTAGACGTCATCTGCCCGGAGCAGATCGTTGAGGACCACCACGAACTCGTCGCCTCCGACGCGCGCCGCCATGGCGTCCGTGTCGACCGGGCGCCCGCTTCGAGCGCGCAGCCGCAAGGTTGAAACCAACCGTTCCGCCATCATGCTCAGGATCTGATCGCCGACCGCTCGCCCGTGCGTATCGTTGATCTGCCGGAATCGATCGCAGTTGAAGAACAGCACCGCGAACGCTCTGCCGGGCGCGGCATCGCCGAACTCCAACTCCGTTTGAATGCGTTCCAGTACTGCCGCGCGGTTCGGCATGCGTGTCAGCGTATCCGTCCGTGCGGCGTGGCTCCGTTGGCGATCGAGTCCTCGCTGCTCCCGCAGCACGTCGAGCGTGGCATCGGTGATCACCGTCATCAGTTTCGTCGCGTTGAGCTTGAGGAGACTGAGCGAGAGCACCTGCGCCACCGGATTACCGCCGACACCCGCAGGCAAGGGTACCCGAAGCGCCTCACACACCGCGCCGCTCGACTCCGCGAAGTCCGCCACGAGCGCGCGCAGTTGTGGCGCGACGGACTGCAGGATACGAAAGAAATTATCGAGATTGCCGTCGGGTGACAGCGGCAACAGCAGGCGCGCGGACATCGGGTTCAGCAGCTCGATCTCACCGTCGAGCGTCGACTCCACCAATCCGATCGGGGCTCGATAGAGGAACTGCATCAGCGTCTCATGCGCATCCGCGACGTCATGTGACATGATCGATCAGCCTTTGCGCAACCCTGGCGGACACGGGCTGCCCGACGACCAGACTTCGATGCGATTGCGACCGGCCGCCTTGGCAGCGTAAAGGGCGGCATCGGCGCGCTTGATCAGCTCATCGAGGCCGGACACTCCGGGGTCCATGGTGGCGACGCCGACACTTACCGTGTAGCGTATTTGCGCGCCGTCGGCATTCACCTCGGACGCTTCCACGGCCAGACGGCAGCGTTCCGCGACAGTCATCGCGTTGCCAAGATCGGCTGACGGCAGCAGCACCGCGAATTCTTCTCCACCCAGGCGCGCTACCACGTCGATCTGACGGAAAGTGGTCATAAGCAGTGCGCCGAACTCGCGCAGGACCGCGTCACCGCCGGGATGGCCGAAGACGTCGTTCACGCGCTTGAAATGATCCGCGTCGAAGAGAACCAGCGACAGCGGTCTGGGCGAACGGCGGTAGCGCTCGATTTCCATTTCCGCTGCGTCAAAGAACGTGCGCCGATTGGCTACGCCGGTCAGGTGATCGCACGTCGTTTGCAGCCGATGCGCTTCGCTACCGACGCGTTGATCCGTAATATCGCGCAGGACCAGGCAGAAGCGCGCATCGTCGGCGTACTCAGCGTCGTCGTACGCGTCATCGTCAGCCCCTTGCAGCTCAAGCAGTGGAACGATGACGGCGCTGCTCCAGAAGCGCGTGCCATTCGCCCGAACGCGCCATCCGTCGTCCATGCTCCATCCGGTCGCCTCTGCCTCGTGCAGGCGATCGAGCACCCGATCGTGCGTCGTGGCGTCTGCCGGATAGAAGATCGAATACGGCTGCCCGACCACTGCGGCCTCCGCGAAGCCGGTCACGCGCCCAATGCTCGCGTTCCACTTCACGACGCGGCCACGGGCGTCCAGACTCATCAGGGCGTAGTCGGTGACGCCGGTGAGGATGGCATTGAACCACGCCTCGTTCTGCCGGAGCATTCGGTCGCGCGTCATCTGGTGCGAAACGTCGCTCAGCACGGCCATCAGGCGCTGCTCATCGAGCTTGAGCATCGTCAACGACAGGATCTTCGGATCGGAGACCCCGCGCACGCCCGCCGAGAGTTGCACACGGAGCGAGTCACACACCACGCCATGCGACTTGCCGAAACTTTCGGCCAGATGCCGTAGCTCGGGCGCGACGTCCCGCAAGGTCGTGAACAGGTTGTCAAGCGAGCCGTCGCGGGAGAGCGGCATCAGCAGCTGCGCAGAGATCGGATTGATCATCGCGATCGTTCCATCCATCGCGAGTTGCGTCAGCCCTACGGGCGCGAGATACAGAAACTGCGTGAGCGCTTCGTACTCGGCCTCCAGGACACCAGAGAGCTCGTCCACTTACACGGACCGCTGCACAAGCACGTAACGTTGGGCGGAGGGCGGAGCGGCCAGCAGACGCAACTTGACCTTGATCGGACGCATGCGCAACGTCAGCACGTAGTCGATCGTCGCGTCCAGGGGAGTGCCGTCGGCAAGCGCATCATCGAGGCGCTGCGCCACCATGAAGTTGTTCATGCACGGGGCAACCACCGTGAACAGGTGGTGACCGAGCACTTTGTCGCGCGAGAGCCCCCCAGCCTTCGACTCCCAACTGTTGTACCGCAGGACCTGTCCGTTCTGGTCGATGCCGATCACGCCGAACAGCAGCGTGTCCAGTGCTTCGTCGGTCGCAGCCGCGATGACTGGCAACAGTTCGATCTGATCAAACTCCATTGTGGAACCTCGGGAATTGCCGCTGCCGTCTGAGACGCCGCCGAATGGACGTCATATTGGAGCTTCGGCAATGCCGCGAGGGAACTTGAGCCGATCGGGGCGAGGGCGTGCGCCACATCTGTCGGGTTCACGCGCTCCAGTGCGAAGGCGATGGCGTGCGCGAGCTCCGCGAGGGAGTGAAACACGTCATGCCGAAGTGTGGCCAGGAGAAACTGCGGGACGTCGTGGGGCTGTACTTGAATCCGCCCGAGCGCGCCGTCGTCTTTTCGTTCGATGAGAAGAGTCAGATCCAAGCGTTGGACCGCACGCAGCCTGGCTTACCGATGAAGAAAGGGCGCGCGGGCACCATGACACACGACTACAAGCGTCATGGCACGACGACGTTGTTCGCGGCGCTCGACGTGGCGACGGGCCGGATCATTCAGGACTGCATGCCGCAACATCGTCATCAGGAATTCCGGCAGTTTCTCAAGCAGATGGTCCGCAGCGTGCCGAAAGCGTTGGCCATTCATGTGATCCTGGACATCTACGCCACACACCAACACGCGGCGGTGACGCAGTGGCTCGCGCAGAACCGCCGCGTCCACTTTCACTTCACGCCGAGCTCGGCCTCGTGGCTCAATCTGGTGGAGCGATTCTTCGGCGAACTCACCGAGCGCCAGATTCGCCGACTCGCCGTCACCAGCGTGGACGCACTGATGACGTCCATCACCAAGTACATCGATCAGCGCAACGAGCACCCCAC
>JBBSCJ010000012.1:0-94654 GCA_038250435.1 Gemmatimonadales bacterium | reverse complement strand
TTGCAGGCATCATCATGCAGTCCCGTGGAGGACGCGCTTGAATTCACTCGATGTAGCAAAGTCAGAGCGATCGCCTTCGCTTCCGCGAGGCTCCCGAAAATTGTGTGAAACAGGAGCATAACGCGATTCGCACTTTCGTGAATCGCGAGATCGGCAGGGGTAAGGTTCAGGGCGTGGAAACATTTCTCCGCCATTTCGCGGTCACCCATATTTGCCGCGATTATCAACCCGATCTCGGCGGCTCGCATCCGAATCGGGCGCGCTATGGATCCCGCACGGCAAACCTGTGCCGCGAAGCCAAGCAGCTGCGCGCGATCCACGATCGGATCAGCTCGGTATGCGGAATCAATAAGCGAAAGCAGCACATCTATTTCCGAATCATTCAAGCTGCCTGGATCATTCGGAAGGGTGAGCCCCCCGGGCTGCACCTGGAGCGCCCGTGTGTACTCGCCGGCCTCAAGCTGCAATCGTGCGTGCAACGTTCTCAGCGTAGGGCTGATCTTACGCGACGGGTTGTTCTCCTCGAACGCCGCCAGAACTCCGAGAAAGGTCATCGGCCGCCCACCTCCCACGATGTGCTCGGCGTGCCTGGTCATGAAATCTTCGAGCAAGTCCCGGCGTCCACTCTGATCCAGCTGCGAGACAATCTCATCGAGAAGCAAGGGGTCGTTGCTGCGCGCGTAGTCCACCGATAGCACGTTGGCAATCGATTCACGAAGTGCCGACGTTATCAGAGGAGAAAGTCGCGAAGCGGCACTCCGCCCAACGAGCTCGTGCGAGAGTATCAACCCATTTTCCGCCTCAATCAGGCATGCGCTCTGCTCAAGCTGCTCCAACGCAGATATCAGCTCGTTCGTCGGTAACTGGAGTACGGCCTTCAACCGCTCGGCACTGGCGAGCCGACCAAGAAGCGTTATCGCCTGAAGACAGCGCAGTGCGGTCTTGTCCAACTGCTCCAGGCGTTGCTGCAGGATCGCAGACAGCGAGCTCGGCATTCCTCCTACGTCGCCGGTTTCGGCCCAGTGCAAAACCAGTTCGCGAAGGAGAAGAGGATTCCCTTCTCCCGCCGTGATGAACCGGGCGCTCATCGCCTCCGGAACCGGAGCGGCGAGGTCGTGTCCTATTGCGCCGGTCAGCTGTCGCGTGGCGTCAGCATCGAGCGGTCCGATACGCATCGTTCGCAGCGACGCCGGGAAGCGACGAGGAAGCTGCCTGCGCAACGTTGGATAGGGCGAGGACAAAACGAGGAGCGTACGCATCTCTTTCGCGCGTTCGACGAGGTCGATGAGGATCTCGTATGTGTCGTCGTCTATCCACTGCGCATCCTCAATGACGATCAGCGTCGGACGTTCGTCCGACACGGCAGAGATCAGGTCGAATACGGCGTGTCGAATCGAAGTGGATCGAAGGTTTCGAACAGCTCCATCAAACTGCTCGGAATCGAATGCGGATGAAATCGTCTCCTCAGTCGAGTGCCGCAATTCGTCTTCCGTGTCTGCGCCACGCTCCTCGGGTAGTTGCGCCCCGAAGAGCTTACGTAGCACCGCGACGCTATCGGCACTGCATCCAAGGCCACCCGGCAGCGCAAAGATCTCGGGAAGCACGTGAGAGAGCACGCGCAAACGGCGGGTCGTTTCGTTTTCCCGACACTGAATACGGATCTCGGTAAAGCCTTCGATCACGGCAATCTTCGAAAGTTCGGCCGTAATGCGGGATTTGCCGATGCCGGTCGGTCCATGCAACAGGAAAGCGCTTCCGTCGTGCCAACGAGCGCGTCGCATGGCCAACGTGAGCTCCGCTACTTCCTGCTCGCGACCAAAGAAGTGGCGATCGGTGGGCGAGAGGAGCGGACGTTTCCCCTTCGGTGGCTCCGTAAACCGCTTCCGTAGCAGGTTCGCCGGCAAGCGCAGATCCTTCGCGTCGGGCCCCATTTCCGCCAGGTAACGGTCCAGGATCGCTACCGCCTCTACCTTGGAGCCGGCGAGCATGGCGCATTCCGCCAGCGCCAAGGTGGCGTCTTCATTAAACGGATCAAATTGCAGCAGCCACTTCGACAGCGGCTCCGCCCCGCCCCAATCGGCGCGCTCACGCCGTGCACGAAGCTGCGCCACCAACACCTTGCGGATGTCGCCGTGTACAGTCTCTCGCGTGCTATCCAGCCAGTCCTGGAGCTCGACCGACTCCACCGCATATCCCGGGAGAAACAGGCCAAACGGCTCGTTCCCCCGCACGACGTCGCGCTCGAAGGTCGCGACGGTGCGTTCCACGCAAAACGTTCGCTCGATCTGCGCTCCGTCGAGCAGGACGTCGGCATGCTCCAGGCGCGCCTCCAGCCCCAGCGCTCGTAGCTTGTAAAGCGCTTGACGCAGGTTGGCACGCTGCCGCACGCTCGGCTGCCCGGGCCAGAGCTCGTTCAGCAACGTATCGCGCAGTACCCGGTGGTTCACGCTGTGCACCAATCGCAAAACCAGCGGAAAGATCATCCCTGCCGATGGCGTGAGGCGATGCCCACCAAAGGCCATCACTTTCGCTCCCAGGGTCTGCACGCGCAGCAGAGGCAACGCGTCGGTGGCATGGGCAGCCTCATATCCACGGGAGCGCACAGAGTCACCGATGCGGGAACGGGCCATGACAGGGATCCGATAGAGGGCAACCACGACAAGCTCGCCGAGTTACGAATACTCTGGCGCGCAGCTGTCATCGCTGCGTCATCGCTGCGTCATCGCCGCGTTAGCTCCCCTTCATGCTACGGCTCAACTTCGTCTTTGTCATCCACTTGAGGGAGAAAGAGCGAGGGGCGTCGATCACCCGGTGATCGCCGCTCATCTCGCATCATCCGCCTTGTCCCGATATCGTCCCTTTTTCAGGGCAGCTCGATCAGCGATTCCACCGGAACGCCATCGGCTTCCGCCTGAAAATTCACCACGAGGCGGTGGCGCAACACCGCCTGCGCCACGCTCCGCACGTCATCGATGTCGGGCATCGCCCGGCCATCCATCGCCGCTCTCGCCTTCGCACCGAGCACGAGGTACTGCGATGCCCGTGGCCCGGCGCCCCAGCTCACGTATTTCCTCACCCTCGTCGTCGCCTCCGGCTGGTCAGGGCGCGTACTGCGCGCGAGCTGAACGGCATACGAGACGAGGCTGGGCGGCGCCGGCAGGCGACGCACCAGGCGCTGCAACGACAGCAGCTCTTCCGCCCCCAGCACAGGCTTGACTACGCCCTCGCGGTCGCTCGTGGTGGAAAGCACGATCTGCTCCTCCTCCTCGCGCGTCGGATAGCCAACTTTGAGCTCGAACATGAATCGGTCGAGCTGCGCTTCCGGCAGCGGATACGTGCCCTCCTGCTCGATCGGATTCTGGGTCGCGAGCACGAAAAAAGGACGAGGCAGGTCATAGGTCCGCCCCGCTACCGTGACCGTGCGCTCCTGCATGGCCTGCAGCAGCGCCGCCTGCGTTTTCGGGGGGGCGCGATTGATTTCGTCGGCAAGCACCATGTTCCCGAAGATTGGTCCCGGAGCGAAGCGGAACGCCCGCTTTCCGGTCCCCGGCTCCTCTTCCATCAACTCGGTGCCGGTGATATCGCTCGGCATGAGATCGGGCGTGAACTGCACTCGGGAGAAGGTCAGGTCGAGCGCCTGAGCCACTGTCTGCACCAGCAGCGTCTTCGCCAGCCCAGGGACACCAACCAGCACGGCATGACCCCCCGCCAGCAGGGCCGTTACCAGGTCATCGACGACTTGTGTTTGGCCCACGATCCGCTGCGCGATCTGCGTAGCGAGTTCCCGACGCGCCTCAGCGAGACGGTCGAGCAGGACGAGATCATTCGCGGCGGACGGTGCGGTCACGGAGTCGTTGGCGGGAGCGAACGTGGGAGCGAACGTGAGATGGTCAGGACTCCAAACAGATACGGACGTCCGAAGACGTCCGTTGCAGAGCCGCATGACTCACGGTGGTTAATATATCGCGCGCACCGGTTCTCCCTGTGATTCGCCGATGGCGCGGGCCCTCAGCGTAGGGCGAACGCGACGCGCTGCTGCATCGGGAAATTTTCGCTGCGAAGCTCCGCGACCAAGGTATAGTCGCCGGGGGCCGCTGCGGTCCAGCGCTCGTCGTAAACCACCGAGCGCCGCGCGTCGAGAAGGCGGTTCTGCATCGCCTGCGTAAACAGCCGTCCGGTACTCCAGCGCCACACCTCGCGACCGGCGACGTCGAGTACCACGAAGTCGTGCGTGCGCCCGTCCGCAAAATTGAGCTCCACGCGCTTCGGCGACCCATTTTGCACTTCGATGGCAAAACGGACATCACCGCTGGCGGTGTCGACCACCACACTGGAGGACACCCCTCCGTCAACTGACGCCTTGGGACGCGCTCCGACCACCGGCATCGGTGTGCCGGGACCGCAGGCAAACACCAGTACGGCGGCAGCCAACAAGAAAACAGTGACGCGCGAAAGCATCAGTCGCGAGGGAGGAATATCGGTGAGTCGACGGTCAACGCCATCGGTAGCGCTGACAGAGAGTTGGACGATCGACGGTCACATTTCGTTACTCGTCCACGTTATCAACTACACCTGTGCCTGTCAAGCAAAGATCAGCGGCTAAGTGACGGTGTCGTCAGGCGTTGCCGGATGTTTACATAGTATCGGAGTTTGTTCGGTTTCGGTCAAAAAGATCGCTTGCGAAACATTTCACAAGCGCCTAGCTTCCACCCGAATGGCAGATGACCCGCGACGTCCGCAACCGTTTTTACCACCGCGCCTGTTTCGCGCGCTCGTTGGCTTTACCGTGGTGCAAGGTGGGTTGGTGCTTGTGCTCGCGATCGTTTTGCAGCAGTTCGTCTTCACCGGTACAGAAGCGGCGCGCGCCGTGCGGGCCAGTGCATGGCTCGGATTTGTGGTCCAAGGCTTCACTTTCGTGATTGCGCGGCTCGTCGCGCGCGATCAGGTGATCGCCGGGTGGGGTGTCGGCGTGCTGCTGCGCTTCGCTACGGTGGCGTTCTGGGGATTCTTCGGCGCGACCGCGCTGGGGGTGCCGCCGGGGCCGGCATTGGTGTCGCTCGTGATTTTCTACTTTGGTTCGACGTTGATCGAGCCGCTTTTCCTGAACGCCTGATCCGGATGCAGTCGATGCGCCGTTCGTTGTGCTGTGCTCTGCTGCTCGCTGCTGCTCCGTTCGCCCTCGTTGCGCAGGAGCCAGCCGTTCATACCACCCCCGCGTCGAATGGTGAGGTGGATTTCATTACGCCCCACATCACCGACGGATCGCACCTCGAAATCCCGTGGGCGAATTCGCAGCTCATGCGTGAAATCGAGTTGCCGCATTTCGCACCGCTGCACATCGGCTCTCTGGAAGTCGACCTATCCCCCACGAAGCATGTGGTATTCATGCTCCTCGCGGCATCCATAGTGGCGATCGTCCTGATCTCGGCTGGGCTGCTATCGCGTCGCCAGCACCAAAGGCAGGGGCGCACGATGGGCTTTGCCGGCGCCATGGAAGCGATGGCGCTTTATCTCCGCAATGAGGTGGTGCTGCCCAATGTGGGTCACCATGGGGAAGCGTTCGTGCCGTTCGCGCTAACGCTCTTCTTTTTTATTCTGGTGTGCAATCTGTTCGGGATGATCCCGTACGGCGCGACGGCCACCGGCAACATCGCCGTAACGGCGACGCTCGCCATCATCACGGCCATCGTGGTGGAAGTCGCCGGCATCCGGGCCAACGGCCTTGGGTATCTCAACACGATCTTTTACTGGAACAAGGATCTGCCGCTGCCGATTCGCATGCTCATGTTCTTCGTGATGTCGCCCGTGGAAATGGTTGGGAAGATTTCGAAGCCGTTTGCCTTGACCATCCGACTGTTCGCGAACATGACGGCCGGCCACATCCTGCTCCTCGCAATCCTCGGGCTCATCTTCGCCTTTGAGTCGTGGGCCATGGCCGGCGTGCCGGTTCTCATGGCGACAGCGATCAGCATGCTCGAATTGTTTGTCAGTTTCCTGCAGGCTTTCATCTTTACCCTGCTCGCGTGCGTATTCATCGGTCAGATCCGCGAAGCGCACCACTAGGAGTTCTTGTCACGCTCATGGCAGCTTCTCCTACTGGCCACGAGCGCTGTAGCCGATCGAACGATCGGTGAAACCCGTTGGGCTTCGGCCCGCTGACGGGACGCGCGGTAGCTGGTACCGCCGCCGGGAGTGCCTATCTCAACGACTATTTTTCGGAGTGTTACGATGGAAATCATGGGTCTCCTCCAGGCCGCTGTGCCGGTGGTTCAGGATCCGAAGGGCCTCGCGATGATCGGCGCCGGTATCGCCGCCGGCGGTGCCGCGATCGGTGCCGGAATGGGCATTGGCCGCATCGGTGGTTCGGCGGTTGAAGCCATGGCGCGTCAGCCGGAAGTCGCGGGTCGCGTTCAAACCGCCGCGCTCATTCTGGCCGCGCTCATCGAAGGCGCCGCGCTGTTCGGCGTTGTGATCGGCTACCTGATCCAGGGTAAGATCTCGTTCTGAGTTGACCGCGTGCGGGGCGTCCGTCCGGGCGTCCCGCCGTGCTCTCTTTTTCTGTGGAATTCTCCATGTTCGCTCTCTCCGTCCGCAGTATCGGCGTGGTTGCCGCTGCCCTGATACTCATGGCGAATCCGGCGATCGCCGCCGAGACCGCCGAAGGTCCACCCAACATGCTCAGCCCGAATATCGGCGTGATGTTCTGGACTCTGGTGATCTTCGTGATGCTGTTGGTGGTGTTGTCCAGATACGCATTCAAGCCGCTCTTCGCGGCGGTGGAGGCCCGCGAAAAGGCCCTCGAGGATGCGATTGAAGGCGCCCGTCGTGATCGTGAGGAGTCTGCGGCGCTGCTGGCGCAGCAGCGGGCGCAGCTTGAGACGGCGCGCACGGAAGCGCAGGGGATCATCGCCGACAGCCGGAGTACGGCGGAGCGCATGCGTGCCGACCTGCTCAGCCAGACCAAGCAGCAGCAGGCAGAGATGATCGAGCAGGCCCGCCGTGCCATTGAAGGCGAGAAGCTCAACGCCATCGCCGACCTGCGCCGCGAAGCGGTCGATCTCGCGATCGCCGGTGCGTCACGGGTGATCGAAAAGAATCTGGATTCGGTTGGGAACCGTCAGATCGTTGACGACTTCCTTGCGTCACTCGACGGCGCCAAGGGCGTTCGCTGATGGCCGCCGGCGTTCAGGGCGAAACGGTCGCCAGGAATTACGCCGAGGCGCTCCTCACGCTCGCGCGCCAGGCGGAGGATCCGGCCGGGTGGGGCACCATGCTCCGCCAGATCGCCAACGCCATGCAGACCGACGCGACCCTCAGCAAATTCCTCGAGTCCCCGCGCATTGCGGCGGTGCAGAAGTCAGACGTACTCACGAAGTCGCTACAGGATCGCGTGCCGCGCCTCTTCCTGCGCTTCCTGCATCAGCTCGTGCAAAATCGTCGTCAGATGCTGATCCCCGTGGTAGCGGATCAATACGACACGCTACTTGACGGGTCCGAGGGGCTGGTGCACGCGCAGGTCACCGTCGCCCGCGAAACGGCGGACGCCGAGCGTGACGCGATTGCGGCACGGTTGTCGGCGATCGTGGGGAAGACCGTGATTCCGCACCTGAGCGTAGATCCGTCGATTCTTGGTGGCGTAATCGTGCGCATGGGCGATACCGTCATGGATGGCTCGCTCCGCCGCCGTCTTGCGCTACTGCGTCGTCGCATGGGTGCGACGCGCGTCTGACCGTTCCCTGGACCAGGGGACATCGGGGAGCGTGCCGTTCGCCGGCGAGCTTCCCTGCCGTATCGGTGGCACTGGTTGCGTTGGTTGCACCGGGCACCATTATTCCTTGAGAATCCAGCTTATGGCGCGCCTCTCTCCGGCCCTTGCGTTCACCCTGTTGCTGCTCGCCGCGACCGCATCAGGTGGTGCGGCGCAGCCATCGCTGCCGGGGCACCGATCCGCCGCGTCGCGCATCCCCCTGGGGCCCGCCACCACGCCACCCAGTGGCGATACGACCGGATATTGGCAACAGCGCGCCGACTACACCATCGTGGCCACGCTCGATGAGCCGATGGGGGGCATCCACGCAACGGGCTCGCTGCGCTACGTCAATCAGAGTCCGGACACGCTTCGTGAACTGTGGGTACACCAGCATCTGAATGCATTTCGTCCGGCTTCACGGTGGGCGGCCAGCGATAAACGTGAAGGACGAGATCGCTTCGGCGCGTTGCGCGATCCGGATTACGCGTATGAGCGGTTCACGTCGGCGCCGAGCGTGAGCGGTCGGCCAATGTCGATCGATTATCCACTCGCTCCCGACAGCACGGTGGCGCGTCTGGCACTCCCATCGGCATTGGCGCCGGGCGATTCAGTCGATGTGTCGTTCGCGTGGGATGCGCGACTGTCCACCGTACCGCGTCGGCAGGGACGTCGCGGTCGGAGCTTTGATTTTGCGCAATGGTATCCGAAGGTGGCGGTCTACGATCGCGCGGGGTGGCATCCGAACGCCCTCGTTCCCGCCGGGGAATTTTACGGCGAGTTCGGCACATTTGACGTGACGGTGGTGCTTGCCGATGACCAGGTGGTGGCGGCCACAGGGGTACCGGTGAGCGGTGATCCCGGATGGGCGCGGGTCGCCGCCAACGCCACACCGTCGCCCCGTCTCGCCGCCAACGCCTACGGCACCGCACCGCCGGCGGCGCGCGTGGCAACCACGAGGGGTTCACGCGCGGTGCGCTGGATCGCGCGCAATGTGCATCACTTCGCGTGGAGTACGTCTCCGGGATTCCGATACGAGGGTACCACGCTCGTCCGTCCGCCGTCGCAGTCGTGGCGCTTTCCCATCTGGGATACGATCAGTGTGCACGTGCTCTATCGCGCCGATGCAGAGGCGGATTGCGCAACCGTCGGGACGACCCGTAGCGGACGGGTGGCCTGCGTGAGCAACTCGCTCACGCAGTGGCAGAATGGCCGGGCTGTGCAGCATGGCGTGGCAGCCTTGCGTTGGCTCGAGGAGCTGTACGGCGACTATCCGTATCCGCAGCTGACGATCGTCAAGCGGCTCGATGGGGGCGGCACCGAATACCCGATGTTTGTGGGGAACGGCTCCGCGTCACTCGGCCTCACGATGCACGAGGTAGGGCATATCTACAGCTACGGTATTCTCGCGAACAACGAATGGCAGAGCGGTTGGCTCGACGAAGGACTGACGTCGTACCAGACGTCACTGCAGCAGAGCGAGTCGCGGGTACTGCTCGCCGCGCGCCTCGCACTGGCGGGCGACCGTGATCCTGCCGCTCCTGCCGATACCGCACTGGCCCGTCAGCGCGAACGCCTCGACGCGACCGCGGCGTCGCAGATCGCCGAGGTGCGGAAAGGACTCGCGGAGCCGATGGGCACCCGCGCGGATGCCTTCACCACCTTCGACTCCTACAATACTGCCGTGTACAATCGTGCGTCGTCGATGTACCAGGCGTTGCACGACGTGATGGGCGAGGAGGATTTCCAGACGTTCCTGCGCGAGTATTTTGCGCAGTGGCAGTTCCGGCACGTCGACCGCTGGGCCATGCAGCGCACGGCGGAGCGGACCGGTGGGGTGTCGTTGGAGTGGTTTTTCGACCAATGGGTGCATCGCACCGGGACCATCGATTACGCCATGCGCCAGCCGGTCGTCACGTCCGAGGTCGTGGACGGTGTAACCGGATATCTGGTATCCGTACAGCTCGTGCGCGTTGGCAGCTATCGGCATCCGATGCCCATCGGCGTGCGAACCGCCTCGGGGTGGACGGTGGTGCGTGGAAATCCGGAGTCGGATACGGAACGCGTACAGATCCGGGTGAACGAGCTGCCGAACGCGGTCTGGCTTGATCCGTTCGGGAGCACGGAGGCGCTCTCCGCGCGGTTCTATCGGCTACCGTTGGTTCAGCGTCGCGCCGCAGGGCGTTGAGTGCATCGCTCGTAGCATGTTGTTCTTCCCCAATCCCGGTTCCGGAGCGAGTAGATGAGCGGTCGTGTTGACGTACGCCATGTCCCCAAACCGTGGGGGCACGAAACCATCTGGGCCTACACCGATCGGTATGTGGGGAAAATTCTGCACGTGAATGCGGGGCAGGCACTGTCGGTCCAGTATCATGAGCGAAAAGACGAAACAGTGCACCTGCTGAGCGGTGAGATGAAGTACTGGGTGCAGCTTCCCGGCGAAGAGGCGTTACGCGATCAACGGCTCACCACCGGCCAGTCGTTCCGCATTACCCCGGGCACGATTCACTACATGGAGGCGATCACCGATTGCGACATTCTCGAGGCCAGTACCCCGGAACTCGACGACGTGGTGCGCATCAAGGACCGATATGGGCGCGAGGGCACGAACGCGCCCTGAATCGACGGACATCGCGCGCGTCCTGACGGCGGCGCTCCTCTCGCGGGGAGCGTCGCCGTTCTGCATCTTGGAGAAGTCGCGATCCACCCTTTCCGCAAAACTTTGTGCTCCCATGAAGATCATCATTCCGCTCGCCGGTAAAGGCACTCGATTACGCCCCCATACGCACGTCGTTCCGAAGCCGATGCTGAAAGTGGCCGGCCGTCCGGTCATGAGCTACGTGATGGACGACGTGCAGGCGCTCGGCAACGTTGAGCAGGTCGTGTATGTCACCGGCCATCTCAAGGAGAAGGTCGAGGCGTATACGCGGGCAACGTACGACATGCCGAGTGTGTTCATCGAGCAGGCGGTGCAGGACGGCACGGCGGGTGCGGTGGCGCTGGCACGGCCATACGTCGACCAGCCGGTGATGATCATCTTCGTGGATACGATCTTCGATGCCGACTTGAGCATCACCAAAGACTCCACCGCTGATGGGATCATCTGGGTGAAGGAGGTCGACGATTACCAGCGATTCGGTGTGGTGGTGACCGACGAGAACGACTTCATGACGAAAATCGTCGAGAAGCCCTCCACGCCCATCTCGAAGCGCGCCAATATCGGGCTGTATTACATCCGGAACTGGCGGCTGCTGTATGAAGGCATCGATCACGTGCTGAAGCAGCCCACCAACAAAGGCGAGTACTACCTCACCGACGCCTTTCAGTACATGATCGACAAGGGTGCGAAGATTCAGGTGGTGGACGTGGACGGGTGGTACGACGCCGGCCAGCTGGAAACGCTGCTCGACACGAATCGCGTCATGCTCGAGAAGGGCCGCGCGCGTCGTCCGCAACACCTCGGTGAAGGCGCAAAGATCGTGGAGCCGGTGTACATCGAGGATGGCTGCATCATCGAGCATGCGACGGTGGGCCCCAATGTGTCGCTCGGCGCCGGGAGCACCGTGCGCCACTCCACCATCCGTGATACGGTGGTCGGCGACGCGGCCGTGATCGAGCATGCGACGCTGCACGATTCCTTTCTCGGTGACAGCGTCGTGGTGCAGGGCGTGAGCGGAAAAGTCAACATCAGCGATCACGGGGAGCTCAGGGGCGACGCATGACCGGGCGGAAACTCCCGGGCGCTGGGCATGCCGTTCGAGACGTTCGTGACCGTGCGCGTCGCCGAGGACTGTCTCCGGGTTTCACCCGCCGGGCACGGCGCAACTCAACGGCGGCGCCGAGTCCGCCAACGCGATGATTCGTACGGCGGTCATTCTCGCCCGAGGACTTGGTATGCGCATGCGTCGCCGCGACGACGGCATGTCGCTCGACGCAGCGCAAGCCGCCGCGGCCGATACGGGTGTGAAGGGAATGATCCCCATGCGGCGTCCGTTTCTCGAGTATGTCCTTTCGGCACTCGCCGACGCCGGACTCACTGATGTGGCGCTGGTGTTGGGCCCCGAACACGACACGGTGCGTCAGCACTTCACGCACGAGGCACCACCCCGCCGCCTACGCATGCATTTCGCGGTTCAGCAGGAGCCGATCGGAACGGCAAACGCCGTGCTGGCCGCCGCCGACACCGTCGGCGAGGTGCCGTTCCTTGTCCTGAATGCCGACAATTACTATCCGGTCGAGGCACTGCGAGCGCTTGCGTCCGCCAACACCGCCTGCACCATCGCTTTCGACCGCGATGCCCTGATCGCGATGGGGAACATCAGCGCCGATCGCGTGCGCGCGTTTGCCGTGCTCGACGTGACAGCTGATGGCCGCTTGCACGGTATCATCGAGAAGCCGGGCGATCGTCTGGATCTCGGGAGCCCTGCCGCCAAGTGGGTCGGCATGAACTGCTGGGCGATCTCGTCGGGCGTCATCAGCGCGTGTCGACGCGTCCCGCGGTCGGCGCGCGGCGAATATGAATTGCCGGAGGCGGTGGCACTGGCTATTCGTGACGGGGAAACGGTGCGGGCGATCAGTATGTCGGCACCGGTGTTCGATCTATCCTGTCGAGCCGATATCGCGGTGGTGGCCGCGTATCTCGCGTCGGTCGATCCACGGCCATGAGCCGTATCCCCGGATTCGAAGAACTTTTCGTTCGCTTGCAGGTCAGCGAGGCCGGCTTTCCCTCCGCCGTTGCGGATGGCTATCGCACCCTGCTCCGTGAAGCGCACGAAGCGCTCGACGCCGCCGCCGTGCCCCGAGACCAACGCGTGAGCTGGATTGTCCCGGGGCGCATCGAGGTCCTTGGCAAGCACGTGGACTATGGCGGCGGCCGCTCGCTTCTCTGCACCGCAGAGCGCGGCATCGCACTCGTGGCGCGTGTCCGCGAAGATCACTGCGTGGTACTTCGGGATGCCCGCCGCCGCGAGGTCCTCACGCTGCCGCTGGGAAGTGCCCCTCGTGGCCCCCTGCCGTGGTCGATATATCCCCGCACCGTCATTCACCGGCTCCGCCAGAACTTCGGCGACCTGCTCAAGGGGTGCGATGTGGCGCTCGCCAGCAACCTGCCGCCGGCCGCCGGCGTGTCGAGTTCGAGTGCGCTCATCGTGGGATTGACGCTCTGCTTCGTCCGCCTCTCGGCGCTCCATCGTCATCCCGACTGGCAGGCGGCGATTCGCGATCGGACCGCACTCGCCGGATACATCGGCGCACTGGAAAACGGAGTGAATTTCGGCGTGCTGACCGGCGAACGCGGTGTAGGCACCATGGGCGGTGCGCAGGACCAGACGGCTATTCTGTGCGGACATCCGGGACGGCTCGATCTCTTCTCCTGGGCGCCCGTGCAATTCGAACGCTCGGTGACGTGGCCGGCGGATTACACCTTCGTGATCGGCGTGAGCGGCGTGGTCGCAGCCAAAACGGGGGGGGCGAGGGAACGGTATAATCGTGCCGCGCGCACCGCGCGTCGACTGGTGGACGGGTGGAACGTTTATGCAGAGCGCGAAGGACTGACACGCGTTGCCACGTTGCGCGGCGCCATTCTCGCTGCGGCCGACGGCTGCGTTCCCCCCGACGTACCGCCGCAACTCATCACCGTGGCACGAGAGGCGGCAGATGCCGAGTTCTCGCCCGGTCATCTGGAAACGCGGCTCTACCAGTTCTTCGATGAGACGTTCGAGATCGTGCCACACGCCGCAGCGTCACTGGCCGCCGGGGATGTCCAGCGATTCGGCGCACTGGTCGCGCGTTCGCAGGCCGGCGCCGAACGGGCCCTCGAAAACCAGATCGCGGAAACGGTGCATCTGGTGCGCTACGCCCGGGAGCTCGACGCCCTTGCCTCGACGGCGTTCGGCGCGGGATTCGGCGGCAGTGTCTGGGCGATGGTGAAAGCAGACGAAGCGGACCGATTCACGGCGCGATGGCGTGAACGCTACCTGCGCACCCATCACAGCGCGTCCCATCGCGCGCTCTTTTTCACCACCTCACCCAGTGCGCCAGCCTTCGAGGTTCTCGACTGATGTGCCGATCGCGAGCACCAGTCGTAGCACCCGTTCCACCCCGATTGCGCCGTGCGTGTCGTCGTACCACTCTTGCGGCGTGTGCATCCCTCCACCGGATCCGCCGGCGCCGATGGTGATCGCCGGGATGCCGAGAGACAGTGGGACGTTTGCGTCGGTGGAGGCAGCGGCGAGCTCCGGGTCACGATCAACGGCCCGCGTGGCATGCATCGCCTGCGCGACGAGCGGATGGGCGGCACACAGCGCGCCGGATGGGCGCTCCCCGAGCACGATCACGGTGACGTGGAGCGGATGCGACGGATCGTGCCGTGATTCGTCGGCGGCACGAGCGTGCGCGAGCGTCTCGACCACGACCCTCGCATCCGCCAGGCGTTGCCGCGTCGATGCTCGCATATCCACGTCGATCCACGCGCGCATCGGCACCCCGGTGAGCTGCTCGCCTCCGCACATCCGAGTTATGGTGATCAGGGTATGCGTCCGCACGCGCGCGGCGTGCGCGGAGAGTGCCGCAATAAGCTGTCCCGCCGCGTTTACGGCGTTCGGTACAGCGCGCGCGCTGCCGCTATGCCCGCCGCGACCCGCAAGCGTAATGCGGAGTCTCAACGACCCCGTGGCCCGGTTCACGATCACGCGGTCTCCCGGTCCGTCTATCGCGATGGCGGCAATCGGAAGTGCTTCTCGCGCGGCGGCCTCAGTGAACCAGTGACGTGCGCCACGCAGATTCCCTTCGCCTTCCTCGCTTACCGTGAGGACGAGATCCACCGGGCGTGTCAGTTGCGCCTGCACTGATCCCGCGAGCGTCTCCGCCAGCACTATCATGGCCGCCAGCCCGCGGCCGTTATCGCTGATGCCGGGGCAGTGCACGATTGCGCCCTCCCGGCGCACCTCCAGTGGCTGAGCGGAGCCGAACACGGTGTCGAGATGGGCCATACATACCAACGGCGACTCTGCTGTCGACGACCGCGCGATCGGCGCGATTCGGGCGGTGACGTTGCCAACGGCATCGGTACGGGTGACCAGGCCGCGCGCGTGCAACGCACGCCGGAACAGCTGCGCCCGCGCCTGTTCCTGTGCGGTGGGTGCCGGCGTGCGCGCGATGGTGATCTGCTGCTCGAGCACCCAGCCGGCACGCTGGCGCCAGTGATGCAGCGGCTCGGCGAGCCACGCCGGATCAGCGGCGCGCTGCGGCGCGATCAACCGGGTTCGCCGGCGCGGTGTTCACACAGCTCGAGCAGGCGTCGATATTCATGGGCTCGGGACTCAGAACGCACGTCGCCGTGCGCTCGATTGAGCCTCGTGAGCACGGTTACCTTTCCCGCGCAGATCGGTGTGAGTAGTCGGCGGTGACGAGCATGCATGGTATGACAGAAACGAGAGAGAAGGCGACGGGCTAACAGCAGCGGGAGCCGGGGCGATTGTAGCGGTCCGTCAGGCGTTCGCGCTCGAACGTGCGCGGGTCGAGTGGGGTGCAGTCCGGATGATGTCGTGTCATATGCGCGACGTACGTGGCGTAGTCCGGTACACCGATGATGCGCCGCGTCACCGCCGCAATGCGGTGGCACAGATCGAGAAAGCCGGACATCAGGCCGACTCCCCCACCAGCGTCGTCTTCACGTACCGCGCTTCACTGGTCTTCATCGCGCGACGCCCCGTGAGCACCTGTACCCATTCCGTGAAGGAGGCGACCAGAATCACCACCACCGATGCAAGGAAGAACGCGGCCACGATGGCGTCGAGGCGATCATTGAAGATGATGCGCGTCGCTGCGTCAGTCGAGGTGATGTGCAACGGCAGCGTCCCCGAGGCGATCTGGCTCTCGATGAGTCGCGCGTGCGAAAGAAAACCGAGACGGGGGTCGGCAGAGAAGATCTTGAGCAGCCCCGCGCTGGACGTCACAATCACCAGCCAGGTAAGGGGTAGAAGGGTTATCCACGCATAGCGGGCCTTGCCCATCTTGATGATGACGGTCGTACCCACGCACAGCGCGACAGTGGCCAGCAACTGGTTGGAGATACCGAACAGTGGCCACAATGAGTTGATGCCACCGAGCGGATCCGTGACGCCTTGATACAGAAAGTAGCCCCAGCACGCCACGAACAGCGCGCTCGTGAAGATCACCGCGGGATACCAGCCCACGCGACCGAGAGGCTTGTAGATATGGCCGAGGAGGTCCTGCAGCATGAAGCGCCCCACGCGCGTTCCGGCATCGAGCGTGGTGAGGATGAAGAGCGCTTCGAACATGATGGCAAAGTGATACCAGAGCGCCATCGCGCTTTCGCCACCGAGCGCGCGCGAGAACAGGTGCGCCATCCCCACCGCGAGACTCGGCGCGCCGCCGGTGCGTGAGAGCAGCGACTGCTCGCCGACCTGCCGCGCGAGCGTCTCGAGCTCCAGGGGTGTGACGACAAACCCCCATTCGGCGATGGCGAGTGCTGCACTGGTCGCCGTGGTCCCGAGAGCGGAGACCGGAGCGTTGATCGCGAAATACACGCCGGGGGTGAGCACGCACGCCGCGATGAGCGCCATCGTGGCGACCAACGATTCGGTAAGCATCGCGCCGTAACCCACCAAGCGTGCATCGCCCTCACGCCGGAGCATCTTGGGCGTTGTGCCGGAGGAGATCAAGGCGTGAAATCCGGAGATCGCACCACAGGCGATCGTCACGAACACGAACGGGAACAGCTTGCCCGCGAACACCGGTCCCGTCCCGTCGACGAATCGCGTGACCGCCGGCATCTCCAAAGGCGGAAGCACGATGATGATGCCGATCGCCAGCGCGAGTACGACGCCGATTTTCACGAAGGCGGAGAGATAATCGCGTGGCGCGAGCAGCAGCCACACCGGGAGCACCGACGCCGCGAAGCCGTACACCATGATCGACAGCGCGAGCGTGGTGCCGCTCAGCGTGAACAGTGGCGCCAGCGTAGCCGATTCCGACACCCATTTGCCGGCGTAGAGCGAGAGCGCCAGCAGTACCAGGCCGATAGCCGTGGCTTCGAGCACCTTGCCCGGTCTCAGCCAACGCAGGTACACGCCCATGAACATGGCGATCGGTATCGTCAGGGCGATCGTCACGGTGCCCCACGGACTGTCACGCAGGGCGTTGACCACGACCAGCGCGAGCACCGAAATGAGGATGATCATGATGCCGAGCACGGAGACCAAAGCGGTGGCACCGGCCACCGGGCCGATCTCCTCCTTGGCCATCTGTCCCAGTGACTTCCCGTCGCGGCGCACGGACGCGCACAGGATGACGAAATCCTGCACGGCGCCGCCGAGCACTACCCCCACCACGATCCACAGCGCGCCAGGGAGAAAGCCGAATTGCGCGGCAAGTGTCGGGCCGACAAGCGGTCCCGGACCCGCAATGGCGGCGAAATGGTGTCCGAAGACGATCCACTTGTTGGTGGGGACGAAATCCCGGCCGTCCTCGAGCCGTTCCGCCGGAGTCGCTCGCGTATCGTCCAGCGCAAAAATCCTACTGGCAATGATGCGACTGTAGAAACGGTACGCGATAAGGTAAGTGCACGTCGCGGCGGTGAGCAGCCAGGCCGCGCTGATCTGCTCGCCCCTCGAGAGGGCCACGGTGGCGAGTGCCCAGGCGCCCAGAAGGGCGGTGGCAAGCCATGGCAGGAAGCGGAGCAGGCGAGAAGACATGGCACACGCATTACGCCCCGGTGCAGGTGGTTGTCAATGCTCTTTGGCTCGAGACTTCATTCCCGGACCTCCGACGGCGATCTTTCGCATTATGCCTATCCCCGTAACGCTCATCCCCGGCGACGGTATCGGTCCGTCGATCGCCGAAGCCACTGTGCGCATTCTGGCCGCCGCCGCTGCCAATATTGAGTGGGATCGTCAGGTTGCCGGAATGGCGGGCGTAGCCCGCTGGAACGATCCCATTCCGGATGCCACGCTCGATTCCATCAAGCGCACCCGTGTCGCACTCAAAGGACCACTTGAGACGCCGGTGGGTGAGGGGTTCCGGTCCATCAACGTGGCGCTGCGCAAAACGTTCGATCTGTACGCCAACGTGCGTCCCGCGTACACGATCGTCCCGGGGCGTTTCGACAACGTGGACATCGTCCTCGTGCGCGAAAATACGGAAGGGCTCTATATCGGCGTTGAACACTACGTTCGGATCGGTGACGATCCCAAGGCGGCGGCCGAGTCGGTGGCGATCATCACCCGCCATGGCTCCGAGCGCATTGTGCGGTATGCCTTCGAGTATGCCCTGGCGCACAATCGCCGAAAGGTGACGCTCGTGCACAAGGCGAACATCCTCAAGTTCTCGCAGGGTCTGTTCCTCGATGTGGGTCGCATGATCGCGCGCGAGTATGAGGGTCGCGTGCAGTTCGAAGAGCGCATCATCGACGCGATGGCCATGCATCTGGTGATGCGCCCCGAACAGTTCGACGTGGTCGTGACCACCAACCTTTTCGGGGATATCCTCTCTGACGAGATCTCGGGACTGGTAGGCGGATTGGGGCTGACTCCGGGCGCAAACATCGGCACGACGGCCGCCATCTTCGAAGCGGTGCACGGCACCGCGCCCGACATCGCGGGGAAGAACGTCGCGAACCCCGGCGCGCTCGTGCTCGCCGCGTGCATGATGCTGGAACACATCGGCGATAGCGAACGCGCACAGCGAATCCGTCACGCTTTTGAATCGACCATCCGTGACGGGCTTGTGCTGACCCGGGACCTCGGCGGCAACGCGAGCACCGACGAATTCACCGACGCCGTGATCGCGCGCCTTGGGTGATGCAGCCGGTGCGGCGCCCGTCCGGGTACTGCACGTCTCGGACATTCACTGCGGCCACCCCTTCGTCGCGGATCACGTCGCCGCCGCCGAAGCGGTGGCGCAGCTGGCGCCGCTCAGCGCGATCGCGGTGTCCGGAGATCTGTCGCAGCGCGCGCGCACGCAGGAGTTTCGCGAAGCACGTCTCGTGCTCGATCGGTTCGAAGCCATCGCCCCGACGATCGTCGTGCCCGGGAATCATGATGCGGCATGGTGGCATGCGCCGTTCGGTCGTGGGGACTACGGGCGCGTACACGAGAACTTCCGAAAGTTCATCCAGCCGGATCTCGAACCCGTGCTGCGCGTCCCCGGCGTATCACTGGTGGGGCTCAACTCGGCGGCCGGCATGATGCCGCACGCGCTCACCTGGTATCCGCGGGATTGGCGGGTGAAGGGTGGACTCACCAACGAGCAGCTTTCTCGGGCCGCGGCGCAGCTCGCGACCAGCCCGTCAGGCGACCTGCGCATCCTCGTGGTACATCACAATGTTCTGCGGGGCCGCTTGTCCGGCCGCTGGGGACTGACGCACCCGGAGGCCATGCTCGACGCCATCACGGCCATGCCGGTGGAGGTGGTTTGCAACGGGCACGACCACGAAGAACGATTGGAGGTCGTCACCCGCGCCGCACGCCGAATACTCGTGAGTACGGCGAATACCCTGAGCAGCCGCATGCGCGGCCGACGGGCGAGCGCGTTAAACGTGATTGAGCGACTCCCCGATGGCGTGCGTGGTACGTCGTGGGGTTACGACGCCGCCACCCGCGCCTTCATCCCCGCGTTCACGTCAGTGTGGCTTCCGATCGATCCTCGACCAACGACGTCGGTACCGCGCTGAAGAGCTGCTCCTGCCGGATGCGCCGCTCAACGGCTTCCAGCAGCGACGCCAGCTCCTTCTTGGCCTTCTCGAGCGCCCCCCGGAAGCGTCGGCGATACCACGCCATGATGCCACCGGCGGCGATGGCGGCGACACCGGCGCCGGGGAGTGCTGCCAATGCCATCGACCCCATCACTCCCGTGAGGGCGAAGGTCGTACCGCCACCGGCGACCAAGGCACCACCACTACTTAGGGCCCAGTCCGCGAGCAGATTCGTGCGCAAACCCGGACGGAGGTCGCCGGTGATGATCACTTCGCACGACGGACGCTGCGCACTGCCGCGCGAATGCAGCGTGACGTTGAGGTCGAACAGCTCGATCTGCTCCAGACGGTAGCGTAGCCCATTGAACCTGGCAAAGAGCCGTCGCGGATTGCTCAGGGCATCACTGGCGAGCCGTCCGGCGGAGAAGCGCAGAATGCCGCCGTCGAGCGGATGGCCGTTTACCGTTTCCGTAAAGCGCAGCCGGTAAGGTTCACCGGTGAAGACGGTGCCGATGCACGGGAGAACCGTCTTCGGGGCCATAGGGAGCACGCGGGACACGCTGATGGCGCGGTCGATGGTCCCCAGCATCGTCGTGAACTGACGGTTAGTGCGATCCGAGACCGCGTCGACGGCCACGCCGCTCTCCTCGGCACGCTGTTCGGCCAAGGCGAGCGCCACGTATTGACGCCAGATCCCAGCCTCCACCGCCGCCGCTTCCACGTCGCGCAGGCGATAGCCGATCGGCTGTTCACCATTCGCGGTGGAGTCGGCGCGCGCCCGAAGCGCCGGCGTGCGCTCCATGCGGTGCGCCGCTTCCGCTTGCAGCTGCGCCGCACGTTGCCAGACGGCGATGGCGTGACTTTCAGACAACATGCCACCGGGTGCCGCGTCAGCGGCCGCATCACGAAAGACGCTGTCCAGCGCGGCGGACAGCGCATCCGCCGACGGATACCGATCGGTAGGATTCTTCCGCATGCAGCGATCGATAACCGCGCAGACGGACATCGGCACGTGCGGCGCCATTGTGGCGAGCGCGCGTGGTAGGCCACGCAGGCCAGTGAATACAAGTCACTTCGCCCATCCACCGTTTCGCCCGCTGCCTGCTCGGGGCTCATGTACTGCACGGAGCCCAGCACATGGCCGTCCATCGTGAGGCCATGCGCGTCGGCGTTCGCATCATGGGCGATGCCGAAATCGGTCACAACCGCGCGAGCGGATTCCCGATCGAGGAGAATGTTGTCCGGCTTGATGTCGCGATGTACCACCCCGCGGGCGTGGGCGTACGCCAGACCCCAGGCCACCTCGCGCAGCACGCGTACCACCTCTACGACCGGCTGTATTCCGCGCTCCCGTATGCGGTCGCCAAGTGATTCACCGTCGATGAAGCGCATCGTGAACCACACCGTGCCCTCGGTCTCGTCAGCGCGGTAAACATCGATGATGTGCGGATGTTCGAGCCGTGCACTCGTGCGCGCTTCGCGGAGGAAACGTTCGCGCTGCGCGTGGTGGGCGCTGTCAGCGAGCAGCACTTTGAGGGCAACGGCACGGTCGAGAAAGCGGTCGCGCACCAACCACACCGCCCCCATGCCTCCGGCGCCGAGCGGACGGATGATGTCAAATTCGGAGGCCAACGCCGACGGCTACGGGGCAAGATGCGACAGAGCCATGCCGACAAGCTACGCTCGGGGCAACGGCGACCAAGCCTTGTCACCCGTGCCAAACGCTGTCATCTTAGCACTAAGGCAAATTGACGCCCCATTGAGGGCAGGAGTTATACATGTCGAGCTCTGGGTCGCGTTCAGGAATTCTTGGTCTGCATCACGTCACGTTGGTCGCCAGCAATGCGCAGCAGACTGCCGACTTTTACACCCAGGTACTGGGACTGCGCCTGATCAAGACCACCGTGAACTTCGACGATCCGGGGAGCTATCACTTGTACTTCGCTGATCAGACGGGCAGCGCGGGCACCGTGGTGACCTTCTTCGAGTGGCCAAGGGCGCCCCGAGGGCGGACGGGGATCGGAGGCACCCACCACTTTGCCCTCCGCGTGGCGGATCGCGACGCCCTGTTGCGCTGGAAGCGGCGGCTCACAGACACGGGAATCCGCGTGCGAGGCCCGCTGGACCGGCACTACTTCACCTCGATCTATCTGCGGGATCCGGACGGCGTCATCCTCGAGATCGCCACTGAGGGGCCGGGACTACTGATGGACGAAGCACTGTCCGACGTCACGCAACGCACGCCCCCAGCCGCACTCGTTCGCGGCGGTCGCGACGAAGCCGCCATCGCCGCGCTCACGTGGCCGGAGCCGGTCACGCATATCGACGCGGCGATGTCGCTCGAGCGCGGGATGCATCACCTCACCGCCATGACGGAGAACATGGAGCGCACCGACGAATTCCTGCGCGGCGTGCTTGGAATGTCACTGGTGAAGCAGACGGAGAACTTCGACGATCCCGGAACCCGCCACTGGTCGTGGGGCACCGCAGACGCCCGCCCCGGCTCGCTGGTGACGTATCTCGAGAAGGATCCCGCCAGGCAAGGGCGAGCGCACATGGGGGTGGGGCAGGGGCATCATTACGCCTTGGCCGTGAAGGACGAGGAGGAGCAGCTCGCTTTTCGCGAAACACTGCTGGAGGCCGGGATTTCCGTTTCGGCGGTGATGGACCGGATCTACTTCAAGAGCATCTACACACGGGATCCGGATGGCCATATTGTCGAGTTGGCCACTCTGGGACCGGGCTTCCTGGTAGACGAACCGGTGGAGAGCGCCGGCTCATCGCTGCAGCTGCCGTGGTGGCTGGATGCCCATCGGGAGCGCATCGAGGGCGCACTCACGCCGTTGTTGCGGGTGCCGCTGGCATCATAGGGCTTGTGGGGAGTATAGCCAACCCGTTGCGCCGCGCCGGTGTTCGCGCGCATCTTGCCTCGTCATGAGTGGTTATGCTGCGCAGCTGGGCTTTGACTTTTTCTGTGCGGCTACGGCCACGCCTGAGCACGCGACGCCGCCAGTCGCCCGAGCTCCCGGGCCGACGGTCTCCGCACCGGTCGATGGCCACAAGCCCGCGCGCGGACGGGCCGCCATGCGGGCGCGCACGGGCGTGCTCTTTTCGCGGCTGGAAGATCTGGGACTGCGCGGCGTCGACACCCTCGTGCTGATGCGCACGCGCACGGTGATGGTATCGCTGATCGGCCGGACACTGCGCGTGCACGAAGGGTTTGCGGAAGCGCCGGAGTCGGTGCTGCGGGCCATCGTGGCTTTCGCTCTCGCGCGCACGAGGCAGGAGCGCGCGATGGCGCGCGACACAATTCTGGCGCATGAGGTGGAACGTGCTCCCGCCGCACGGCGGATGGAAATGCCCAGGCCTGGCGACGTGGTGATGATTGCACAGCTCGAACAGTCGCACCGGGAGCTCAACACACGCTGGTTTGGCGGCGCGCTGAACGGAATACCGGTCCGGCTCTCCGGGCGCATGGCTACGCGCCTGGGCCATTACGATCCGGGTTCACGACACAGCGCGCCGGAGATCGTTCTGTCGCGATCGCACGTGATCAAGCATGGATGGCGCGAGGCGATGCATACCTTGCTGCACGAGATGGTGCATCAATGGCAGCATGAAACGCAACAGCCCGTCGATCACGGTGCGGGATTTCGTCGCAAGGCCAGGGACGTCGGGATTACCGCCGCCGCGAAACGCGATCTCACCCCGCTTTCCACGCGCAGACAGGCACACGGCTAACACGTTCCGCGCCGTGCGGCAGGCGACGCCGAGGCGTGGCGCGTGGCACATTCCGCGCGTGGCCCGCGTTTCCTTGCTACATTCCCCCTGAAATACGTCCTTCCCTTTCCCATCGAGCGTACCGGATTCATGGCCACCGATCTGTTCGCGGCGAGCGCCGTTGCTGCGCTGCCTTCCGTCGAACTCACGGCGCATGCCGCTGACCTGTTCAACATCGACGCGGCGCTCACTGAAGAAGAGCGAGCGATTCGCGATACGATTCGCCGCTTCGTCGACGAACGGGTGCTGCCGATTATCGGCGACTGCTATGTCGCTGGTCGCTTCCCCGACGAACTGATTCCCGAGCTCGCCGAACTCGGCGTGCTGGGCGCATCGCTTCCGGAGGAGTACGGGTGCGCCGGGCTGTCGAGCGTCGCGTACGGGCTCATCATGCAAGAGCTCGAGCGCGGTGATTCCGGCATTCGCTCGTTTGCCTCGGTGCAGGGCGCGCTGGTCATGTATCCGATTTTTGCGTTCGGGTCGGAAGAGCAGAAGCGCCATTATCTGCCGAAGCTTGCGAAGGCGGAGATGATCGGATGCTTCGGGCTCACCGAAGCCGACCATGGATCGAATCCGTCAGGGATGATCACCCGCGCGCGACAACAGGCCGATGGCAGTTGGATCATCAACGGCGGCAAGATGTGGATCACCAATGGCACCAAATCGCACGTGGCGATCATCTGGGCCAAGACGGATGATGGCGCCGATGACAACAGCATCCGCGGCTTTGTCGTGGACACGTCGCTCCCGGGCTTTCAGGCGCGAGACCAGAAGGGGAAGCTGTCGCTGCGGGCGAGCCACACCTCCGAGCTGGTGCTCACCGATGTGCACGTGCCGGCCGACGCGCTGCTCCCGGCTTCGAAGGGGCTCAAGAGTCCGTTGATGTGCCTGACGCAGGCGCGCTACGGCATCTCGTGGGGTGTGCTGGGTGCAGCCATGGCGTGCATCGAGGAATCCACCGCCTACGCAAAAACCCGCGTCATGTTCGATCGCCCGATCGGCGGCTTCCAGATCCAGCAGGTGCGTCTGGCAGACATGGTCACTGAACTGGTGAAGGGACAGCTGGTCGCGTTGCATCTCGGTCGCCTCAAGGACGCCGGGAACTTCACACCGGTGCAGGTTTCGCTGGCCAAGCGGAACAACGTAAACATCGCGACGGACATCGCGCGCGAAGCACGGCGATTGCTCGGTGGCAATGGGATCCTCGCGGAATACTCCGCCATGCGTCACATGGCCAATCTCGAGAGCGTCTACACGTACGAAGGAACGCACGACGTGCACACGCTCATTCTCGGGCAGGCGATCACCGGTCTCAACGCCTTCAAGTGAGCGGCGTGTCTGGTCTGCTCGTCCCGGCCAGCAAGGGTGGGTACTCAAAAGGCGACGCTCGCGTCGCATTGCCGCTGGCAGCCCGCCGGTCTAGCTTCCGAAGAGCAGGTTCCTTGCCTCTTTGACACTCTGGTGGAGCGACCGCGGTGAAGATCGCCGTGTGCATCAAGCGCGTGCCGGTGATGGAAGTGAAGTTTGTCATCGCCGCTGACGGGACCCGTGTAGAAGAATCGGGTCTCAAATACGACGTCAACGATTTTGATCTGTGGGCTATCGAAGCCGGCCTCCAGCTCCGGGAAAAGAACGGCAACACCGGGGAGGTGGTGGTCATCTCCCTCGGTCCGGATACCGCGCAGGAGCAGATCCGGAAGGCGCTGGCCATGGGCGCCGACCGCGGTGTGTTGCTCAAGACTGACGCCATGCCCACCGACGGGTTTGCCGTGGCGCAGGCGCTGGCGGCGGAGCTCAGGGATGGCGGCTACGACGTCGTGCTCTTTGGCCGCATCGCTATCGATTCGATGAACCAGATGACCGGGCCGATGGTGGCCGAGCTGCTCGATCTGCCGTGCGTGACCAACGTGTGCAAGCTCGAGGTCGCCAACGGCGCCGGTCGTGCCGAACGGCAGCTGGAAGGCGCGAACGAAGTGGTGGAGTTCCCGCTTCCCGCGCTGCTCACCATCGACGACGGTCTGAACAAGGAGCGACTTCCGTCGCTCAAGGGTATCATGGCGGCCAAGAAGAAACCGCTCGACGTGAAGCCGGCGCAGCTCGGTGCCGCGCATGTCACGGTGCGCAAGATGGAACTCCCTCCGGAGCGCGCCGCCGGACGCATTCTCGGCGACAGCGCTGCTGCCGTCCCTGAGCTGGTGCGACTCCTTCAGACTGAAGCAAAGGTGCTCTGAAATGGCCAACGTTCTGGTGTTTGCGGAAGTGCGGGGCGGTGAACTGCGCAAGGTGGCTTTCGAGGCAGTCACGGCGGCCCGGTCCCTCGCGGAGCTCTCCGGTGGTGGGCAGGTTCACGCGGTGCTGGCGGGCGGTGCGGGGATCGGCGGCAAGGCTGAGCTACTCGCGCGCTACGGTGCGGATTCCGTGCTGGTGCTCGAGCACGACGGCTTCGCGCAGTACAATCCCGAAGCGCTCGCGGCGACGCTGGTGCAGCACCTGCAAGGTGCGACGTATGCGTACGCGTTATTCAGCGCGACGGCCCAAGGGCGCGATCTGTCGCCGCGCGTGGCGGCGAAGATGGGTGTCGGGCTCGCCGCTGATCTCACCGGGCTGGCGGTCGATGGGAACGCCGTGGTGGGACAGCATTTCACCATGAATGGCAAGGTCATCGCCACACTGGCGATTACCGGTGCGCCGGCGATTGTCTCCGTGCGTCCGGCGGCGTTTCAGCCCGCCGAGAACGCCCGTCCGCTCGCAGCGGCAGCGATCACGTCGGTGGTCGACCCGTTGGCGTCACGCGTAAAAGTGGTTGCGCTCAAGCAGGGCGGGGGCGACAAGATCGACCTCAACGACGCGCCGGTGATCATCGCCGGTGGGCGTGGCCTCAAGTCACCCGCGAACTTTCAACTCTGTGAGGATCTCGCCGATGCGTTCGGTAACGCGGCGGTTGGTGCCACGCGTGCGGTCACCGACGAAGGCTGGCGTCCGCACTCCGATCAGATCGGGCAGACCGGTCGTAATGTGAGCCCCACGCTGTACGTTGCGGTGGGCATCTCGGGTGCCATCCAGCATCTGGCCGGCATGCGGACCTCCAAGACGATCGTCGCGATCAACAAGGACAAGGACGCGCCCATCTTCAAGATCGCCGACTATGGCATCGTGGGTGACGTCATGGAAGTCATGCCCGCCTTCACTGCAGCGGTGAAGCAAGCCAGGTCGCAGGGGTGACCATAGGCAGGCTGGATACCCGGGCGATGCTTGTCGCCTCCGTGTCCCCGCTCTAGCTTCGGCGCTATGTCCCTCTCGAACATCGTTTTTGCGGTGGTCCTCGTCGGGGCGCTGGCGTTCTTCGTCCGCAGCGCCCGACGCCTCACGAAGTGGTTGCACATCGGCCGCGCCGAGGTGCGTACCGACCACGCCGGCGAGCGCACCAGGAACTTGCTGCTCATCGGCATCGCGCAAACGAAGATTCTGCGCGACCCGATCGGCGGCATGATGCACGCCCTGGTGTTCTGGGGCTTCATGGTGCTCGGACTCGGCACCGTGGAAATCATGATTCAGGGACTCGCGACTGGCTTCACATGGGATGTGATCCTGCCGCGCTTTCTGTATCTGCCGTATGTGGTGTCGCAGGAGCTGTTCGCCGTCTTCGTGCTGATCCCGGTGGGTTACCTGCTGTACCGGCGCCTGGTGATCAAACCCAAGCGCTTCCATGACGATGCGGTGAGCGGCGCCGATGCGGTGTTCATCCTCAGCATGATCGCCATACTCATGGTGACGCTGCTGCTCATCTTCGTCATGGAGCTTACGCAGCCCGGCGCATCCAGCGATGGCCGCGTGATCTCCGGATTGCTCGTGCCGCTGGTTGGTGGCCTGTCCGCGGAAACGGCGCACACGATCGGTCGTGTCGCGTGGTGGATGCACGCGCTGCTCATTCTGTATTTCCTGAATCACCTGCCGTTCTCGAAGCATCTGCACGTGCTCACGTCGCTGATCAACGTCTGGTTCTCGAACACCAGCGGGCCGGGGCGGATCGGGGCCATGCGCCCGATGGATCTCGAGGCGGAGGATGCCGAGCAGTTCGGTGCGTCCGACGTGCAGCACCTGTCGTGGAAGAACCTGCTCGACGGCTACTCGTGCACGGAGTGCGGCCGGTGCACCGCCGCCTGCCCCGCCAACCTCACCGGCAAGATGCTCTCTCCGCGCATGATCGTCGTGAAGACGCGGGCGCGACTCACCGAAAAGGCGCAGATGCTCGACGCGATCGGTGAGGGCGGGACGGCGACGGTGGAGCAGCAGGCCGTGCTCGACAAGACGCTGCTCGACAACTGGATCACCGAAGAGGAGCTCTGGGCGTGCACGAGTTGCCGCGCCTGTGTGCAGGAGTGCCCGGTGTCCATTGATCAGCTGGATATCATCAACGAGCTGCGTCGCGACCTCGTGCTCATGGAGTCGCGGTTTCCCGAAGAGCTTGCACCGGCGCTCACGTCACTCGAGCGAAACGGCAGCCCGTGGGCCTTCAGCGCCGCTGATCGTGAAAAGTGGGCGGAAGGCATGCACATCCCCACGATGGCGGAGATGGTCGCCGCCGGAGAGAAGCCCGATATCCTGTTTTGGGTGGGATGCATGGGCTCCTTCGACGACCGGTCGAAGAAGATCACCGTGGCGTTCGCGCGTATTCTGCAGGCCGCCACCGTGAAGTTCGCGATCCTTGGTCAGGAAGAGACCTGTCACGGTGATCCCGCGCGTCGTATGGGAAACGAGTATCTGTACCAGATGCTCGCGAAGGGAGTGATCGAGACGCTCGATGGCTACCAGATCAAGACCATCGTGACGTTTTGCCCGCACTGCTTCCATCAGATGGGGAGCGAGTTTCCGGACCTCGGCGGACGGTACGAGGTGATTCACCATACCGAGTATATCGAGCGGCTGCTCGATGCCGGACGGGTGCCGCTCGACACCGAGCATGGACAACGCCTCAAGGTGGCATACCATGATTCCTGTTATCTGGGTCGGTACAACGAGATCTACGAAGAACCGAGACGTGCGCTCAAGAAGGCGCTGCCGATCATCGAGCTGGTGGAGCCGGCGCGCACGAAGAGCCGCGGCCTGTGCTGCGGCGCGGGCGGTGGTCGCATGTGGATGGAGGAGACCGTCGGTAAGCGCGTGAACGTGGAACGCAGCGAAGAGCTGCTGGCCACCGGCGCCGATCAGATCGCCGTAGCGTGTCCGTTCTGCATGACGATGATCACCGACGGCGTCACGGGCGCCGGCAGTACCGTGCCGGTGCTGGACATCTCGGAAGTCATTGCCGCGCGCCTTACCGCTGTGCCCGCGCCGCTTCCGTGATTTCGATCCATTCGGCGACGCTGTAGCGCGCGACCAGCGCCGCTATGGCGTCCCACGGGACGGCTTCGTAGTTGGTGAAACGCACGCAGGCCTTACCCATGTCCATGCGCGTGCCGTGGCGGGCGAACCCGGCCTCCAGCAAGGCCATGGCTTCGCGGTCGACAGAGGCACACATCAGGTACAGCGCGCAGTGATGCTTCTGCGCTCCCAGCGACAGGTACATCAGCGGCTGCTTGTTGTACGTTGTCGGGTGGCGCGCAATCGGTACGACGTAGCAGATCATGCCGAAGCCAAACTGCTCTTCGAAGCCGGTCGGCAGATGCGCCTTCATCAGCTCGCGCACGCGGCTCAGTACGTGACGCTGCTGTTCCGGCAGGGCTGTCAGGTACGTGGAAATGGCGACCTCGTGTGCGGATATCACGGGAAACCTCGGCTGGAGAACTTCATGAATATCGCGCGCGACCTCTGGAAACGACGGTCATTCACGCCAATCCAGCTGTACGTATGGCTGAGTCCGGGCCGCGCGACTAAATTTCGGCGACCAGCGCCGACGCCGTCAGCGTTCCCTGACGCGACTCAGTGAATCGACCAGATGCATTCTCCCGTGCCAGATCGCGATCCGGCCGCTTCGCTGGAGCCGGGCCTGTTGAGCGCCGTGTTTGACACGGCCGGCAGCGTGATCATCGCGTTACGCCCTGATTACACGATCTTCGCATGGAATCGGGCCGCTGAACGCTTGTACCAGACGCCACGGGCGCTGGCGATCGGTATGGATTTCGTGACGTCCTTCCTGGCCCCCGAACATCAGGACGCGGTGCGCGCAGATATTCGCGAGGTGTTGGCTGGCAAGACTACCATCAATTTCGAGGATGACTCGGTGCTCCCGGATGGCACGAGGCGGACCCTGCTCTGGAACGTGTCACGCGTACTGGATGCTGATGGTACCTCGGCCGGGATCGTGGCGGCGGGCCAGGACATCTCCGAACGCAAGGAAGCGGACGAGCGTTTTCGTCTGATCTTCGAGCATGCCGACGACGGCCTGCTGCTCTCCGATCACACCGGAGTGATCGATTGCAATCCCTCTGCGCTGCGCATGCTGGGTTTGCAGGAGAAGGCGCAGCTGATCGGCCGGCGTCCGGCGGAGTTCTCGCCAACCCTTCAGCCGGACGGCGTCCCCTCGGATCAGAAGTCGCGGGCCATCGGTGCGCTGACGCTCAAATCCGGCGCCTACACTTTTGACTGGGTGCATCAGCAACCGGACGGCACCGGCGTCCCGGTGGAAGTCAGCGTGCGACATGCCATGCTTAGTGGCCGTCGCGTGTCGGTCTCGTCATGGCGCGATCAAAGCCGACGCATCGAACTTGACCGTGAGCGCGCGCTCGTGCAGCAGCGACTCGATCAGGCGCAGAAAATGGAAGCGGTGGGGCAGCTCGCCGGTGGTGTGGCGCACGACTTCAACAACCTCCTCGCGGCCATCCGCAACGCCATCGAGTTGGCCATCAGCGCGGTGCCCCTCGAGCACGACGCGCAGCGCGACCTCGACCTGGCGTTGCAGACGGCCGACCGGGCATCCGGTCTCACGCGTCAACTGTTAGCCTTCAGTCGCCGCCAGCCGCGTGTGGTGGAGTCGGTGGATCTGGCGGCCTTGATACGCGAACTGCGGCCGTTGCTGCGCGCGTCGCTGCCGTCGGCGGTGACGATGCAGATCGACTGTGATACCGCCGGCGCCTGTGTGGTCGCCGATCGCAGCCAGTTGGAGCAGGTTGTGCTCAACCTTGTGCTGAACGCGCGGGATGCCATGCCCGATGGTGGACGTTTGGCGGTCACGGTAAAAGTGGATCACGGGCGAGGACAGACACTCCTTGCCGTGTCCGACTCCGGGATGGGCATGGATGACAACACGAAGCAGCGCATCTTCGAGCCGTTCTATACCACGAAGCCGGTAGGAAAGGGTACGGGACTCGGGCTTGCGGTGGTGTACGGCGTGGTGACCCAGGCCGGGGGTACGGTGCGGGCCGACAGTACCCTTGGGGAAGGGACCGCCATACACGTAGCCTTGCCGCTCTGTCGGGAGGCGCCAGGAACACCGGCGTTACTCCCGTCGGTGTCCCATGCGCCGGGATTGGTCGTGCTGCTCGTCGACGACGACCACGCGGTGCGGAGCACGACGCGTCGGCTGTTGGAGCGTGCGCGTTTTACGGTAATCGACGCCCCCGGCGCTGCGGAGGCGCTTGCGCTGTTCGACACGCATCGGGACACAATCGCCGTGTTGCTCACCGACATCCGGATGCCGGACATGGATGGCGTACAGCTGGCCCGTGCCGTACGGGCGCAGGTGCCGGATTTTCCGGTGGTCTTCTTTTCGGGCTACGACGAAGTCGCACAGGGCGGAGACGCGGAAATCAGCAACATTCCGCTGTTGGCCAAACCGTACGCCAGTGAAGAGCTGTGTACGATGCTGCGCGCCGCCGTCACGGCGCGTGCCGGATTCTCATGATCTGAATGTCCTGCTTCACCGCCCCGTTTTCGTAATGCGTGGTGTCGGTTTGCTCGAGCACCAGGCCGCGCGTTGACAGCTGGTCGCGAAACGCCGGAAGCGCCAGTCTGCCGGGATCTGCGATGATGGCCACGCCTTCCGGTGCCAGCGCCCGGGCGATGCACGCACACACCAGGCTCGCGTACTCCACTTCGTACAACACGTCGGCAGCGATTACCACGTCGAAGGTGCCGAGGTCTTCGGGCCACTCCCGCCAGTTTACCATGCGGATCTCCGGTTCGCGGCCGAGGTTGCGCCGCGCGTTCGCGCGCGCGACATGTAGCGCATCTTCGTAGTAGTCGGTGGACGTCACCGTGAACCCTGCATGCATCGCGGCGATCGTGTCGAGTCCCAGTCCGCATCCCATTTCCAGCAGCCGCTTTCCCTGGCCGTGCTCGCGCAGCAACGTCGCGGCCAGAACGCGCGCCGAGGGCCACAGGTCGGCCCAGTAAGGGAGCCGCTCATCCTGCACGTAGTCGGCCTCGCTGATCAGATGATCCGCGTTCGCCGGCTTGACGACCCGGATCGTCAGGCCGGCGATCTCCAACACCTCTTCGGCCACGGTGAAGCGCTGCGCCAGCGCATGATCGAGCGCTTCTCCGTGCAGCGCGTACAGCATCGCGTTGGTCATGCGGATACGAGCATCAGGGGCGCATCGGGATAGAGGATCGCCTGGTAGGTGGATCCAGGCTCTGTGTGGGTAACGTGTTCGGGGACCACCAGCAGCGCGTTGGCGAGGGCCATCGTGCGCAGCAGGTTCGAGCCCTGAGCGCCGGCCAGGCGCGCCACCAGTGCGCCGTCCGCGTTCACCGCGACGGCAACGCGCAGAAAGTGTGTGAGCGGCGCAGGCGTCTCTGCCCGGTCCATCATCTGCACCGGTACGCGCACGTGCGACGTCGCGGCATGTCCCCCGAGGAGACGCACCAGCGGCCACGCGAACAGCATGGCCGTGACCATCGTGGATACCGGATTGCCGGGAAGTCCGAGCCATGGAACTGCGCCGACGCGCCCGGTGCCGATCGGACCGCCCGGACGAATGCGCGCACGCCAGAAAAAGTGTTCGCCGCCCACTGCCTGCAAGGCCTCGCGCGTGTAATCGTGCGCACCGACGGAGACACCGCCAGTCGTGATGAGTAGGTCGCACGGCGCGTCGAGTGCGGAACGTACCGCTGCGGTGAGATCAGCAAGGGTGTCAGGCACCAGCGGCATCAAGAGCACTTCCGCCCCCGCCGCCCGCAGGAGCGCGGGCAAGGCGTAGCTGCTCGACGAGACGATCCTCCGGCCCGCTTCTACCTCGGCGAATCGGTCGAGCAATACCAACTCGTCACCGCCGGACACGATCGCCACGCGCGGACGTCGAGCTACGGTGACGGCGGCTGCACCCACGCTGGCCAGCACGCCGATATGTGACGCATACAGCGTTGCACCGGCCGGAAACAGTTCCTGACCCGCAGCGACATCCTCGCCGCGCGGGCGAACATTTCCGCGACCGAGCACGTCACGATCGCTCACGATGGACACGCGGTCCGTGCCGCCATCGGAGTCTTCGATCCGCACCACGGCATCGGCGCCGGGGGGCATCGGCGCACCGGTCATGATGCGCATGGCGCTTCCCGGCTGCACCGGCGGCAAGGCGGCCGCATCCGCACCGGCAACGCTGGTCCCGATAACCGGAAGCACGCAGGGGCTCTTAAGGGTCGCGCCGTGCACGTCGCTTCGCACCACGGCGTAACCGTCCATGGCCGCATTGTCCCATGGCGGCAGGGCCACGGGACTGATCACCGATTTGCGTAATGCACGACCGACGGCCTGCGCAAGCGCGACGACCTCGCTGCCGATCGGCGCGCCCTGCGCGTGCCGCAAGATGGTGCGCAGCGCCTCGTCGAAGGTAAGCGCCGATCCGCCTGCCGCGTCCTTGCGGGAGGGGGGCGCTATCATCAGTTGTGCCCGGGCACTGCGCGCACTGCTCCAAGCGACGTGCCGGAAACCAGTGTAAGGAGCAGCTCCTGCACGCGCTCCACTTCGCGCGCGGGGAGCGAGAAGTTGTTCGCGAGCAGCGAGAACATCACCAGGCGTCCGTCGGCGCTGTGGACATACCCGGACAACGAGCGGGCCTTGTCCAGTGTACCGGTTTTGGCGCGCACGTTACCGGCGGCCGCGCTGTTACGCAGGCGATTGGCCATAGTGCCATCCACTCCGGCGATCGGCAGTGCGTCACGATACAGCGCGAACCACGGCGAGCGACGCATGGTATCGAGCACGCGGACAATCGCCTCCGGTGTGACGTAGTTGTGGCGCGAGAGCCCGCTTCCATCGCGATACGTCGCATCCTGCGCCGAAACGCCCCATGACAGCAGCGTACGCGCGGCGACGGCGCGCGCGCTGTCGGCCGTGCCCACACCAGACATCGCACGACCTGCCGTCCGGAACAACAGCTCGGCGATCTGATTCTGAGACGATTTCTGCATCCGTCGCAGTACGTCGGCGAACGGCGCGGAGACGATCACATGCAACGTGTCGGCGTCGCGGCGCGCCGTATCGTCAACGGCGAGGAACCGATGGCGAATCCGTACGCCAGCCTCGGCAAGTCGCGCCGCAAGCGCCGCAGTGAACGCGTCGGTCGGGTGACGATAGGCCACCGTGACGCCGATGCTGTCACCGACCTGCAGTGAGCCACTGATCCCGATCACGAGACCGGTGCTGTCATAGGCCGCCCGCAGCGGCGTGCCGCTGGTGCCGACAGCGCGCGTCACCGCCGTGACCTGCAACGGCGGGTATTGATTGGTCGGCGCTTGCCGCACGCGCACGCGCGCGCCGGCAGTCGCTCCCGCGATCACGTGCACCGTGTGCTGTCCCTCGTTGTACAGCAGTTCGTCCACCGCAGCGCTGTAAGGTTCGTCGAAGTCGTCGGCTGCCCAGCCATAACCGGTGGTGCTCCCCTCGAATGCGTCACCGACAGCCATCACGCGCCCGGTGATCGTACGGATGCCGCGCGCCGCGAGCGCCGGGATGATGCCGTCGAAGGCACTCGCGGCCGATCCGCCGCGCAGCGCATCGCTGATACTCGGATCGCCGCTCCCCGCGACGAGCAGGTTTCCCGCAAAGGTGCTGCCGAGTTGGCGGCCATGCAACAACACCGGCGTGCGCCATTGGTGATCCGGCCCGAGCGCCTGCAACGCGATGGCGGCGGTAAGCAACTTCTGGTTCGACGCCGGCATGAACAGGCGCCCCGCATCACGTGACACGATCGTGTCGCCGCTCGCGGCGTCTACCATCAGGATACCCCATCGCGCATTGCGCCACGCCGGCGCCGCAAGCACCGAGTCCGCGACGCCCTGCAGGATCTGTTGTGAAGAAGGTACGGCGACCACCACGGCCGGCATCTCCAGCACCCTGATCGGGGACGTCTGTGCCGTTTGCGGCTTTGCGCCCGCGCACCCGCTGGACAGCGCCAGCGTGCTCGCGACGGCGGTGACGATCGCTACCCACCGGCCACCGGTTACCACGCTACCGGAATATCGGAAAGGTCACGCCTGCCGAAAGTCCCCAATTACCCTTGAACACAGACCGGTTGGCCGTGTTCTGGAGAATGGCCGTGGTGTCCGACGCCTGCGCGAAGAAGCTATCAGGAAACTGGTACTGCCAGGTGTAGTTCGTGAGGTCCACGCGGATCTGCGGGCCACGTCGGGCGAAGTAGCGCAGCCCGAATCCGTACGAGAACGCGAACTTGGTGCCGAACTGATAGCCGCCTGCATCGACCTCGGCGAAGTCGCTCACGAGACCGACCCCCGCAGCAATCGAGGGGATCGTCCGGTGCCAGCTCTTCTTTCCCGTGAGGGAGATGTCGAGGCCTCCATCGATGATCTGCGTCAGCACGCTCGGCGTTGCCACCAGACGCGAAACGGCCGGCTCGGTGGGGAGAAAGACGTTGCGCTCGGAAGGTGATGCCGTGTATCGCACGTACAGCGATGCGGGGCCACCGACGCCGATGTCATAACGGATCGCGCCGAACAGATTTGCCTTGGGGGCCACGTTCGCGGGGTCGCGACCGACGGCCAGCCATCCTGCCGTGATCGACAGGTTCTGACCGAAAACCACATCTTCGTACGGACTCTGCGCCGGAACGTGACCGGCGATCTGCGACGCCGCCACCGACGGTGTCATCAATGAATACGCTGCTCCAAGAGAAACGGATACTGCTCGCAAAAATCGCATTACACCGAGGCTGAAGGCGAATGGTCGCGGAGATCGCGACCGGTGATCTCGACGGGAAGTGCCAGTCCCAGCAGCGCGAGCGCCGTCGGGCCGACATCACACAGTGCTCCGCCTGGACGGAGCGGTACGGTCTGATCGGGGTCGAGCAAGACCAGTGGCACCTGACTGGTCGTGTGCGCCGTGTGCGGCTGCCCGGTAACGGGATCCACCATTAGTTCGGCGTTGCCGTGGTCGGCGGTGATGATCAACCGCGCACCGCCGAGGGCCGCAGCTTCCAGAATGCGGCCAAGGCAACCGTCAACGGTTTCTGCAGCGCGAATCGCGGCGGGCAAGGAGCCCGTGTGACCCACCATGTCCGTATTGGCAAAATTGCACAGCAGGAAATCGTGGGTGCGGTTGGTCAGCGCGTTACACAGAATGTCGCAAATCCCTGCTGCGCTCATCTCCGGCTGCAGATCGTATGTCGCCACCTTGGGGCTCGGCACCATTTTTCGTTCTTCTCCCGTCAGCGGCGCATCGGCGCCGCCGTTGAAAAAGAACGTGACGTGCGGATACTTCTCCGTCTCTGCCGTGCGCAGCTGGGTGAGCCCCGCATCCGCGACGACCTCACCAACAAGATGGCGCATCGACTTTGCGGCAAACGCTACCGGAAAGGTGAACGCATCGTCATAGCTGGTCATGGTGGTGATCGAAAGCTGCGGTCGCGCACCGGTCTCGAAGCCGTCGAAATCGGGGGTCGTGAGGGCGCGAAGCGGCTGCCGCATCCGATCCGAGCGGAAATTGAAGCAGATGAGTCCATCGCCGTCGCGCATCGGCGCGAGCGCCAGGCCATCGTCGCCCGCCATCACGAACGGCAGCACGAATTCGTCAGTGGTGCCGGCACCATAAGCACGCTGAAGCGCCGCGAGCGCGTCAGGCTCCACCGGCGCGTCGCCGAGAACGGCCGCGCGATACCAACGGTCGGTGCGCTCCCAGCGGTTATCGCGATCCATGCCGTAATAACGGCCGCACACCGAAGCGAGCTGCGCCCGTCCTTCGATGCGACACAGCGTGCCGCGCAGGAATTCCGTAGCCGAGTGTGGTGGCGTGTCGCGGCCGTCAAGCAGCGCATGCAACGCTACCCGAGGGACGCCCTGACGATGCGCCAGCGCGACCAAAGCATCCAGGTGATCCTCGTGCGCATGCACGCCGCCGTTGCCAAGCAGCCCGAGCAAATGCAAAGTACCGCCGTAACTCCGTACGGTTGCGCAGGCGGCAAGCAGTGCGGGATTCGTGAAGAAGCTGCCGTCCTCGATCGCCGCGCCGATGCGCACCAGATCCTGCATGACCACCCGGCCGGCGCCCAAGTTCAGGTGACCGACCTCACTGTTGCCCATCTGTCCTGCTGGTAACCCCACCGCTGTGCCCGATGCCGTGAGCAACGTGCGCGATGGGTGAGACCAGATTTTGTGCCAGTTCGGCGTGTCGGCCAGCGCAATGGCGTTGGCCTCACGCATTTCCCGGTAACCCCATCCATCGAGGATGATCAGTGCAACGGCGCGGCTCGGACGTACGGTCATTTCGAAAGAGTAGGCTAAGCTTATGGGACAAGGCGCGCTCCGCGCACAGGTGAATCTACTGGTCTTCCGGACCGCTACACCACCGCTATGCGAATCCGTCGTCGAACGTGGTTGTTGCTGTCGGTATTGCTGCTCTTTGTCCTCGTCGACGGATTCCTGCTCCGCCGCCGCGATAGGTACCGTGACGAGACCGCGCGATTGCGTTCCGGTATGACCGAACTCGAACGAAGCCGGACGGACGCCATCGTTGCCAGCAAGTCGGAACAGTCGGCGCTGATTCTCGAGGTCATGCGCCGCCAGGCGGAGGGTGATGACGCCCTCCATCTGGCCGTGAGTACCGACTCGGGCTATGTCGCACTCGACCGCGGCCCCGCCCGCCTGCGCCAGCTCCCGGCGCGCCTGGGATTGGAGCGTAGCGCAGGTGCCGCCACGGATACTACCCGCGTAGCGGTTCCACGTGGCACACGCGTCGTTGAGCGGCTGCTCGGACCGGCCGACAGCTACGTCCTGCCGGACTGGCTGTGGGCCGATCGAGGCCTTCCCCTTCCGGAACAGCGCGCGGGAGCCGGTTGGACAGGTCCCTCTGCCATCGTCATCTCCGGAGGGACGCTCATTTATTCGCCGCCGGCCTCCGGTCCACTGGCAGACAGCAGTTACGTGATGCCAGGAGCAGTGCGCATCCCGGCGGACGAGCTGGAAGCTATCCGCGCGAATCTTTCCCCTGGCATGCGGGTCTACTTTTTCTGATGACAATCGCTCTTCCGCCGTCGCCTTCGTCGTCGCCGTCTGCGCCGTATCGTGGTACTCGCACGGGATGGCGTGGCGCTCCGACGTGGCTCGTCGTGGCCATCGGGTTTGTCCTCGCGCACCTCCTGTGGGTCTCCGTCACCACGCTTCGCATTCGCTTCGAACGGGACGTCGCCCGCATGGTGTTCAACGACAACACCGAGGCGCTCGAACAGGCAGCGCTGAAGGCGGGGCTCGCTTCGGACCGTCTGCGCGCCGTGCTCGACTCCACGTCGCAGGCCAGCGGCGAACAACCGTACCTGGTGGTCTCGATCGCCGATCGTCGGGTGTGGTACAAGCAGGCCGATTCGGTGCTCTTCACCGCGCCCGTCGCCACTGGTTCGGGGAAGCAGATGGTGATCAAGGGCAACACCAAGGTGATGCGCTTCGAGACGCCACGAGGGCGTTTAGTGGTCACCAGACGCGATTCCGCGCCGGCGTGGATTCCCCCGGACTGGCATTATCAGGAACAGGCCAACAAGCGACAGCTGGGCCTTATGCAGATGGTGCGAGGCGTGCCGATTCCGTTGAAGGACGGATCCGCGCTTACGGTAATCGGCAACGATATCGTCAGGCGGAACCGCGATGGCAAGGTGAGCCCGCTCACCGCCAGCGACGGACGCGAGATCGTGGCGGATGGCCGTATCGTCATTCCGCCCTACGGCACCAATCAGCGCAGGTACCCGGATGTGCTCGGTACGCACCGGCTGTATCTCGGCGACGGGTATGCGTTGCACGGCACCAACAACCCGGCGTCTATTGGCCAGGCAGTGTCGCATGGATGCATCAGAATGCGGAACGAAGACATCGCGCTGCTGTACGAGTCAGTGGCTGTGGGCACGCCAGTGTTCATCTATTGACCGATGCCGGTCGGGCTATATTTCCACATTGACTCTCGATCGTCCATAAATCGAGAGCCTAATCCGATCACGTGACCCAGAAAACCTCGGTTCCTCCCGCTACGATGGACACCGCGCAGATGCGCCGGTCACGTCCGTCGCTTTGCTACGCTGCAGCTATTGCCGCAGCATTCTGCGGCCTTGCCGGTGCCATGGCGCTCGCCCTCCCTCGAAGCGCCGACGCGCGGGCGCTGGGTACCGTGACTGCCCGATGGGGGATTGCGGGACGGTCGGGGTTCACCGGTGCCCCCTCCGGGCGCGCCGAGCGTGATGCCACGGTTGGTGCGGAAGCCCGATCGTCTTTCCTGGATTCCCTGAAAGGACGCAGCCGTAAGCTGCGTGCACGCTTCCTCACACCGTCGCGCGCCGCCTCGGTGCCCGTGCTTCGCGAGCTGTTCGGCGACTCGGCCGTCTCACGCGCGGGCGTGTACACGGCGAGCGACTCGGTGGCGCCGTTTCACCTGATCACGATGCGGCCGTTCACCGACAAGGTGCGCGGACGCATCGGCGAGTATCGCATCGGCATGTTCCCGAGTGAGCGCCGCGCCGTCGGTCACGCCTATGGAAACCCCGAAGGGTTTCTCGAAGTCACGGCCGACAACCAGCACACCTACGTCTCCGAGCACTTTCAGCTGCGTGATTTCCTCACGCACGATCAGGTGCGGGTGTGGCCCAAGTATCTCGTATTGCGGGAACCGCTCGTCGACAAGCTTGAACTCGTACTGCTCGAGCTGCAGTCCATGGGTATCGCGGCAAAAAAGCTGCGCGTCATGTCCGGCTTTCGCACGCCGCAGTACAACGAGCAGGGTATTGGTGCCGGCGGGCGTGCCTCCAACAGTCGGCACCAGTACGGTGATGCCGCCGACGTGTACGTCGTGAATGGAAACCGTGACTGGATGTCCGATCTGAACAAGGACGGACGGGTGGACATGCGTGACGCGACGCTCCTGGCCTCCGCCGCCGAACGCGTCGAGAAGCAGCACCCCGATCTCGTGGGCGGCATCGGTATCTACAAGGCCAACTCGGCGCATGGCCCGTTCGTGCACATCGATGTGCGCGGCCAGCCGGCGCGTTGGTAGCTCCGGTGATCCGCAGAAAAATGATGCTCGCCTTGAGCGGAGTCGCCGCCGTGGCCGTTGCCTTGGCGTATCAGCCACCCCCAGACCTGCTGGCCGATTCGTCGGCCGGGAGTGCCGGGCGCGCGGTACCGCGTATCGAGGCCGCTGCGGAGTCGCGCGGGGTGAGTGGCGACGTGCGCATGCAGTTCGTTCGCGCGGGTGAGCGTATCGCCTTCCCGCTCCTGGCCCAGGGAAGCGATCAGGGCGTCCTCACCGGTTTCACCTATCAATGGGTGGATGCGCTGACCGGCGCGCTCGCTGACAGCGCCCGCACGCTCACCGGCGACACACTGTTTTCGCCCGATGGGCCCGGCTTTTACGAACTCACGATCACGCGCGACCGCATCGTGCAGCGACTTGGCAACCCGCGTCTCGCCGTGCTCGTGCCATTCGAGCAAAAGCTCGGCACCATGCTCAACGGATATGGCATCGGACGGTACCCGGCCGAATGGTCCGCAGGAGGCAAGGTGGATCGTCCGCCCGGTTTCGTGGAAGTATACGAAGCGCACCTCGACTTGCCGCTCACCCGCCATCTTCGCATTCGCGATTTCGTCACGCACGACACGCAACGCGTGTGGCCGCGGTACGTCGCGGTCGACCTGCGGTTGCTCGACAAGATGGAGCTCGTGCTGCGTGAGCTGGCGCGTCGCCGCGGTGCGGAAGTCATGGACTTCAAGGTCGAAGTCCATAGTGGCTTTCGCACCCCGCTGTTCAACGCCACTGTAGAAGGCTCGGCTCGCGAGTCACGCCACCAGTACGGCGACGCGGCCGATGTCGCGATCGACGCCGACGGTGACGGACAGCTGACCATCTTCGATGCCTACCAGGTCGAGCAGGCCGTCGATTGGGTCGAACGCAGCCACCCGGAGTTCGCCGGAGGGCTCGGGGTGTACAGCAGCCGTCGCTACGCTACGCCATATTGCCATATCGACGCGCGCGGCGAACGGAAACGCTGGCGCGGTTGAGACGTTGGGCAGAGCCGACACTGTCCGGCGCCGTCTGCTGATGCGTCCTTCGTGACGCGGGAGAGTCTTGTGAATCCGTACGTCCGCGATCGCATCAACCGAAAACTCGAGACGCTGGCCGACGAACGGCTCTACCAAGTGCTCGATTATGTCGAGTTTCTCGAGGCGAAGTACGCCGAGAAGCCAGCCGCCCCCATCAACGTCTTTCAGCGATTCGCCGAAGGGGTGGAGGACAAGCTTCGCGCCGGTGGGGTGGCGGTAAGTAGCGTCTCCGAGGCGATGGGGCTTCTCAATCGCGCCGTCGGCGTCTTGAATGGGGTGGCGCAAACCACCATGACCGTCGCATCCGACGTGGTAAGTGCCGCGAAAACGGTGGCCGATCAGGTCGGGGCGCCGCCTCCAGGCGCCGCGGGGACGACCGCAACAGGCACGCAACCTGCACCTTCGCCCGACACGGCCACATAGCGCTCCCGCAGGCCTTCACAAGGACCACCGATGACCGACGAACGGATTCGTGAGGGGCGCCTCGCCCGACTGGCACGTGAACGCGAGCGTGATCGGGCCGAGGGGCGCCCGGAACGCGGGCTCTTCACAGGGCGTGGCGCCGACGGGCGTCGTTCGCGCTTCCGTCGCGCGGACGTCAACGAACAGAACGAGCTTCGTGAGGCCCCCAGAACGTCTCGCGATGCGGAGTACAGCGACAAGCCCGACGACGAGCACGACGACGAGCACGAGGAGTCGGAGGATGAGGCGCGCCCGCGTACGGGAATGAAACGAAGCGTCATGTCGGCGATCCGTCTTATTCCGTCGTATGTACGCCTGCTGTTCGGGCTGCTGAGCGACGGGCGAGTCTCCAAGTTCGATCGTGTGTTGGTCCTGGCCGCTGCCGCGTATATCGTGTCGCCGCTCGACCTCATTCCCGACGTCATTCCGTTCCTGGGGCAAGTGGATGACATCTTTCTGCTCACCGCGTCGCTGCAACGGCTGGTGGAGCGATCGGGACGGCGCGTGCTACTCGATCATTGGAGCGGTGAGCCGGAGGAGTTGGACGACATGAATCTGGCGAGTGTGGCCAGTGCCGCGAGCTTTTTCTTGCCGCCGCGCATGAAGCGTCGCCTGCGTCGGATGGCCGGTCGCCGGTCGTGACGCCGTGCGACCGCTGGACAGGGTGCCAACGCTCATTTATGTTTCAAGATGGCACCCTCGACGACCGACTCCGGCCCTGAAACGACCAGACCCGCCTCCGATCTTTTTCCGGAGCGCGGGTCTTCGCGCAATGGCGTACCGCGCTCTTCCCGCGTACGCGAAGACCCGGCGCTCACCTTCGACGACGTACTGCTCGCCCCCCGCCACTCGCTCACCCATCCCCGCGAAGTGAGCATCGTTTCCCGCTTCACCCGCGGCATCACGCTGCATGTGCCGCTGGCTTCTGCGGCGATGGATACGGTGACCGAAAGCGAGATGGCCATCGCGATGGCGCGCTTCGGCGCGATCGGGGTCTTGCACAAGAACATGTCGATCGACCGACAGGCCGCCGAGGTGGATCGCGTCAAGCGGAGCGAAAGCGGGATGATCCTCAACCCGATCACCTTGTCGCCGTCCGCGTCGCTACGTGAAGCGGTCGCGTTGATGATGCGCTTCAAGATCTCGGGTGTACCGATCGTGAATGGCGACGGACGACTGGTCGGAATCATCACGAATCGCGACCTCCAGTTCGAGCGGGATCTCGATCGTCCGCTGCAGGAGGCGATGACCTCGGCTGATCTGGTGACGGCGCCGATCGGCACGACGCTCGACGAGGCGGAGCGGATTCTCGGCAAGCATCGCATCGAGAAGCTGCCGGTGGTCGATGACAGCGGCGTGCTCAAAGGGCTCATCACCGTCAAGGACATCCACAAGCGCCGCCAATATCCGGACGCCAACAAGGATATCCACGGGCGCTTGCGGGTGGCGGCAGCCATCGGTGCCGGCGGCGACTATCTCGATCGCGCGCGTGCCCTGATGCAGGCCGGTGTCGATGTCATCGTCATCGATACGGCGCACGGGCACAGCGATGGGGTGCTGCAGGCGACCGCGAAGGTGCGTGAAGCGTTTCCCGAGGTGCAGCTGGTAGCCGGGAATGTCGCCACGCGTGCCGGTGCTGCGGCGCTGGTGGCGCGTGGTGTCGATGCGGTGAAGGTGGGCGTCGGGCCGGGCTCCATCTGCACCACGCGCGTGGTGACCGGAGTTGGTGTGCCGCAACTCACCGCCGTCATGGACGCCGTCGAGGGGGCGGGAGACGTACCCGTGATCGCCGACGGCGGTGTGAAGTATTCGGGCGACATCGTGAAGGCGCTTGCCGCCGGCGCGTCGAGCGTGATGATGGGATCGATGCTGGCCGGAACGGAGGAGAGCCCGGGCGAGTCGTTTCTACTCGAAGGGCGACGCTTCAAGATGATTCGAGGAATGGGTTCGCTGTCGGCAATGCAGGACGGATCCGCCGATCGCTACTTCCAGGAGGGCGAGATGTCGTCGAAGAAGCTGGTGCCGGAGGGCATCGAGGGACGTGTGCCGTACAAGGGCGCGGTGGGCGACGTGATCTTCCAGATGATCGGCGGCTTGCGCAGTGGCATGGGCTACGTGGGATGCGGCACGATCGACGCGTTGCGAACGGATGCGGAGTTCGTGCGTATTACCACTGCCGGGCTGCGCGAATCGCACCCGCACGATGTGACGATCACGCGCGAAGCTCCCAACTATTCGCTGTAGGCCCGGTCGGCCGAACCCTTCACGAGAGCACGCCTTGGCGAACACGTATACGCGCACGAAGTCGATCGACCGCCTGATGCGGGATAGCGGCGCAGAGGGCGATACCGGATTGAAGCGCACCCTGGGCGCGTGGTCACTGGTGGGACTGGGGGTCGGGGCCATCATCGGCGCCGGCCTCTTTGTCCGCACGGCCGCCGCCATCGCCGACCGAGCGGGACCGTCGGTCACTGTGGCCTTTATCGTGGCTGCGCTGGGGTGTGCTTTCGCCGGACTCTGCTACGCGGAGTTTGCGTCCATGATTCCCATCGCCGGCAGCGCGTATACGTACGCGTACACCACCATGGGCGAGTTGGTGGCCTGGATCATCGGTTGGGATCTGGTGCTTGAATACGCGGTGGGCGCCGCGACGGTGGCCATCGCGTGGACGGAGTATCTCAACAACCTCCTGCGAATAGTAGGGGTCACCCAGATCCCCTATCAGTGGAGCCACTCGCCGTTCGAGACCGCAGCGGGTGGCGTGCAAGGGATCATGAATGTGCCGGCCGTCTGCGTGCTCTTTCTGCTTTCCATGCTGCTCATTCGCGGCACGCAGGAATCGGCCTTCGTGAACGGCCTGATTGTGATTGCGAAAGTGGCCATCGTCATGCTGGTGATCGGTGTCGGCTGGGGATTCATCGATGCGGCCAACCATACGCCGTACATCCCGGAAGCCACGACCTACACGAGCCCGCAGGGTGTGGTTCACAATTACGGCGGGATCCTGGGTATCCTCGGAGCTGCCGGCGTGGTGTTCTTTGCCTTCATTGGCTTCGACGCCGTCTCCACGGCCGCGCAGGAAGCGAAAAACCCCGCTCGCGACATGCCGATCGGCATCCTTGGATCGCTCGTGGTATGCACGATTCTCTACGTCTTGTTCGCGCACGTGCTGAGCGGGGTGGCCACCGTCGAGGATTTCCGCACGACCGGTCGTGAAGCCTCGGTGGTGTTCGTGATCCAGAAATACATGACTGGCTACAGCTGGCTCGCCAACGCCGTGACCGTCGCTATCCTGGCTGGCTTCTCGTCGGTCATCCTGGTGATGCTCCTAGGGCAGTCACGGGTGTTCTACGCAATGAGCAAGGACGGGCTCGTGCCGAAGATCTTTTCGGCCACGCATCCGCGGTTCCGTACGCCCTACAAGTCCAACATTCTGTTCTTTTTTGTCACGGCCGCCTTTGCCGGCTTCGTACCCGGCGACATCGTGGGCGAGATGACGAGCATCGGCACGTTGTTCGCATTCATGATCGTGTGTGCCGGTGTCTGGATTCTGAGAATCCGGCGCCCCGAGCTGCCTCGCGCCTTCCGCGTGCCCTTCGTGCCGCTGGTCTCCACCGCCGGCATTCTGGTGTGCGGCGCCATGATCTACGGACTGGGCTGGACCAATTGGCTACGACTCCTCGCTTGGCTGGCCTTGGGGATGGTGTTTTACTTCGGGTATAGTCGTCGGCACAGCGCACTCAACGCATCCTAAACGAGCGACCAAAAGTGTCCACCGTGGAAAATGACGAACGGCAGTTGATGGTGGCATCGGCGCAGCGCCGAACGGCAATTGACGCATGGTGGGCGCACTTCACGCCAGGGATGACCGTGGCGCTGTCCACCCACATCAACGCCGATGGAGACGGGTGCGGATCGGAAACGGCGCTCGCCCGCCTGCTCGCGCAACGGGGAGTGCACGCACGCATCGTGAACCCTACGCCGTGGCCGGCGATGTTCACGTTCCTGCTGGGCGATGATGTGGAGGACGCCAGTGCACGCGGAGCGGCGGCGCTCGCCGGCGTGGACGCCCTCGTGGTGCTCGACATTAACGATGTCCGGCGACTCGGCCAGCTTGCCGATGCCGTGCGGGCGATCACGGTGCCCGTTATGGTGATCGATCACCATGTGCCGGGAGACGAGCCGGTCGGGACCATCGCGGTAGCTGACACGCACGCGTGTGCGACTGGTGAGCTGGTATTCGATGTTGCGGAGACGCTGGGGCTTGAGATCACGCCAGCCATCGCGCAGTCGTTGTATGCTGCGATCCTGACAGACACCGGCAGCTTCCGCTTCAGCAACACTTCGCCGCGTGCGCACGCGATTGCGGCGCGGCTGTTGACGGCGGGGGTGAACCCCGAGGAGCTGTACCGCCGGATTTATGCGCAGGTGAGCGTGGGAAGGCTGCAGTTGCTGCGGGAGGCGCTCGGATCTTTGCAAAGCGATGCGATACTCGGGCTGTCGTGGATTTCCGTAGAGGCGGGGGTGATGGACCGCTACGACGTGACCGGCGACGAGCTGGACGGGATCGTGGAGCATCCCCGGTCGATCACCGGCACACGAATGGCGCTGTTCTTCCGTGATCTGGGCCATGGCAAGGTGAAGATTTCGCTGCGCAGTACCGGCACCGTCGACGTGCAACAGTTCGCCGCGCGTTATGGTGGTGGCGGCCATGCCAAAGCTTCCGGCGCGCTGCTCACCGGCACGTTGCGGGACGTGGAAGCGCAGGTCGTCGCGGACGCGCGCGAGTTTCTGCGCACGCTGCCGACGCACTAGCGCTTCATCGTGCCCTTGCGTTCGGGGGCAGGCGCTGAGCGCGGCCGGCGTTTGGGGAGCGACATCGCGGGACGAAAAGCGAGCACCGCTGAGTGCTCGTCTCCGATGGACGTCCCGTAAAAGGTGCCATCCGACCCGATCGTGAGGCCATTCAGGCTGGTAAAGAGCTTACGTGAGTACAGGTATCTGCCGGTGGCGAGGCTGTAGTAGTCGAGGAGTCTCCCCGGGTTTTTCGCGGATGCCTCGACGTTGACGATCAGCGTATCACCGATCTGCATGGCGTCTCGCGTGATCGGGGAGACCTCTGCGATCTGGGTCTCAATGATCTCGCCGCCGCCACGCTTTTTTTTGGTCGTTGTACCCACAATCGGCGCCTGCCCCGCTTCGATGAACGGATAGCGGGTGAGTGCGCCGTTTCCCGATACGACGAACCACGAGGCACCAAACAGCGGCACGAGAGCGGTTCGTTGGCTCGCACATGCCCGGGGAATATACGCAGAGTTGGCGAACGAGGGGGCGTCGAGCACGTCCTCGTCGGACGCCGTGGAGCGCTGCATCACGCGTGTGCCTGACGCTTCGACAAGCCGCAACGCATTGCGGGCTCCGGAGTACTTGGCCAGAATCTGGCTCCGTTCCCGAAGGCATAGCGCTTCGATCTGCCCGGCATCGGCGTGCACATCGGTTCGTTGATAGCCACCATTGTTGTCGTAACGGGTGATGCGCGACGTGGCTGCATCAACCACGACGAAATCCGTTGCACTGCTCGCGATCTGCTGTGGGCGTTTGAATTCGCCCGGACCTTCTCCGATGGCTTTCAGGACGAAACGGGACGTACCGGTTCGCCCGTCGAAGCCGCCGACTTCGCGTGTTCCTTCGTCGAAGACAATCAGCATATTCCCCGAGACGGTGACCTGTCGCGGTTCGACGAGCAATTCGGGTTCGGCTTTGCCGCCGCGCGTCCAGCTGATAATCCAGAAGGAGTCCGGAGCGAAGATTCGCTGCGGTGCGCGCGCCTGACGGATTTGTGCATGCGCGTAGTTCGCGTGGCGGCTCACAGCGGCGAGGGCGCAAAGCGCGAACAGCAGGCGGGTAACAAGCAGCATTTACATCTCCTCGATCCACGTTAAACCTTCAATGATTCTGCGGAGGCCGGCGAACTCTCTGGGCGACCTGGGACTTTGCGTTGCGAAGCGGATGCGACGGTCCTGATCGAGCACGACGAGGGTAGGAGTGCTGGCGTGTCCGAGGGCAATCAGATCACGACGAGCGCGACCCCGGAGCGGCCGAAGCGGGATGTCGCTGGTCCAGGAGGGAAGCGATGATCTGATCTCCAGCGAATCGCTTGAGGGACCCACGTACCAGATGATGGTGAGGCGCAGCCGATCACGTACTGGCGTCCGATGCAGCAGATTCAGCATGCGCATGTTTCCCGAGCAGTCGCTTGCCTGTAGCACCACGGCAGACGCCAGTCTACCGAAGCCAACAGTGTCCTGACTGAACGGAACGACCGTATCCGCGGTGGAGTGAGGTGCGCCGGATCGAGAGCTAATGCCTGCGATGCCGACGATCATCAGACCAACCGCGAGGACCACACGATGTCGTGTGGTCCTCGCATGCCAGCTCATTCGAAGCAGAGTTCTTGAACTTCCACATTACCGCCACGCGCGCCCGTGAGCGCGGATAGATTCTCGACAGGCGTGCATTTGCCTGGGATGGACGGAGCCGTAGTATGGGTCACCTTCTTGTCCTTGTAAAGCGTTTTGTAACCGAACTCCTTGCACTCGTACGTTCCAATTGAGAAGGATCCGCCCTTCGCGAAGGGATCGTACGAGATGCCAAAACGCCATTCGCACTTTTGAATTTTCTCCGTCCCGCACGGCGTAATCGTCCCTGCTCCGCATGGGGTGGACACGATTTCGATGGGGTCGTCTGCAAACGCCTGCGCAACGTTGATCGTTGCCGTAGCAACCAACAGCGCCACCACCCCGGCGGCGACGCGCGAAATAATCCTGGGCATAGCTTTCTCCGGTCCTGATCTATCCATGAAATGGCGCGCGGCCTCGTGCTGCGCGCCGGCCGGCAGGGGCAACCATCCCCGCGCGACGGGACCAGTATGCCGGGGTCGCGTCATTCCACTGTCACCGGTGCAATCCCCGGGGGATCATGCGAACGCAGCAGCGGGAAGCTGCTCCCTGCGTGGAACCGCTCCCTGCTTGGAACCGCTCCCCCGCCCGCCTACCTTTCTCTCTGTCTCCAATCCCGAGTCTCACGCTCCCGATGCAGCCTCTCATGGAACGGATCACCGGCGCGCTCGCCGCTGTCCGAAACCCCCGCACCGGCGCCGATGTCGTGGCCGCCGATATGGTGCGCGATATCGCGACCACCGTGGACGGCAAGGTCCGCCTCACGCTTCTGCTCTCTGCGGACGACGATGCCACCCTTGTGCGCGACGTGCGGCAGGCCGTCGAGGCGCTCGGCATTGTCGACGTACGTATTGACGTGCGCGATCCGGCGCAGGCAAAGCCCACCCCGGCGCGCCGCGCCCCGAACACCCCTCCCACGATGTCTTCCGCTGCCCCCGGCTCCGGCCGCGCATTGCCCGTGATGGACGCCGCACCCAAAGCGCCGCCCAAGGTGCCCGAACCGGTCGCGTACCCGAACCTCGGTCGTATCATCGCGATCTCGTCGGGGAAGGGCGGCGTGGGAAAGAGCACCGTGGCCGTCAACCTCGCGCTCGCCCTTGCTCGCGCGGGAAAGCGAGTAGGGATCATGGATGCCGACATTTATGGCCCGAATCTCCCGCTCATGCTCGGCGTAGATGCCGCGCCACTCGTGGAGAACGACAAGATCATCCCTCTTGAGGCCCATGGGATCAAGGTGATGTCGATCGGCTTTCTGATCGAGAAGGAACAGCCCGCGATCTGGCGCGGACCTATCGTGATGAAAATCCTTACGCAGTTCCTTAAGGATGTCGCGTGGGGAGAGCTCGATTACTTCCTGGTGGACATGCCTCCCGGCACCGGCGACGCGCAGCTCTCGCTCGTGCAGGCCACGCAGGTGCACGGCGCCGTGATCGTCACCACGCCCCAGCAGGTGGCAGTGGGCGACGCGCTGCGCGGCGTGAAGATGTTCGAACGCACCGGTGTCCCCGTGCTCGGCATCGTGGAGAACATGTCGTACTTTGAGAATCCGGAGACGGGCAAACCTATTGCGGTCTTTGGCAGCGGTGGCGGCACGCGTCTCGCCGAAGAGTGCAAACTGCCGTTACTGGGGCAGGTGCCACTCGATCCGCGCATTCAGGAAGGCGGTGACAGCGGACGGCCGATCGTCGCAGCTGAACCGGCCAGCAAGGCGGCGAAGGAACTTGAGCAGATCGCCCAGCGCGTGATCGCACGTCTCACGGAACGGTACGGCAGCTGAGCACCACCGACATCGAGCATGGCGCGCCGGCCGGTACGCTGGTCGGCGAGCCCTTGCTTGCCACTTTCCGTCGTGTCGCCCTTCCTGCGGTCATCGCCAACCTGCTGATGACCGCGTTTCACAACGTGGATACCTTCTGGATCGGCCGGTATCTCGGTGCGGATGCGCTCGCTGCCGCCACCAGCGCGATCTTCTGGGCGTGGCTCGTGATCTCGATCGGCGAGATGGTCAGCATCGGGCTCGACGCCATCGCCGCCAGACGTCACGGCGAGCGACGCCCTGGCGAGGCCGCACGCACGGTCGGTGAAGGAATGCTTTTCGCGCTCGCGCTCGGCGGTATGATCGCCCTCGCGACGCCGTGGCTCTTGTCGTCGCTGTTCACCGTGATGCAGACCGGTGCGGTGGTGAGCGGCATCGGGCAATCGTATCTCGGCACGTACCTGATCGGCATGCCACTTATCTTCGGCGCCTTTGCCGTCGATGCGGCATTCCGCGCGAAAGGCGACACGCGGACACCGCTGTACATCCTGAGCGTCACCGTCGCCATCGGGCTGCTGCTCGATCCGCTGTTGATTCTCGGTTATGGACCGTTCCCGGCACTCGGGGTGCGAGGTGCCGCACTGGCCACACTCGCACCGCGCGGACTCGCCTGCATCATCGGTATCGCGCTCCTCTATCGCCGCGACATGATCAGATGGGTAGCGCCCCGGTGGCGCGTGATGGCGAGCATCGCCCGCGTCGGTGCGCCCGCCGCCGCAACGGGCATCGCGTTCAGCTTCATCTACGTTTTGCTGACGCGAATCACCACCCAGTTCGGCACTCCCGCCTTAGCTGCGCTGGGGTTGGGCTTTCGTATCGAGAGCGTGGTATATGTCGTGTCGGTGGGCATGGGCGCCGCCACTGCCGCCATAGTCGGGCAGAGCATCGGTGCGGGAGATCCACATCGCGCGGCGCGCGCCGGTTGGGCCGCGACCGGTATTGTGAGCGCGTTCGGCTTGCTCATGGCGATGGCCACGTTCCTCTACGCCGAGGATTTTGCTGGAATCTTCTCCGCCGATGCTGACGTCGTGGCCGAAGCCGCGCGCTATTTGCGCATCGCGGCGTTCTCGCAGCTGTTTCTTGGCGCCGAAGTGGTGTTGGAAAGCGCGATGGGGGGCGCGGGATGGACACTGATACCGATGCTTGTCTCGAGCACCATCACTGCGCTACGCTTACCTGTCGGCGCATGGGCCGCGACAAACTGGGGCACCACGGGACTGTGGTGGACGCTCGCACTCACGGCGGCCGCCCGGGGAATCGCGATGTGCGGCATGTGGGCGAGCGGACGCTGGCGCCGAGCGGCGGTCTAGCTACGGCTTCGCCTACAGCTCCGCGCCCGGCCCGATACCTGTCGTACTTTCCGTCGGGCGCCGCGCTGCGACGACCCCTTGCACCGGAGTCGGAGTTTGCCAACTGGGCACCGCCGCTTCCGCAGTCGCGCTCGCGGCGGAGCCGCCCCGGCGTGTGCCGCCCCGGCGTGTGCCAGCAAAGCGCGCACCGAGGCGTACCGAAAAGGTAGACATCCCGACGCGCGACTTTACCACCGCACCGAGTCCGACGGTTGCTACGGCCCACGTGATCGCCACTGCCACAAGTCGCGCCAGTGCACCCGCTACGGGAATGCCTCCGATCAACGCCGCCGCGAACCACGCCGTGCTCAGGGCGACGAGACCGACGGTGAGCGAACGCAAGGCAACTGCCCGCTCAGTTCCTGAGGAGCCTCGGCCGGCCAACGCCCGGCCAACCACGAGGGCGACTGCCAGCACACCAAGAGTGAAGGCGCCACAATAAGCGAGCGCCCACGCCAATACGACTACCGGCAGCGCAAGTATGCCGATAATGGTGATCGCGAATGCGATGACGAGCGCCGCCAGCAGAGGCACGGCCAGCAGCTGCCAGAGCAATCCTGCCCAGAAACTGCCGGCGATATCGCGCGCCGCCGTTTTCGCCACCACCATGAGCGTTTCCTCGGCCATCATCAATACAACGAGCCCGATCACCAGCCCAACACCGAATACGCCGGCGACGCCAACAAAATTGGTAGTCGCCATCAGCATGGTCCGACGCTCCTCACGACCCGCTCCTCAGCTGCGTCGACGGGACGCCGTGGCCAGCGCGCGAAGCCCGACCACGCCCATACCGACCACCGCCACAAAACCGCCCAGCGCTGCGGCCGCCAGCTCAGGCGAGCCGGAGCCCACGACGTCCAGCCCGGGCTGCCCCAAAACGGTGGATGTCACACTGTAGGCCGCCGCGTTGGCTTGGTCCCGCAACCGCTCGAGGCCGAACTGCGTGAGGATCAGCGCGATGTCCGCGCGGGCCAACGCCCACGTCGTTCCGGCGGAGAGCACCCCGGCCGACAGCGCGGCAGCCAGTCCTGCGGCGATCCGGGCTGGCCGCGTGGCGGGAGCGAGTCGAACCGCTGTACGCGTGGCGGCGGCGTGCCACGGCTCGAACACATGCACCTGGTTCATCACTCGGTCGGCGAAGTTCGCGGACGGCACAAAATCCGGGAGATCGTCGAGCGCGACCATGAGCTCGTTCGCACTTTCCAGCTCCCGCAGACACGAAACGCACGAGCGGACGTGACCCTTGAGCGGAGCCGCGCCGAAGCCTTCCTCACCATCGAGGAGGAGTTCGATTTCGTCGGGTCGTAAGTGTCGTTCGAGCATGGGTTGACCTCTTCAGGGAATACGCCGCTGCCCTCAGGCAGGTTTCAGGCTTTTCAAACACGGCTGCGCCGCGCTACTCGCGAATCGGCTCGAGCCCTTTCCGGAGCTCGTGCCGCGCCCGGTGGATATACGTTTTGACCGTGCCCAAGGGAAGATCGAGCGTGGCTGCGATCTCCTCGTACGAACGGCCTTCCACATGACGAAGCATGATGCAGGCCCGATACTCCGGACGCAGTCGGGCAATGGCCTGCTCAATGGCCGAGCCGAGCTCCTTGGCCTCCAACTCGTCGAGCGCACTCTCCTGCTCGGACCCGAGATTGAGCGTCGTGGCCTCCACTTCGGAGGCGCTGGAGGCGTGCGGGGAGCCATCCATGCTGATGGTGTCGATCCGGCGCCGGCGGAGGTGATCGATGGCCACGTTGTTGGCGATCTTGAACAGCCAGCTTGAAAACTTGAATTCCGGACTGTAGCGATCGATGTGATTGAGGACCTTTACAAACGCGTCCTGCGCCAGATCCTCGGCCAACTCCCGATCGCGGACCATTCGATAGACGAGCGAAAACACCGGCCGCTCGTACCGGCGCACCAGCTCGCGAAACGCAAGCTCGCGCCCCTGCTGTGCGAGGCGAACGACATCGGCATCCGGTAACGCGCCTAAATCCTCGAAGGTCTGCATCGGCTCGGGATAACCTAGCACGCGAGCGCGCTTGCTCGCACTCCCTCCGCTATAGATGTTTCGGGGATGCCAGCTGTTGCACAGGATACCGAGGAACCGCGGCGCGCCGAAGACGCCGCCCGAGGGGAAGGCAAGCGTGACTACGTCCAGCGGATGTTCTCCGACATCGCCCCCCGCTATGACCTGCTCAACCACGTTCTGTCGCTGAACATCGACAAAGGGTGGCGCAGGCGCGCGCTCCGCGCGCTCGCGTGGTCGCAACGACCCAGCGGGACCTATCTCGATCTCTGCGCCGGCACACTCGATATCGGTGCCGCGCTGGTCAGGCAGAAGGGCTTTGGCGGATTCGTCGCCGGCGCTGACTTCGCCGTGCCGATGCTGCAGTACGGAGCGGGCAAAGCGCCGCGCGACATCCTGAGTCCCGTGGGCGCCGATGCGCTGGCGCTTCCGTTTGCCGATGCCTCGCTCGACGGCGCTATCGTGGCGTTCGGGATCCGTAACGTCGCCGATCTCGATGCGGGGCTGCGCGAAGTGCGTCGCGTGCTTGCGCCCGGGGCGCGCTTCGTGATCCTCGAGTTCTCCACGCCGCCGCTCGCTCTCGTGCGTACACTGTATCATGCGTACTTTCATCATGTTCTGCCGCGCGTGGGCCGCCTCGTGAGCGGACACCGATCGGCCTACACGTATCTGCCCATGTCCGTTGCGCATTTTCCTGCGGAGGAGGCGCTGGCCGGACACATGCGGCGTGCCGGCTTTGCCTCCGTCACGTGGGACCGACTCACGTTGGGCGTCGCCGCCATTCACGTTGGCATGGTGCAGGGCTGATGTCACTCGATACGCTCAACGACTTCATTACGGCGATCGATCGTGCCGGGGAACTGCATCGCATCGGCGAGCCTGTACAGGTGCACCTCGAGATCACCGAAATCGCCGACCGCGTGTCCAAGATGCCCGGAGGCGGCAAGGCGCTGCTCTTCGAACATCCGATTCTGCGTGACGGCACCCGCTCCCAATTCCCGGTGGCGATCAATCTGTTCGGCTCCATGCGTCGCATGGCCATCGCCCTCGGCGTCGATGACCTCGACGTGATCGGCGACCGGATTACGCAGCTGCTGGATCTCAAGGTCCCCGATGGTCTGATGGGGAAGCTCTCGCTCCTGCCACGGCTCATGGAAGTGGCGAAGTTCCCGCCGCGCACGAGGAGCGGCACGCCGTCATGCCAGGAGATCGTGTGGCGCGGCGCCGAGATCGATCTCGACAAGATTCCGGTGCTGCACTGCTGGCCGGAGGACGGCGGTCCCTTCGTGACGCTTACCGCCGTGATCAGCAAGGATCCGGTGCGGGGGATCCGGAACGTGGGAATGTACCGCGTGCAACAGCTGGATAAGCGTTCGGTGGCGATGCACTGGCAGCGACACAAGACGGGGGCGGAACACCTGCGACAGATGGCCGAGCGTGGCGAGAAGATGCCGGTGTGCATCGTCGTCGGCTGCGATCCGGCCAGCATGTATTCGGCGAGTGCGCCGCTCCCTCCCGCCATCGACGAATTCCTCTTTGCCGGCTTCCTGCGTCGCGAGCCGGTGAAACTCGCCAAGGCGCTCACCTGTGATCTGGAGGTGCCGGCCGATGCCGAGATGGTGATCGAGGGCTATATCGACCCCGCTGAGGCGCTGATCGTGGAGGGGCCGTTCGGCGACCACACCGGCTTCTACTCCGAGGCGGACTTGTATCCCAAGGTGCACGTGACCGCCGTAACGATGCGCAAAAATGCGGTGTACGCCACGACGATCGTCGGGCGTCCGCCGATGGAAGATTTCTATCTCGGCCATGCCACAGAGCGAATCTTCCTGCCGTTGCTCAAGCTCACCACACCGGAAATCGTGGATTACCACATGCCGGCCGAAGGTGGCTTTCACAACCTCGTGTTCGTGAGCATCGACAAGAAGTATCCCGGTCACGCCGACAAGGTGATGCATGCCTTGTGGGGGCAGGGGCTGATGTCACTGGCCAAGGTGCTCGTGGTGGTGGATAAAGAGATTAATGTGCGCAACCCGGTGGAAGCATGGTGGGTAGCGCTCAACAACATGGACCCCGAGCGGGACGTCCGTTTTACGATGGGTCCGGTGGATGTGCTCGATCACGCCAGTCGTGCCTTCACGTACGGTAGCAAAATGGGGATAGATGCCACGCGGAAATGGCCGGAAGAGGGTTTCACGCGGTCGTGGCCCAAGGTCATTCACATGAATGACGAGACCAAGCGCGCCGTAGACGCCAAGTGGGCGAAGTTGGGACTGCCGCCGGTCGGTCGGACGTGAGCAGTCGGATTCCGTCAAACGGCGCTCCCACCGGCGCGCGCGACGGGCAGCTGATCGCTGGCGCATCGTTGCCGGTGCGCCTGGCCAACTTCGTGAAGTTGCCGCACACCGTGTTCGCGCTGCCATTCGCGCTGGTGGGGGTGTTGTGCGCCAGCGTGGTGGCTCCGGTGACCGCCGCACTGGTGGGGTGGGTGATCGTGGCGTTCACGGCGGCCCGTTTCGCCGGGATGGGATTCAACCGCATCGTGGATCGCGACGTGGATGCGATCAATCCGCGTACCGCCTTGCGGGAACTGCCGAGCGGTGCGCTCTCCCTTTCGCAGGCGAAGTGGGCGGTGTTCGTGGCGAGCGCGCTGTTTGTGGTGGCCGCTGCGCAACTCAACCCGCTGTGCCTGATGCTCTCGCCGGTCGCGCTGCTGTGGGTGCTCGGCTACAGCTTCACGAAGCGATTCACGCGATACTCGCATCTGTGGCTGGGGCTGGGCCTCGGTATCGCACCGGTGGGTGGGTATCTCGCCGTGACCGGTGTATGGAGCGATCCGTGGTGGTTTGCCTGTATGCTGGCGCTTGCGGTCATGTGCTGGAGCGGTGGCTTCGACATGCTATATGCGCTGCAAGACGCTGAATTCGATCGCCAGAACGGATTGCACAGCATGCCGTCGGCGATCGGGGTACCGAAGACCATCGCTTTTTCGCGCACGTTGCACGTACTCGCGGTGATGTGTCTTGGCGCCGTGGTGTGGTCGCAACCGCTGGGTGACGTATCCGGTGTCGTGCAGGCGTTGATGTGGAGCGGCGTGGTGTTCGTTGCCGCGATGCTGGTGTGGGAGCATCGCATGGTGAAAGCCGACGACCTCACGCGACTCGACGCCGCCTTCTTCACGATGAACGGCGTCATCTCGTTGGGATTTCTCGCGGTGTTTGCCGCTGCCCGTTGGCTGTCATGGTCGGGCGGCGGCGTCTGATGCCGACCGACATGCACGACGGCTCACGACATCCGGTCGTGTTGGCCATCACCGGTGCCTCGGGAGCCCCCTATGCCGTGCGCCTGCTGCAGCAGCTCGTGGCGCAGCGCATTCCCACGTGGCTCATCGTGTCCGGGCACGGCTACCGGCTGCTCGAAACCGAGAGCGACATCGGCAGCCTCGAAGCCCTGCGTACGGCGGTGGGGAAGGCGGCCTTTGATGAGTGCGTCACGGTGTTTGACGACAACGATCGCGGGGCTGCGCCCGCCAGCGGATCAGCACGCAGCAGCGGGATGGTGGTGTGTCCCTGTTCGATGGGCACGGTGAGTGCCATTGCGCACGGTACCTCGCGCTCGCTGGTGGAGCGGGCCGCGGACGTGGCGCTCAAGGAGCGGCGTACGCTGCTGCTGGTGCCACGAGAAATGCCGTTGTCGCTGGTACACCTGGAGAATCTCACGGCGGCCACGCGTGCCGGCGCGGTAGTCATTCCAGCCTCGCCGGGATTTTATCACCGCCCCGCCAGCATCGACGACCTCGTGGACTTCGTGGTGGCGCGCATCCTCGATCACCTGTCTGTGGAGCACACACTGGGTCGCCGTTGGGGCGGTGAGCCGACGTGATGCGCAGCGAGCCGATCACGCTGGAGAAGGAGCTGGTTCATCAGGAGCGGCCCGCGCGCGGGCGTTACGCGCCCGAGCGCACAACGGAGAAATCGTGAGCAGTGCGAGCGGTGCAGGGAGTGCCGATAGCGGGCTGTCAAAACGTTCACCGGAGCTGATCACCATCGGGCTCATCTCCGATACACATGGCCTGGTGCGCCCTGAAGTGTTCGATGCGCTTGCCGGTGTGTCAATGATCTTTCACGCCGGCGACGTCGGACCGCCAGAGGTGCTCACCGAACTCGCGATGATCGCGCCGATACGCGCGGTGTGGGGGAACACCGACGCGCCAGGCCGTTCTGATCTGGTGGAGCGCATCGACGAGGTGATCGGCGGTATGCGCATCGTGGTGACGCACGGGCACGAGATCGGCAGCCCCAACCCGCCTCGACTCGTGAGTGCGTACATGCATGCGCAGGTCATCGTGTACGGGCATACGCATCAGCAGCTGGTGACAAAGGCCGCCCGGCGCGTGGTCGTGAACCCCGGCGCGGCCGGTCCGCGGCGCTTCAAGCTGCAGCCGTCGGTGGCCAAGCTGTACATACGCAATGGGCAGGCGGATGCGGAGATCATCTCGCTGGGCCTCCCTGACGATCCGCCACCCGAGGAGACGCTGTAGGTCACGACGGGCGCTTTCCCTCAGGGAAGCGACGCGTGTGACGTGACCTTGCCGGCGAGCGCCTGCAGGGCACCCACCACGGTGTCCGCCGTCAGGGCTTCCTCGAAAGGGCGTGCGCGGAACCACTGCTCCACCATGAGCATCTCATCGAGCTGATCGGCTGCAGCGGCCGAGGGCGCTGCCACATCGGCGTTCACGCGCTGCTGCATGGCCGAAACGGCATCGGCGTCGGTACAGCGCGCTTCGCCCGCCACGCGGCCGTGGCGCACCAGGTACAGCCGATCGTCGCCGTCATTTCCGGGCACGGCATACACGAAACTCGGACGCGTGATGACCGCTCTCACGCGTGAGAGCTGTGCGTCAAGTTCCTGCAGCGCTGCCAGCCGGTCGCGCAGCCATCCGGCTCGTTCATACGCAAGTGAGGCGCTGGCCACCGACATCTCCTTAACCAGTCGCTGATGCGGAGAATCGTCGCACCCTTGCAGCACCGCCTTGGCGCGAGTGAGCTGCTCGCGGTACTCGTACTCGCTCGCGGCTCCCACGCACGGGCCGAGGCAGCGGCGGGTTTCGTAGCGATGACATCCCGGTGTGCGGGCGAGCGCCGGTTCACTCGCATCAAACAGTTCGGCCGCATCGCGCATGATCATAGGCACGCGTTCGGTGCAGTCGCGCAGTCCCAGCGCATCGTTGAGAACGCGGAGGGCTTCGAGCAGTGGCCGGCGATTGGCGAAGGGGCCGATCACCTGCGCCGGTTTCCTGGTCCGAGGCGCCCGCGCGGCGGCGCTTGCGCGCTGAATCCGCAGGCGGGGAGCAGGGCCATGCGCGATGGTAATCACCCACCACTTATCGAGCGGGCGCGCCGATCGGACGTTGTAGCGGGGTAGATGTCCGCGTATGAGGCGCACCTCGCGGAGCAGCGCCGCGAACTCGCTGGGATGCTGCTCCCACTCGATCCGCGCCGTCTCGCGGAGCAGGCGCGCGTGGCGGTGTTCGGGCCACGACAGTCGGAAATACGAAAGCAACCGCGTGCGGATCTGTGTACTTTTGCCCACGTAGAGCACCTCGCCGTGCACACCGCGCATGAGGTACACACCGGGCACGTTGCGCGACTCGGCGCGCACGTGCGCCCGGAGACGCGCAACGTCTGCCTCGGGGGACCCCACAGCGAGGTCGAGTTGCGTCGCGAGCGCCGCTGGCTTGCTGGCGCGGGAACGCGCGCTGCGGAAGCGCTCAGCGCTGGCAGCTGTGGCAGAAGACCGTGCTGCGTCCGTCGACGGCGTGGGTGCCAACCAGACGCCGGCCGCAGCGGAGGCAGGGCTCACCGGCGCGACCGTAGACAGCCAACTGCCCGACAAAGCTCCCGCGCTCACCGCGCGCGTCCCGGTAATCGCGAAAGCTGGTACCGCGCGCCGCGATCGACGCGGCGAGGACCGCTCGCAGCTCCTGCCACAACGTTCCGGCCTCTACCGCCGTCAGTGACGATGCCGCGCGTGAAGGATCGATTCCGGCTCGCCACAAGGCCTCGTTCGCGTAGATGTTGCCCACTCCGGCGAGTCGGCGCTGGTCCATCAGGAGCAGCTTGATGGCCTGCTGCGATTCCCGAACAATACCCGAAAACTCGACGGTGGTGAACGTCGGGTCAAGGGGTTCGGGTCCGAGTGTTGACGTGTATTCCGCGAATCGATGCAGCGACATCAATGCCACCGTGCCAAGTCGACGGACATCGCGATAGTGTACGAGGCGTCCGTCAGCAAGTTTGAACGACACCGCGACGTACAGATGGTCGGCGTCGCTGAGGGCACCGTCATCGACCAGTAGACCGCCGGTGAAGCGCGGTTGGACCACGATACGCCACGGGCCCGCATCGATGACGATGAGCTTGGCGCGCCGCCAGACGCGGCCGATGCGCTGGCCGGAGAGCGCTGCGCGAAAGCCCTCGGCGTCCGCCTCTCGCAGCACGTCGGCTTTGCGGACGATTATGTCCCGGATCACGGCATCCTGCACCATCCTGTCGAGATCGCGCGCGATGGTTTCCGTTTCGGGAAGCTCAGGCAAGCGCAGCCAGCCGCGACGCCTCGCGCCATCCGATGTCGGTGCGGTACATTGCACCCTTAAAGTGGATGCGTGAGGCCGCCGCGCAGCTGGCCAGCTGCGCGGCGGCGAAGTCGTCAGCGACGGCAGTCACGCCAAACACCCGTCCGCCACTGGTTTGCAGGACTCCATCCGCACTGCGGGTGGTGCTGGCGTGATACACGCGGATGTTGTCGCTGAAGCTTGGGAGTTCGATACCGAGGCCCGCTTGTGGAGCGTCGGGGTATCCGCTCGATGCCACCACCGTGGTGACCGACGCGCCGGGAAGCCACTCAAGCGAGCGCATGTTGCCAACCCGCGCGCCGCGCGCGACGGCCATCAGCGGCTCGAGCAAGCTGCTCGCCAGCATCGGCAAGATCGCTTGCGTTTCCGGATCACCGAAGCGGCAGTTGAACTCCACCACTTTGGGGCCTTCCTCGGTGAGCATCAATCCAGCGTACAGCAATCCCTGAAAGGGCGTGTTGCGCCTGCGCATGGCGTGCAGCGTGGGAAGGAAGACCTTCTCCGTGACGTTGTCGAGCAGCGCGGGCGTGCACAGCGACACCGGCGTGTAGGCGCCCATGCCACCGGTGTTGGGGCCCTCGTCGTGGTCGAGGAGCCGCTTGTGGTCCTGAGCGCCGAGCATCGGCAGTACATCGTAGCCATCGGTGATCGCGAAGAGCGACAGCTCCTCGCCAGTCATGAACGCTTCGACCAGACACTCATTTCCCGCGTCGCCAAAGGCCCTGTCGCTGAGGACGCGCTCGATGGCGGCATCCGCTTCGGCGCGCGTCTGGCAAACGATCACACCCTTCCCGGCGGCAAGCCCGCTGGCTTTGATCACCACGGGCGCGCCGAAGCGCAGCCGCACGGCCTCTTTCGCCCCTTTCACGGTGCGATGCGTCTCCGCCAGTGCAGTGGGAATACCCGCGGCGAGCATCATGGCCTTCGTGCTCGCCTTGGACGTCTCGATACGGGCCGCTCCCCGCGTGGGCCCGAACACCGGAACGCCGCGCTGCTGCAGGTGATCCACCAGCCCGATTTCGAGCGGCGCCTCGGGTCCCACGATCACCAGCTTCACTCCTTCGCGCTCGGCGCACTCGGCGATTTCGACAGGGTCGGTGGGGTTCAACGACACCAGACGAGCGAGATCGCCGATTCCGGGATTGCCGGGACCGGCGATGAGCTCGAGCGGGACATTCTCGCGAGAGAGCGCATCAGCGAGGGCATGTTCGCGGCCGCCACCGCCGATGATCAGGATCTTCATGCGGCGCAATCTAACGAAAATTGCGGGCGGTTCTCCACCGCCTGCCGCAAGAAGTGGCAGGCGACGGAGTGCCGTGTCAGGACACGCCGGCGGGAGCGGGAGGTGGCTCCGGTGGCGGCGATGAAGGCGGTGGCGGCGGTGGCGGTGCCGACGGCTCGTCGCCCATGCTCGCCACGCTGGCTGCGGTCTTGAACGCATCGCGAAAGGCGTCGGCGGCGCGATTGATGACATCGCCAACGGTTTCGGCAGCGGCCTTCGCCTTGTCCGCATAATAGTCCTTCGCGTCGCGATAATCATCCCGGAGCGGGCGTTCGGCTTCAGAGCCGCGCCGAATGTAACTGCCGCTTACGATGGTGGCGTACGCTCCCGACTGCTCCCACCGCTGCAGTTCGCCCGCGCGAACGGTATGGAACGGATGGTCACGCAGCGCCGTGTTGAGCGCCTTGATCACGCTGTCCCACGCGGTGCCGCCCACTTCGTAATCGGCCGCCTGTGCAAGGTACGCATCAAGGTCGATGGTATCTCCGTGCGCGCGTCCTCCGGCCAGCTTGAGAAAGGTCATCAGACTGGTGCGCGGGTTTTGCGTGCCGAGCATGCCGGCGCGATCTGCGGACAGCTCGGATTTGCGATACCACTCGAGGAGGGCGAGCTGGAACGGGAGCAATGCGATCGAAGCGAGCAGCGGGAGGGCGCTCATCCCGAAGAACAGCACGATGAGCGCAATCGTGCGGTACGTGGTGCGACCGGTCATGATGTGTCCGAGTTGCTGCGCAAGAATGAAGCGTTGCTCGTCGGGCTCCAGAAGCTCCAGCGTGCCCGAGTTGATCACGATGAAGGGCTGGTCGAACCCTACCGCGCCGGCGTTGGCGATGGGATTCTGGGCGATGTACAACTGCGGGGCGGGGCGCCCGGCGTTTGGCCAGTCGAGCGCCGTCAGCACATCCTGATACAAGGCATACAACTGCGGGCGCTGGGTCGGTCCAACGAGCACGGCGTCGCCGAGGAACAGGCTGCGCACGCCACGTTCGCCGAACACGCTGGCGATCCGTCGCACCACGTCATCGAAGGCGGGAATGGCACGCAGGGTATTGAGCGCGGCGCGGTCGGCGGGATGCTCCCAGGAGACCGACGAGATCTGCGTAAGCGGCGTTGCGGGCATGGGCAGGATTGGGCTGGAGATAGAAACCTTACGAAGCAGCGACGTAGGAGTTCCAGCCCATTTTTGCCGCGTTCAGATCACAGTCCCGTGAGGGCGGTCTCGAGGTCGTCGATGAGATCCTCCACATCTTCGATACCACAGGAGAGCCGCACCATGCCGTCGGTGAGGCCCATGGCGATTTTGATATCTGCCGGAACCGACCCATGGGTCATGGTGAACGGGTGATTCGTGAGGCTCTCCACGCCGCCCAACGACTCGGCCAGCGAGAACACCCGCACCTTTTCGAGGAACTGGCGCGCGTTGTCCTGCGATCTCAGGTCGAGCGTCAGCATTCCACCGAAGCCGCTCATCTGCTGGCTCGCGAGCGCGAAGTGCGGATGGTGGGGCAGGCCGGGGTAGATCACCCGCTCTTCGCCGAGCCGGCTGAGGAGGTACTGGGCCACGGCGCGACCGTTGGTGTCATGCTGCTTCATGCGAAGCGGCAGGGTTTTGGTGCCGCGGAGAGCGAGCCAGGCGTCGAACGGTCCCGGGACAGCGCCGGCCGCATTCAGGATGAACTGCAGCCGTTCGGCCAGATCGTCCTCAAGAACGACCGCCACGCCGCCGATCATATCAGAGTGGCCGTTGATGTACTTGGTGGACGAATGCCACACGATATCTGCCCCGAACTCCAGCGGACGTTGAAAGATCGGGGTGGCAAAGGTGTTGTCCACGATGAGCAGGGCCTGATGCCGCTTGGCGATGTCGCTCATGGCGGTCAGGTCGGTGAGTCGCATGAGCGGATTGGTGGGCGTCTCCACGAGCAGGGCTCGCGTGGCTGGCGTCATGGCCTCTTCGACCTTTTGCGGATCGTCCGAATCCACGTAGGTGAAGGAAAGCCCAAAATGACGCAGGATCCGATCGAACAACCGGAACGTGCCGCCGTACACGTTCTCGCCGCACACGATGTGGTCACCGGCGCGGAACAGCTTCATGATCGAGTCGAGGCAGCCCATGCCGCTGCTGAAGGCGAAGCCATGTCGCCCGTTTTCGAGCGTCGCGACGTTGCGCTCGAGCGCCTGCCGCGTGGGATTCTTGCCGCGGGCGTATTCGTATCCCTTGTTGATGCCAATGCTTTCCTGCACGTAGGTGGACGTGAGGTACAGCGGCGTCATGATGGCGCCGGAGACGGGGTCGGGTCGCTGTCCGGCGTGAATGGCGCGGGTGGACATACCACCGGCGAGGTCTTCGTCGAAAATGCGCGTCATAAGCTCCATGTGGTACGAGGCGGGAATCAGCCGGAAGCTAGTCGCGACGTCACCTGCGGGCGAGCGCGTCCGGCACGTGTTCGCGCCGTGTTTCGTGCGTCGAGCAGCCGTCGGAACGCATGCCGCTATCCCCCCGCCGTGGAATGGCCCATGTTGCCGCGCGATCCCAGGCCGGCGGCCTGATGTCGGCTCCGATGTCCACCAGGAATTCCGCGCGTCGGTGCCTCATCGTTGATGATGAGGTGACGATGCGACGGGTGCTGCGGCGGCTGATGCAGGCCGAAGGCTTCGAGTGCGCCGAAGCCGGTTCGGGGGAGGAAGCACTCGCCATGCAGGAAGCTGATCCGGCACCCTTGATTCTGAGCGACTACCGGATGCCGCGGATGGACGGCGGTGAGCTCCTCCGTTGCGTGCAACAGCGCTGGCCGCACACGGCCGTGGTGATTATCACGGCCGTAACAGACGTGGACCTGGCGGTGCGCTGTCTCGATGCGGGGGCGATGGACTATCTCACCAAACCGTTCGCCATCGGAGAACTGCGGGCTCGGGTCGCGCAGGCGTTGGAGAAGCAACGACTCCTGAGCGAGAACCTCGATTATCGGAACGCGTTGGAGGAGCGCGTGGCCAATCAGACCCGCAAGTATGAGGAGCTGTTTCTCGCGTCGTTACAGTCTCTGGCCGAGGCGCTGGAAGTGAAGGATGCGTACACGTGGGGGCACTCCACGCGCGTCTCACGGTATGCGACCGAGATCGCCCGGGAGATGCAGGTCGCTCCCGCGCTGCTGCACGAGTTGGAGCTTGGCAGCCGACTGCACGATATCGGCAAGATCGGCGTGCGCGAATCTGTGCTGAACAAGCAGGGGCCGCTCACCGATGACGAGTACGCCCACGTGATGGAGCATCCGGAAATCGGCTGGCGCCTGCTCGCGCCACTCCTGATGGACATGCCGCACGCACTGGCCGTGGTACGCTCCCATCACGAACGATTGGATGGGCAGGGCACCCCCGATGGCCTTCGCGGGTTCGAGATTCCGCTGGTCGCTCGGATTACGGCGGTCGCCGACTCCTTCGACGCCATGACCAGCGGTCGCCCATACCGCGATGGCATGTGCGTGGATGACGCCGTGACGGAGCTGCGGCGTTGCTCCGGTTCGCAATTCGATCCCCAGTGCGTGGCGGCCTTCGAACGGGCGATGGCCAACGGGTATTTTCCGCGTCCCGATCGCAATGTGCAACGCCAGACCCGCCTGCAGATCGTGGCGTAAGCGCCACGAGGCTACCGCACGGCGGTGACGACGCTCACCGCCGTCGGTTGCTTGTACTGACTCAAGTGCCGGTCGCACCACGCGCGAACGGCCGCTTCGGTTACATCGCCGACCACCTGCACCCCAATGTCGTTCTCGCGCAACGCGTCGGGAATGGCGTAGACGTGAGCATCAATGACACCGGCCAATTCGTGAATGACTCGTTCGAGTTCGCGCGGATAGATGTTGAAGCCGTTCCGCGTGAACATCGGCTTGATCACATCGAGGAAGCGGAAGGTCCCGTCAGGATTTCGGCACCCGCGATCGCCGGAGTGCAACCAGCCGTTGCTGAGCCGCAGGCCATCGCGCGCGCCGTTGACATAGCCGACGAACACGTTGTCTCCGCGTACACAAATCTCACCGGGTTCACCGTCCGGCAGGGAGGCGTCGGTGGTTCCGGAGCGGATCATCACCTCGACGCCAGGCATCGGTGTACCGAGCGTGCCGCGGACATTCGGCGCCCCTACATGGTTGGCAAGCACTACCGGCGCCGCTTCGGTGAGTCCATACCCCTGGCGTAACTCCACGCCGGTGAGATCCGTGAAGCGGTCCTGCAACTGCACGTCAAGCGAGGCGCCGCCGCTGATGCACATAGTGAGCGCATGCGACCTGAACGTCGAGCCGCGGCGTTCGATCGTCTGCACGAGCGCCGCGAAGATCGCCGGCACCCCCACCAGCATGGTGATCCCCTTCTCCTCGACCAGCTCGAGCGCCTTCGCGGGATCAAAGCGCGCCATGGTGGAGATGCTGCCGCCGGACAGGAGCGGTGCCGTGGCGGTCACTGTCAGCCCGAACAGGTGTGCGTAAGGAAGCAGCGCCAGCGTGCGGTCAACCGGTGTCAGGGCCATCGCATCCACTGTCGCACGCGCGTTCGCCAGGAGGTTGCGATGCGTAAGAATCGCCCCGCGCGCGCGGCCGGTCATCGCCGACGTGTACACGATTGCGCATTCCTCGTCGCGTCCCGGGGTCGCGGTATCGCCGACGAGGGCAAGTCCGTGATGCGTCCCGAGGTCGACAGCCCGCGATTCACCGTTCGCGACGACCCGTGCGCTCCGTGGCGCATCGTCGAGCAAAACGAGTGGCAGCTCAGGAGGCAGCCGGGCGACGAGTGCACTCGTGGTAAACACCGCCCCCACGTTCGCGTCTTTCAGTTGCCATGCGATCTCGCTCGACGCGGCGAGCGGATGCACCAGCACGGCGCCCCGACCATCAGACGCCGCCAGCGCCGTAATGAATGCCGGGCTCGTGGGTAGCAGGATCGCCGCGCGTTTGCCTGATAGCGCACGAACGAGGCGTGCGCTTCGCTGCAGGAGGGTCTGGCCGGCGGCAACCAGTTGAGAGGCTTCGAAGCCGTCCACGTTCCCGCCTGCCGCGGCCATAGCCAACGAGAGCACTCCCAGTGGATCATGCATACCCACGCAAGATACTCACCCGTTGCGCTCCCGGTTGAAGCGCCTGGGAGACGGGTCAGTGCCAGCGGCGTAACGGCGGCAGGGCTTCCGTCGTCGTATAGCGAATGCCCGTGCGGCCGGGCCGACGCTGCTCCATTGGAGGCGGCGACGTCAGTCAGTAAGTTAGGGACTAAACGGTTGTCAGAGGATTTCGCTCGGGGAGTGTCATGGCGTTCGATGGGCTGATGGTGAGCGTGTCCGGCATTCGCGGACGGGTGGGTGAGGCGCTGACGCCCGAGGTGATGGCTACCTTCGCGGCGGCGTTTGGTGCGTGGGCGTCACGCTCCGGCAAGCGCACGGTGGTCGTAGGTCGGGACAGTCGCGTTTCGGGACCGATGTTCACGCGCATCGTGCATGGCGCGCTGGAGTCGGTCGGCTGCACGGTCATCGACATCGGCATGGCGGCCACGCCAACCATTCAGTTGGCCGTCGAGCATCATCATGCCGCCGGCGGCCTTGGCATTACCGCGAGCCACAACCCTATCGAGTGGAACGCCCTCAAGTTCATCGGGCCGTCGGGGTTGTTTCTGTCGGCGGCGGAGGGCGCGAAAATGCGCGCGATCATGGACGAAGGGATTCCGCGCGCCACGTGGGACCAGCTTGGCGACATTGTGTACGATCCGGAGGCTACAGCGCGACACATCGCCCAGCTGCTCGCCCTGCCGTATCTCGACGTGGCAGGTATTCGCGCCCGCCGCTTCCGGGTGGCGCTCGATTGCTGCCATGGCGCCGGAAGTGCGATCATGCCGCAGCTGCTCACCGAACTTGGCTGTGAGGTGTTTGCCATCAACATGGAAGCGGACGGACTGTTTCACCGTCCCCCTGAGCCCGTCGCCGAAAATCTGGGCGAACTCGAGCAGCTCGTGCGCGCGACCCACGCCGACGTCGGATTTGCGACCGATCCCGATGTCGATCGGCTCGCCCTCGTGCTCGACGACGGTAAAGCTCCGGGCGAGGATTATACGCTCGCCTTTGCCGCGCGTACGGTGCTGCGGCATCGCCGCGGGCCCGTGGTAACCAACCTCTCTACCAGCAAAGTGGTCGCGGACGTCGCAGCCGAAGCCGGCGTGCCGTTTCACTTCGCCAGCGTCGGCGAGGTGAATGTGGCCATAGCGATGCGCGACCTTGGTGCCACCATCGGCGGCGAAGGAAATGGCGGCGTGATTCTTCCCGAAATGCACCTCGGGCGCGACGCGCCGGTCGGTGCTGCGCTTTTGCTGCAGCTGATGCTCGAAGAAGGCCGCCCGCTCTCGGCGCTCGTGGCCGAACGTCCACGCTACGTGATCGTCAAGGAGAAGCTCGATCGACCGGACGCTTCGCTCGATGCGGTATATACCGCGTTGCGGGAAGCGTTTCCCGACGCGGTTGCCGATACGCAGGATGGTCTGCGACTCGATTGGCCCGACCGGTGGGTGCATTTGCGGCCCTCGGGTACCGAACCCATTGTACGCGTGATTGCCGAGGCTCCGAGCGATGCCGAAGCGCGTACGCTGATCGCTCAGGCACGGGCGCCGCTGTCGGCGCTCGCCTCCCTCTGACCTCGACGACCTATGTGCGGAATTGTTGGTTACGTTGGTAACCGGATTGCGACCCCTATGCTGCTCGATGGCCTGAAGCGGCTGGAGTATCGCGGCTACGACTCGGCCGGTGTGGCGATCATGAACGGCAAGGGCGTGGAAACACGTCGCGCTGCCGGGAAGATCTCGCGTCTCGAGGCTGTGATCAATCTGGATCCGCCGCAGGGGACGATGGGAATCGCGCACACCCGCTGGGCCACCCACGGTCCGCCCACCGAGATCAACGCGCATCCGCATATGAGCCAGGACGGCACCATCGCGGTAGTGCATAACGGCATTATCGAGAACGCTACGGCGCTCAAGGCTGGCCTCGAGGCGCGCGGGTTTGTGTTCAGGTCGGACACGGACACGGAAGTGCTGGCGCATCTGATCGAGGCGGCGTACGCCGGCAATCTGGAAGCGGCGGTGATCGAAGCGTTGCGCCAGGTGGACGGGACCTACGGGTTGGCGGTGATCTCGAGCGCCGAGAAAGACAAGATTGTCGCGGCGCGAAAGGGCAGCCCGTTGCTGATCGGGTTGGGTGAAGGCGAGTACTACGTCGCCTCCGACGCGTCGGCAATTCTGGCGCACACCCGCAACGTCGTGTACCTCGACGATGGCGACATCGCCGTGATCACGAAGGATGGCTACAAGGTGCTCGACCTCGACTCCTCGCTTCTCGACAAGCCAGTGAGTCGCATCGAGTGGGATCTGCAGCTCATCGAACGCGGTGGCTATCCCCACTTCATGCTGAAAGAGATCTTCGAGCAGCCCACTTCGGTGGAGAACACCATGCGTGGCCGGCTCATTCTTGAGGAAGGCTTCTCCAAGCTTGGGGGCCTGAACATTCCGAAAGAAGATCTTCTCAAGATCGACAACATCATCATTACGGCGTGCGGGACCAGCTGGCACTCGGCGCTCATCGGCGAGATGATGATCGAGGAGCTGTGTCGCATTCCGGTCGAAGTGGAGTACGCGTCGGAGTTCCGCTACCGCAATCCGATCGTCACGCCGACCACGTTGTGCATCGTGATTTCGCAGTCCGGCGAGACGGCAGATACGCTGGCGGCCATGCGTGAAGCGAAGCGTCGCGGCGCCCGTACGCTGGGAATCGTGAACGTGGTGGGCTCGACGATCGCACGGGAAGACGACGGCGGCATTTATCTCCATGCAGGTCCGGAGATCGGTGTGGCGTCCACGAAGGCGTTCACCAGTCAGGTAGTTGCCCTCGCGCTCTTCACGCTCAAACTGGCGCGGCTGCGTAATCTCAGTGTGGAGCGCGGTCGCGCCATCGCGCAGGCGCTGGCCAGGCTGCCGGAGCAGATCCAGTCGATTCTCGACCGTGCCGAGGAGATCGAGGCACTGGCCGACGAGTTCAAGCGCGCTTCCAATTTCCTGTATCTCGGACGCGGCTACAACTTCCCGGCAGCGCTCGAGGGCGCGCTCAAACTCAAGGAGATCTCGTACATCCACGCCGAGGGTTATCCGGCCGCCGAGATGAAGCACGGGCCCATTGCGCTTATCGACGAGATGATGCCCGTGGTGTGCATCGCCCCGCATGATGCCGTGTTCGAGAAGATCGCGTCGAACATTCAGGAGGTGAAGGCGCGAAAGGGGAAGATCATCGCGATCACTACCCGGGAAGAGCCATCGCTGGCAGGCAAGCTCGATTACGAGTTTCGCATCCCCGAAACGGTGGACCTGCTCACGCCGATCCTGGCGAGCGTGCCGCTCCAACTGCTGGCGTACTACATCGCCGTCAAGCGCGGATGCAACGTCGATCAGCCGCGCAACCTCGCAAAATCGGTCACGGTCGAGTAGGCGCCGCCGGTCCCGGAGGAGCATTCTGACCGGGACCATAGGCAGAAGGACGGCCGATTCCTTACCTTTCGGTGATGACTGACGCCGTTGCCCCCGATATTTCCGTTGATCGGCTCGCTCACGAGATCTCCCGTCGGCGCACCTTTGCAATAATTTCGCACCCTGACGCCGGCAAGACGACCCTCACGGAAAAGCTGCTGCTTTACGGTGGCGCGATCCACCTGGCGGGTTCGGTAAAGGCCCGTCGTGCCACCCGACACGCCACGTCGGACTGGATGAAACTCGAGCAGGAACGCGGCATCTCCGTCACCAGCTCGGTGCTGCAGTTCGAATACCTTGGCTACCAGCTCAACCTGTTGGACACGCCGGGTCACGAAGACTTTTCGGAAGACACGTATCGCACCTTGGTGGCCGCAGACAGCGCCATCATGCTCCTCGACAACCGTCGCGGCGTGGAAGAGCGCACCCGGCAACTGTTTGACGTGTGCAAAAAACGACGGACGCCGATCTTCACCATGGTCAACAAGTGCGACCGGCATGGAGAAGACCCGCTCAAGCTGATTCAGGACGTCGAGGCGGATCTGGGCATCGATTGCTTCGCGGCTACGTGGCCCGTGTTCGACAATGACGTGTTTGTGGGCGTGTACGACCGCCTCAAGCGCGAAGTGCATCTCTTCGAGCGCAGCGGCGACCGGGGCGCGACCCGCGCTGACGATACCATCGTGAGTATCGACGACGACGCGCTTATCGGCGCGATGGGGGAGAGTGCGTTCGATCGCCTGATGAACGACATCGATCTGCTCGATGCGGCGGGACACACCTACGAGCACGATCGCGTGATCGACGGGTCGCTGACGCCGGTCTTCTTCGGATCCGCGCTCACGAATTTCGGCATTGAGCCGTTTCTGCGGGAGTTTCTGGAGCTCGCGCCGTCCCCCGGACCTCGCGAGTCGAACACCGGCCAGGTGTTTCCCGAGCAGAAGACGTTTACCGGTTTCGTATTCAAGATTCAGGCGAACATGGATCCGAAGCATCGTGATCGCGTGGCCTTCGTGCGCATCGTGTCCGGCCATTTCGAGGCCGGGATGCACGTACAGCACCAGCGCACCGGCAAACCGGTACGTCTTGCCGCACCGCAGCAGTTCATGGCACGTGATCGGGTCGCCATCGAAGAGGCATGGCCGGGAGACGTGATCGGCATAATGGACCGCGGCAATCTGCGCATCGGTGACACGCTCGGCGGTGATGGCGCGCTGGAATTTCAGGGAATCCCGCGATTCCCGCCGGAACACTTCGCTCGCGCCATTCCCGCAGATCCGCTCAAGCGCAAGCAGTTCGACTCGGGGCTTCGCCAGCTCACCGAGGAGGGCGCTGCACAGGTATTCTTCGCCGAAACGTCGGCTGGCTCACAACCGATCGTGGGTGCGGTAGGTCAGTTGCAGTTTGACGTGATGGCGTTCCGCCTCGAGCATGAGTATGCGGCCCCCTGCAAGTTCGAGAAGATGACGTATCGCTGGCCGCGCTGGCTCACCGGCCCGAAAGCCGACGTTGAGCGGGTGGCGAACGGGCAGGGGAGATTGCAGCTATTCGACCACAAGGGCAACGTCGTGGTGCTCTTTCAGGATGCCTGGGCATTGCGGCGCGCCCTGCAGCACGAGACCAGCGTGCAGTTTCACGAAACGGCCCCCTGATCCACCAACACACGCGCGCCGATCGCCACAAAGAAATCCCCGGAGCACCTGATGCAGGGTCCGGGGATTCGATTGACGGACAGCCGGCCGTCACGCCGTTTCGGTCACCTTAGGCTGCGCAATCTCGATCTGCTTGCCAACGTGTCCGATGACGAATCCGCCATCGTCCGACGACGTGAAATAGATGCGCAGACAGGTAATCGGATTGCTCCCTTTGCGCAGCTGATCCGCACATTCGATCTCCCGCTCACCATCGCGGAAGATGTACGGTGTTTTCCGGATACCGTCTGAAGGACCCGCTGAATAGTCCACTCCCAGATCGGTGAAAACCTCACCGAGCGGACGGCCCAGGGCGCGATCCTGTCGGCGGCGCCCCACTTCGCCGAGCGCCTTGAGATAGGCCCACGTCGTGTCCGGGTCGGGGAAGGTGGATTCCCGTGAGGAGGTGAACGCCGACGGAAGCAGGCGAAGCGCATCGGAATACAGTGCCTGCGCCCGTTCCACGGCCTCGAGTACCGACTGTGGTGCGTCGCTCGCCGGCCTGGCGATCGGCTGACGTTCCTTGTGTGCCGCCAGAGTGGTACGCAGCGCGCGCGCCGACGCCCGTTCCGATTCCAACTGCTCGCGCGATTCGTTGAGCCGTTCGCGCGTACGCGCAAGTTCGCCCTCGGCGGCGCGCACCGCGTCCTCGAACTGATGGAGTAGAGCGAGCAACTGCGTCTTGTCCATCTCCATCCCGGATTCTGCGGCGGCGAGCGCCTCGGCCGAATCGGGGCGCGCACTGTACGCGGCGGCGCGCGCATCACGCAGTCGGTCGATGAGCGGTGAATCGGAGAATGGCCGCGAGACCGATACTTCGGCCAGTCGCTGCACGAGCCGACGACGTTCACCTGGCAACGACAGCGCGCGAGCCAGCACCAGCGGATGCTGAAACGGATCGGCCTCGAGCGAAAAGCCCGGGAGGTAGGCACGCGCCGAGCCGAGGAAGACGCTTCGTGCGTGTCCGCCAACGGCGTCGGAGAGCGCGAAGGTATCCGAGTGACGGAGCATGAAGCACAACCCCAGTCCGAACAGCTCGGCGGCGAACTGCTCGGGAGGCAGCACAAAGCCGCCGTCGGGCAACTCGGTAAGCAGCAGCACCGGCATGGTACGCGCCGGATCGCAAAGCACGAAGCGCACGAACGCATCCAGCGTGCCAGCTTCGAGCTGCGTGGGCACGCGTTGGAGCGGACCGTCGTTGGAAATCAGCGTAAACGGCGAATCCAGCTCGGACAGCAGCCGCGGCGGACGCACAGGCGGCGGTGCGCCGTTGCTGGCTCCTCCATCGGTCCCGACGCGGAGGTTGACCTGTCGTTGCACGGTGCCGTTTCCCGATGTCATGGAGACATAGGTGACATGAGTGGACCACTGCAGCGCGCGGTCGAGCGGATCCGGCGCATGTACCACGATGTCGGCAAGCGCGGCACCGTCGCTGATGAACGGCGCCCAGCGCAGGATGCGCCCGCCGTCGAGCGTGTGATTGGAGGGGCTCTCCCAGCTCAGCTGTTGTCCCTGATCCAGACCCAGCCATGCGATGCATGCGGCAAGAAAGCTGGCGTCGGCGTCTGTCGCGGCGTGTCGAAGCGCCAGGTCGAAATGAAGAGCAAGTCGTGGTTGCACGTTCGTGATGATTTGACATTGTCTTCACTCTTCCGTGATTGGACGAGCGAAGCCAGACTATTGCGCTATGCGAATTTTACTTCAACGCGTAACTCGAGCTGAAGTGCGAATTCGTCCGGCGACGCCAAGTGGGTCTTCACGCGTCGCCGGGCGCATCGGACCCGGATATGTACTGCTAGTCGGTTTCAGGCAAACGGATACAGTTGCGGAGCTGCAGTGGATGGTCGACAAGATCATCGGCCTGCGTGTGTTTCCTGACCATGACGGCGCGATGAACTGTAATTTGCGCGAACACCACGGTGCGATGCTCGTCGTCTCGCAATTCACGCTCTATGCCGACCTCAGCCGAGGAAACCGACCAGGCTTCCGTGACGCTGCACGACAAGAATCGGCTGTCCTGCTATATAACCAATTCGTGATACTACTCGCTGCGCAAGGGCTTCCCGTTCAGAATGGCGAATTTGGTGCCACGATGGACGTCGACCTCGTAAATGATGGCCCGTTCACGATATGGATCGAGCGCGAAGCCGATCCGCAACCAATATAACGTGCAAAGGCGAGAGCGCGTGCTCAGTGTATTTGTTTTAACGGAGAGCGGTGGGCGTCTGGCATCAACGGCCCGTGGACCGACGGCAACCAAGGACCGGAGGGTTCCGCTCGGTTTATGATAGCGCTTGCTCAATGTCGTTCATGATGTCGCCGACATGTTCTAGGCCGACGCTCACGCGAATGAGGCCATCGCTGATGCCGACGGTTGCCCGTTCCGCCGCCGTGAGTTTGCTGTGCGTAGTGGAGGCCGGATGCGTGACGATCGTGCGCGTATCACCAAGGTTGGCCGAGTGCGTCACCATCTGCACACGATCGAGAAAGCGGCGCCCGGCCTCGCGGCCGCCCTTGAGCACGAGCACCACGATACCACCACCCTGAGACATCTGGCGTTTCGCCAGGTCGTACTGCGGGTGTGACGGCAGGAACGGGTAGCGCACCTCGTCAAGCGCGGGATGCCCGGCGAAGTGCGACGCGAGCGTCAGCGCGCTCTGGCAGTGGCGATCCATTCGCACCGCGAGCGTTTCAAGCGACTTGGAAAGCAGCCACGCGTTGAACGCGCTCATGGTTGGCCCGGTATGCCGCGCGAAGAAGCGGCAGTCGGCGATATACGAGGCGTCGCCGATGATCGCGCCACCGAGCGCACGCCCTTGTCCGTCGATGAACTTGGTGGCCGAGTGGATGACGACCTGCGCGCCCAGCGTGAGGGGCCTCTGCAGGTACGGGGTGGCGAAGCAGTTGTCGACAACGAGCGGAATATTCCGCGAGGCGGCGAGCGCCGCGAGCTGCGCGAGGTCGACGAGCTCGAGTCCCGGGTTCGAGGGCGTTTCCACGAACAGCAGTCGCGTTTCGGGGCGGATCATCCGTTCCCATGCCTCGACGTCGGTTGCATCGACGTAATCGTACGCGACGCTCCACCTGGGAAGAATGTTCGTGAAGATCTGATGCGTGGAGGCGAACAGGGCACGTGACGCCACCATGTGGTCTCCCGAGGAAACGCGCGCCGCGAGGGCGGTGAAGACGGCGGACATCCCTGATGCCGTCGCGATCCCGTCCTCGCCACCTTCGAGCAGGCAAAGCTTCTGCACGAATTCGTCGGTGTTCGGATTGGTAAACCGACTGTACACGTTCCCCTCCACCTCCTCGGTGAAGAGCGCCCGCGCGTGTTCGGCATCGTCGAAGCGGAAACTCGACGTGAGATACAACGGCACGGAGTGCTCACGCGCCTGAGACACCGGCGCCTGGGTGCGAATGGCCAACGTCTCGAAGTGCGGAGCCGCTGGCGTGGAATCCGGAGCGGATGGGTGGTCGGGCATGATGACATGGGGTGCAGGGAAATGATGAGCCTTCTAAACTTACTGCATGTCTGCCCCCATCGACGGCGCCATGCGCCCCCGCGTCATCCTCGCCTCGCAGTCTCCCCGTCGACGGGAGCTGCTCACGTTGGTCGGTATTCCTCACGAGGTGATGCCGGCCGACGTCGATGAATCGGTACACCCGGAGGAAGCCCCGGTACCGCATGCCGAGCGACTGGCACGGAGCAAGGTGGCGGCGCTCGCCGCGCAGCACCCCGATGCGGTGATCATCGGCGCGGACACCATCGTGGTGATCGACGGGGACATTCTTGGTAAACCCCGGGACCGAGCCGACGCGATCGATATGCTGTCGCGTTTGCAGGGACGCACCCACACCGTCTTCACCGCCGTCGCGGTGTCGTATCGGGGGGCAGTGGTGTCGGGCGTGGAATCGGTGTCGGTCACGTTCCGCGCCCAGAACACGGCGCGCATTGCCGCCTACGTGGACACCGGTGAGCCGATGGACAAGGCGGGCGCCTACGGCATTCAAGGGTACGGGGCAACCATCGTGGAGCGCATCGAGGGCGATTACTTCGCCGTGATGGGGCTGGCGATGGGCCGTTTGGTGGAACAGTTGCGCAGTGTGGGACTGAACTACGCCTTCGGTCCGCTCACCGGCCGATGACACCGAGCAGCTGGTGCAGGCGCAGCAATCGCGCCGTTTTGTAGCGCTCGCGCCATCTGGCGAGCATGCTGCGCACCTGGTCGACGGTGATGCGTTCCATCCTGTCCTCCCGATACTCCATGTTCAGAGGATAGTCTTCTCCCGGCTCACCATACGCGTCGATCATCAGGTCATGCGAGAAGTCGTACGGCCCGACGCGCTTGGGGTTGGTGTAGCCGAGCAGCGAAATCACCGGAGTTCGCAGGGCGACCGCGAGATGGAGCGGACCGGTGTCAGGGGCCAACGCGACCGCCGCGCCATCGAGAATGGCGGCGAGTTTCCGCAGTCCGCTGCCCAGCGCGGAATGTGCCATCGGCGCGTCGCGCATGATGATCGCTTCGGCGTGGAGCTCGCGCGGTGAACGGCCACCCACGAGTACCGGCTGCAGCCCGAACTCCTCGTACAGCATGTGGCAAACCGCCGCCCATCGCTCGGGCATCCAATCCTTGGCGGCCTTGCTCGTCGCGATGACAAGCGGGGCGATCGGGCGGTCGAACTGCGTAACGAAGTCGCGCCGGTACTGCCGTTCGCTCTCGTTCCACGGGCCCAGCGTCCATTGCGGTTCCCCATGCGGAATCCCCAGTGCATCGGCGAACTCAAAGTACTGATCCTGCACATGCTGGCCGCGGTGCGGCGCGATGCGATGCGTGGTAAACAGCCAGTTCGCGTCGCGGGCGCGTTCGCGGTCGAATCCCAATTTCACAGGAGCGTGCGTGAATCCGGTGATGAGCCCGGCCTTGAAGTACACTTGCAAACCGAGCACGACGTCGAACGCGCGACTGGCCAGTTCGCGACGCACCTCGAGAAAGCCCTTCCAGCCACGCGATCGGTCGAAGATCACGATATCGTCGACGAGCGGGTGCCCGCGCACGAGCGACGCTGGTCCGGGCTGCAGCACCCATGTAATCTTCGCGTGTGGTGCGTGGGCCTTGATGGCGTGGATGACCGGCATCACGTGCACCGCATCGCCCACGGCGCTCATCATAACGATGCCGACGCGGTCAAGCCGAAACGGTGGCAGCAGCGGTGAGGTGGGGCTTACCGGCACGTGACATGCGCGCTGGAGGAGAGTGGTGATTCCGAGTCGTGCATGGCTACGGCGTCATGGCGAGAGCGGCGCGCGCGAACTCTGTCATCTGCCCATTGGAGACGTCGCAGCCGAACTGATTGCGCCACTTCCGGAACGAACGCGTGAGTCTGTCCACGTTGGCGATCATCGTCTCGCGGGGCGAGGTCGGTGTATCGAGCGTCCATCGCACCACGTCTACATCGATCACGAGCGCCTCGAGCGGCGCCGACTCGGCCGGCCGGCGCGGGCAGGTGCTCTCGCTGAAAGCGCCCCGGTCGAGCCCTGATACCTCCGTGCGCGTGGCGACGGGGCGCAGCAGGACGTTCTTCATATTGAGGTCCGGATGCCGCACACCGGCGGCGGCGAGCTGCCCGAGCAAACGCTGCGTCGCCAGCAGCGCGGCGTCGCACTCCATTCCAGGTGCGAGACCGGCGAGCACCATGCCGAGATCGGCGGCGTCGCTGATGTAGCGGCTCGCGACATCGACACGACAGAAGCCGAACGACGCGGCGTAGCGTGCGAACCCCAGCACTTCAGTCGTGGGAATCCCTGCACCGCGGAGTCGCGCCGAGTGATCCATCTCCAGCGGTGCCCGCGTCGGTCGGCGAAAGCGATCGGCGGTGAGCGGTGCGAGCAATCCCCCGTGCCACCCGTGGCGAACCACGACCGGCGTCTGGCTTGATGGCAGCAGTGCCGCGTACACGGGCGCACGTCCACGCAACGCACGCGACTGCGGAATCTCGGACGCCCATTCGTACAGCGTGCCATGTTGCGCCACGAGATCAGCCAGCTCGTCGAGAAACGGCGAGTACGCCGTGACGTCCGCGCGACCGATCACGCGATGCTCGACGGCACCGCGGTGCCCCACTGCCGCCTCGGTCATGCGTGGTTTGGCCGAATCTGCCACAGATGCTGGAGAGGTGCGCTGCGCCGCTCCAGCAGCAACTCCGGCCGCGGCAGGCATGTTCTCGGCACGGTGAGCAGGTCGCGCACCGTTTCACTGATCAGCACTTCACCGCCGACAGCGAGGCTGCAGACACGATTGGCGACGTTCACGGTGTCGCCGATGAGCGTATACTCGAGGCGGCGCGGCGAGCCGATGTTGCCCACGAACGCGTCGCCCCCGTGCACGCCGATGCCGGCGTGGAGGGTCGGTTTGCCAACTGCGCTCCATCGGACATTCAGCGCGTCGAGTGCCCGGTGCATGTCGAGTGCCGCATCGACCGCTTTATCCGCATCATCATCGGTGGCCATCGGCGCACCCCAGTACGCCATGATCGCATCACCGATGAACTTGTCGAGTGCGCCGTCGTGCCGGAAGAGGCAGTCGACCATCGCGCTGAAATACTCATTGAGCTGTGCCGCCATCGCCGTTGGTGGCAGCTGCTCGGCGATGGCCGTGAAGCCGCGGATGTCGCTGAACAGCACCACCACCCGCTGGCGCGTGCCGCCGGGTACTTCCCGATCCGTCGCCGAGGCGATGCGTTCGGCGATGTGCGGAGTGAAGTACCGTTCGAAGTTCTCGCGCACCCGATGCGCCAGGCGAAGGCGCGTGGTGGTGCGCTCGCGCTCTACGGCGGCAGCGGCGATACCGGCGAACGCCACGAGGAAGGCGAGGTCGTCGTCGGTATAAACGTCACGCTCGCGCAGATGATCCACGTAGAGCACGCCGAGGGTGACGGCCCCTTCGCCCACCAGTGGCGCCGCCATCGCCGATTTCACCGACTGCTGCAGCACCGACGCGCCGGCGGTACGTGCGTCCGTGGCGGCGTCGTTGGTCAGCAACGCGACTTGCCGCTCGGCGACCCCATTGGCAATCGCGCGCGGCACCGCACGCGGGATGGCGCCATGCCGATCGCGTGAGACGCGCGTTTCGAGCAGGTCGGTCTCGCCGCGCAGCAGAATCGTCACCCGGTCGGCGTCGAGGGTGGCAAAGAGGTTCGAGGTGATGGCGTCGAGCAACAGCTCGAGATCGCCAGAGCCACCAAGACTCTGCGCAATGTCCACCAACTGGGCGAGTCGTGTAGCGGCCTGCGCCTGTGGCGCGCTCCGCGCGGCGATATCACGCACGCCGACGCTCGCGGCGCTCGCCACATGCGCGATGTCGGCGAGCGCCTGCGCACGCGACGGCATGGCACGCTCTCGCGATCGCGTCGTGGCGGAATCGGCAGGAGGGGCCGAGGGGGGGCGACGCAGCTGGAGCGCATCGGCGGTGCGCACCAGGAAAGTGACGGTGCCGAACGCCAGACGATCTCCGTCACGCGCGACGCCGCGCTCGATTCGTGTTCCGTTCAGCCACGTGCCGTTTCGCGAGCCGAGATCGGTGATCTCGACGGCCTCGCCCACGGGGCGGAGTTCCGCATGACGGCGAGAGACGGCGGCATCGAGCACCGGAAGGTCGGAGGTCAGCTCGCGTCCGGCAATGAGCAGCGGGCGCCCTTCAAGCGGGAACCGCCGATCACCGGCCGTGGATACGAGCATCAGCGGCATCGGGGACTCAGGTCGGGTGTGTCGGGGCGGGACGGACCCGGCCGATCGCGGTGAGCAACGCCTTCGCTTTGTTCTCCGTCTCTTCCCACTCCTTCTCAGCCACCGAATCGTGCACGATGCCTCCACCGGCCTGCACTGACGCTTTTCCATCGGCGATCACGCAGGTGCGGATGGTGATGGCGAGATCCATGCGCGTGTCGCCGGCACCAATGAAGCCGAGTGCGCCGGCGTAGGCGCCGCGACGCTCGGGCTCGAGCTCGTCGATAATCTCCATCGCCCGCACCTTGGGTGCCCCGGTCATCGTCCCGGCGGGGAAGACGGCGCGGAAGGCGTCGAGCGCGCTGCTGTCGTTGGCCAACTCGCCTTCCACCTGACTCACGATGTGAAACACGTGAGAGTACCGTTCGACCGTCATCAGGTCGGTCACTCGCACCGTGCCATACTTCGCGAGCCGTCCGACGTCGTTGCGGCCGAGATCCACGAGCATCACATGCTCCGCGCGTTCCTTCTCGTCGGCGAGCAGCTCGGCGGCGAGCGCGGTGTCTTCGTCGGCCGTACGACCGCGGGGCCGCGTGCCGGCAATGGGTCGCACCGTGAGCCGTCCGTTCGAGACGCGCAGCAGGAGCTCCGGCGAACTGCCGACCAACTCCAGGCCGTCGAGTACAAGGTGGTACATGTACGGCGACGGATTGAGCGCGCGCAGGGCACGGTAGAGCGATGTGGGATCGAAGTCGAGCGGGACTTCCATGCGACGGGCGAGCAGCGTTTGAAAGACATCGCCGGCGAGAATGTACTCCTTGATGCGTCCTACATCCCGCAGGAAATCGTCGCGGGCATACGTGGAGTGCGCGACAGCGGGCGCCGCCGATTCATTCAGCGTGAGCGGCGGCAGCACGTCCGGACCCTGCAGGCGCATGGTCGTATCGTCGAGCGTGCTCAGGGCTTCCGCGTACAGCGCCTCGAGGGTCGCGCCGCGAGCACCCGCAGGCACTGGCACGGAGACAATCACCCGCGCCTGTCCGCGCCAGTTGTCGATCACGACGAGCGCGTTCGTGAACACGAAACAGGCATCCGGATACTCCAACACGCGTACGGGCGGATGCGGCAGCGATTCGATATGCCGCACGACGTCGTACGAGAAGAAGCCGATGGCGCCGCTCCACAGGTCGCCCAACTCCGGTGCGGGCACCGGACGCATGTCTCGCACGATGTCGCGCAGGTCGGCGATGGGATCAGCCGGTGTATGCGCGCCATGCCAGCCGCGTTCCGCCGACCAGGCTTCCACGACACCGTCGCGCAACCGCCACGCGCCACGCGGCTCGGTGCCGAGATACGTGTAACGCGCCCACGTTTCGCCGCCGGCGGGCGCGGACTCCAGCAGGAACGCGAACGGGCCCCGTCGGAGCTTGGCCAAGGCCGCGACGGGCGTGCACAGGTCGAGCAGGCAGTCGCGCCACACGGGGACGAGTCCGCCGGCGGCCTGGCATTGGGCGGCGCGGGCACGAAAATCAGCAAAGGCAGTCATCGCCGTAAAGTTCGCCAACCCGCTCGCTGTGGGGCAAGCGATTCGGTAGCATTGCTCCATGTCCACCTTATACGGCGCGTTGACCTTGCCGACGTCCTTGCCGGCCCGCACGACATCCATTGACGTCGGGATCGTGGACGTGGTGGTCCTGGCGCCGGCGCCCACCGCGCATCGGGAGCGGTGGCGAGTGCTCACCATGCGACGTGCGGCGGGCGTGCGCTGCACCGGCGCCTGGGAGATCGTGCATGGCTCGATCGAGTTGGGAGAAACGCCCGCCGAGGCAGCTCGTCGCGAGGTGCGGGAGGAGACGGGACTCCCGACGCTGCGCCTGTACAGCATCACGGTGAATCCGTTCTACATGCCGCGCAGTGATACCGTGCACCTGGCCATCGTCTTCGCGGCGATCGTGGCGCACGCGTCGGTGGTAGGGCTGAGCGACGAACATGACGTGGCGTTCTGGCGTACCCCCACCGCCGCGCTCAAAGTGCTCGCCTGGCCCCGCACCCACGACGCGGTCCGCTACGCCTTGCATTTGCTCAAAGACGGCGATGCGGGGAATGTGGAAGACGTCCTGCTGGTGCGCTGACCCGGTTCGTCAAGTCAATCCTTTCGCGCTCCCGACGCCGCACGCGAGCGTACCAACGCGCGTTCGCGCTCCACGCGCAACAACACGCCGCTCCAGTCGGTTGCACTGCGTGTACTCTCCATGAGCACGGACACCGGCTGATTGACGTCGATCTGGCCGTCGAAGATGAACAGTGCCGACTGGACTTCCCGCTGGTAGAGCCGGAACTCACCGAAGCCGGGCGTAAGCGGCAGCACATCGAGCGGACGGAAATCGCGTCCGGTATTACTGATCAGAAATTCCTGCGGCGAAAATCGCGTTTCCCCCTGTTCGAGCGCGAAAAAGCTCACGTACCAGATGGAGTAGCTGGGAAGGCGATTGCGCTCCTTCACTTCGAGGAGTTCGCGTGCTTTGCTCGACTGCAGTTCGCTGAGCGAACGATACGAGTCGGGAGAGAGCAGACGGATGAGCCGCTCATCGAGCGGAATGGCGCGGATCTGCAAGCTGTTGGCCGGCGCCGTTCTGAGGGCGATATCGTCCTGTCGCAGCGTGCCGAAGCCCGGCGGTACCCAGTTCGCGTCAAGTGTGTCCGCGTCGCTACCGGTTTGCCCCGCCGCCGGCGGCGTGGTGGACGGTGGAGGCGGAGGGACCTGCGCTGGGACGGCGCGCGCAGGCGCGCAGGCCGCGATCATCCATGTCAGTAATAGCCAGAGTGGCGCGGGCCCGCGCCGGGTCGCCTCACGGGGCCATAGTGTTGTGGTCAGCGCCGCCGTCTGCTTCCGGAACGCGGTCGGGGCGGTCGAGCACGTCGCTTCCCTCGGTGTCTTCATCGTCAGATCTCCAGTCGGGCATGGACAGCAACTCCATCAGCGCCAGGGCGAGTTCGTCGCGCCCGTCACCGGTGCGGGCACTGAACGGCACGATCTGCTCGGGGTCGAGCCCAAGGCGTTTGGCGACCGCGTCGACACGCTCCGCGACCTGCGCAGTCGGGAGCTTGTCGATCTTGGTGGCCGCCATGATGGTCGGTACCCCGAGATCGGCCAAAAAGTCGAGCATGATGAGGTCGTCACCCGTCGGATCGTGCCGCACGTCGAACAGCTGCACGACCCCACGGAGCACCGGGCTGTCTGCAAGATACCCCTCGATGAGCGGGCGCCATTCGGCTTTGCGCGCCTTCGAGATCTTGGCGTAGCCGTACCCCGGCAAGTCGGCCAGGATGAACAACTTGTTGACGTTGAAAAAGTGGATCTCGCGCGTGCGCCCCGGTGTGTTGCTCACCCGCGCAAACGACTTGCGCCGCATGAGCCGGTTGAGCAAGGACGACTTCCCGACGTTCGAGCGGCCGGCAAAGGCGATCTCGGGGAGCGTCGGCTCGGGGCGCCAGCCGCCTTTCTGCGCCATCGGTCCGAGGTAATCGAGGTGCCGGATGACCAACGGGTCTTCGCGTTCGCTCACGTGGGCCGATCGCCCGGCGTATCGCGCTCCGCCGGCTCGCTCACGCGCGCGTACGGCTCCGGCAGTGCATCGCGAAGTGCAAGGGCGAGCACCTCGTCCATGGTGCGCACGGGGTGCCACTGGACCTGCGTACGCACCTCCTCGGGGAGTTCGGCGAGATCCTTCGCGTTCGCAAACGGCACGATGACATGCGCGATGTGATGGCGATGTGCCGCCACGCCTTTCTCCCGCACGCCGCCGATCGGCAGGACGCGTCCACGCAAGGTGATTTCTCCGGTCATGGCTACATCGCCACGCACCGGAATGCCCGTGAGGGCGCTCGTGAGGGCGGTAGCCAGGGCGATCCCCGCAGACGGTCCGTCCTTCGGAGTCGCACCGGCGGGGAGATGCACGTGAATATCGCGATTCCGATGGAAATCGGGGGGGAGGCCAAGGGCGTTGGCCCGCGAACGGACGTAGCTGAGTGCCGCTGCTGCCGACTCCTTGATCACATCGCCCAGGGTCCCGGTGAGCTGCAGCCGTCCACGTCCCGGCACGATGCTCACTTCGATCTCCAGCAATTCCCCGCCGACGTTTGTATATGCGAGCCCCGACGCGACGCCCACCTGATCTCGCAGTTTCGTATCTTCCTGGTCATGCGGGGCCGGGCCCAGCATGGCGGGAAGCTCCTCGCGCGCGATGGTCAGCATGCTGTCGGCATCCCATTCGCGGCGCGCCAGCTTTCTGGCGAGTCGTGCCACGCGCCGATCCAGATCACGCACACCCGCTTCGCGCGTCCAGCCGCGGACGATCGCCGACAGCACGTCGGGTTCGAGTGTCACCCGTTTGGGGTCTACGCCATGCGCCTGCAGCTGGCGAGGCAGCAAAAAGCGACGGGCGATCGCGATCTTCTCCTGCTCCAGATACCCGGGAAGGCGGATGATCTCCATGCGGTCACGCAGCGCTTCGGGAATGGAGCCGAGCGTGTTCGCGGTGGTCAGAAAGAGCACCTGCGAGAGATTGTAATCGACTTCGAGGAAGTGATCGTTGAACGCGTGATGCTGTTCGGGATCGAGCACCTCCAACAGCGCCGCCGACGGATCGCCGCGCCAATCGGCACCGAGCTTGTCCACCTCATCCAGCAGAATGACGGGATTGATCGTCTCGGCGCGACGCATTGCCTGCACGATGCGTCCGGGCATGGCTCCGATGTAGGTACGGCGGTGCCCCCGGATTTCCGCTTCGTCGCGCACGCCACCGAGCGCCATGCGCACGAAGGTGCGACCGAGCGCCTGGGCAATGGAGCGGCCGAGCGACGTTTTGCCCACGCCCGGCGGTCCCACCAGACACAGGATCGGCCCCGGGAGATGCCCCACACGACCGAGCACGGCGATGTAGTCGAGGATCCGCTCCTTGACCTCCTCGAGGCCGTAATGATCGGCATCGAGAACGGCTCGGGCGTGATCGAGATCTATCGTATCGTCGCTGCGGGTGCTCCACGGCAGCGACATCACCCACTCCAGCCAGCCGCGCGCCACCGCCGCGTCGGGTGACATCGGCGAGCTGCGGCGCAGTTTGCGGAGCTCGCGACGCGCGCGCGTGGCGACGGCTTCGGGCAGGCCGCGCTCCACGATCTTCTTCGCGTACTCTTCCTGTTCGTCGCCTTCTTCCTGACCGAGTTCCTTGTGAATCGCGCGAAGCTGTTCCTGCAAAAAAAACTCGCGCTGATTCTGAAACAGTGAGCCGCGCACCTGTTCGTCGAGCTTCTTTTCGAGCTGAAGCAGCTCGACTTCGTTGCCGAGAATCGTGACCAGTGCACGCGCGAGATCGACGACGCCCGCCGACTCGAGGAGACGCTGGCGCTGCTCGAGGGGAATCTGGAGGTGGGCGGCGATACCGAAGGCCAGACGTTGCTGGTCGTCGAGCCCCTGAAGCAATCCGACGATCTCGGGCGGGAGTCGCCGGTGCAAGCCTGCGTACTCTTCGAACAGGGTGAGCGCATGGCGCACCGTCGCCTGCTGTTCGTCACGCGCGCCCTTCGTGCGCCCGGTGAGCAGCGGATGGGGTGTCACGCGCGCCTCGAGCAGCGGTCCGCTTCTGCTGGTAGAGTAGCGCTGCACCTTCACGCGGCCGATGGCTTCCACAAGCACCTTGGTGGTACCGCCGGAGAGCCGCGTAACCTGCTGCAGCCGCGCCCGGACTCCGACGCGATACAAGTCTCCCGACGTGGGAGTGTGCACGTCGGCGACGCGCTGGCTGACCAGCAGCAGCTCGGTGCCGCCGTCGGCGGCATCCTGCACAGCCGCGAGTGAACCCTCGCGGCCGATGAGGAGCGGGATGGCAACGTAGGGGAACACCACTACGTCGCGAAGCGGAAGCACCGGCAGCTGTAGGCTGCCGGTCCCCGACGAGCGTTGCGTGCTCAGGCTTCCTTCTTCTGTCTGTTCGGGGCGATTTCGAGAAGCGGCGGTCCACCATGCAACACGGCCGCTTCGGTGACTTTGACTTCTACCACGTCGTCCCGCGTGGGCAGTTCGAACATGGTGTCCATCAGCGTCTCCTCGAGAATCGCGCGCAGGCCGCGCGCGCCGGTGCCGCGCTTGAGTGCCCTTGCGGCCACGGCGCGAAGGGCGGATTCCTCGAAGGTGATCTTGACGTCCTCGAGACCGAAGAGACGCTGGTACTGCTTGGTCAGCGCGTTCTTGGGTTCCTTGAGGATCTGCACCAGCGCTTCCTCATCGAGCGACTCGAGCGGCACGCAAACGGGCAATCGCCCCACGAGCTCGGGGATGATCCCGAACCGCAGCAGATCGTCGGGCTCCACCTCCGCAAAGGGCGTCTTGGTGGTTGCCTTGCCGATCGGGCGCACCTTGCCGTCAGCCTTCTTGTCGTCGAAGCCGATGAGCCGACGGCCCGTTCGATTCTCGATAATTTTTTCGAGGCCATCAAAGGCGCCGCCGCAGATAAACAGGATGTCCTTGGTGTTGATCTGGATGTATTCCTGCTGCGGATGCTTGCGGCCGCCCTGAGGCGGCACGCTCGCGACTGTGCCTTCGAGAATCTTGAGCAGCGCCTGCTGCACCCCTTCGCCCGATACGTCACGCGTGATGCTCGGATTTTCCGACTTGCGCGCGATCTTGTCGATTTCATCGATATAGACGATGCCACGCTCGCACTCGGCCACATTGAAATCACCGGCCTGAAGCAGGCGCACCAGAATATTCTCGACGTCTTCACCGACGTAACCGGCTTCCGTGAGCGTGGTGGCGTCGGCGATCGTGAACGGCACGTCGAGAATGCGTGCCAGCGTCTGCGCCAGCAGCGTTTTGCCGACGCCGGTCGGGCCGATGAGCAGAATGTTGGACTTGTCGAGTTCGACATCGTCTTCACGCGCGGAGCCCGCCGCGTTGATGCGCTTATAGTGATTGTAGACGGCAACGGACAGGGTCTTCTTGGCGAGCTCCTGCCCGATCACATACTGGTCGAGGGTCCCCTTGATCTCGCGGGGCGTCGGGACCTGCGTGATAGCTTCGGCGACTTCGCGCTCTTCGTCTTCGGCCAGGATCTCGTTGCAGAGCGCGATGCATTCGTTGCAGATATAGACCGAGGGCCCCGAAATGAACTTCCGGACGGCGTCCTTGGACTTGCCGCAGAAAGAGCAGCGGAGATGCTTGTCGTGGGACATTTCGTTCCGGTGCGGTGAGCGAGCCGACAGGCACACACGGCCGCCGGTCAGGGTGGAGAGGCGACCATCCAAGCCGCCTCCCTTCATACAGTTAAGCCGTTTTGAAGCACAGGGTCAAGCGACAACGCCCGCGAGCCGGCGAAATTGCCGACCCAGCCATCTGCGGGGGCTATCCTCTGCGGGGAGTATCGGCAGCGAGCTGCCACTTCTCCATAACGCCGCCGACATCTCTGCTCGCCGTGCCACATGGCTGGCGGAGCGGATGCTGTCGGGGTACCGTAATCCTGTACCCCTGCGCCTGCCGAAGGTACCGCCCGCCCGGGCCGTCTCCCCGTGTGTGTTTTCAGGAAAATTGCACTGCATGTGGCCGTTCAAAGCCTTCCTGCTGGTCCACGTCACCACCGGTGCTGTTGGCCTGCTGCTCTTCTGGATTCCGGTACTCGGCAAGAAAGGCGGTGCGAATCACCGGAAATTCGGGCGCCTCTACGCCCGACTCATGATGGTGACCGCCGCGATGGCGCTCGGCATGGGGACAAATACGCTCCTCGCGCCGATCGCCACCCATCGTCATCTGCAGGAGCTTGGCTGGTCGGCATCCCGGATTCAGGGCATCTTCGGCTGGATGATGCTGTACCTCGCCATTCTGACGATGCACCTCGTCTGGCATGGGGTCGTCACGATCCGTAACAAGCGAGAGCACCGTGAGAACGGGCGATGGGTGAATGTGGGGGTTAACGTGGTCGTGATTGTGGCCGCCCTGGTGTGCGCTTGGCGAGGGTGGTTGATCAGCGAGACCCTGATGATGGGGATTGCCGTGGTCGGCGTGGCATCCGGGCTTACCAATCTCTGGTTCATCTACACCCCCGAACCGTCGCGGATGGCCTACCAGCTCGAGCACGTCAAGGCCATCGTGGGCTCGGGTATTTCGGTGTACACCGCCTTCATGGCCTTCGGACTCGTGCGGCTGCGCCCGGAGAATGCGCTCAATCCCCGGATGTGGGCGATTCCCCTCGTGATCGGTCTTGCCATCATCATTTACCAGCAGACGCGAATCAGGCTCGCGCAGCGCCGTCCGGCCACTGCCGCCTCACCCTCCCAACGTGCCTGACTCCTCCACGCTGTATCGTCCGCCGGCTCCGGTTCCGCGCGCGCCCGTCACCTCGCTGTTGCGGCTGCTATGGCGCCGCCAGAAGGATCTGCTCAGCCTCCTCCCTGATCTCGCCTATCGCGAGATGGTCACCCCCCTCGGCTCGTCGCGGCGGGGGATTTTGCTGGTCAATGATCCACAGTGGGTGAATCGCATCCTCACCGATCACGACCTGTTTCCCAAGAACGACCTGTTCGTGGAAGCGCTCGAGGACCTGGTGGGCAACTCCATGTTCGTCACCAGCGGTGATACGTGGCGCCGGCAGCGGAAGATGGTGGACCCGGCATTCTCGCACATGCGCATCAACCGCGCCTTCGATTTCATGGCGGCGGCGGTGCACGAGTACGCGCAGCAGCTCGACGTGCTGAGTGACGCGAAAACCGAGTTCTCTCTCGATGCGGCCATGAGTCATCTCACCGCCGATGTCATCACCCGCACGATTTTTTCCGTCCCGCTGGCGGGTCAGACGTCTCAGGATGTCTTCGACGACTTCATGCTCTTCGAACGGCAGGTGGGGAGCATCGACATCAAGCGACTGCTCTGGGACAAGCCCTGGTCACCACACGAGCAGCCGAGCGACGTGCGCGACGCCTGTCGCCGCATCCGGATGCATCTGGGGACGATGCTCGACACCCGCATCGCCACACCGGGGCTCGATGACATCGCCGGCGCGGTGCTCGACGTGCGTGACGCCGACACCGGCGCGCCGTTCACGCGGGAAGAGCTGATCGACCAGCTGGGGGTGTTCTTCCTGGCCGGCCATGAGACCACGGCAAGCTCACTCACGTGGGCCGTATATCTGCTGTCGATGCGCCCCGATGTCGTGGCGCGGATGCGCGAAGAGGTGCAGCACGTGGTCGGAGAAGGGCCCGTGTTGCTGGAGCACACGAAACGCCTGCCGTACGTGCGCAATGTGTTCCGTGAGGTGCTGCGCCTGTATCCACCGATCACGTTTCTCCCACGCGTGGCCGGGCGGGACACCGAGATCGCGGGGCGGCGCGTGAAGCGCGGCACCATGCTCATGATTTCCCCGTGGAGCATGCATCGGCACACGAAGCTGTGGACGAACCCGGATCGCTTCGATCCGGATCGCTTTCTCCCCGAGCGCGAAGGGGAAATGACGGCGGGTGCGTACATCCCGTTCGGGGCGGGGCCACGCATCTGCGTGGGGGCCGCCTTCGCGACTATCGAGACGGCGCTCATTCTTGCAACTCTCGTGCGGCGCTACGACTTTACTACCACCAATCCGGATGCCGTTCGGCCGTTTGCGCGGCTGACGACGCGCCCTGCGATTCCCGTTACGATGATCGCACGACGGCGCTGATGCGCCGCAAAAAGGGCCCCGGCATCACGACGATGCCAGGGCCCTTTTTGCGGCGCGCGCGTTACTTCGTGACCGCGACCAATTCGGCCTGGTGCTGGATCACGTTGTCGACGAGTCCGTACACGCGCGCATCTTCCGCGCTCATGAAACGGTCACGGTCGGTATCGCGCTCGATCTGCTCGATCGGACGAGTGGTGTGCTTGGCCATCAGCTCATTCATCTTCGAACGGAGATACAGAATTTCTTTCGCCTGAATCTCGATATCCGATGCCGAGCCACCGCCGCCGTTTTGCGAGGGTTGGTGAATCATGATGCGCGAGTGCGGCAACGCACTGCGATGGCCGGCCGCACCGGCGCAAAGCAGGAACGCGCCCATGCTGGCGGCCATGCCCATGCATGTGGTGTGCACCGGGGCCTTGATGAACTGCATCGTGTCGTACATCGCCAATCCCGCCGAAACGCTGCCGCCCGGCGAGTTGATGTACAGATGGATGGGCTTCTCCGGGTTGTCAGACTCGAGGAAGAGCATCTGCGCGATGATGATGTTCGCGACGTCGTCGTTGATCGGCGACCCCAGGAACACGATGCGGTCCATCAGCAGGCGCGAGAAGATGTCGTACGTGCGCTCGCCGCGGCTGGAGCGCTCGATGATGTACGGCATGTAAATCGATGCCATGCTGCGATTCTCCTGAACGGGTAAGTCGGTCATGTGTGCGCCGGTCACGCAGTGGCGACCGGGTTTTTCTCGAGCAGCCACGTGAACACGCGGTCTTCGGTAAGCTCACGCTCCAGTTCCTGCAGGCGACCTGACTTCTGCAGCTGCGCGTACACCTGGCCCGGGTCCACGTTCCTCGCCTTCGCCAGCTCTTCAATGCGCGCGTCCACATCTGCCGAGCTGGCCGTCAGCGACTCGCGTTCGGCAATGGTGTCGATGATCAGGTCACGACGCACCTGACGTTCGGCCATGGGGCGGAACTCCTGCGCGAACCGCTCCTTTTCGCCATCGGGCACGCCATACATCTGCACGTAGCCCTCGACCAGCTGATTCACCCAGGCATTCGGCACATCGAACGGGCTCGCTTCCACGATCAGATCGATGAGCTGGCCGCGCAGGTCGGCATCCGCCTCACGCTTCGCATGCGCGGTCATGTCGGTTCGTACGGCGGTGCGCAGAATCTCGACGGTGTCGAAGTCCCCCACCTCGCGGGCAAACGCGTCGTCGAGCGCCGGCATCGATTTGCGCTTCACGTCGGTGACGACGACGCGCACCAACTTTTGTATACCGCGCTGCGATTCGTCAGGGAAGTCGTCGGGCCAGCGTACCGGACGCTCGGTGGTGTCGCCAGGCGCCGTTTCCATGATGAGCTCTTCGATCCCCGTGATGGCCTGACCGCCGCCGAGCACGAGACGAAACTCCTTCCCTTCGGGTAACGTGCCGTCATCGTCGGCAGTGGAGAGCATGACAGTAACCATGTCTCCCGGTGCAGCCTTCCCGCTGACCGGAGCCCAGTCGGCCTTCTGCTCACGCAGGCGTTCGACCTGTTCCTCAACCAGCGCATCCGTCACCGTGTTGTCGCGGCGTGTGACCGCGAAGCCTTCGAGCTTCTCGAGCGCAAGTTCGGGACGCACTTCACAATGCAGCTCGAACTCCACGTCTTCGCCAGGCGTTGCCTTCAGGTCGTGCACATGCGGCTGGGCGGCAAGCTTGAAGCCGGTCCGTTCGACTGCTTCGCGGAACGCCTCGTTGATGACGAGTTCGATGGCTTCCTGGCGAACCTGTTCGGCGAAGCGTTTGCGCACCATCGATGGGGGCGCTTTGCCTGGACGAAAGCCGGGGATGCGAACCTGCGTCGCGTATTTGCGCGCCGCCTGGTCTTCGTAGGATGCCACGGTGTCGGCCGGCACGGAAATTTGCAGGCGGCGCGAGACGCCGGCGGTCTCAGTGGGGGTAATTGTGATGTTCATCGGGAAGAATCTAAGTGAGCGGGAGGGAACGGCGCATGCCCCCTCCCGCATACCGCGCCGATTGGCTGGCGGGCGATCAGCGCAGCTGCAACTCGGGCGCCACCACGCCGACGCGCTGCGGGGCTTCGCCGATGAGCTCGGCAACAATCTTCCCGCTCGAAATCACTCCGGGGAGCCCGGCGCCCGGGTGTGTGCCTGCGCCGCAGAAATACAGGTTGGGGATGTCCTTGCTCACGTTATGCGGGCGCATGTAGGCCGACTGCGTAAGCACCGGCTCCGGACCGAAGGCGCTGCCCATGTAGCTATTGAGGGTGCGCTCGAAGTATCGCGGATCGATGCGCCGTTCCGTGACGATGTGTTTCTGGAGGTCGGGGAGATAGCGCTCCTCGAGGTAGTCCATGATACGATTGCGATAACGGTCACCCATCGCTTCCCAATCCACGTCGCCACCCAGATGCGGCACTGGCGAGAGCACGTACCAGCAGTCGTGACCGGCCGGTGCCAGCGACTTGTCGGTGGCGGTCGGGCGGTGGAGATACAGCGAGAAATCATCGGCGAGGATCTTCTTTTCGAAGATGTCCTCGAGCAGCGCCTTGTAGCGTTTGCCCATGATGATCTCGTGGTGCGCGATGTGCTCGTACGTACGATCGGTACCGAAGTAGATCACGAACAGCGACATAGAATGACGCATGCGCCGGATCTTCGCGTCGCTCATCGACGGACGCGCCGACTCCGGAAGAAGCGTCCGATGCGCCTGCGAGACGTCGCTGTTGCACACCACGGCATCAGCGGACAGCAGCTCATCGCCGATGAGACGCACGCCGGTTGTGCGGCGGCCCGAGACGGAGAGCGTGATTTCGGCGACTTCACTCTCGTACCGAATGACACCGCCCAGATCCTCAAACGCCTGCACCAGCCCCTTCACCAACGCGCCGGTCCCGCCCATGGCGAAGAGCACGCCCCACTGCTGCTCGAGTTTGTGAATGAGGGCATACATCGAGGACGCCCGATACGGGTTCCCGCCCACCAGGAGCGGGTGGAAAGAGAAGACCTGACGCAGTCGTTCGTCCTTCATGTACTTGTCGGCCAGCGCCGCCACGGAAATGTCGGAGCGCGTGCGGATCAGGTCGGGGAGCATCTTCACCATCGACCCGGCCGTGAGAAACGGCTTGTCGATGAGCGGCATGCCGACGTTGAAGATCTCCCATGCCTTGTCGCGAAACCGGAGATAGCCATCGACGTCGTCGGGCGAGAACTCGCGCACTTGCCTGATGATCGACTCCCGGTCTCCGTTGTAGTGGAAAACCGAGCCGTCCTCGAAGCGGATGTTGTAGAACGGGTCGAGCAGCACGAGCTTGACGTAGTCAGCCGTTTTCCGTCCGGTAAGTGCAAACAGTTCATCGATCAGCCATGGCGCCGTGATGATCGTGGGGCCGCCGTCGAAGACGAAACCGTCCTGTTCGAAGACGTACGCGCGGCCGCCGGCCTTGTCGAGTTTCTCGACAATCGTGACATCATGCCCTTGGGCCTGCAAGCGAATGGCGGCGGCGAGCCCGCCGAAGCCGCTGCCGATGACGACAATGCGCATGTACCGATGTGCTGAGGAAAGCAGGGAGCGTCGCTCCGCGCATTTCAGCGGCGGAGCAGGACGGCGATGTGCCACAGGTGGAGGATGAGCGCTGCGAGCATGGCCAGCGCGAAGCCCTCAGGTGACGGAACGTCGCGGCGATGAAAGATCATTGCCGCAACCAGCGATCCACCCGCTCCCAGAAACGACACGATGCGCGCCGTGTTTGGCGACCCGAGCGTCGAGCCCGGATTTCGGCGCTGCCAGATGACGAGGCCTGCTGCTTCGGCGATGATCAGAACCAGAATGCCGATGGGCAGCAGGTCGGAGTCGAAAATGGGAGAGAGACGATCCACGTTACGCCTGTTGGGTCAACGCGCGCCCCATCGCGGAAGTGCCCGACTGCGTCCGCCGGGAGGGCGCGTACCGCAGGGCGGCCGCGAGCGGAGTGATCATGGCGATGAGGCCGAGTACGCCAGCAAGCACCATGTCCTGGGCGAAGCAGATGGTGATGGGCAGCAGTCCGTTTACGCCGTAGAGCACCAACGGCAAGCGCGAGGGCGCCATCTTCTCCACCCATTCCGACGGTGGCACGATCGCGAGCATTGCGCGCGCTACGAGAATGCCCGTGAGTAGCCACCCGAGCCAATTGGTGATCGGCATACCGAAGAAGTGCGGCTTGCCGATGAACTGCACGAACGCCGACTGATTGGAGAGATCGGGGATATTCCATATCCAGTGCGTGGTCTTCACCATTGCCGGGTCCATCGACACGTCCCAGGCGGTGAGTACCAGTCCGCCCACGAGTGACCACCACCACTTTGACCTGTTGTCGTCGGTGCCGGGAAGGAACCGCCCGCAGATGGCCAGCGACGCCACGAGCATGTAGAACCAGCTCGTGGGGATGTTGAAGGGCACCAGCCCGGCGATCTTGAAGCCCAACTGATCGGTGTAACTGTATACCCCGAACGGCAGGCCGGTAGCGGTGCCCGCCAGCTCCGAGCCGAGAGAGAGGACGAACGTCACGCCGAACACCAGCAAGGCGCGGGAGACGCCGATGCAATGGGCAAGGAAGGCCAGCCCGGCGACGGCACCCAGCACCACGGTCGTCTGGCCGCCGTAGGTATAGCCGATGCTCATGACCTGCTGATTGGCCGGCGTCTGCAGCCAGGTCGGATAGGGCGGGATCAGGAACGTGGCAAAGGCGAACGCGGAGAACGCGCTCAGCGCCGCGTGAGCGATGAGCGCATAGGTGGCCAAGCGGAACAAGGTCATCCCGTGGTCGCCGTGGAGGTCAGTTGTACGAGTCATAGTCAGGATCCCTCAGGCTAGTCGGATCAGCGCGTCGGACGAAGCCGTGGCGCTATTGGGTTCCCACACAATACGCGGCCCGTGGCCAAGCGCGGACAGATCCGCGTGCGGTGCACGATAACGCCAGGCATTCCACAGGATGCCCACGCGAGCCAGCGTACCGAGACGGGCCCGGGTGGAAATGGTGTCGTATCCCTGCGCTTCGATGGCCGACAGGATACCGGCGTAGCCGGTGGCGCAGGCAGCGGCGCAGCGTTGAGCGTCGGGGGAGAGCAGGGCAATGCCCGGCATGGCGGCGGCGTAGAGCGCTCGTGCGCGGCTCACTTCGTACGCCATGAGTCTGGCCCAGTTCCGATCACGTGCGAGGTCAGGGCGCGTGAGGACATCCTGAGGCGAGAGGCTGAACAGTGCCATGTCTTCGGCGGGCAGATAGCATCGTCCGCGCTGGGCATCCTCGCCAACGTCCCGCAGGATGTTCGTGAGCTGCATGGCCGTGCCAAGCGTCCGGGCGTACTGGATGGCCTTGCCGCGCATCGCCGGACCGGCGGGCACGCCGAAGACATACGTGCACATTTCGCCAACGGAGCTCGCCACCCCTTCGCAATACTGTTCCAGTTCGCCCCACGTGAGGTAGTCGTGTCCTAGCAGGTCACGGCCCACGCCGTCGAGCAACTCGAACAGCGGCGCGGGGGAGACCCCGTAATTCTCGGCCACCCACGCGACCTCCCGGAAGATCGGGCCACTTGGCCGACCATCGAGCGCCGCCAGCAGCTGCGCGCGATACGCATCGAGCTGCTTCGCGAGGTCCATGACATGGTGGTCACGGTCTGCCCGATCTACAAGATCGTCGGCGACGCGGCAGAACGCGTAGAGCGCGTAGGCTGCTCGGCGCTTATTGACCGGAAGGAGCTTACTGGCCAGAGAGAAGGTCCGGGCATGCGCCAGCGTGATGCGAGCGCACTCCGTCGCGTCGTCGAGCGTCGCGCGCTCGATCATGCAACCCCGGGCAGCAGTCGCTGCGTCTGGAGACTCAAACAAACCATGCAGGCACTCGGTCGGATTCGGGACGGCAGCCCTGAAGCGCCATCCGGTCGAGAACTTACCGAAGACATCAGAACGGGTAGGCAGCGGGGGAAACGAACTGCGTCTGACGCCAGACTACCGGCACTCAACGCGAACTACGGCGAGAGGTTCCTGTGGTACGTCGCGTGCTGAACCGCTAAAAATGGAACATTGCAAAGGTGCGTGCCAGTCCTCAACCTGTCAACGACGGTTTACACCGGGCAGGACCAACTCCCTAACAGGGTGATGAAAAACGCTGATCTGCGGGTGAAATGCTCGACATTATCGCGTCGGACGCGTTCAAACGGTGGTGTGCGTCGCACGGCGTGCACGGTGCGGAGCTCGGCGAGGCCCCGTGAGGCCCTCTGTGGGGCC
>JBBSCJ010000011.1:0-95288 GCA_038250435.1 Gemmatimonadales bacterium | reverse complement strand
CCGCCGCGTATCGCTCTCGCGGTGCCAGTACTCACGCGCGGCGGGAAACACCCAGCACCAGCTCCAGTGTCGCGAGGCGCGCGGGATCTTGAGGTCCAGAGCGCCCGGCACTTCCACGAAGCCGCCACCACGGGCGGCACGTCGCGCCATGATCGCTCGCACGCGGGTCAGGTGCGCGCGCAGCGGCTCGCCCACCGCACCGGGCAGCACGGTGACCCGGTCGCGCTGTCCTTTGCCGCGCCGCACCCGAAGCTCGCCGCGCTCGAAATCGAGGTCCTTCACGCGCAGCTGACAGCACTCCTGCAGGCGCAGGCCGCTCCCGTACAGCAGCTGGGACATCAGCAGCGGCGTGCCGGTGAGGCATGTCAGCACCCGCTGCACGGCCTCCCGCGACAGCACGTTGGGGAGCGTCGTGGGCTTCCGCGCCGGCACGAGTCCGGACAGCGCGGCCAGTGGTTGCTCCAACACGTCGCGATACAGGAACTGCAGCGCCGCGAGTGCCTGATTCTGCGTGGAGGCGGCCACGTTCCGCTCGCGCGCCAGATACGTCAGGAAGTCTCGCACCTCCACACCGCCGAGCGTGGCGGGATGCTGCCGGTTGTTCCACCGCACATAGCGCACGATCCACTGCACGTAGGCCTGGGTGGTGCGCGGACTGTAGCGACGCACGGCGGCTCGGTCACGGACCAGGAGCAACAGACGTGAGGGCGACATGTCGTACGTTGTACGCTTTATGGCCCATCGCTGTCATCACAATATCGCGCGCCACATCACTCGGACGCGCGTGACATCCGACCGTTCACTGCGCCGGTCATCAGCGACACCGCATCCGCCATCCGCGCGGAGTCCCTCCTCGACGCGGGGACCGTCCAAACCAAGGGCCCAAGGGAAACGCGGTCCGGACGGCCGCTGAGCTGCGGCCGCGGGCGGAAGTCAGGCCGCCGCGGGCACGCCGGCCTTCGTGGGGTCGGCGATCGCGCCGCACGTTCGTCGGTTTGCTTTACGGAGCGACCGCAGCCGCCGAAATGCCTCTGAGCGCCTTGCCGATGTTCGCCGCGGCGGCACATTCCGGCACGCCGTGGCGCTTTGCCAGAAAGGCCGGATCGTTGTAGCCAAGCCAAACCTGACCGGCGGTGTCTTCCCACACCAGCGCCTTCAGCGGCAGGTCAATACCCACCGATTGCGCACACTCCATGAAAGGCGTGCCCCCTTGTGGGTTGCCGAAAATCAGCAGCTCGGTGGGACGCAGCGACTTGCCGATCCTGGCCGCTCCCGCAGCATGGTCGATTCTTGCGAACACAGTGAGACCGCGCTGCTCGACCAGGTTCTCCAGCCGATCCATCGTTTCCTTGGCGCTGCGCGTGCTCTTTACGGTAACAAGGCCGTTGGCCACCTGGCAGACCACGGCAACTGACAGGAGTGCGACGGCGGCGAAAGTACGGAAAACAAACATGAAAGGTCTCCTTGTGAAAATGCGACGGGCGGCGTGACGTTTGACTCTGAGTCTAACAACGAACGTCTGCTACCCCAGAAGACAGCTACCACACGGACCGCCCCGTACTATCCGCAATCAAACGGCACGCCGGAACGCTGGAATCAAACCCTCAAGGTCACCACCATTTGCCCGGAGACACCGACGTCACTCGAGGTCGCCCGTCGTCACGTCACCGCCTTCGGCATCGCGTCCAACACGCAGCGCCTGCACCGTGCGATCGGCCTCATCACGCCCGCCGATCGGCTCGCGGCCGAACGGAGCAGATATGGGCCACGCGGGATGCCTGGCTCGAAGCGGCGCGCACGGCGCGGCCGCTGGCGCAGAGTCAGCTCACCACCCTTTGAGTCGGCCCGCGCGCCCCGGTCCAGTCGCCCTTGGACGATCTCAGGGGGGAGAACGCTGGACGAATTTCTGCGGTAATTCCCCGCCCTGTCCACAGAGCAGGCGGTAACGGTGTTGGACGCCGCTCGCGACTCCCTGCTCGCTCGTGCGCGTTCTTCTTGACGAGAATCTGTCGCTCGAATTTGCGGCAGAGAGCGTCCCATTTCCCGACGCGACCGTTTCGCACTCCCGGACGGTCCGGCGTTGAGAATGGGGAGTTGATGCGACGTGCCGCATCGACGTGCACTGTTGCACAGCGGCGCTATTGTGCCTCCGCTCAACGCGTCACCGGCGCCAGCACCGCAGCGAATGGCGGCCATTGGCGCAGCGCCGCGAACGCGGGTTCGGCGTGCACCGATGGCTCCATGCCGAGTCCCTCCCGACGCGCGTCACGCAGCAAAGTGAGCGCGAGCGTGCTGTCGCCAAGTCGAGCGGCGATGGTCGAGCGCCAGTAGGTCGGCTCGCCCCACGACAGCCCGCGCGCGGCCGGCGTCATTCCTCGTGCGTGCGCCACAATCTGATCCATCCAGCCACGGGCCTCGACCACGTCGCCGCTCGCGGCCGCGACCGCACCCGCCAGTCCCATCAACGACAACGACCTCGTCAAGGATGCGCTGGATCGGCTGAGCAGCGGCCGCAGTCTGACGCGCGCCTCGGCAGCGCGATCAGCCAACAGCAGCGCACGCGCCTCCTCAGTACGAATCAGCGGCGCATCGCGTGCAGCTGATGGCAGCGAGTCGAACCACGCAGCGACCGCGCGCGCCACGGCCCGACCATCAGTGGGGTGATGCGCCACGTACTCCGTCGCCATCATCACACGCAGCGACGCACGCTGACCCAGCGAGGCCAACGAGGCGTCGAGTCGAACCAACGCCGCCGAAACGGCAGCACGATTACCAAGTGCCGACTGCGCCCGCAGCTCATAGCCGGCGATCATGACGTGATCGGGATAGCGCTGCATCGCCTCGCGCGCCGCCATCAGCTCGGCGCCATGGTTGCCCAGCAGATGCTCGGCGAACGTCAGTTCTTGCCAATACGGACGCCATCCACGCAGTTCACCGCGGTCGGGCCCGAGCGCCCGCAACACGCTCACCGCCTCAGCCGGCCGATTCATCTTTCGCGCCAGTTCCCCGACCATGTATTCGCCAATCGTGCCTGGTGCAATGCGGGCCTGCCGTACCACGGCGTCGTACGCCATGGGCAGGTTGCCGGCGAGGAGTCCTTGCACCATATCGAGAGTACTCTGCTCGAGCGGTCCCAGTCGCACACGCTCAGTCGTGAGCGATGCCATCACGTGTTGCGCCGCATCGGCATCGTTCAGGTTGAGATGCATGATGGTCGCCGCGATGCGCGGCATGGGATACGACGAGTCTTCGGCCGCTGAGCGCTGAAACAAGGACAGCGCGGCACGAGGATCGCCGTTCACGAACGTCGCGAGGCCGGCGACATAGTCGCGATACGCCTCGTACGTGGGCGGGGCGATGGCGCGCCGAAGATGCGTCACCGTATCGGTGAGCGGTGCGATCGCCGCCACGACGCGCGTGCGCAGCCGGTCGATACCCATCATGAGGCTGTCGTCGGAAACGCTCACGCGTTCGACCGGACGAAGCAGCCGTCCCGTATGCGTCTCGAGCAGCTGTACCTGCAGGTGCACCATGCGACCCTCGCGATAGATCGCGCCGCGCACCACCATGCCCGCACCGACGTCACGCGCCACCCGCATCCAGCGATCGTTGACCGCAACGGCGGATTGTGAGGCGGTGTCGAGCGTGGCCTGCGTGGCGAGAAGGGCGGTGGCGGGCACCACCTCGACGTCGTCCAGGCGGGAGAGCCCTTCGGTGATCCAATCGGCGGCCATGATGCCGAGCGTGGATCGCGCGGAGTCCGGCACTGACTCGGTGAGGGGCAGGACGGCGATGCGGTTCGCGACGAGCCCTGAAGCTGACGCCGCAGCGTTGGATGTCGCCGACGATCGACGCATGACCAGTGTGACGATGAACGCCAACGCCACCGCGGCCGCGCCGACGATCAGCCACCGAGTGGTGCGCACCGGCGGTGCGATGGCTTGCGACGTGCTCGCCGGAATGTCGCCGACAGCGAAACCACTCGCTAAATCGAACATCTTTGGCAAGGAAACCGGCGCGGTGTTGGGCGACGTATTCGATATGGTTCGTCCCCGAACTGCTGCGACGAGCGCCAGCGTCTCGGGCGCAGCATCCGCATCAAGTTCTGACCGCAGCCGCAACGCAAACGCGTCGTGCTCGCGCAGGGCGCCGGACCGGTCGCCCGATCGATCCAGCACCGTGAGCAGCCGGCGATGATGGGATTCGTTGAAGGGGTCCAGAGTCTGTGCGCGCCGGGCCAATTCGACGGCGCACTCGAGGTCACCGCGATTGGCGTGCGCGTCGGCGCTGCGGGCGGCGGCTCCGGCCGCTTGCCGAGCCAGCGCCTCCCGACGATTGGCAACCCATTGTTCGAAGGCGGGGGCGTCGTCGACAACCAGTCCTTCCAGCAAACTGTTACGATACAACGCCAGCGCCTCGTCGTCTCGCTGAGCCGAGAGCGCCCGCTGAAATGCCCACACGTCACAGGCCACGTGTGCGGGGTCGAGGCCGACGACGTCGTCGCCGCGGTTGAGAATGGCGTGTTCGCCCAACGCTCGGCGCAGAAACGTCAGCGCCTGCCGGAGCGCGGCTTTGGCCCGTGGCTCGTCACTTTCGGGCCAGAATAGCGCCAACAAAGATTCTCGCGAGACGAATTCGCCGTGGCCCTCGACGGCGAGATACACCAGCAACGCGGCACGACGCGGTTGTACCAAGAGGGTGGCCAAACTCCCTCGAGACGGCTCACTCACGTCGAGCGGACCCAGCGCGGCGATGCTGATCATCGATTTCCAGTCACAGGGCGCGGAATGGCACGGTCGGAATCCTCAAGTCACGCTCGGGTCACCCTCAGATAGCAGCACTCCCGCACTGTGGGTAAGGTCGCGCGCGCCACACAGGTCGACAAGGCGTGGGCTGGTGGGCGTTGCGCCATTCTCACTTCGGAGCAGGTCTTGGTATCGAACTATCAGACACCGTGCTCGGCTACGCGCCGCCTCGCGCTCGTGTCGGCACTGCTGGTCGCGCTGAACCATGTGCCGTTGATGGCTCTCGCTCAGAGCGCGCCGTCGGCGGCGGCACCAGCAAATCTCCTGCCACGGATTCGCGCACTCGGCCTGCCCAGTTCGACCGATCGACTCACAGTCTACTTCAGTCCCGGCCACGAGGCCAAAGCGGTTCGCCTTCGGACGCTGATCCAGAATGCACGGCAGTTCTTCGCCGACTCACTCGGGATTTCACCGGAACTGTCGATCGCCGTGCTCGAGCGGCCGACCTGGGAGCGTGTGATCACGGCTCAGCCGTATGGGATCCCTGGTATTGAAGGCAGGCCGCCGGTGGCATTCCTGCCCGCCACTGATGACAACCTCGCGGCCAATGACGCCCTCTCGCTCGAAACGGCGATTTCGGATACGGCGCGGCGGTTGGTTGCGGCATCCGGTCGCACGTGGAACGAGGCGTCGAAGCGCTACGTCGACCTCGTGGGTCTGCACGAGCTGGGTCACGCCTTCGCCGCCGCCTACGGCATCGACGTGCCGTCGCAATGGTTGAACGAGTGGCTCGCGACCTACTTTTGTTACACGTATTTGCGTGCGGCACGCCCCGCCGACGCCAAACTCTGGGAAGGCATTCTGCAGGGGTATCGCGACGCGGCTCACCCGGAACACCGCACCCTCGAAGCGTTCGAGCGGTTGTACTTCGGTGTCGGCGCGCAAACCTATGTGTGGTATCAGGCAAGATTTCAGCAGCAGGTGCAGCGCGTGCACGACGCGCAGGGCGTGGAATTCCTGCGGCGATTGAAGCGGGCGTTTCCACGGGGAGCAACGCGTGCGGTCTCGCGTGACGAGGTGCTGCAACGATTGGATGCGATCGAGCCTGGCTTTGCGGCGTGGGCGGCAACGATACGGTGACGGCGCGCGCGCGTTGAGCGCGTCGGGACGCCGACAGGTTGAAAGTCAGACGCGACGGGCGCGAAGCACGCGAAGAGCTTCGGAGAACAGCAACGGCTTTCCGTTTCTCTTTTGCTCTTCTTCGCGTGACTTCGCGTCCTCCGCGGTCTTCGCGTCAAGCGTGCGATCTATCGGCCGAAGTTGATGCGTAGCGCGCGCGACACGTCGCCGACATGGGTCACGTGAAAGTCGAACGTGCGGCCGTCGGTGAGCCGTCCGTTTGCGGTGATGACCGTGAGATGATCGCCGGTGCGCGGCTTCAGTGTTTCGTTGAACGTGGTCGCGATTCCCCGCAGTGGGTTCATGGCGTTCACGTCGGCAATGGTGACCACACCGTCAGCCATCGCCGTCTGGTACACAGACCAGCGCACAAACCAGATCGGTACGGCATCACCAGTCGAGACGGCGAGTGCCGGGAAGGTGCCGAGAGGTGCATTGGCCTCGATGAAGTAGAAACCCCTGATCAGGATCGGGGTCGCGAAGGCGCCCGGGCCGCCAGGGCCTGGGAAGTGGAAAAACGTCATCAAGTTGAAGTCTGCCGGAATCGCACTCGGCGCTCGATAAAACGGAATCGCCAGCCACTCGCCGTTGTGGAAGAACTGTTTTTCGCCCGGAAATGCGCGGGCATAGGCCGGAATGCCGGGGTCCGGTTGCGGGACCGTGACCCGCACCAAGCCGGCCGTTTCTGCCGCGCGGATCAGGGTCGCGGTGTCGGGAATATCGGGAAGAGGGCCGGCGATCTGAGACTCACTGCAGGCGCCGAGCAGGAACGCGACACCAAGGGCGCTGAGCAACGGGCGAACGGACATGAGAAAACTCCGGCTGAGGTCGCGCCATCGGCGTCGTGCGTCTGGCGTTCAACCGCAGTGTGGGGCGAGCGGGTGAGCTGTCCGTGATCCAGGTGTGATCTCGGGCGTTTCCACTGTGCCACGAAGCGTTCCAACGGCACCCGAGGTCGGCTCAGTCGCGCCCGCGAGGCGGTAACGGCGGCACCGGTGGTTGCGGCAGCGACTGCATTTCCCGACGCACCCGCTCGACCTCACGCTCCGCCTGGCGTGCCGCCTGCCGCTGCGCTTTGCGTAACTCGCTGACCACGCGGTCGGCGGCGGCGCGGGCCTCCGATCCTAGAGGCCACCGAGAGTTTTCGTGATTATCTGCCTATACAGTCAGCGGGTATGTTCGTGGATCGAACACCAGGCAACATGCTCGCGCTGACCGCGAACCACGGCGTGCAGTGGGCCGATGTGGACGGCGACGGGGCATTGGATCTGGCGCTCGCCCGTTCACGCGCTGAGGCAACGCCCCCGATGCGGCGCAACGTGCTCCCGACCGCATCGGCCAAACAGTCGCTGCCGATTCGCGTCGTGAATGCCGATGACCGCGCCACGTGTGCCGGCGCGGAAATCCTGGTTTTCGCCAGCGGCACGAAACGGCGGCTGGCTACCCGCTGGGTGGACGCGGGCTCCGGCTACGACGCGCAGAGTGACATGCCGGTGCATATCGGCCTTACCTCACATGGCGCCGGTCGACGTCGAGGTCATGGTGCCTGCGGGCTGCCAACGGGCGCGGACCCTGACGCGAGGCGTCGTACCGGCCGACTCCTCCGGGCGATGGCCAACCGTGCGTGCCTCCCCACGCTCAGAAGTGCGCGATCGTCACTTCGGTGACCTGGCCACCGTGACGGCCCACTGATCGCTCTCTTGTAACTGCCCTCCGGTGACGGCCCGTCAGGGACCCTCGCCTGTTCACCTTGCGCTATGGCGTGACCGACGGCAGTGTCTACATCTCTCGGTACGGCTTTGACCAGGTACAGATCTCCCTCCGCGCCTCTTTCGTGGACCACATGTGTTTCCCGCACGCGTACATCATCAATCTGGACGGGAGCGACGTACGCATGGCCGAGATGCGCGCGGAGCTCGACCGCGAAGGATTGTCATTTACGCGAGTGCCGGGCGTCGACGGGCGTGGGCGAGCAGCGCAGTCCAGTCGCCTTGGCTGCCCCGCGCTGGCATGCCTCAATCACGATGACGACTTGCTCACATATGCGCTCTTCGCCAATGGTGAGATGCTGCCGCGCAGTGCCAACAGCGTCGGGTTCAACTACCTCGAGGATGGTGTGCACCCGGTCGGATACGCCATGGATGACTTCGAACGTGTAGGATAGCCATAGGGTGGACGCAGCATGACGCGGGCAAGAAGCAGGAGGCCCGCGCGCGGTTGCTGCCTCCTGCCCCCTGAAATCCTCCCCCGGTTCATCAGGGAGTCCGCAATTTTCAGGACACTCCGGCAACCGTGTGTCAATGATCGTCTGATTCTCCCCAGGGAGCGATCGTCTCAAATTCCCCACCCGGTGGATCTCAGCCCTCAGGATGAGGGATGAGGGTGGATTTCATCAGCCCGGCTTTCCGTTTTTCCCGCAGTCGGTACGAATCGCCTTTAATGTTGACCGTCGTGGCGTGATGGAGCAGGCGATCGAGGATAGCGCTGGCGATCACGGCGTCGCCGAAGACCTCGCCCCACGCGCCCAGACTCTGATTGCTGGTGAGCAGGATGGCCCCGCGCTCATAGCGTCGACTGACGAGCTGGAAGAAGAGATTCGCGCCCTGTCGGTCAATCGGGATGTAGCCGATCTCGTCGATGATCAAGAGCTTCGGCTGCGTGAGGATCTTGAGCCGCTCTTCGAGACGATTTTCGTAGAGCGCCTTCCCAAGGGTGGTGATGAGCGCGGCGGCCGTGGTAAACATCACGCGGAGCCCAAGACGACACGCTTCGAGCCCGAGCGCGACGCTCAAGTGCGTTTTCCCGACCCCCGGCGGACCGAGTAACAGCGCGTTGGCGCCGTTCGCGACGAAGCGCATCGTGGCGAGCTCCTTGATTACTTTCGGATCGATCGACGGCTGCGCTTTCCCCTCGAAGCCGTCGAGCGTTTTGTGAAAGGGAAAGCGCGCCATCTGGATGCGCATGGTCTCATGCTTCTCACGTTTCGCCGCCACTTCGGTCTCCAGCACCGACTGCAAGAAGGCGCTGTAGCTGAGCTCCTGTTGCGCGGCCTGCTCGAGCAGCGTCGGGAGCGTCTGCGCGACACGCGTGAGGCGCAGGTGCTGGCAGTGCGTACTCAGCACCTCGAGCTCCGCCATCGGCGAGATCGGATCGCGGCTCATGCGGCGACCTCCGCGCTCGACATCGCCACGATCTCGTCGTAGATGCGCAGATCGCGAATCGCCACGTCTCCGTGCGTGACGTAGCGCGGATCGTGCTGCGGTGGCATCGCCGCCAGCGGCGTGTGGTCGACGCGTAGGAGGCCGGCATAGTGCGCCGACACCATCACCACCTGCTGACGCCCCTGTCGTGCATGCGTGGCGACGAGCGTGTCGCGCTGCCAGATCGTGAAGTCGCTCGCGTGCTCCCGCACCGTGACGGTGGTGCCCGCGAGATGCGCCGGCACGCTGTAGCGCGAGCCATCGATGCTCACGAGGGCATCATTCGCGACGACGCGCTCACGCACGTGGGCAAACGCATACGGCGGCCGGCCGTCGAGCGGCGTGAGCGCTTCGCGCGCGAAGCGATCGGCGGGGCGCTCATGCGTCGTGCCGTGCACGCGCTGATCGGCGATCGTGGTCGCCCACTCCACCAGCCACGCATTCAGAGGCGCCCACGAGTGAAAGCGCTTGCCGGCGAGCGCATTGCGCGCGACGTACTTCACGCCCGATTCCACTTTGCCTTTGGTCTGTGGGCGGTACGGGGCACACGCCCACGGGCGGAAGCCGTAGTAGCCCGCGAAGTCGGCATAGGTCGGATGCCAGCGCACCGCCTCGCGCGTGTGCTCCAGTACCATCGCGCGCGCGTTATCGACGACCATGCGGTCCGTGACGCCGCCGAAATGCTGAAACGCCAGCTCGTGCCCGCCGATCCACTCGCGCAGGCGCTGCCGCGCAAAGGCCACGGCGAAGAGACGGCGCGAGAAGCCCAGCGTCATCACAAAGATCTGCGCCGCCACCTGCACATCCGCGATCCACACGCGGACCCGCCCGAAGTCGACCTGCGCCTGCTCGCCCGGCGCCGTCTCAAAGCGCACCGTCGCGGTCGGCGTCGCGGTGGCCCGCAGCGGCGAGATCGCGCGCCGCACAATGATCACGGAGCCCGTGAAGCCCTGCTCGCACAGCTCGCGGTGGAGCACCGTCGCATTGAAGTCGACCTCCGGCGCGCGCTTCGCGATCCACGCCCGATGCGGGTCCAAGAGCGACACCACCGGGCGCGCGACCCGCTCCCCATACGCCCGGCGCCGGCGCCAGGCGCGGACTGTTTTCCGATCCAAACCGTACGCGCGCGCGATCGCGGACACGCCCTCGCCGCGCGCCAAGGCCTGCACGACCTGCTCCACCACCGTCTCGGTCACCATCGTCTCCCCTCCGGGCCAAAGCTGCCCGAAAGATGCCGCCGGCGACCCGCCCGCCCCGCTGTCCAGCGCCCCATGTCCTGCGGTCATCGCCCAACTCCCGCGAAAGGGGTGGGGAATTTCACACGATCGCTACCTGGGGAATTTCACGCGATCGGTGACAACCGTGTCTTCTGAATGCGTAGTATTAGCCACGCCGGCAAGTGTAGATGAGTGAAGTGGGACCGATACGTCGCCACTTCCGGAGAACGCGCGGAACCCGCGCCGCCGCGCTGCTCGTCCGTTCACCACCACGCACCCGTACGGTCTCGGGCGGACGTGGGCGCTCGGCTGGCTGGCTGGCGTCGCACTCGTTCGACCGAAGAGGAGCACTACATTTGCGGTCGAGTCTTCCGCGCTGTCTACCCTGACTGCCGACCCATCACGAATAATCCAAGCGGGCTTTGACACGATCCGATGCGAGGGCCCCCGCATCGCTGGTGACGACGTTGGCGCTCGATCACACCGGGTCACGATTCGTCGTCGACATTCCGGCGGCTCGTTCAATCGCTTCCACGTCATCTCCGTTGGACCGCACCGTTGGAAGGGCCGCCTGTCCTACCGCTTGAGCGCAAGTGATGCGAATTCACGTCGGCGTATAGATGTCAAACGTCAACGAGCCCACCACCTGATTCAAGAAGGAGATCTGCCCGTCGCGCGGCGGTGCTGTCATTCGGCGCACAACATCTGCTTCGGGCTTCGATGCAAGTCGCGTCGTAAAGTGCCAACCGCTGCGCGGGAGCCTGGTGCCTGGGCGGCTCGCATTGCAGTCACAGGGCGCGCGAGCGGGTCGAGGCTTTCCGGTAGTGAATAAGTCACATAGCCCGAATGAAGCGCTCCCCGATCTGCATCAGCGCCTTACCAATTTTTTCTGGCGCCAGCACGAAGTCGATGTACGTCGACGCTTGCGCACGGGTCGGCATGCTGTCCACTTCCGCCGACGCGTCCTGCGCAAACGTCGTACCCCCCTTCTCCTTGATAGACTGCACGCCTAACGTACCGTCGCCATCGTATCCCGAAAAGACAATGCCGATGGCGTGCTCGCTCATCGCCGCTGCCAACGAGGCAAAGAACAGGTCGATCTGCGCGTTTCGTCGGCTGCGCGGCGAAATCACCTTGAAGGTGAACTGCTCGATTTCGAGATCGGCATTGGCCGGTATCACGTACACATGATTGGCCCGTATCGGCATCCCCGATGCCGCCACCATGGTCGGCATCGTCGAGCACCGCGATAGAATCAGCGCTAGCTGACTGTACGCATCCGGGGTGATGTGAGAAATGATGACGAAGGCCATGCCGGTGTCGGTCGTCAAGGACTCCAACAGCGCCCGGTAGGCGCTGAGCGCACCGGCGGAGCCGCCGACCCCCACGATGTAGCTCGGACGTGTCGTGCTCATCCGCGCGGCGCGTTCAGAATCGGAGGGAAGGGCGTCCGGCAAGAGTCTACGCCTCCGGATTGGCGGTCGCCTTGCCGAGCTTGCTCTTTTGCTTCGCGCTTGCGGTCGCGTCGGCGTTCATCGGCATCAACGTCAGCCCGGCATCATCCATCACGAGTTTGTGCACATCGCTGGAATGTCCCATGCCGCGCGACTTGACGATGTACATCCCGCGGATGCGCCGCCGTCCCTCACTTTCCTCCAGTTCCCGTACCACGAGCCAGGTGTCGATCAGCGAGGAGACGCCGATTTCGCCACTCGTATCATTCGGCTTCGTGGACGACACGAGGCTGGTGAAAAATCCCGTGATGCCGTTGGATTTGAGCGAGTCGATCATGCGCGTGAGCATCGCATCGACTTCCCGTTGGTCCCCTTGGCCAAGCAGACTGCTCAACGGGTCGATGACCACCGCCTGCGGCTTGAAGTCGGCGAGCATTTTATACAGATCGAGGAGATGCATTTCCAGGCCGAAGAACGAGGGCCTGGTCGACACGATCAACAGCATCCCACTCTCGACCAGCGGCGCTAGCTCGAACCCGATGGAACTCAGGTTTTCAATGAGTTGCCCCGGAGACTCTTCATAAGACAAAAACAGACACCGTTCCCCACGGTTGCAACTTTCCATGGCAAAGGCCGCAGCCAGGCTCGTCTTCCCCGTACCCGCGGTTCCGGACACGAGCACGGTACTCCCTCTGGTATACCCGCCGCCGTTGAACAGGGCGTTCAACGACGGGATGCCTGTCGACAGCCGCTCGGAGGAGCCGGGTTGATTGAGTCCCGCCGACGTGATGGGAATGACCGAGAGCCCGCTTGTGTCGATCACGAACGGATACTCATTGGTGCCGTGACTCGAACCGCGGTACTTGATGACCCGCATGCGACGGGTGGATATCTGATCGCGAACCCGATTATCCACGAAGATGATGCAATCGGAGATATGCGCTTCGAGCCCATGCCGGGTATAGGTGCCATCAGTGGCCTCGCCGGTAATCAGGGTGGTCACGTTTTTATTCTTGAGCCATCGAAAAAGACGCGTAATTTCCAGTCGCAGTATTCCGGCATCGGACGCGCCGGCAAAGAGCGAGTCGATGGAATCCAGGACGACGCGTTTCGCTCCAATGGAGTCGATGGCCAACTCGAGGCGTACGAAGATGCCTTCCAGATTGAACTCAACGGTCGACTGCATCTCGCTCCGTTTCAGCGGCACATGTTCGAGCGCGATCTTCTGCCTGGCGACCAGGCTCTGCAAATCGAAGTTGAGCGAGGCGACATCGGCGAACAGCTCATCGGCGTTTTCCTCGAACGACATAAAGACGCCGGGCTCGTCATACCTGGTCGCCCCGCCGATCAGAAAATCGATGCCGAGCAAGGTCTTCCCGGTCCCGGTCCCGCCGCTGAGGAGGGTGATCCGGTTGCGTGGAAGGCCACCTTCGGTGATCTCGTCAAAGCCTTGGATACCAGTCGGACATTTACGCCGCCCGCTCTTCTGCTGGGCGACGCGTACATCGGAGCTGTCGGGCATTGCACGGTCCTGGAGTTCGTCGTGAGCGTCCGCGCGCACCACGAGCCGCGCTGCACCTTTGGAAGCTACCACCGGACTGGCGAGAACTGACGCGCTCGGCGTGTCACCCGCCATGCGGTACATCGAAGTATCCGAGCGGGCGGTCGCGGAGTCCGCGAGGAAACGCGGTACTCTCGCTTGCGCACCGCCGCAAAGTTGCCCGGGTCCCCGCTCTGCCGTGCGAGGCTCGCGCGCGTGTGATGAGAATTGGACTTGACCGACTTGACCTCGACTTGACCCGTTTCAGCGGACGCCCAACTCGCCCTGATTCGGTGGCGGAGGTGGGCTACCGTCCTTCGTACGCGCGAATCCGCGCAGGTATGCCTGCGGAACCCAATGCTTCCCCATTTATTCGTCACTCACGTCCTAAGCCGCCTCACCCCGAAGATCCTCATACAGCCGCCCATACGTCAGCAAAATGTCCAGCACCGCCTTCTGAATCGTCGCCGAGTTGAGCGCCGGGAGTACGCGGTCTCGCGTGTACCTCAACGCGGCCGATCTACGAATGCTCGCGGCCATGGCGGAGCTCGTGGAGTATGCGCGCACGGCGTATGCGCGCACCGGCGTACCCCGCCGTCTGCCGTGATGGGGAAGTCTTTTTTTGCCGTTTCGGAGAAGTCGGTTGACAGGGGCTTGGGAAACAAGGTGACAATTCGGGCGTGAAGCGAAGCGGCTATCGGACCCGTCGGGCCCATGCGCGTCGCCAACCTGCGCCTGCGCCTTAGCGGACGCGGCGGGCGCAGATTTCCGCGCTCCCGTCGATCTTCCGACACACCTTGGCGATCTCGGACGAGAGCGCCGCGGGACATTCGGCGAGCAGCGCCTCGCGGAGTTCGGGGAGAATCGCACGAATGTGCTCCGCCACGGCGCCGACGCGGATCACGAGGGTGTCGGGCGGCAGTTGGATCGAGGCCTCCAGTCGCCGCCAGTCCGCTTTCGACACGGAGGCGGCTTCGTATTCGCCGCCGATCTGCATGGCGAGCCTGGCAGTCGAGAGTTCCGAGGCGCGCGCGACGCCAAGGACCGACGCGACGTCATAGAATGGTGCGAGGGTCGCCACCCCGTTGGCACCGATCATGAGCGAGTAGTTGCGGGCATGCGCGTCGGTGCCGACGACGATCCAGTTGAAGATGATCATATCGAGGAATTGTGCGATGTCGCGCAATGGGTTGCTCACATGCGTGCGAAGGGCCTGCACGACCGTGGCGATGCCAGGCGCACCGGCCCGCTCGTACTTGAGATGCGGGGACATGCCAAGCGTTTGACAGAGGTCTTCCTGATGGCGCCGACGCCACCCGCCATCCGTGTCGACGCGGTCGTAGCGCGTGATCTGGAGCAGCCAGTGGGTGCCGACGGCGAGTGGGGCGACGTCGGCAGCGTGCAGGCCCAACGCACTGGCGAGCCGCATCGTCGCGAGTTCGGCCACGAGAAAGCGGGAGGCGCCGCCTAATAACGGTCGCTTCAGAATGTGCGTCGTCGGAATGCGGCCGCGCGGGACGCCCCACCGCCCGTCTTCCCAGTAGAGGGCGATCTTGGCCTGCGCGCCGGCGAGACTAAAGTAGCCGGCGTCGCCGATCAGTCGGAACGGCGCATCGGGGTGTTCCAGCGCCTGCACGCGCGTGACGAGGTCCTCGTGGGTGAGCCACGCAATCCCATCGGCTTCACCACTCGCCAACGCGTCGACACGGTCGGGACGGACGAACTGAATGGCCCCCGGGCAGTCCTCGCCAACGACGCGCAGGAGGCCGAACAGGTCGGTGTCGGATAATCCGTGATCCCGCGCGAGGCGGTCGCGGACGGCGGTGCGATCCGGCAGGTAGGCTTCGACGACGGCGGCGACCGCGACATGCCCATGCTGCATGGTGGCCAACGGGAGCGATAACGACAGGGGAAAGGCGCCGTGGGCGGATCGCCACGACGGGGCGTATGTGAGCGTCAGCGACCCGTCCCGCGCTCGCTCGACTAGGCCCATGACGCGGCCCTCGTACATCGCCAGCAGCGTGGTCTGGGGATCGGCGGTCGGGGATCGATCTCCCACCGTCGCCGGGGTCATGGCGTCCGCCGCGGGGCAGTCACGGCGCGCTGCTCGCTCCTGAGCTGGACAGCGTCGGGCGCATCCACCGGCGTCGGGGCGTCGTTCCACCCAGGAATGGCAATGGCGCGCACGCGTGGTGGACGGGCGTGGACAGCCGCGGGCCGACGGGGGGCGCGCTCGTTGGCGACGGGGGACGCCGCCGCCTTGCCCGCTTGCCGCGCGTGCAGCAGCCAGCTGGCCTTAGTCTCCGCCGGCGTCACGTCGGATGAGCCCGTTGGGCCCCGCGCCTCAAGTGTCACTCCGACCGCCAGGAGCGCGCGGAGGGTAAGCCCCAACTCCACGCCAGGCTTACCGACCTCAAGGCGCTGGATCCACTGGCGAGAGGCACCGATCATCTCGGCAAGGTGGGCCTGCGTCAGCTTGCGCCGGCGTCGCGCGTCGCGCACCGACGCGCCAATCTCTTCGGTCGTGTGCAGTCGCATGGGAGGTCGTCTGGTATCATGGCGCCTCCCGACGTGGGACACGCGATGCCTACGTTCTTGTACAAAAATACGTTTGTCATAAAACATAGGCAATTATTCAATGTTATCGTTCATATGCAAAATGGCAAATGTTACAGTACATGGGCAGGACACCCAAAAGCGCTACGTCGTTGCAGCCGGCGCCAGCTTGCTTCGCGGGTGAGGGCGGTTCGCCCTCACATGGCCGCGCGACAGCACCAGAGATAGGCGACGGCCGCAGAGAACAGCGCAAAGGCGCGCCATTGGCGGCGCCAGCGGGGCGCCATGTCTTTGAGCAGGTGCACCCCGGCGAATCCCAGCGCGATGAGCCATGGCACCGCGAGCAGGTTCGGCGCACAGCTGGAAACGCCGCGTCCACATCTCGCGGCGGCGCGTAAGGATGTCGCGGCCACGGCAGCGCCCAGGATCACCCCAGACAGGGCCATGGTCAGCGCGGTCACCACGAGTGGTGCCCGTCGCTCAGCGCCAACTGCAAACTCCAGCGGCGGGAGTCGCGACGGTGTTCGGCGCGCGAACCCACGCGCGCTGTTTCCCGGCACGCGGCCGCGCGCCCGGCCACGGGCCTCGGGATTCCACCGTGAGGATGCACCGGTGCGAGCGGGACGATGCTTCATTGGCCCATCGTACTCGCGATGACAAGGCGGAAGCGATCCGTAAGAATCCTTCACGCCTGTTTTGTCAAAACAATTCCCAGCGCGCTGTAGAAGTCTTCTCCGTCACGGCAGCCGTCCGTCGGCCTGATGGAACCGCCGCCGCATCCCACCGCGCGAGAGGTCACGGGCCGCCGAGCGAGACGTGCCACCAACGACAAACGGCCACCCGCGGGGGTGGCCGTTTGTCGTTTCCAAGACCGGTATCAGATAGCGATCCGGTCCACTACGACAGAATTTGCGTCATACAGCATCTGCAGACCATCTGACGCAGCGCGTTGGAAGTGCTTATCAGATGGTCTCTTCCTCACATCGGGATGACAGGATTCGAACCTGCGACCCCCTGAACCCCATTCAGGTGCGCTACCGGGCTGCGCCACATCCCGTCGCGGCCGACTGGCTCCGCGAACAGAATGAAGAACGTAACCGCCGGTCCCGTTCGATACCAGCCCCTCCCCTCACTCACCGCGCTCGCGCTCCAAGCGCGTCGTCTACCGTCTTGCGGAGGTCGTCCAGCTCCACCGGCTTGAGGAGCACGGCATACGCCCTCGCCGCCGCCACCCGCTCCGGCGTCAAGCGATGGCTGAAGCCCGTAAGGATGATTACCGGCAAGTCGACCCGCAGCGCATGCACCGCCTCCGCGAGCAGATCGCCCGTCATCCCGGGCATGGTCTGGTCGGTAATCAGCAGGTCCACCGCCGAGGGTTGATTCCGGATGAACGCCAGCGCCGCCTCCGGTTGAAGGAACGCGTGCACCTCTTGCCCATGATGCTGCAACGCACGCTCGACCACGCGCGCCACGGCCGCTTCGTCGTCGACTACCACGATGCGTGACCCCGCGTAGAGGCTCTGCAGCGCGAAGTCTTCCGCTTCGGGAAGCACCCCCGCATCATGCCCGCGTTCGGGACCGTCCAACTCGATGAACGCCGTGGGATCCTCCTCCTCGTCCCACAACCCCTCAACCACGGCACGCGGAAAGAGGAGTTCGAGCGTCGTCCCCCGCCCCACCTCACTGGTGACCTCGGCATATCCCTGGTGCGACACCACGATGCCGTGCAGGACGGCCATCCCCAACCCCGTGCCTTCTCCGGTAGGCTTCGTGGTAAAGAACGGTTCGAAAATCCGCGAACGGACCTCGTCGCTCATGCCGTCGCCCGTGTCTTTCACCTGCAGCACCACCACGTCGCCATGCGGCGGGGACTCACTCGGCAGAACGGTGCGTTCCTGCAGTACAATGGATAACATGCCATCCGGGCGCTCGCGCATCGCGTACTCGGCGTTCGACACCAGATTCAACAGCAGCTGCTGCAGCTGCGTGGGGTCGCCCATCATCAAGTGTGGTATCTCCGCTCCCTCGATCACCATTCGCAGGTTGCGCGGAATCATGCGGCGCAACAGGGGCTGCAGATCGAGCACCAGACGCGAAAGATTCACGTACTCCCGGGTCGGCGTCGAGCGTCGGCTGAACGTGAGGATCTGCCGTACCACATCGCGCGCCCGATCACTTGCATCGAGAATGGCCGCCAGATGCTCTTCGCTGCTGCGCCCTTTTTTCGTTGCGCTCTTCGCCAGTTCGGCGTTGCCGCGAATCACGCCCAGCAGGTTGTTGAAGTCATGCGCCACCCCACCGGCGAGCGTTCCCAGCGATTCGAGCTTCTGCGCTTCACGCACCTGCGTCTCAAACCAGGCGCGTTCGGCCTCGGCCTCGCGCACGCTCGTGAGATCACGCAACACGATGTGCTGCAGCTCCCGTTGATCGATCGGCACCCGGGTCACGGAGCATTGCACCGGAACGGGCGCTGCGCCGGGTGAAGCCGGCGGCGCGCCGGCAAAGGCGGCGGCGGACTCCCGCATGATCGTGGTCTCGATCGGTTGTCCATGGTGCCCACTGTTGCCCGTCGGGAACGACAACTCGGGCAGCAAGTCGGAGATCGCGCGATCCTGTAGCTGTTCCGTGCTCAACGCGCCGAACAGCACGACCGCGCGTTCGTTGGCGATCTGCACACGCCCGTCGTCGACGAGCAGATGTGCATCGGTTGAACGATCGAAGATCGTGCGAAACTTGCGCTCGCTCTCACGCAGCCGCCGCTCGCTCTCCACCAGGCGCAACGTTCCACGCTGCAGCACCGAGACACGCCAGCGGTACGCGGCGGTCAGTCCGAAGACGACCAATGCTGCCAACAGGAGCACGGCATACCACGATCGCGCGAACGTCGGCGCAATACGAAAGTGCTGCTCCACCGGTCCGTATGCCCGCCCAGCCCAGTCAAAGGCTCGCACCTGCAACACGTAGTGCCCGGCATCGAGGTCGTTGTATGCGCGCTCGCCCGATTCGCTCCGCGTCTCACCCGGACGCGCTCCGGGTCCGTCCAGCGATGCGGAGGCTTCGCTGTCGGTATCAAACCACGACACGCGCGAGAGTTTCACCAGATATCGGGCTTCCTCTTCCCGGTGAAACGACTGCAACAGCGGCTCTACCCGGATGTCGTCGTCGTCGGGCGTAAGTCGCGCGTCTGCGGACAGCACGTGACCCGTGCGCTGCGAGATCACGCGCAACTGCAGTTGCGCCTGTGGCGGGAGCGCGGCCACCGCGAGATCCACGAGCCCGACTCCATAGGCGGTGCCGAGCCAGATCGTTCGATCACTGTCACGAGCGCTGATCGCCGTCACATGGCTCGCCGGCAAACCGTCGGCGTCCGCCAGGTGCGTCACGACGTGCCAGTTACCCGCATCAGGAGAGGCGACATTCGCTGCCATAAGGCCGGAAGGCGAACCCACGAGGATCTCCTCGCTGCCACGACAGCGCAACGTCAGCGCTCCGGTCGGCGAAATCGCGCGCAACAGCTCAGCCGGTAGCGGCTGCCACGCTCCATCCCGGGCCGCCGATCGCCAGAAGATGCCGCGTTGGTTATCGAGGGCGAACAGTTTGGGAGGACGGGTGCCCGGCACCAGACACGCGGCGAGAACCAGACCGTCTCCAGCCGCGCGCGCCGTCGCCTCCGGTATGGAATCCACGTCCACACCTCGAGCGGTCACCCGACGTACCGTGTGTTCACCGCCCACGAGCAGTGTGGGTTCGCCGTTGATGACGGCGTCTCGAACGCTCGAAGCACCGCCATCGAGTGCAAACGGAGCGCGCGCCCAACGCGATCCGTTCCACAGGAACAGTCCGTCGGTCGTGGCGGCCGTCAGCACGTCCTCACCCGACGGCAGCCTTGCGCGACGCACATCCAGTACCGCGCCTGCCGGCAGGCCGTTCTGCATCGGTACGAGCTGCATACCAACCATGCGATACAGGCGCCCGTCGCCCACCACCAACAACGATGGCGACACCGCCGGCGTGTTGCGCCGCGCGCGACGAGGACCCTCGATCGAGGCGCGGGCCAATACACTGACGGTGATGAATGTCGACGTGAGCGGTCGTTCGTACCGCCGCACGATGCCATCGGCGGCCACGTGAATCAGACCGGCGCCGGATGTCCCGATCCACAGCGCATCCCGGCCGTCAGGGCGGCGTTCCACCTCCAGCGCATTCACGAACTCCCGTTCACCGCGCGCCGGAAAGGCGAGCGTCCCCGCCGCCCCGATCGACAGGCGCGTCAGTCGCGATCCGCGCGCCGACAGATAGACGGCTGTACCGCCGCCGTGTCGCGGTACGGCGCGCAGAAGCGACACCGAGCCGTGCGCGTCCGAGACCCTCGTCGGGACGACACTCCAGCGCCCCTCGCGCCAACGCATCACGCGACCGTCGGTGGTGCCGACCCACAGCTCGTTGCGTCCGTCATGCGCACGCACGTGTTCCAGGCGATAGGCGAGTGCCGGCGATCCCGGAATGCGCACAAAGCGCTCAGGCGACCCGCCCCCGGTGCCCTGCTCCTGCAGGACGTATACGCCCGTTGCGCACGCCACGAACACACGGCCGGCGGGATAATCCCGGGCAATCAGCAGATGCTGTGCGCTCGGGCTGTCCAACCCTTGCGCGGCAGCAAATGATGTCCACCGTTTCTCGCGCAGTCGCAATACACCGCCGGTCGATGATGCCACCCACAGTTCCGGCACCGCATCGGGGCCGTCAGCGTGCACCACCATCAGCCCAAGGGCATTGAAGGAGTCGGGAAGCGCGAGCGGCACGAAGCGCGCGCCGGTGTAGTACGACACGCCGCGCGAAGCGCCAGCGACGATGCGCCACGTGCCGTCGATAGCACGCGTTTCCGCGAGGCTGTACACCACCGGGCCAACCACGCCCTCGGCTTCACCAAACTCCGACACTTCGCCCGTGACGCGCTGCACGTACAAACCGTGGCGCGTGCCCACCCAGCGTGCACCGTTCCGGGCAAAGAGCAGCGATCGCACCTGCTGCTCACGAAATGGCAGCGGCATCGGCTCACGACGCCATTGTCCACCGGAATACGAGTAGAGGCCGTCTTCGGTGGCGAGCCACGGGAGACCATGGCGATCGAGCTCGAGCGCGTACGAGGTGGGTGAACGAAGCCCGGCGCTCCGATCGAAGACCCGCTCCGCCAGCACGTGTAGTGCGCTCCCCGCCGGTATGACCTCCGACATGGATCGCACATCCTGCCCGCCGCTCTTCACGCTCATGAGACATGACAGGGCGACAGCCAGCCGCAACATGCGCTGTCGGAGTCCGCCGCGCGCCCCAGCGCTCACGTAAACCCCTGCGCTGCCGCACGCACCCGGTCGTCCATGTCGGGAAACTGTGGCGCGAGCGATTCGAGCGTCTCCACCAGCATTCGCGCAATCAGGTGATTGCGCACCGACTTGTCATCGGACGGTACCACATACCACGGGGCCCACGGCGTGCTGCACCGCTCCAACACCTCGCGATAGGCCGCGGTGTACGACTCCCACTCGTGACGGTCATCCAGATCCTCGAGTCGGAACTTCCAGTTCTTCTCCGGATCGTGCAGCCGTTCCTGCAGCCGTTTGCGCTGCTCATCTTTTGATACGTGCAACATGCACTTGCGGATGATCACGCCGTTCTCCGCGAGCATCTCCTCGAAGCTGTTGATGTGCGCATAGCGCTGGCGCCACACCGACTCCGCCGCGAGCTCGCGCACACGTACCGCCAGCACGTCCTCGTAATGCGAACGGTTGAAGACCCCGATCATTCCGCGCGGAGGCACCACCCGGTGTACGCGCCACAGAAAGTCATGACGCAGCTCCAGCGCCGTTGGTGGGCCAAACGCTGCCACCCGAACCCCGATGGGGTTGAACGCCCCATACACGTTCTTGATGACACCGTCTTTGCCCGATGCGTCGCGCCCCTGCAGTACGAGCAGCAGTGCATGCCGACCATCGGCATAGAACGCCGACTGCAGCGCCTCGAGCTTAGTGAGCAATCCTGCAGTCTGCTGCTGGAGCGCCTCCTTGCTCAGTGAGGTCTCTACCCGCGCCGCTTTGTTGCCGAGCTTGATCTTCTGCGACGGGTCAACGGCTGTAAGGCGCAGCGTGTCCCCCTCCGCCTCGAAGCCGGGCTCCTCGCTCATGTCTCCTCCGAAGGTGCATACGGTTCCATGTGGATCAGCACGCCAAGCGCGGCCGGCATCCGAAGACGGATCGCCGACTTCACCCGCCCCGAGAGAATGTGCGCGTCGTGCAGCGAGAGCGCAGGGTCGGCTTGCACATGGATGTCCACGTACAGCCCGGTGCCCGACTTTCGGATCTTGAGCTTTTCCACCGCGAGCACGCCTGAGGTGGTTAACGCGGCTTCGGTGACGGTTGCCATCAAGAGTGGCGACGGCGCGCGATCCATGAGATCGCGAAGGGCGCTGCGGAGAATCAGCCCGCCGTTGACCGAAATAACTGCGGCGGCCACCAACGCGGCCCAATCGTCTGCCGCTTCCCACCCGGGCCCACCCGCGAGCGCCATGGCGATGCCACCGAAGGCCGCAGCCGAAGTGATCGCGTCGGCGCGGTGATGCCACGCGTCCGCCGCCACGACCACGCTCCCCGAATCCCGGCTGGCGGCCATCACCCGTTTGGCCATCACTTCCTTCACGACGATGACCACGGCCAGCACGACGAGTGTCCACGAGGCGGGCGCCTGATGAGGTGCCCGGATCTCGCCGATCGCTTCGATGGAAATGCCGGCCGCCGCCCCAAACATGAGGGAGGCAACGGCGGCAGCCGCGATCGCCTCGGCTCGACCATAGCCGAACGGGTAGCGCTCATCCGGGTCCCGACTCGCGATACGGAGTCCACCCCACACCACCAGCGAGCCGAGCATATCCGTAGCACTCTCGAGCGCATCGGCAACCAGGGCACCTGCATTGCCGAGCAGCCCGGCGATCAGTTTCACCACGGCGAGCAGCGCATTGACAACCAGCCCCATCTGGGCCAGGCGAAGTGAACGCGGGGCGGTATGCAGAGGAGAGCGTGACGAACGCATGGGCACGCGAAAGAAGTGATTCTGCGCCTGTATCTCTCCGATGATAAACGCAGATGTCGTGCAGGCTCGGTAAATGTATAGCGGCTCAGAGCAGCGGCGCCCTCTGAGCGCTCCTCCGGGATCGCCGCGGTACGGTTGCCTCTGTGTCATTTCGGCCTAAGTTGATCGAGGGTGTGCAAGACCAGTGTTCCTGCAGAGGGCCGTTCCGCCAGGACGGACGCTGCATGGAACGTCTTGCCACTTCATCATCATCACGGAGGGTTTTTGCGTCACCACAAAACGTTTGCTCTGGGCGTCGTCTTCGCCGCTGCTCTTCCTGCGACCTCGTCGGCCCAACGTCAGGGCACTGTCGAGTTCGGCGCTTTCGCCAAGTACACCAACTATTCGGACACCCTGCGTCTCGACCCGTCGATCGGCTTCGGTGGACGGGCTGGTCTGTACGTCGCGCCGCGGTGGTCGCTGGAAGTGGATGTCAGCCGCTCGGAGGCGGACGCCGTCCTCACGCCGGCCCAGCAGACGCTCGGCCTGCCCAAAGTGCTGCACGTGCAGGTCGCGGGACGTGCGCTTTACCATTTGCCGCTCGCGACGCGGCTGAAGCTGTTGGCCGGCGCCGGCTATGCGTACGATCGCTATAGCCGCACCCGCGTCGTCGCCCCGAGCGGTGGTGGCCCCCAGGGGTTGCTGGGCCTCCGTTTCCTGTTGAACGACCGTGTATCGGCTCGACTGGAGGGAACCGGCACATACGTTCTTCCCGGTGACGACGACGCATTGCCGTTCGCGCGCCCGACGCTGTTCAACTTCGGCGCGAACGCCGGTCTCAGCGTGTCCTTTTTTGTGCGTCCGCCGGCTCCCGTGGTCCAGACCGACACCATCCGCACCGTACAGCGTGACACGGTCTACGTGACGCGCATCGACACCGTGCGGGTTGAAGTTGCCGGACGCCCGGTGGTTGTCGGCTCGGTGAACTTTGCGTTCAACAAGAGCGACCTGTCCAGCGAAGCGAAGAGCGTGCTCGACATCATCGCCGCGTCGTTCACCGATCCGGCCAACGCGACGCGTGCCGTTACCGTCACCGGCGCCACCGATAACATCGGCAGCGAACGGTTCAACACGCAGCTTGGTCAGGCCCGCGCCGACCAGGCAAAGGCGTACCTCGTATCCAAAGGTATCGCCGAGTCGCGTATCGTAGCGCGCACGCGGGGCGAGTCCGATCCTGTTGCCCCGAACAGCACCGGCGAGGGTCGCGCGTCGAACCGTCGCGTGCTGGTAATGCTCACCAATTAACGGTTCGCCGCTCAGTTGGTACGGACGCCGCGTCGATCAGCCGATCGACGCGGCGTTTCGGTTTTTCTCGTGGTTTCGCTCGTGCACGGACGTTCGTACTGCTGGTGATCGCGGCCGGTTAGATTCGCTAGTCCATGACTGAACCGGCGCGGAAGTCCCCGACCTTGTCCCATCGTCTCGAATACATCGGGACCCGGATTGCTGTGGGCGCACTCAAGCTGATCGGATGGCGGTCGGCCAGTCGAATCGGCGGGGCGATCGCCCGCTTTGTCTACAAGCCGATCGGGATTCGCCGCGGTGTGGTTGAACGGCAGATCGCTGCGGCTTTTCCCGAGCGCTCAGCGTCCGAAGTCGAGATGATCGCCCGCCGGTCGTACGACAGCTTGGGGCGCACATCCATCGAGACGGCGGTCCTTCCCGGGTCTACGAAACAGGAGATTCTTGATCGCGTGGAGCGCGTCGAGGGCTGGGAACTCGTGGACACGGCGCTGGCCGGCGGCAAGGGGCTCATCATCGTGACCGGACACCTCGGCAATTGGGAGTTTGGCGGGGCGTACTTCGCCGCGCGCGGCGTGGCTCTCGACGTGGTCGTTCGCGGCATGGCCAATCCGATCTTCGATGCATACCTGACGCGTACGCGACGCGAGATCGGCATGGAAGTCATCCACGACAGGGACGCGGTACGTCGCACCCCACGCGCCCTGCGCGAGAACCGCGCGATTGCGTTCGTGAGCGATCATGATGCCCTCGGGCTGGCGAGCACCTTCGTACCCTTCTTCGGTCGCCCCGCGAAGACCCCGCGCGGCCCGGCCGTATTCGCCTTGCGCTTCAATGTGCCCATGGTGTTTGTTGGTGTCGTGCGCCAGCCGAGCAGCCGCTACGCGATCCTCGTTCGTCCGGTCGACGTGCCGCGAACCGGGGCACGCGATGCCGATGTAGATGCGATCGTGCGGCGCTACACCAACATGCTCGAGGAACTCGTGCGCGAGTATCCGTCGCAGTACTTCTGGCAACATCGACGCTGGCGTCGGCAGCCACCGGATACGCCACCCCATCTGCGCGAACCGTGAGCGCTGGGCGCAAACGTGGCGACGCCGCTCGCAAGCGGTCAGGCAGAGGCGCGCGCGGTTGGCGGCGCTTCGTCCGGCTGTCGATCATCGGCGTGGTACTGGCGATGATCGCGCCGGTGCCGGTGATTCTGCTTTACGCGCTGGTGCAGCCGCCGGTGACCACCGTGATGGTCGCACGCGCCATGCAGCGGATCGCGCGCGGAGATCGTCCGATATGGCCGGAACGTACGGTCATCTCGCGTGAAGCGATCACGCCGCAGCTGCGGCGCGCCGTGCTGGCGTCGGAAGACGACCGATTTTATCTGCATCACGGGATCGACCTGGTGGAGATCGACAAGGCGCTCGAGCGTCGCAGGGCGGGCGGTTCGCTCCGTGGTGCGTCCACGCTCACTCAGCAGGTGGCGAAGAATCTGTTTCTCTGGAACGGACGCTCGTTCATCCGCAAAGGACTCGAAGCGTATCTCGCGCTCTGGATCGAGCTGCTGCTCAACAAGGAGCGCATTCTCGATCTGTACCTGAACCTGGCTGAGTGGGGCCCCAATCAGTTCGGTATCGAGGCGGGGGCGCAGCAGCATTTCGGCAAGCGGGCGAGTCGCCTCACACGAGACGAGTCGGCGCGCATGGCGGCGATCCTGCCGTCGCCCCGCCGATGGTCACCGAAGGGCTCGATCGCCACGCGTCGGGCCGGCATCATCCTGCAGCGCATGCAATACGCTGCGCCGCGCACGCCTTAGGTGCCGATCACCAGTCCACCGTCCACCGTGAGCACCGCGCCATTGATGAACGCGGCCTGCTCGGAGGCAAGAAAGCAGTACGCATTGGCGACGTCCTCCGGCAGACCGAGCCGTCCGGCGGGGGTGTGCGACTGCATCGACCGGAGCGCCGCCTCGGGCATCCTGGCCGTCATGTCCGTGGCGATGAATCCCGGCGCCACGGCGTTTACCGTAATGTTCCGACGACCGAGTTCGCGCGCCCACACCTGCGTCATACCGATCACACCAGCCTTGCTGGCTACGTAGTTCGTCTGGCCGAAGTTGCCGTTGTGCGCCACCACTGACGACGCGTTCACGATACGGCCGCCCCCGCGCGCGAGCAGATGCGGTACGATTGCCTGCGTGCACGTGAAGACGCCCTTGAGGTTCACGGCGATCACGGCGTCGAAGTCGACGTCGGTCATGCCACCTGCCACCACGCCGTCCGTTACTTCCACCAACTGGGCGTCACGGGTGATCCCGGCGTTGTTGATGAGCACGTCGATACCGCCAAAGCGCGCCAGCGTGCCGGCCAACGCCGAATGTACACTCGCGATAACAGCGACGTCCGTTTCGACGAACAGAACATCGTGCCCATCGCCGGCCAACGCCGCCACCGCCGCATGGCCCGCCTCCGCGACGCGGTCCCACAGCACTACACGGGCACCGCTTTGCGCAAATCGGCGCGCCGTGGCGAGGCCGATGCCATTGGCGCCGCCGGTAATTACCGCAACGCGTCCTGAGAGATCGATACGCATGGCCCGGAAGTTAGGAGGCCGTTTGCACCGCGCAATAGTCGTAAGGCATCAGACTGGCGCGTGACGCGCCGCGGTGACGCGCCGAAGTGACGCGCCACGGCTGCATGGTCATTTGTCAGGGTGAAGGGTAGCATTCCCTTATGAGTCAGAAGCGTGCGCCGCTCGCAACAGGGACCGGGCTGTCGCTGCCGCGCGCAATGCATCGGGCGTCGGCCATCAGTACACTCTCGGCGCTTATTGCCGCGCTCGGTGCGTGCGGAACGGAATCACTGACGCCCGACGCACCCAGGCCGCGCGAGGGCGCTGCCGCGGCGCCAGCATTGCCCTCAATGGCGGCGTCCATTGTAGACGCCCCCATCAGCTATGCCCTTAAGCCGGCACTCGAAGCGCTCGAGCGCGCGGTTCCGCAAACGTTTGGCAGCTTTGACAAGCGTCTCACGGTGAAGTCCAACAGGCGGCAGCAGGTCGCCTTCGAGGCCACCCGCACCCCGTTCGACGTCGCCTTCGACGGGAGACGCCTCACGCTCTCGACGATCATTACCTACAAGGGGCGCGGTTGGTACAACCCGTTCATTGGTCCCACTCTCAGCGCGTCGTGCGGCACCGGCAGTCAACAGCCACGACTCCGGGTGGTAATGACAACCGATCTGGATATTACGCCGTCGTGGCGCATCTCCTCGATCACGCGGGTGCGAACCGTCTCGAAGTACAGCGCCGAGCCTCGCGATGAATGTCTGGTCACGTTCTTCAAATTCAACGTGACCGATCGGGTCGTAGACGCGGTGAAGCCGCAGATCACGTCGCGCTTGCCGGCACTCGATCGTCGTATTCATCGCTTCGATGTCTACACCCGCGTGTCCAGATGGTATGGGCTGATGCAACACAGCATCCGCGTGCGCGACAGCTTGTGGCTCAATCTCGCCCCTGAGCAGGTGCGGTTGGGAGGATTTGCGCTGCAGGACAGTGCCTTGGTGGCTACGGTGCGGCTCTTTGCGCACCCCACGCTCATTACCGGACCGCGTCCACGACAGCTGATCCGCCCACTGCCGCCGTTCACCAACGCGGCGAACGAAGTGGGAGACAGTGCGCGACTGCGTATCGAGGGGCTGCTGTCGTATGATCTGGCGTCGGCAGCGCTCACCAAGGAGCTGGTTGGTCGTCGCTTCCGTCGTTTCGGCCGCGCGGTGCGCATAGACAGCGTACGTTTCTATCCGCTGGGAGACGGGCGCATTGTGCTGGCGCTCAACGTGGCGGGCGACGTGCGCGGCACCGCGTACCTGGTGGGGACGCCTCGGCTCGACGTCGGCACGCGCGCGTTGACCGTACCGGATCTGGACTTCGACGTCTCCACCGACAACGCGCTGGTGTCCGGGCTCGCGTGGCTCAAACGTGCGGACATGGTTGCCGAGCTCAGACAGCGCGCGCGCTTTCCGCTCGATGCGGTGCTCGAGGACACGCGCGGGAAAGTGGAGGAGGCACTGAATCGGGACCTTACCGACGGCGTGCGGTTATCGGGACATGTACGGACCGGCCGACTGTTGGACGTGCTCGTCCACCCGCAGTGGCTTGTGGTGCGCGCCGAAGCCGCCGGCACGATCGCCCTCGACGTGAATCGTGAGATCCGGATCACAGGCGCGTCTCCGAGAGTCGCTGCGGTCATCAAGTAGGTGAATTACCCTGACAGCACGGCACGCACGCGCCACGGCGTCGCCAAACGCTGCAGTTCCCTTTGCCGATATTCTTCGCCATGCGTCTACGCTCCATCTTTGCTCTGACCACGGGGGCTCTGCTGCTCCCGGCCGCGTCCCTGCCGCTCTCCGCGCAGTCATCCGGCACGAAGTCCACCAACGAAGTCAAAAAACGCACGGGCCTGCTCGGTCCGTCGTCCGGTGATCGTCACATGGCGTACCGTGACGCCGGTAGCGACCTAGACTCCTTGTGGCCTCCCAGGATGCCCGCTCCGCTTCCCGGTGCCATTCTCCCCACCAAACGCATCATTGCGTTTTACGGCAATCCACTGTCCACACGTATGGGTATTCTCGGGGAGTTCGAAACGGCCGAGATGCTGAAGAAGCTCGACGCCGAAGTGGCCGCGTGGAACAAGCTCGATCCCGCGCACCCGGTACAGCCGGCGCTCCATCTGATCGCGATGGTGGCGAATCCGCATCCCGGCCCGGGCGGCCGGTATCGCACCCGCATGGACAGCGCGCTCATCGAGAAGGTGTACGGATGGGCCAGGAGCCGGAACGCTCTGCTGTTCGTTGATCTGCAGATCGGTCAGAGCACACTGCAGCACGAGCTACCGTGGATCGAGAAGTTTCTGATGCGCCCGGACGTACATCTGGGTATCGATCCGGAATTCGCCATGAAGTCCAGCGGCGCGATTCCCGGCAAGCGGGTCGGCACCTACGACGCGGCGGATATCAACTATGCGATCACGTTCCTGGCCAACCTCGTGGAGAAGCACAAGCTGCCGCCGAAAGTGCTGGTCGTGCATCGCTTTACCGGCAAAGGCGTGACCAACTACCGAAACATCAAGCTGGATCCGCACGTGCAGTTCGTGATGCACATGGACGGCTTCGGTGCGCCGTGGCTCAAGCGCGATTCGTACTACAGCTACGTGAAGAAAGAACCGGTGCAGTTTGCCGGATGGAAGCAGTTCACGAAGACCAGGAACGACAAGCCGAGCACGTCACGTGAGTCGATCTTGCGGCTGTGGCCGACGCCGATGTACATCCAGTTGCAGTAATTGTTGCAGTAATTGTTGCAGGCATTGCCGCCACGGAGTCTCGCGTGCGGCGTCACTCAGCGCGCGGCCGACTCCATGCGCACGTCGCGTCCTCCCTGTCGTCGCAGCAACTCGGAGAGCAGCTCGGCCTCACGGGCGCCGCGCGCGAGCACTGCAAAGACAATCGCGTTCGCCGCCTCGGCGGCTCGTGCATGTCGCCCCGTGGGACGCTGCTGACGTGTTGCCCCGATGATCGCGCCGAGCGCGGCGCCGGCGATCGTGCCCATGTTAGGGCCGAGCAGCTGAACCATCGCCATACCACCGGGCGCTTCGATTCCCGGCCAGGCGACCATGACCAGCGAGATCCCGACACCGATGATGAAGCCGAGCATGCCACCGATACCGGCGAAACGCCATGTTTCGCGACCTGGCTCGCGTGGGGCGCGGCGTCCCTTCACGTCGGCGTAGTAGCGCTTCGCGGCTTCGCGCGACACGACCACCTCGATGAGATCGCGCGGGGTGCCCGCGTCGTACAACGCGTCAAGGGCGCGCTCCACGTGCAACGCGTCGTCGAAGAGCGCGGTCACGGTGATATCCGCGGCGTTGGTGGGCGCGACGGTCGCCACGACATCGGAGACGGTGCTCATACGGTACTCATGGGGTCAGCTCCGACGCCGTATAGGCTGTGGTGCGCGACGCGGTCGCGGTTCGCTCGCTCGCCACCAGATCGGGAGCCACCGCCGGCGCGTTGTTCGCCTCCCACTGGCGCAGGTAGGTGGCCACGGCCGCGATCTCGGCGTCCGGGAGCACCTCTTTCCAGGCCGGCATCGCGCCGTTGTAGCTCACCCCTGCGACGGTCACCGGGCCTTGCAACCCGTGCAACAGAATGCGCACCAGGGTTTGGGGAACGCCGGTGACCCACTCGCTCCCGATCACCGGCGGAAATGCGCCAGCCACACCGAGCCCGCTGGATTGATGACAGGCCACGCAGTGCCGTTGATAGACGGACTGTCCGGCCACGATCGGGTCGGCGATGGCAAGTGCCTTCTGGTATGACGCGGCGCCTGCCGTACCCGCGTCGCGCGCGCCCAGGGCGATGTGCGACGTGGTACTGAACTCGCCGCCGTATCGACCGAGATACCATCCACCCCAGAACAGCGTGAGTGCAACGGTGGCCACGAAGAACCACGGCGCGCGCTCCTGTCCCTCGACGGGATCGTGCGGCTCGCGGCGGATCGCGCGATGGATGCGCTCCACATCCGGCTGCAGGTCCACGCCGCCCGCTTCCGGGACGCCACCGTCACCGTGCGTCATGCGACCCTCCCACCCTCTGATCGCTCGCCTGCGACGCGGCCGGTACCGGGTACTGCCGCTTAAGCGAGACGAGATACTCGGCGAGCGCGATCGCATCGGGGAGCGCCACGATTGCGGTGGTACTCGCGGCGTCGCGTCCCGGGATGTTGATCACGCGGTCGGTAGGCGAGAGCTGAGCAATGGCCTTCTCCTCGAACAGATACGGAAAGGCCGCCATGTTCGACCACTGTACCAACGACCGCGGGTTGTACAGATGAATGAGGTGCCAGTCGAGGTCGGGGAGGCGCTGCCCCACGTTGATGAGATCGGGGCCCGATCGCATCGTACCCAACAGGTGCGGCCGGTCGTACACGTAGTCGGCCGGCACGGTCGCGCGCGTGCCCCAGCCGCGATCGACGTCGGTGGTAAACGACGGGTCGCGCACCTGCTGCGAGTGACAATAGATGCACCCCTCGCGCATGTACACCGCGCGCCCCTGCAGCTGTACGGCGGTGTACGGCGCGAGACCCGGGGGTGCCTGCACACTCCCGAGCATCGCTTGCGGGAGCAGGACGAGCAGGCAAATGGCGCTGGCCATGATCGCGAATGCGCCAAGTGCGATGAGGGAGATGCGCGTCATGACGTCGCTTCCTGTGCCGGTGCGCCATGCGCCGCTGCGGCTTCACGCGTGTACAGGACTGGCTGCGCGTCATGAAACGGCGGACGCGAGCGTCGTGGTACGCCACGCGGCATGCGCAGCATGATCCAGAAGTGGTACGCGAACACGAAGTGCCCCACCGTGAGGATCAATCCGCCAAGGGTGCGACCGTACAACCCGGGCATGGCCCGAATCACCGACTGCTCGAAGGGCGTGGCGGGATCGAGCAACGCCATGCCCTGCGCGACACCGGCGGCGGTGAGGGCGATGACATAGATGGAGATGCCGGCGAGTACGGTATTGAAATGCCAGCGAATGAGCTTCGCGCTGGGCCATTCATGACCGACGGCGCGCGGCACGATGTAGTACATCGCACCGAAGCAGACGAATGTCACGAAAGCGTAGCCGCCCACGTGCGAATGTGCGACGGTCCAGTGCGTGAAGTGCGTGACGCGATTCACTTCGCGGAGTGCGGTAAATGAGCCCTGCACCGACACCGCCGTGTAGGCGAGCGCGCCGAGCACCACGAATCGCAAGGTCGGCGAATAGCGGAGAGCCCCGAAGCGGCCAACCACCGTCATGTGCAGGTTGATCCCCGTCGCGACCACGGGAATGAACATGAACACGCTGGCCACGATGGAGGTGGTGATCATCCACGTGGGAAGCGGCCCGCCAACCAGATGATGCATACCGTTGAGCGAGTAGAACATCGCCAGCGACCAGAAGCCCACCACGCTCAGCTGGTAACTGTATACCGGCCGTCCCAACACCTTGGGAATGAAATAGTAGGCGGCCCCCACACTCATGGCGGTAAGCCAGAATCCCAGCACGTTGTGCGCGAAGAACCAGTTGACTGCGGCGCTTTCGACACCGCTCCACGTGGGCCACTTGCCCGTGATGTAGAGCATCGGAAACCAGATGAACGCGCCCAGGATATACCACACCGACACGTACAGGTGCGGCGCCTTCCGAGCCGCGACGGTGCGGAACAACGACAGCCCCACCAATCCGCCGCCAAGCACGAGAAAAGGGCCGGCGGCATAGCGCGGCGCTTCGAGCCACTCCATGCCGTCGGTGTAGCCCATGAGCACGGCCACGATCCCCACCGTAATGCCGATGGTGAACAGCACGCCCCCGACCAGCGCCATCCCTGCCCCTTTGAGCTCGGCGTGCACGAGGCGCGGCATCAGCCAAAGCGAGGTACCGATGAGCGCGGCGGTGGCCCATCCGTAGTTCACCGCGTGCAGATGCGCGGTGCGCACGCGACCGAAAGTGAGCCACGCCTGCTGCACCAGAAAGTCGGGCCAGTGCAGCTTGATGCTGGCTATGTCGCCGAAGATCGACCCGACCAGCAGCCAGAGCACGGCCACGGAGAAGAGCACGAGCACCACCGTGCGGCTCGAGGCATCGGCGCGAAGACGCACATCGAGATCTTCCGGAGCGAGACCGCGCGAAGTGGCCACTGCACTTACTTCACCCGCCTCCAGCGCGGTGGCGCCGAACGCCTGTGTCGCGTCCGGCGCGCTCACAGTGCGCCGCCCCATTCGCCTTTGTCAGCGGGGAGGGACACGCCGAATTCCCGCTCCCGTTCGGCTCGCTCGGCCGGCGATTCCCACGGCCGGGCCAGCCGCCAGTCCCGGTCATCAAAGATGACGCGCGACTGCGCATCGAGATCCCGGAGAAATCCTTTGCGCCAGCCCCAGATCAGCATCAGCGCGGCGCCCAGCGTGAACAAGGCCGTTGCGACAATGACAATCAGCGATGAAGGAAGCATGCAGAGCGCTTACGCAAATGCTGTGCGACGATATTCACCCGATCGCAATATCCAGCTGCACCTGCGCGCCGAGCGCCAGCTCCACACTCCGTCGCGCAGTCTGTTCACCAAATCGCGCTTCGATGTTGTACCAGCCAGCGCTCAATCCCCCCAGCTGGTATACCCCGTGTTCGTTCGTGAGCGCCGCGATGTCGGGGTGGTCGGCATGGCCTTCCACGATCATCACGGTCGCCTCGGCCTGCGGATGGCCGCCGACCGTCACCTGGCCGACGACCACACCACCTTCAGGCTGTTTCGATCGCGCATCTCCTGCGGGCGTCATTCAGGATCCCTGAGTGCGCCACGCTTTGAGATTGTTGAACACGGGCTGCGTGATACGCGTGGCGGAATTCCCGCCGACGAACCCGTTGGTGTGAATACCGAGCACGATCCGTTGTCCATTCGAGATCGTCCACACCGGCGAGCCACTTTGACCGCCCACGGTGTCGATGTCGTACGAGAAGCTGCGCGCCAACACGGATTTGATCTTCCGCGCCATCCACCATTGGCTGCCCGTCTCACGATCCGGACCGAGCTTACCGCCGTCGCCGGGATAGCCGGACAGGTTGGACATCCGATTCATCAGCTGATGATCGGGCCAGTAACCAAAGCCGAAGCCGCCGAGTGATTGTACCGCCGGCGGCGCATTGGCCGGCAGGATGATCGCGCCGTAGTCATGGCTGCGACTCTTGCTGTTCACCCATCCCGTGACGGAACGGAACGCCGTAGCGCGCACGGTACCGAACGGGCGGGAGCCGGCGTTACGACCCGGTGCCACATCGATGTACGACGGCCACCCACCCGCTGCATGGATATACACACAGTGCCCGGCAGTGATGAGCGTGCGCTTGCCGATCAGGAACCCCGTACCGACATACGGCTGTCCGTTTTTCGCACGAATGGTAAGATGGCAGATACGACGCCACGGAACGGCGGTGGTGTTGCGGATGCGTGTGCGGTCATCGGTGCCGATGATGACCTCCATCTGCTCTGCGGCTGCCTCGAGCTCCGCTTCGATCGCCTCTTCGGATTCCTCCAGTTCATCCGACTCCGTAAGCCGACCCACGATCGAGCGCGCCGCTCCGAGTGCGAAACCACCGACGCGATGCAAATTCTTGCGGTTGAGCACGCGCTTTTTGATGATCGGCAGTACGGTCGATACGAGGATCGGGGCGAGTTTGGCCAGAATCGTGAAGAACTCCTTGTCGCCCGGGTCTGCATCGGCGGTGAACGCCTCGGGGATCTGACTCTCGTCCATGGCGCCCGACTCGCGCGATGCCGGATCGTACCCCTGCACTGCTTCGAGCCCCGACTCGTCGCTGGAACTCTGCCCGCTCTCGGACGGGGAATCGAACTCCGTGGCACTCCCGGCGCCCGATACGGCCACGTGTTGCGCGGCGTCCTCGGCAACTGATGCACCGGATTCCGTGGACGCCGCGACGTAGCTTCCGGCCAGCTCCTCTGCTGTTTCACCGTTCATTTCCGCGAAGGTGGCCGTAAGACGATTCGTCATGCCGTTTCTGGGCGCCGTCGCATTCGCCTGATCGGCAGACTGTGCCGTTCCGCCATTGATGTTCGCCTCTCCACCGTCTTCGGCGATGGTGTGTTCACCATCGTTCGCTGCGCGCATCCTGGTGCTCATGACTCCTCCAAGAAACCTGATAATCTCCAAATGTTGCTGGGGACGCTCATTTTGGAGCGGCTTGGTCATCGCGGCCATGATCCACAGGCACTATTTTGGATCGGACAAGGATCCGGATCGAAGGACTGATCAGCGGAGTGAAGCATTGACGACGTCGGCGATGTGGCGTTGTCCGATCCTGTGATGTGTCCCACAAATGCCCCCTTACCGTATGACGCGCAGCGCGCATCTTAGCCGGGTATGCGGATTTCTCATCTGAGTGAAGACGCACGCGCCGGAACCCCCTCGTGCATCCTTCTGGTCAGCGGTGTGCGCCTGCTTCGCGAAGGATTAAGGCACGCACTGCAGGAGATCGGAATCGGTGATATCCGGACCGCGACGGCGCACACGTTGTCCAGCGTATTGTATGCCCCGCTGCCCGACGTCGCGGTGGTAGACATGACTCGTGACGCGTGTCCGGCCACGCTACGCACGTTAGCCTGCGGCGAGCCACGGATGCGCGTGATTGCGTTCGGGGTGGATGAGCAGACGGATGCAGTGCTCGCTTGTGCCGAAGCGGGGGCGGCCGGCTATCTTTCGCGCGAGAGCGGCCCCGATGAGCTGCGAGCGGCGATCGACAGCGTGTGCCGCGATGAGCTGATCTGTTCTCCGCGTGTCGCCGCCGTCCTCTTTCGGTCGCACGCGCTGCGTTCGACGCGCACCGATCAGAGTGCACTCGAGCGACTCACCACCCGGGAGCGGGAGGTGCTGGCGTTCCTGGGGCGCGCCCTGAGCAACAAGGAGATTGCGAGCGCGATGCATATCAGCGTTGCCACGGTCAAGCATCATGTGCACAGCATTCTGGAGAAGCTGCACGTGCGTCGACGCTGGGCTGCGGCCGCAGCCGCCCAGGCCCGCGACCTCGGTGCGTGAACACGGATTGTGGCCTGAAAACCCGTCGTACGCGCGATCGCTAGCTTGTATGCATGACGTCGCCCCATCTGCTGATCATCGATGCCCAGTCGCTCGCCGGTCGCGCGGCACACGTGGCGGCCGGCGATGTCCCCAACGGTGTACGCCTCTGGTGCCGGATGGCGCGCGGCGCGGCCAGGGATGTGCAGGCCACGCACATCGTGGCGGCGTGGGATCACGACGGTCCCACTTTCCGGCATGCGCTGTACGCCCCATACAAGCACCGGCGCACCGGCTCGATGCGTGCGCGCATCTCCCCCATCCGCGAGGGCGTCGAGACGACTGGTATGACAAGCGTGAGCGCGAAGGGCTTCGAGGGTGACGATAGCGTGGCCTCGCTGATGGCGCGCTTCCGTACGGAAGCGCGCGTAACGGTACTCTCGAATGACTCCGATCTGCTGCAGTTCGTCGCCGATGGCGTGGAGGTCGCCAGCTACGTGGGCGCCGGCAAGGGGCTGGGAGGCACGCGGATACGGGTTTGGAGCAGCGACGACGTACTGGGAAAGTTCGGCGTGCGACCGGAGCACCTGCCCGCCTTCAAGGCGTTGTGCGGCGAGGATGGTGACGACATTCCGGGGGTCTCGCAGATCGGCAAAGGCTCGGCGGTCAAGTTGTTGCGGCGATGGCAAACGCTGGAGAAGGCGCTCGAGGCCAGCGAGTTCGTGAGTCATCGCGATCTGACGGCGAGGCTGGCCGGCCAACATGACCACGTGCGGCTGATGCTGCAGCTCACCACGATCCGTCAGGACGTGCCGTTGCCGACTCTGGAGTTGGCGCAGTGCGCGTGCGCCGCCGTCCGGTGGCCCGACGGCTCGCACGCGAGTGAGGCTTCGGCGGTAAATAGGGTGGCGGCAGGTCCGGGGCTCGAAGAGGTGCCGTTTCCGGAGTGAGGCACCGGGCCATGCGAGCCTCCAGGCTGTTCGTCTGGGCGCAGGACGCACCAAGCAGAGATATTCCCGAAATGGAGGTGCCATGCGGATCGCCGTATTCAGCACAAAGCCGTACGATCGACAGTCGCTCGACGCTGCCAATCGGTGGCACAAGCACGAGCTCGTGTACTTCGAGCCTCGCCTGACCGTTTCGACGGCGGCGCTGGCGCACGGCTTCGACGGCGTCTGCGCGTTCGTGAACGATGAGCTCTCGCGCGAGGTCGTTGCGTCGTTGGCAAAGGGGGGCGTGCGCCTCCTTACTCTCCGCTCGGCCGGCTACAATCACGTCGACCTGCAGGCCACATCCGAGCACGACATCGTCGTCGCCCGGGTGCCTGCATACTCGCCCCACGCCGTGGCGGAGCACGCGGTTGGTCTCGTCCTTACACTGAACCGCGGGCTGCACCGGGCGTATGCGCGTGTCCGGGAGGGAAACTTCTCCCTTGATGGCCTGCTCGGCTTTGATCTTCACGAGAAGACGGTGGGCGTGATCGGCACCGGAAAAATCGGCACGGTCTTCTGCCGCATCATGTCCGGTTTCGGCTGCAGAATACTGGTGCATGACCCGCAGCCGAGCAGCGAATTGCGGACGCTCGGGGCCAAGTACGTGGGGCTGGATGATCTCTTCGGCGCCGCCGACATCGTCGCCCTGCACCTCCCCCTTACTCCCGCGACCCACCATCTGATCGACGCCGCCGCGCTGCACCGGATGCGCAACGGCGTGATGTTGATCAACACGAGCCGTGGTGGCCTGGTGGATACCCCGGCGGTGATCGCCGCGCTAAAAAGCGGCAAGATCGGCGCGCTGGGATTGGACGTGTACGAGGAGGAGGCAGACTTGTTCTTTGAAGACCTCTCCGGCACCGTCATTCAGGACGACGTCTTCGCACGGTTGCTGACATTCCCCAACGTGCTGGTCACCGGTCATCAGGGCTTCTTCACCCGCGAGGCGCTGGCGAACATCGCTGAGACCACGCTGGCCAACGCGACGGCGTTCGAGACCGATGAAGGAGAAGTGCATCGTGTGAGCGCGCCGGAGGTACGCCCTGACCGCGCGTAACATGCGGCAGGAGCGTTGCGCCGATAGTGATTGCCCCTCAGGAACAATCGGATATCGTTTTCCCCGGCCGGTGCTCGATTGATGTCGCGCGACACCCGCCTAACGTCGCGCCGTTTTGTGAGCCGCAGCGGGCGATTGGCTCAGGGCCGCTACGCGCAGCTCGCCTCCGTCGATCACAAGCGTGAAGATTCATCGTCGAAAAAGCCTGAGTACGGCACTCAGTGCGGCCGAGCCGTCGCCTCAGACGACCACCTCGAATCGCTCGAACTTGTGCATTGCTCCTCCTGCTTCCATTTACAGGTTCGTGCAACGCTCCCTCGAATGATTTACCAATCGTCAAGTGCCCAGCCAACGTCGCATTTATCGCATACGTCGTGCACCGGCACGCCATCAAGGGCGCCGAGTACGTGAGCATCGCGAAGGAACTCAGGGTGCACGCCGGTAAACATCTGGCACATGCCTGATGACCAGTACCCTACGCGGGCGGGACACCTTCGTCGCGGAGCGACTGCAAGGCCTCGAGCGAGATCGTGTACAATCGCATCGATCCAATCTGTACCTCTTCGGACCGTGCACGCACGTCGTCGTAGTCGCCGACACCAGAGACGTGATCGAGATAACCGAAATCCCCGACTTCGTGACGAGCGTGAGGAAGGGGGTGATGGCAAAAGTGCGTTCGTCGAGAATGAGGGGAAGCCCGGGTTCCACGACGCGTAGATCGGCCGTCCAGTCCGTCAGCACTGTGACCAGGCATCGCAGATTCCCGGGATCGGTCGCGTAGCAGATGTCGAGATCGTTTGTCTATCGCGCGGAATCGTGGATGGTTGCGACTACGCCCCCGACAACGATAGATCGAATGGCTCACGCCACGAGTTGCCGGAGGCGCGGTGAGGGCGCGCGTCGCAGGTTGGCCTTGATGCCGGCCAGAGCCCCAGCACTCCAACTTGCATTGGTATTGCGAACGTCCTATCATTAAGAGAATCGCTCAGTTTGCCGCTTTATCTTGCTCGACACAAAGAAACCAACCAGCTGATGGAACGACGTCTTGGCGTCAGTCCCGTGCTTGACCTCGTCGGTGCCGGTAGCGCCCTGCTGTGCACGGTACACTGCGCGGCAACTGGCGTGTTCATCGCGGTGCTCCCGATTGTCGGAATCGGCGCGATGCTGAACGAGCGTACCGAGCTCGCGTTCCTCGTCATCGCCATCACGCTGGGTGTGGTGAGTCTTGGCATCGGGTGGCGATCGCATCGGCGAATCGGACCGCTCTGCTTGCTCGGCGTCGGCATGTTCATGCTGCTCGCCGTTCGTCCGCAGCTCACCGAGGGTACTGCTGCGGAGCTCGGCGTGGTGCTGTTCGGTGGGTGCTCGCTCGTGTCAGCGCATTGGCAAAACCATCGGCTGATGAGGGAGAGTCACGTGAAACGTGCTGGCAGTGACAACGCATCGCTGCTTTACAGCGAGACCGAGCCTGGTGTCGCGCGTTCGAGCGCGCCCGCCGCATGACGCGTCATTTCACGGTTCTCCTGGCGCGCCATATCGCCGGGTGCGCTGCGCGTACTACGCCAGCACCGCGCTCTGCACTCAGCAAGCAGTCAGCCTGCTTTCATGTTGATTCACTGCCCGCGCCCGCGCGTACACTCGCCGCTCGCGTTCTCCTCGAATCCAGCGATGGCGAAGCCTTATACACGCTGGCCGGTGCACTCAAGCCGCTCTGAAGCGGTCGCTCGTTTTCATACGCAATCGCCCCCTCGCTGCGACGCGATCGCGTGGATTCGCCCGAGCTGCTGCGACGCGCCACCAACGCGCTGACATGCGGTGACATCGACGCGGTTGTCCACATGTTCTCGGCGGTTCAACCCAGGTCCGATTCCACCCGGCACCGCGCAGGCGAAGTTGTGTTGTTTCATCGCGCGTCGGTAGCGGCAACGGTAGCGCGGAACGCTCCCTTCATTGCCGCACTGGGCATCACGCCATCGGCGGATGTCCGGGAGGTACTCAGCGCCGCGGAGAATGCCCCACGCGCCGCCAGCTGGCGCGGTGCAGCCGTCTCGTGACCCCTGCAATTTGCAGACTTACTCAGAGCGGGCGACCGGACTCGAACCGGCGACGTCCAGCTTGGGAAGCTGGCATTCTACCAACTGAATTACGCCCGCAGTGCGGTGACGCCTCACGACATCACCGCCCACCCCTCAACTTATCGGTGCGGCGACAGCGCCGGAAGGCCCACGACCCCGCCGCCTCAGCGGGATCGGTCATCCGGCTCGTTCCCGCGGCATGGGCCCAGCACCGTCATCAACACCAACGCCCGCTGCGCACCTTCGGGGTGGCGCAGCTGCTCCAGCAAGCCGGCGCGCGCACTCATCCGCCCACGCAAAGGCGTTTGCGGCTTTGCAACGTCCGGCCGACGCGACCGGAACGACTCCGCCTGCCGGCGTGCCTGGGCCCGCGCATCTTCGCGAGCGTCCTCACGCGACGCGTCGCGTACATCCTCGCGCGCAGCCTCGCGTTCTGCCTCGCGTTCTGCCTCGCGTTCTGCCTCGCGTTCTACCTCGCGTTCTGCTTGGCGTTTTGCTTGGCGTGCCTCCGCCCGCCGCTGCTGCTCCAGCGCCTGCTCGCGAGCACGCTCCCACACCGGATCCCGATACCCGGACTCCGGCACTTCGTCGTACTCCTGCGTGTCGCCGAGCTCCTCGCCCGGCGGCACGTGGTCACGCTTCCTGAAGCGAGTGATCAGATCGAGCAGCGCCGCGCCGATCACGGCAGCGAGCACCACGTACTGGCGATATTCCTCCATGCCGGACCTTACCGGCGGCCGGCGCCCGGATCTTCATCCGGCTGGGCGATCGACTCACGCATGTTCGTGTCGGCCTGCACGTTCCGCATCTTGTAGTAGTCCATCACCCCGAGATTCCCCTGCAAAAATGCCTGAGCCAACGCGCGCGGCACCTCGGCCTCCGCCTCCACCACCTTCGCGCGCATCTCCTGCTCAAGCGCCACGGCCATCGCACGCCGCTCCTCGGCCTTTGCCTGCGCGATCTGCTTGTCCGCGTTGGCTTGATCGATCTGCAGCTTGGCACCGATGTTTTCGCCCACGTCGACGTCGGCGATGTCGATGGACAGAATCTCGTACGCCGTGCCGGCGTCGAGGCCACGACTCAGAATGTGCTTGGAGATGTGATCGGGATTCTCCAGGACGTCCTTGTGGCTGTCCGCCGATCCGATCGTGCTCACCATCCCCTCGCCGACGCGCGCAATGATGGTTTCCTCCCCTGCACCACCCACCAGCCGGTCGATGTTCGTACGCACGGTGACACGCGCGATAGCAATGAGCTGAATGCCGTTCTTGGCGATCGCGGCAATACGTGGCGTTTCGATCACCTTGGGGATGACCGACATCTTCACCGCTTCGAGCACGTCACGTCCGGCCAGATCGATTGCGGCCGCGCGCTGAAAGCCCAACGGAATGTTCGCCTTGTCGGCCGAAATGAGCGCATTGACCACGCGCACCACATTGCCGCCGGCCAGATAATGCGCTTCCAGATCGTTCAATGAAATAGCCAGTCCGGCTTTTACGGCGCTGATGCGCGCGTTGATCACGGTTCCGGGAGGCACGCGACGCAGCCGCATTCCGACGAGCGTGGGCAATCCCACGTATGCCCCGGATGCCCACGCGGCGATCCAGAGGTTGAGGGGCACCAGGTATAGCACGATGCCAAGGCCAATCACGATCGGGATCAGTAATCCCAGTCCACCGATCAGGTCAATCACGTGCGAACTCCTCTGTAGCAGTACGACGACGGCGAACCACGATGCGATTGCCATCCACACGGCTTACCACGATGGCAGCGCCGGCGTCGATCATCTCCCCTTCAGACACCACGTCCACTCGCTCTCCATCGAGATCGGCAATTCCGGCCGGACGCAGCGCGCTGCTGGCGTGGCCCACGCGCCCCATCCACCGATCATCGTCAGGGCGCGCGAGCTCCACCCCACTTCCCGAAGGCAACTCCGTCTCCAGCATGAGTCGTCGACCCATCCGGCTGCGGGGTAGATAGCGCATGGCGATCATCGCGATCACTACCGACACCACCAGCGCCATCCCCACGCGCGAGAGCGCGTAAAGCATCGCCAGCGTCGTCGCACCCTGTCCAACCAACCCCATCGTGACACCGGAAAGCAGTGCGAGTATTCCCACAATCCCGGCCACGCCGAAACCGGGAATCACGAAGATCTCAAGCGCGAGCAACGAGAGACCGGCGCTCACGAGCAGCAGCTCCTCCCACCCGACGAGCTGTACGACGTAGTGTCCGCCCAGCAGCAGCATCAAGGCACCGATACCCAATCCGCCCGGTACGCCGAAGCCTGGCGTTCGGATTTCAATGAGAATGCCGAGTACCGCCACGGAGAGCAGCAGTGAGGCGATGACAGGATGCGTGATCAGGCGAACCAGGCGCTCCCCCCAGTTGAGGGTCACCCGTTCGATGAGCGCGCCGGAAAGCTGCATCTGTTCCAGCAATTCATCGATACTGTTGGCGCGGGCGTTCGCCACGTCGTTCGCGAGCGCTTCCTCGGTTGTCAGCGTAAGCAGCTTGCCTTTGGCGATGATACCGGGGATCTCCACGTCGCTGTCCACCATCGCTTCCGCAATCTCCAGCGGCCGGCCGCGGCTTTCGGCGGTGGCGCGGAATTCCTTGCGCACATACGATACCGTTTTCTCGTCCACCGGTGTGGGCGCAGCCCCGGGTTGGCCCATCTGCACCGGTGTGGCCGCGCCGATGGTGCCGCCGGTAGCCATCACGATGCGATTCGTGGCGAGTGCAATGAGCGCACCGGCCGAGATCGCGCGACGATTCACGAACGCGACGGTGGGGATGCGCGCTGCGAGGAGCGCATCGCGAATCGCTACCGCCGCGTCCACGCGTCCGCCGAAGGTGTTGATCTCGAGCACCACGGCCGCCGCGCGCTCGGCGGCGGCGTCATCGAGGACGCGCTGCACGAACGGCGCGAGCCCCATGTCGATCGTGCCGTCGATGGGGATGACGTACACCAGCGGCCGTGACGGCGCCGTGGCGGGTTGCGCCGATGCCGTTCGCACCGGCAGCGTCGCCCCCGCGAAGAGGCTCACGGCGCTGAGCAGCAACCTTCGAAGTAGCCATCGGAGTGGCATGCGCAGTGAATATCCAAAGTGAGGAAACGCGCGGCACACAGCGGAGCGCGCCGGCTGCCGGCATAAATGGAATGTACATCGTTCTTCCCTCGCGAAGCGCCGGCGTTGCCGCGTTCCGCGAAGATCTTCCGTGCTTTCCCGGAAAGCGCCATCAGCAGTAACGGCGCGCATCGTTGTCGCGTAAGCTTCCGATCATGCCTCACCCTGAACAGCACTATTTCGACCGCATCGGTTGGCTGCGCGCCGCCGTGCTTGGGGCGAACGATGGCATTGTTTCCACCGCCAGCCTCGTCGTGGGCGTGGCGGCGTCGGGCGCTGCGCAGGGCGACATTCTGGTAGCCGGTGTGGCCGGGCTCGTGGCCGGTGCCATGTCGATGGCGGCAGGTGAGTACGTGTCGGTGAGTTCGCAAGCTGACACGGAAGCGGCGGACCTCGCACGGGAGCGGCACGAACTGGCTACCGACAGCGAGCACGAACTCGCCGAACTGACCGGCATCTATGTGTTGCGCGGTCTGCCCAAAGCTCTGGCCCACGACGTTGCGCTGGCCCTCACGGCGCACGATGCGCTCGGTGCGCATGCGCGCGACGAATTGGGCATCGTGGATCATCAGCGCGCCCGTCCGTTGCAGGCGGCGCTGGCATCGGCCGGTACCTTCACGGTCGGCGCGGCGCTGCCGCTCGTGGCGGCGTGGCTCTCACCGGCGCCGTGGCTTGCGTGGATCGTGACGGCCAGCGCACTCGTCTTTTTGATGACGTTAGGCGGGCTATCGGCCAGCGCCGGCGGCTCCGCACCGCTTGTCGGAATTGCCCGCGTGACCTTTTGGGGAGCGATCGCGATGGCCATCACGTACGGTGTCGGTCACGCGTTCGGCGCGGTGGCGTAGTGGGCCACGTCAGCGCGTCCGATGGAATCCGTCGCGACCGGATTCCGCGTGAAGTCTGGGCGTTGGGCATCGTGAGCCTGCTCACCGACATGTCGTCGGAGCTGGTGCACAGCCTGCTCCCCGTGTTCCTCGTATCCACCCTCGGCGTGTCGATGGTCGCGGTAGGCGTACTCGATGGGGCGGCGGAGTTCGTCGCGCTCGTGGTGAAATCCGTCTCGGGACGTCTCAGCGACCGCATCGGTCGCCGCAAACCGCTGGTCGTCCTTGGCTACGGGTTGTCGGCGCTCACGAAGCCGTTTTTCCCCTTCGCCGACTCGCTCGCATGGGTGGTGGGGGCGCGGCTGATCGACCGCACCGGCAAGGGCATTCGCGGCGCGCCGCGCGACGCGCTGATCGCCGACGTGACGCCCGTCGCGCTCCGCGGCGCGGCGTTTGGCCTTCGCCAGTCGCTCGACACGATCGGCGCGGTGGCCGGACCGCTGCTCGCGATCGCGGGCATGATCTACTTCGCGTCGGATATTCGCACCGTGTTGTGGATTGCCGTGCTCCCGGGCGCCCTCGGCGTGGCGGTGCTGCTGATCGCGGTGCGCGAACCCGCACGGCGCGTCAAGCCTGATGTGGTGTCCGAGGTGGTGTCCGATGTCGTGTCTGACGTGGTGTCTGATCGCGGGCTGTCCGTTCCGGCGCGAGCGACGTCCGCGCCATCGCTTGCCGACGCGCTGCGCACGCTCGGCGCGCCATATCGTCGTATCGTGGCGTTCGCGATGCTCTTCATGCTCGCCCGCGGCACGGAGGCTTTTCTGGTGCTGCGGGCGCGTCATGCGGGACTCGCGGATGACTGGGTGCCGCTCGCACTCGTGATCATGAGTTTGGCCTACAGCCTCACCTCATGGCCGGCCGGGCGTTGGTCCGATCGCACACCTCGGCGAGACGTGCTCGCCGCCGGATTGCTGACGCTCGCCGCCTCGCACGTGGTCCTGGCGATGGCTCCATCGATCAGCGGGGTATTGGTCGGGATTGCGCTGTGGGGGGTGCACATGGGTCTGACGCAGGGCATTCTCGCGGCGCTCCTCGCCGACCACGCCCCGTCGGCGGTACGCGGCACCGCCTTCGGGATCCTGGCGACGGCCAGCGGCGTGGCAATGCTTGCTGCCGGCTCGCTTGGTGGTGTCCTGTGGGAGCGGATCTCCCCGGTAGCGCCATTCTGGGTTGGCGCGATGGCCGCCGTGGCGGCTCTGCCTCTGCTGCGTGCGTTGCCGGGCGCGGCGCGCACCACGATCGCGCCCCCTCCTCGGTAACCGACCGGCATTTCGCGATGGACAACACTGACCGGCCGGCGATCTCCCCCAAACAAAACGACCCCCGAAGTCGGGAGCCGCTTGCAATATCGTATCGTGTCGGCGCTGCACCAACCAGAGCCACAGATCGGGATTGAACCGATGACCGCCCGATTACGAATCGGGTGCTCTACCACTGAGCTACTGTGGCATTGCTGCTGTGCGATGCGGCGAGGTGCCGCATCCCTACCCCCAACCTGCTGTCATGCCCTCGCGCGGACTCGAACCGCGACGCCTTTCAGCACTACCACCTCAAAGTAGCGTGTCTACCAATTCCACCACGAGGGCGTCATCCTGCTGCAACTCCATACTTCCAGCGGGTACTCCCACCACCACTGCATCACGTATTGTTCCGCTCAACAACGGGAGCGACGGGGCTCGAACCCGCGACCTCTCGAGTGACAGTCGAGTGCTCTAACCAAACTGAGCTACGCCCCCTTATTCACCGCCAACTGCGCTGCGACCCTGCGTTGCTCACCCTGCCCAGCCAGCTCCATCAGGAGCCGATAGCTCCAACGGGAATCGAACCCGTCTCTCAACCTTGAAAGGGTCGTGTCCTAACCGATAGACGATGGAGCCAATGGAGTCGTGCACCTGCGCCCTTCGTGTACCACCGCACCTGCAGTAGCGGTAACGGGATTCGAACCCGTGTTCCAGCCTTGAGAGGGCTGTGTCCTAGTCCCCTAGACGATACCGCCGTAGACGGCCCTGCTCGCTCACCCACAACCTACTCTCTTGCCACAGGCCCGGAGGGAATCGAACCCCCAACCGCCGGTTTTGGAGACCGGTGCTCTACCAATTGAGCTACGGACCTCCGGGAGCGCCGATATGACCAGTGCTCTCAGTGGAATTCAGGGTGACCGACGGGAATTGAACCCGCAACCCCCGGAATCACAATCCGGTGCTCTAACCAATTGAGCTACGGCCACCATGGACGAGCGACGAAGTAACCCGTACCACCGTTATCCCCTCGCCCGTTGCGTCCCTGCGCAATGTGCCGCGCACACAGGAGACGCAAACTGTAACCAGTCGGAAGAGCGATTGCAAGCGGGGCCGGGAAAGAAAACGCCGCCGACCCGCGACTCGGCACGCGACTCAGTCCTTCGCGCGATCCAGGTATTCCCCGGTGGCCGGATTTACGCGCACCCGCGTTCCCTGCTCGATGAATTCGGGCACGTTCACCATCACACCGTTCTCCAGCTTCGCCGGCTTGGATGACGCGTTCTTGGTGGCACCACGAACCACGGGCGCGCACTCGACGATCTCGAAGATCAGCGAATTCGGCAGCTGAATGCCGATCGGACGCCCGCTGTAGTACTCAGCCAGAATCTTCATCCCCGGCTGCATCCACGGCGACGAATCACCAAGCATTTCGTCGTCCATCTCGAGCTGATCGTAATTCTCGATGTTCATGAAGTGATAAGTCTCTCCGCCCTGGTACAAAAACTCCAGTTCGTGCGTTTCCATGTCCGCCTTCACGATCGTATCCGCCGCGCGGAAACGATGCTCGAACCCCGAACCGGTGCGCAGGTTCTTGAGCTTCGCCTGCACCATCGCGCGCAGATTACCCGGCGTGTGGTGGCGAAATTCCACGATGCGACAGGGATCGCCCTCGAACACGATCACCATACCGCGACGGATCTGGGTCGCAGAAAAAGCCATGCGAACGACACCTTCAGACAGGGGACACCGCGGTGCGCCAGACCGACGGCGCAGGAGCGGTACACAAAGATACACAAAGAGGCGAATGTGGCGAAGGCCCCCAACACGGGGCCTTCCTGACCAGCCTCGTAATCTAACCAGACGCAGCCGTGATCGGAAGCGTCAGCCGCTTACCCGGCCCGTCCGCCGGGCAACGTGCGAAAATGCGGAAGCAAGGCCCGCCACATCACCTCGGCCACGCGCTTCGATCCTTCCGCGTTGGGGTGGATGCCATCGGCCTGGTTGAGGCGGGCGTTGCCAGCCACACCGTCAAGCAGAAACGGGAGCAGCGGTGCCTTGGTATCGGCGGCCGCACGAACGTACGCGGTGTGAAAGCGATCGGTGTACGCGCGACCGAGATTGGTCGGTGCCTCCATCTGCACCAGCGCCACGAGCGCCTGCGGCTGTTGCTGGCGCACCATCCCGATGAGCGACACGAGGTTGGCGTAGGTCGAATCGGGATTCAAGCCACGCAGTCCGTCGTTGGCGCCCACTTCGAGCACCACCATGTCCACCGGTTGGTCGAGCACCCACGAGGCCCGCCGCAGTGCGCCAGCCGAGGTCTCGCCGCTGAGCCCCGCGTTGACGATCTGCAGCCCGAACCCGGCCGAGTCGGCTTTTTCCTGCAATAAGCTGGGATAGGCGCGCTCGGGGTCGAGCCCCAGCCCGGCGGTAAGGCTCGTCCCCAGCACGACCACGCGCGAGACCGGGGGGGCCGCAGGCGCTACAGGCGCTGCAGGCGATTGCGGGGTATTGGCACCTTGAGCACGCGCCGCCGCATTAGTTGTATCAGTCGGTGAGCGCGTCTCGTCGCCGGCGCAGCCGGCTGCGCCACCCAACACTGTCATCAGTGCGGCTGAACCGATCAGCCGCCCGACGCCCTTTTTCCGTTGTAATCGCATGCTTGTTGCCCGCGGGTTGACGAAGGAATATCAAAGTGGAACGCAGCGCCTGACCGTGCTGCAGGACGTGAGCTTCGAAGTGCCGCAAGGGGCCTTCGTTTCCATCGTAGGTCCATCCGGCAGTGGGAAAACAACACTGCTTGGACTGCTCGCGGGGCTTGATACCCCGTCGCGTGGGACCGTTTCACTGGACGGCGTCGAATTCGGGCAGCTCGACGAGGACCGGCGCGCGAAACTACGTGGGCAGAAAGTAGGGTTCGTCTTCCAGAGTTTCCAGTTGATCCCGACGCTCACGGCGCTCGAAAACGTGCAGGTGCCGCTCGAACTCTCCGGGGCGGTGTCGAGTCTCGAGGCGGCGAACCGGTCGCGGGAGCTCCTCGCCCGCGTCGGACTCGACGATCGCACCCATCACTTTCCGCAACAGCTCTCGGGCGGGGAGCAACAGCGGGTGGCCCTCGCCCGCGCCTTCGTGAACGAGCCCCGCATTCTGTTCGCCGACGAACCCACGGGCAATCTCGACGGCGTGACCGGCGAGCGCATCGTCGAGCTGCTGGAGGCGCTCAATCGCGAACGCGGATGCACGATCGTGCTGGTCACGCATGACGTCGCGCTCGCCGCGCGCACCCAGCGCACGATCCGCCTCCGGGACGGGGTCGTGGTGGAGGACATCGCACACGTACCGGCGTCGGTCGTATGACCACCCGGGCGATGCTCCGCCTTGCGTGGCGGGAAAGTCGCACCGCACGCCGACGTCTGGCGTTGTACATGTCCTCGATTGCGTTCGGCCTGGCTGCGCTCGTGGCGATCGACTCGTTCGCGGGAAACGTGACCCGTTCGATCCGCGAGCAATCGCGTACGTTGCTCGGCGGAGACCTGGCGCTGCAGGCGCGGGCCGCGATGCCGGCGGTGGTGGACACGCTGCTCGACTCGTTGCGTACCGCCGGCGTGCCGCATGCGCGCGTGACGACGTTCGCCTCCATGGCGCTCGCGGAGCCGTCGGGAGGCACGCGACTGGTACAGGTGCGCGCTGTCTCGCCGGGTTATCCGTTTTACGGTGCCATCGAAACGATTCCGGCCGATGGCTGGGCACGGGTACATACGGCGCCGATCGTGTTTGTCGATGCGTCGCTGCTCGTGGTGCTCGACGCGCGCGTGGGTGATTCACTGCAGCTCGGTCAGCGACAGTTCCTGATCGCCGGAACGCTGGGGAACGTTCCCGGTGATGCGGGCATCACGGCGGTGATCGGTCCGCGCGTATATGTCTCGGACAGCTGGCTCTCCGCCATGGGCCTCGTCAAGGCAGGGAGTCGTGCCGAGTTCGATGTCGTGCTCAAGTTGCCGCCTTCGCTGCAAGCGCCCCAAACGGCCGGTCGCGTCGCTCGTGATCTGCGGCGTCGCATCGATCCGCGAGCGGCCGCGCTGCAGGAGAAGAACGAGGCAGACAAGACGCCGCGCGGCGCCGGCGCCGCAGACGGCGAGGAGCCCGACGATCGGACCCCCACCAGCGTAGCGGCGCTTGCCGACAGCACCACCGCTGCTGCTGCAGATCGCGGGGCCATCGCGGCGCTCGCCGACAGCAGCACGGTTGCGGCGACCGACAGTGCCGACCTGCTGATCTCCGGCGCGACGCGGATGCGCGTGCGCGTGCGGACCGTCGCCGATACCGAACAGGATTTCACGGAATCCGTGGCTCGCCTTGCAGATTTTCTCAGTATCATCGGGCTGATTGCGCTCATGCTGGGCGGGATCGGCGTGGCGAGCGGTGTCCACGCGTTCGTGTCGGCCAAGATCGATACCGTGGCTGTGCTGCGGTGCCTGGGCGCGACGAGCCGTCAGGTGCTTGCGTTGTACGTCGTGCAGGCAGCGGCGATGGGCTTCGTGGGCGCCGTGGCCGGCACTGCGATTGGGGTGGCGGTGCAGTTCCTGCTGCCGGGTGTGGTTGGTGACTTCCTTCCGATCGACGTGGAGCTGACGCTCGAGCCGCGACCGCTGCTGCTGGGTCTGGGCACCGGTTTGTGGGTGTCGCTGATCTTCGCGATGCGCCCGCTGCTTGCGCTCCGTCGCGTGTCGCCGCTGCAGGCCATTCGCCGCAACGCCGACTCCGCCGCGCTCCCGCGCGAGTGGAACGACCCGGCGCGTTTAGCCGTGGACGCCCTGCTGGTCGTGAGCATCGTGGGGATCATCGTCTCACGCACGGATACGTGGCGTGAAGGGCTGGCGATCAGCGCGGCGATTACCGGTGCGGTGCTGGTCCTGTGGATCGCGGCGACGTTGCTCATCGGCGCGGCGAAGCGCAGTACGCGTCCATCGTGGCCATTTGAGCTGCGTCAGGGGGTGGCCAACCTGCACCGTCCGGCCAATCAGACGCGCGCCGTGACGCTCGCACTGGGCTTCGGCGCATTTCTGCTGACCACCGTGTACCTCGTGCAGTCGAATCTCCTGGCCCGCGTACAAGCCACCGAAAGCGCGACGGCGGGGAATCTCCTGTTTTTTGACGTGCAAGACGATCAGGCCGTGCCACTCGACTCGATCCTGCGTGCGCGCAAGCACGACATCGTGCAGCAGACACCGATTGTCACGATGCGCATCGACGCCGTGAATGGTCGCAACGTGTCGGCACTCATGAGCGACACGGCGGTGCGTCGCGCCGGGTGGACGCTGCGTCGGGAGTATCGCTCGACGTACCGGGATTCATTGGTGCCATCCGAGCAGCTGACCAGCGGCCGATGGTTTGACCCTCCGGCGGTACGCGCCACCCGGCGTGAGACCGATCCTGACGCCCCGTTCCCCATTTCAATGGAGCAGGATCTCGCCGGCGATCTTGGTGTCGGGCTGGGCGACACGATCACATGGAACGTGCAAGGGGTGCCGATACGCTCCGTGGTGACCAGTATGCGCGCGGTGAACTGGGCGCGCTTCGAGGCGAACTTCTACGTGGTGTTTGCCCCGGAAGCGATCCGTCGCGCGCCGCAGCAGTTCATCCTGGTGGCCGACGTGCCCCCCGGTGCGGCGGTGGCGGCGATGCAGCGCGACGTGGTGCGTCGCTTTCCGAATATCTCGAGCGTGGATCTCACGCAGGTACGGGAGACGATCGGCGCAATCGTGAATCGTGTGACACTGGCGATTCGCTTTCTCGGGCTGTTCGCTCTCGCAATGGGCATTCCGGTGTTGTTCACGGCCGTCGCGGCCACACGTCGCGCGCGATTGCGCGAGGGCGTGCTGTTGCGCACCCTGGGCGCGTCGCGGGCGCAGGTCGCGCGGGTTCTGCTGGCCGAGTACGGCGCGTTGGGAATCCTGGGCGCGTTGACCGGGATGGTGCTGGCGTTCGGCGGCGCCTGGGCGCTCACGCGCTATGTCTTCGATGACGCCTTCGATCCCGCCGTGGTGCCGGCGCTGATCATCGCGGGTGGTATGCTCATGCTCACGATGCTGATCGGGCTGCTTACCAGCCGCGACGTCTACCGTGCGACGCCGATGGCCGCGATTCGCGAGTCATGAGGTACAGAAACCGGCGCGCGTTGTGCGCTGACCATTATCGGCGGGGGATGATGCCGTAGGCGTCAGCCTGCGCACGGCCTTCCCGAAAGGCGAGCCACACCCGTGTGCCTTCCATGCCGCGAAGGGCGGCGGGCACCGACGGGAGCTGCTTGCGGCCGCTGCCGTCGGTGAGACGAAGGGTGGCACCGTCTTCCAAAATTCCGTCGACGGCGGGCACCCCGTCGGCCGCACGCACGATGTAATCGGAGACGACGATGTCGCGCGGCGTGACCTTGAGCCCGCGCACTACAATCTCGTTACCGCTGAGCCGATGGATACCGGTGGTGGCCATGCCACTCAGCGCCACCGTGTTTCCGCCGGAACGGAGGACGACCTGACGCGCCGGCTCGGTCCCGATCAGCGTCACGATGCCGCGAATCGTGTCGGCGCGCGACCGATCACCATCATCACGGAGAATGGCGAGCTGTCGCGCCACCGCACGCGCAAGGGAATCGCCGCGAGCCTGTGCCCGTGCAGTCATGCGTTCGTTGAGCGCGTGAGGCGCGGCTGGGGTTCGGGGGCGGGGTTCACCGAGGACTGCGGCTGACGAGTCCGCCGGCAACAGGCGCGACATGTCGAGCGCCCCGTCTCCGCTGCTGATGGCGACCGCAAGGGCTCGATCGTTGGCGGCCCGTATCGAGTCGAGCAGCGCGGGCGTTCGATCGGCACGCTCGAGCAATAACCCACCGCGGAGGCCGATACTGTCGAGTCCTTCGAGGTCACCGCGAACGGTCACCCCGTCATCGCCGCCGCTGCAGGCGGCGAGCCCTGCTGCCGTGAGCATCACCAGGCACCGGCGCGCGACACGCCTGAGGCGGGACGCTGGTGTCAAGGCGCGCCACGTACGGCGCGAAGTGGCGAACGACCGGAGGGACTTCCACGAGAGGGTCATCCCGGAAAAGCTACGCTCGGCGGCGATCCAGTCAATGAAGCAACCATCCGTCTGGCCGCCGGTGCGTGCAGATTCGTTGCGGCTGCGCGCGCGCCTCGCGTGCAACCGTGGCATATTGCAACGCGATACACGGTGACGATCCCCCAATGCGATGCGTCCACCTCACGCATGCCAGAATCCCTGATGCCCTTCGGTTCGACCGGTTCCCCTTTCACACGTGAGCAAACGCCGGCTGGCGCCAACGCCCGCGACCGGCGCGGATCCGACGCGCCTTCCGGAATGCTTCCTGGCGCGACGGAAGGTGAGGTCGCGTTCTGGATGGAGGACAATGAGCGAGGGCTGGTGTTCGCCGCCGAAGCGGACTGGAGCGAGGCGACGGAGGCCTTCGCCAGTGCGGCGGATGCGCTGAGCCGTCACCAGACCAGTACGTCGCACGAACCCCTCGCGCTCGTGCTCAGCAACCTGGCGCACGCCTGCTTCAAATCCGGCCGCCTCACCGATGGCATTCAGCACGCCCAGCGCGCGTATGCGCTGCGGGTGGCACTCGTGGGTGAAGATGCCGTCATGGTAGCGCGGTCGCGCATGGATCTGGCCGTGATGCTCGGCTCTGTTGGGCGGCTGGACGAAGCCCAATCTCTGGTGCAGCGCGCGATCCGTGCCCTCGAGCACGCCGCCGGCGAAGAAGATGTGCGCCTTGCGGTGCTGCTCGAAAATGCCGCGCGTCTGGCCCTTGCCGCGCGTTCGCCCGCCAACGCCGAACCGCTACTGCTGCGGCTGCACGCCTTGCTCGCGGCGCACGGCCTGCCCACGACGCCCGCCGACCGGCTGTTGGCGCGCATCGGCGAGTCGCGCACGACGGAAGCGGCGATAGCGTCCATGGCCGCGCACGCAACGCGCGCCGCGAGCGAAACTCTGGTCGCGGCACCACCGACTGTCGAGACGCTGATCACGCCGCTCGCTCAGGACGACGAGTGGGACGATCAGCCGCTCCGCGATGCGGTAACCATGACGGACGTGTTGTTACGTACCACACCGCGTGGCGTGCCCGTGGTAGAAGTGCCGACGATTGAAGACGAGGAGAGAAACGCGCCGGCAGCGGCGGAGAATCTGCTCGTCAAAGCAATGGCTGCGCAGCCGAAGACGTACATGCAGGTTGAGCTGACCGACGACTTCGATTTGATTGCGCCGCCGCCGACGACGCTTGACGAAGTGCCGAATGCGCCGTCCGATCTCGACTCGCACCTCTTGCTCGGTTTTGCGATCGAGCACGGGCTCGGAAGTTTGCTCGAGGAATCAAACACCCCCGTGGATGACACTGCGGAGGCTGCGGATGTCGAAGCTGAGGCAGCCACGCCCGCGACGATCAGCGGCGTTGATCTCGACCTCGATCTCGTCGCGATGGAGCCGTTGCCCCTGGACGCGCCCTGGGAATCAGGGTATGCCGAATTACCTCCGGTGGACACCCCTGCGTCAATGGCGACGGAAGAGCCGCAATATCATGGTTGGGTCCCTGCGGCGGTACCAGCGGACCCCCCGCACGCGCAACCGATCGCCGTGGTCATGCCCTCTCCCAAGGGGAGCAAAGCGCTCGAGACGACGTTCACGACGCCGGCGTCGGGCAAACGTGGTGTGGGTGCCCTGCCGTCCGTGCGTACGCGAACGATGAATACGCCGGCACAACCGCAGCCGAAAAAGTCAGGCGGCGGAATGTTGATGGGAGGCGCGGTGCTGTTGGCCGCCGCCGGTGGTGCCGCGTGGTGGTTCCTGCTGAAATGAACGTCGAAACGCTGGGCAATTCTCGCGTGCTGGTGGTCGGACCGGGGTGGCTTGGAGGCGCGCTCGTGTCGGCGCTGCGTGAGGCCGGCAACGACGTATATACGCTGGCGCGGAGTGCCACATCCAACGATCCCCGTGCGTTGCGGGGCGACATCGGCAGCCTCGCCGATCGGTCTGCCGACAGCGGCGCAGGGGAACCTTGGCTACAGGCGCTCCCTGATCACATCGATCATCTCGTGCTGGCCGTCGCTCCATCGCGCCGCACCGGTGACAGCTACGAGATGTATCCCCGCGCGGCCGCCGGTGCTTCGGCGCTCGCAGCGCGCCACGGTATTCCCTCGGTGCTGTATACGTCGAGTACCGGCGTGTACGATCGTGATGACGGTGGCGACGTGACCGAGGAAACGCCGATCGCAGACAGCTCGCCGCGCATAGCGGCACTGCATCTCGCCGAACGGCTGCTGCGGGACGCGCCGGGGAGCGACGTCCACGCTGTACAGATCCTGCGAGTGGCCGGCCTGTACGGTCCCGGGCGCGACCCTGCGCCACGCTTTGTCGGCGGACATCGGGGCGAGGATCGCTGGTGCAATTTTGCCTGGCGCGACGACGTGGTGTCCGCCGCGACGCATCTGCTCGCTCAGGCAGCACCCGGCATCTCGCGAGTGTTCAACTGCGCTGATGGCGTTCCTGTACGCGCGTCCGCGCTCACGGCAGCGCTGGGTGGTCCGGTGGAGCGGTTCGACGAACCAGTAGGGAGCGTGCCTCGCGGCAGTCGCCGCGTACTGGTGAACGCGCTCCGCCAAACCGGGTGGTCGCCGACTGTGCCGACAGTGTTCGACGGACTTCGTCGTCTCGGGCACGCCATATCTGCGCCGACGACGTGAACGCGCGATGAACGACGCGCCATATGGACCGCAGACGGCGGCCGTTCGCCGTTTTCTGGTGCGACTCGCCGGCCTGGCTCCCACCGAGCGTGCGGCGATCGCTGCGCGATTTGCCACCGTGTCCACGACGCGCGCCTTCGAGCGCGCCGACGCCGCGCTGGCGGAAGCGGTGGAACGCAGCGGGCGTGGCGATGCCCGCGATGCCCTGAGCGGCCCGTTGCTGCAACTCCTGCGCAGGCCGGGCTCGGCGACGGCGGTGCCAGTGGCAGGCCGCGAGAACACCACCGATGCGCTGGACGACTACGATCCGGTTGCTGAAGCCGTACTGTCCGCCGCGCTCGCGCTCCTTGTGCAGGATCTGCTGGTACCTGCGCACTTCACAGGGCTCTACGCCGCATGCGCGGAGAGTATTCCGCTCGAGCACCTCATCGTCAGCTGACGGTATCCTCACGGGCTTCCGCGAGCAGCGTAAAGCGGGGGATCACGGCCTCGAAGAATGACTCGTCATCGCGAACGAAACGATACGAACCTTCCATCCATCCGTGCGGCGCCTTGAGCACGCAGAAGGAGCGATACTCGTGCACCTGACCGGGGAGCAGATGTGGCTGTTCTCCCACGACGCCTTCCCCCTCCACGACCGTATCGCCGACTGCCGCATCGTGAATGAGCCAACGACGGGTACGTAGCTGGGCTGACTGGCTGCCGACATTCTCGATGCGGATATGATACGCGAAGACGAACTGCCCGAGCATCGGATTGGAGCGATCTCGCAGATAGGAAGGGCGCACGGTAATGCGAATATCTTCCGTCACACGATAGAAGAACGGCGGGCGTTCAGGGTGCATGAGGACCACCTCGGGGGGGAAGCGAATCGGTAGCTGTGCGCGCGGCGAGAGACACCGTCACGGCGGCGCTCTCGGTGCCCACGCGGTTGAGCGATGATACGGAAAGCGCGCTGGCCCTCGCGCCGGCGGGCACCGTGAACGTGGACTGGGTTCCGGCCAGGAGGACGGTGCGCCACGCCGTCTCGGTACGCAGACGAACAACCCACTGCCACGGCGCCGTACCTCCGGACGTGGAGAACTGCACGCGTACCTCCGGACGTGCGCTGGTGGCTCCGGTTGCGGAAGGTGCGCGTGTAACAATACGCGCGGTCGGTACCGGCGGCGCGGCCGCGCGCAGCCACGGCGTAGCGGGAACGAGCGCCACCGACGCGTAGGGGCCGGCCAACAGCGTGTCGTTCATCCCGGCCTGATTCACCAAAAACGACTTCATGCTGAAGTGCACGTTTCCCGATGCTCCCGTATGTTCGCGCGTGATGCGGATCTGCTCCATGAGATCGGCCACCGGGAACGCGCTCGCTCCGGGCGCACCGGCGCGTGACGTGAAGTTGCCGGGCCAGAGATGCCGCCGGTGTACATTCTCATCCGACCACCAGCCGAGTAACGCCGAGTAGGACTGCTGCATTTTCGTGGTGGCCCAGTACAGCTGCGGCGTAAAGTAATCGAGCCATCCCTCTCGCAACCATTTCCGGGCGTCGGCGTAAAGCGCGGTGTAGGCATCGAGGCCGCGAATCTGTGCCGGGTATCCCGGACGCCAGATCCCGAACGGGCTGATACCGAAGCGCACCCATGGCTTAGTGTCGTGAATGCCATCGTGCAGCGCCTTCACGAGACTATTCACATTCTGTCGTCGCCAGTCGGCGCGTATCAACGTACCGCCGCCTCGACGATACTTCTGCCAGCTCGCGTTGTCCGGGAACTCGATCGTGCGCCCGCGTCGGTCGTTGGCGGGATACGGATAGAAGTAGTCATCGATGTGCACGCCATCGACATCGTAGCGCTTCACCACGTCAAGCACCACGCGTACCGTGCGCGCGCGCACGGCGGGCTCCCCCGGATCCATCCACAGGTAGCCGGCGTACGGCTTCACCAGCGACGGATCGGAGCGGGCGATGTGTGAGGCCGATAGCGGCGATCTGGCGTCGGTGTGCCGCGCCCGGTACGGGTTGAACCAGGCGTGCAGCTCCAGATTACGCGCGTGCGCTTCCTTGATCACATACGCCAGCGGATCCCAGTACGGGTTGGGCGCCCGCCCCTGCGCGCCCGTGAGGTATTCGGACCACGGTTCGATGGACGAGGCATAGAGCGCGTCGGCGGCGGGTCGCACCTGAAAGATCACGGCGTTGAGCTTGAGCGCGACGGCGCGATCGAGTAGCGCCAGGAGCTCAGCCTGCTGTTCCGCCGTGGTCAGCGAACGTGACGAAGGCCAGTCGATGTTCGCGACCGAGGCCACCCACACCCCGCGAAATTCGCGCTCCACGGGAGGCGGTATGAGCGAAGGGGTTGGCGGTAAAGCCGGGGCTACGGGCGTGGTGACCGGTACCGCTTTCGGTGCAACCGGCGTATCCCGCGCAACCGGCGTTGGCGCGGGTCGCGAGCTGCGCGGCGCCGGCCCCGGGATGTGGCAGCCGCCAAAGACGCTGCTCATCAGCAACGTCGTTGCCGCGCCTCGAAGGCTCATGTGCCGACGACCGTGCTCAACCGCGGTGTATATGCTCGACGCTCCGCGCTCTCATGGTGCCCTTCTGCCATCATCGTTTTCAGTAATTCCCCTGCCCGACGCGCCGCCTCGGCGATACGCTCCGGCGACTGAATGAACGAAATGCGGAAAAACCCTTCGCCACCGGCCCCGAAACCCGATCCGGGAAGCACGACAACGCCGTGCTCTTCGCGCAGGCGATCGGTGAAGAGCGCGCTGGCAATCCCGTCCGGTAACGGCATCCACAGATACATCGTGGCCTTGGGAATATCGGCCGTAAACCCGTTGGCGCGGAATGCGGCGACCGCGGCATCCCGCCGCAACTGAAAGGTGGCGAGGTTGGTCGGGACGAACGTCTCCCAGCTCTCGATCGCCGCGACTGCGGCCGCCTGAATGCCCATGTACTGCCCGGTATCCACAAATGACTTCACTTTGGCCAACGCTCCGGCGATTTCTGGACGCGCAACGGCCCACGCGCACCGCCAACCGGTCATGTTGTACGTTTTCGACAGCGAATGAAACTCGATGGCCACCTCGCGCGCGCCATCGATCTCGAAGATGCTGGGCGGCGTGTACCCGTCAAATCCCATCTCCGAATACGCGTTGTCGTACACCAGCAGGATGTCACGTTCCCGGCACACTGTCACCACGCGCTCGAGATACTCACGCGGCGCGATCGCGGCCGTGGGATTGTTCGGGTAATTGAGGTACAGCATACGCGTGCGGGCGAGCACGTCGGCGGGGATCTCGTCGAGGTCCACCAGGAAGTTTGTGCGCGGCCGCAGCGCATACACATACGGCGTGGCGTCGCTCAGGAGCGTGCCGCCGAGGTACGCCTGATAAGCGGGATCGGGGATGATGCCCACGTCTCCGGGGCCGACGAATGCGAAGGCTGCATGCGCAAGCCCTTCCTTGCTCCCCAGTAACGGCACGATCTCCGAACCGGGGTCGAAGGACTGCCCGAACCGCTTCTGCATCCAGGCGGAGATCGCCTCACGATACGGCGCGTATCCGCCGCCGAATCCGTAACGCTGTAACGCCGGCACCTCCGCGGCGCGCTGCAACGCGGTCACTGCCGCCGGTGGTGGCGGCAGATCGGCATCTCCTGCGCCGAGATCGATGACATCGACACCGGCTTCGCCCAACGCCTTCTTGCGCGCGGGAATATGAGCGAGCGGATACGCTGGGAAAGTGGCGAAGCGCGCGGAAAAGCGAGGCATGCGGACCGATCAGGACGTGGGAGGATTGAACTGCGCATGCTGCGCGTCGATCCAGCTCTTGTGGTACGACAAATCTTCAATAGGCATTGCGGCCCTGGCCACCCTGAGCGGCTTGAAGCTGTCCATCATGACCGCCAGTTCGTTGGTGTACTTTGCCCCGATGCTCGCCTCCGCACGCCCCGGATGGGGACCGTGCGGCAGTCCGTCGGGATGATGCGTGATGGAGCCATATTCGATCCCCTTGCGGCTCATGAACTCGCTGGAGGCGTAAAAGAGCACCTCATCGGAGTCCACGTTGCTGTGGTTGTACGGCGCGGGGAGCGCATCGGGATCGAAGTCGTACGGGCGCGGGCAAAACGAGCAGATGACGAAGCCATCGCCCTGAAACGTCTGGTGCACCGGCGGCGGCTGATGAATGCGTCCGACAATCGGTTCGAAGTCGTGAATGCTGAATATCCACGGATAGAAGTACCCGTCCCATCCCACCACGTCGAGCGGATGATGGTCGAGCACGAGTTCGTGCAGTGCATCGTATTGCTTCACGAGAATCGGGAAGTCCCCCATCTCATTGCGTGGCGGGGGGAGCACCGGACGACGGATATCCCGCTCCGAGTATGGGGCCCCCTCCAGCAACTGACCGAACTCGTTGCGATAGCGCCTGGGAAAGCGTACATGTCCGCGGCTCTCCATCACGAGCAGCTTGGTCGCGCGCTCGGACGCCTCGAGCCGCCAGCGGTGCGTAATGTTGCGATGAATTACCACGTAGTCGCCGGCGCGGTAGGCGAGCTCGCCGAATACCGACTCGAGCACTCCCGACCCTTCCACCACGTACACGACCTCATCGGCCTGTGAATTCCGGTAGAAGTGCGGATCGACTTCGTCGGGCTCCACATAGAGCATGCCGATGTCGCTGTTGAAGAGCAACGGCACGCGATCGAGCGTCACGGACCCGCCGGAGCTGACGCGCGAAGTGCAGAAGTGTCGGTGGCGCAACGACGTCTCCTCGTCGGCTTCCCAGACGAGATCACGCACCTTGCGTGCAGACTTGACGGTCGTTGGCGGATGCGTGTGATAAAGCAGCGACGAGGTGCCGACAAAACCCTCGTGCCCCATCAGCTCTTCGGCATACAACCCGCCGTCGGGGCGACGGAACACCGTGTGTCGCTTGCGCGGCACATCGCCGAGTTGTGAGTAGATCGGCATCAGAGATTCCCTCGAAGTTCCTGCTCGCGCTCGATCGCCTCGAAGAGCGCCTTGAAGTTGCCTTTGCCGAAGCTCTTCGCCCCTTTGCGCTGGATGATCTCGAAGAAAAGCGTGGGTCGATCTTCGACGGGCCTGGTGAAGATCTGCAGCAGGTAGCCGTCGGGGTCGCGGTCCACCAGAATGCCGAGCCTGGCCAGTGCCTCGATGGGCTCGTCGATGATGCCCACGCGCTCCTGCAGTTCGGCGTAGTACGAGGTGGGCACGGTGAGGAATTCGATACCGCGATCACGCATCGCCGTCACGGTGGCGAGAATATCGTCGGTAGCGAGCGCGAGGTGCTGCGCACCGGGCCCGCCGTAGAAATCGAGATACTCCTCGATCTGCGACTTCTTCTTCCCCGACGCCGGCTCGTTGATCGGAAACTTGATCTTGTCGTCGCCGTTCGCCATCACCTTCGACATGAGTGACGAGTACTCCGTGCTGATGTCGTCGTCGTCAAAGGTGACGAGATTGCGAAAGCCCATGACGGTGCCGTAATACTCGACCCAGCGATTCATCTGACCGAGCTCCACGTTCCCCACGCAGTGGTCCACGTAGGCCAGACCCACCGCCGTCGGTTGATAGTGCGACGAGACGGCGCGAAAACCCGGGAGAAAGACTCCGCGATAGTGGCGGCGCTCAACCAGCGAGTGAACGGTGTCACCGTACGTACCGATGGCGGCAATGACCACGTCGCCATCGCCGTCGGTGAATCGTTGCGGCGCCTGAACGGGAATCGCGCCCCGCTCGATCGCGGTCGCGTACGCCCGCTCGCAGTCATCCACCCACAAGGCGTAATCCCGGATGCCGTCGCCGTGCGCGTGCACATGCGCGGCGATTGGCGACTCCGGGCTCATGGCGGTCGTGAGTACGAGCCGGATCTTGCCCTGCTGCAGCAAGTAGCTTGCGCGATCGCGCACGCCGGTTTCCGGTCCCCGATAAGCGACGAGTTGAAAGCCGAAGGCGGCGCGATAGAAGTGGCTCGCCTGCCTGGCGTTCCCGACGTACAACTCGACGTAGTCGGTACCATTGATCGGAAAGGCGTCGTGTTCGACGCCCGCTTCGGGAACGCTCAACGTGGCCATGGGACAGATCCGTGAAGTGAAGATGCACGAAAGCTAACCGCTCCGGGGCGGCTGCAGCTCCGGCAGATCCTCGAAGAGCGCCAGCGATGCGGGGTTCGCGAGGGCTTCACGATTCGTCGCCGCTCGTCCGTGTATTACCTCGCGCACCGCCAGCTCAGAGATCTTGCCGCTGACGGTGCGCGGCAGGTCGGCAACCGGAATGATTACCCGGGGCACGTGATGAGGGCTTGCCTGCTCGCGGATGCGCCGCCGGATCTTCTGCTGAAGCTCCTCGGTACAGGCGGCGCCGGCGCGAAGCCGCACGAACAGCACGATTCGTGACTCCCCGATGGCCGGCCCCCCCTGCACGGTATGCTCGACCACCAGCGACTCGAGCACCTCAGGCACCTGTTCCACCTGCCGATAGACCTCTGCCGTGCCGATCCTCACCCCGCCCGGATTGAGGGTGGCGTCGCTCCGTCCGTGAACGATGAGTCCGTCATGCTCGGTGAGCTCGACCCAGTCGCCGTGTCGCCAAACGCCCGGGATGTGGTCGAAGTACGCGGCGCGATACAGCGCGCCGTCGGGGTCATTCCAGAACGCCACCGGCATGCTGGGAAACGGGCTCACACAGACGAGTTCACCCGCCGCGCCGGAGGCTGGCGCCGCATGCTCGTCGAACACCGCGACGGCCATGCCGAGTCCGCGCATCTGCAGCTCGCCGCGCCACACCGGTGCGGTGGGATCGCCGAGGGCGAAGCAGCTGATGATGTCGGTGCCGCCGCTGATACTGGCGAGATGTACCGACGGCGAAATGGCGCGATAGACGAAGTCGTAGCTGTGAGCGGCAAGCGGGCTGCCGGTTGAGAGTACCGTGCGCAGCGAGGTAAGGTCGACCAGCTCACGTGGATGCACACCCTCCTGTTCGAGCACCGCAAGGTATCTCGCGCTCGTGCCGAATACGTTTACGCGCTCCTGGTGCGCCATGCGCCACAGGATGGCCGCGTCCGGGGCGAGCGGAGCGCCGTCGTAGAGCACAATCGTGGCGCCAACCGCGAGCGCCGAGACCATCCAGTTCCACATCATCCAGCCGCAGGTGGTGAAATAGAAGAGCACGTCGTTGGTGTGCAGGTTGGTGTGCAGCGCCAGCTCCTTCCAGTGCTGCAACAGCGTGCCCCCTGCCCCGTGCACCATGCATTTCGGTAACCCCGTGGTGCCCGACGAGTACATCACGTACAGCGGGTGGTCGAACGGCAGGCGCGTGAACGCGGGCTCGGTGACGGCGGCAAAGGGCGCCATCACGTGGTCGTACGACCTCGCCAGCGGTATCTCCGAAAACGTGGCGCCGAACGTGGCGTCGCGCGGCGGCGTGTCGGGCATGTTGGGCACGATCCACACGGCGGTTAGCGACGGCAGCGCTGCACTGATCTCCCGCACGCGCGCGAGACAGTCGATCGCTTTCCCGGCGTATTGGTACCCGTCCACCGCGACGAGCACCTTCGGCGCGATCTGTCCGAATCGATCGAGCACGCCCTTCGTGCCGAAGTCCGGCGAGCAGGAGGACCACACCGCACCGATCGACGTGGTTGCGAGCATCGCAATCACCGCTTCGGGGAGGTTGGGAAGAAACCCCGCCACGCGATCCCCTTGGGTGACACCGGCCGCTCTGAGCGCCGCTGCCGCCTGTGCCACCTGAAACGCCAACTCGGCGAAGCTGATGCGCCGCTGCGCACCGCGCTCATTCCACGCGACCATCGCCACACCATGATCCCGGCGGCGCAACAGCTGTTCGGCGAAGTTGAGGCGCGTCCCGGTAAACCACGCTGGCCCCGCCACGGGATCGGGGGGCGCCATGCGATCGCCGCCAATGAGAATCGCGTCCCAGGGGCGATCGGCGGGCCCCGGCCCGTCGGCGAGAACATCGGCGGCGCGCCAGATCGCCGCCCAGAACGTCTCCGGATGCGCGACCGACCATCGTTGCAGCGCGTGGCTGTCCGTAACCGATTCGGGCACTTCGCCCCGCGCGTGCAGCTCCTCACGAAACGCCGTCAGCCGGGCCGACGCGATGGTGTCGGCGTCGGGTCGCCAGATCGGTGCGTCAGCGGATCTCATCGCGCGCCAGCTGCACCGTATGGCAGGTGGGGCCGTGGCTCTCGCAATACCACCCGTGGCGGTCGTGGAAGATCAAATGCGGCGCGTCGTTCGGGCGAAGCCGCACGCGCACGAGATGCTCGACGCCGGTGCGCGGGCCGACGATGACGCGGGGATCGAGCACGTCGATGATCGGCTTGACCGGGAACAGGTCGAACTGTGCCAAGCGCATCGGTGAAGCAGCGCCGTCTGCCGCGGCCACCCGTCGCGGCGCGGCGGCGCGTTTTTTTCCCTGACCCTTGGCGGGCGCGGGGAGTGGCACGAGGGTTGGGATTAGCGCGGCGGCGCGATCGGAAGGCTTCATTGGCGTTTGAATGCTCGCCAGTGAACGCCATCGGCGCCAGCTTTCTCATCGTTTCTGGCTCTTCGGCCTTTCGTATGGGTGAATCTGGGTCCGAATGAACGGCAAACAGCTTACCGCGGATCGCCGCGGAAAGACCGACGGCGGCACGTCCCTTCTTCTCCGAGCGTGATTATGGAACGCCGTGATTTTCTCAGGCACTCCGCTGCACTCGCGGCGATCCCGCTCGTCGGCCGTCAAGGCGCTCGCCCGATGTCGGGCGTTGCCCCCCCGCCTACCGTCAACGGGTCGCGACTGCAAAGTTGGCTCACGGCGTTCGACGCCATTGGACGCACCACGGGAGGGATCAATCGTGTCGCCTACTCGGAGGCCGATCTGGCGGGTCGCGCGTACACGCTCGATTTGTTTCGTCAGGCGGGGCTGACCACGCGCATCGATACCGGGGGCAACATTTTCGGACGACTTCCCGGGCGGGATCCGTCGCTCCCGCCCATTCTCATCGGCTCCCACGTGGACTCCGTCACGAACGGTGGCAACTTCGATGGTCCACTCGGCTCCTTCGGTGCCCTTGAAGTCGCGCGCACGCTTCGCGAACAGCAGGTGCGTCTCCGTCATCCGCTCGACGTGGTAGTGTGGCAGAACGAAGAGGGCGGCACCATCGGCAGCAAGATCGCCATCGGCGCGCTCACGGATGCAGAACTCGACAACGTGGCCCGTTCCGGCAGGACCATTCGGGAAGGGATCGCGTTGATCGGCGGCGACGTCGCGCGCCTCGAGGAGGCCGCGAAGCAACGTGGCGAGATTGCCTGTTATCTCGAACTGCACATCGAACAGGGCGGCCTGCTCGAGCGGGCCGGACTCGCGATTGGTGTCGTGGAAGGAATCGTAGGACTTCGGTGGATGGAGGTCACCATCACCGGCGTGGCCAATCACGCCGGGGCGACGCCCATGGACCAGCGACAGGACGCCATGCTCGCTGCCGCGCGCTTCACCGTGGCCGTCAACGACGCGATTCGTAGCGAGCCGGGACGACAGGTCGCCACGGTGGGGCGCCTGAACGCCTCCCCGAACACGACCAACGTCATTCCCGGCGAGGTGATACTCACGGTAGATCTGCGCGATCTCGAGGCGCTCAAGATTGCCCGCTTCGGCGATCGATTCGAACAGCTTGGACGGGACATTGGTTTGGCCTCGAACACTCGATTTACGTTCAGGCGTCTGGTGGACAGCGAGCCCGCCCCCGCGACCCCTGCGATGATGCAGTGCGTCGAGCAGGGTGCCACCGCCCTTGGCCTCAGCATGCAGCGCATGCCCAGCGGTGCCGGGCATGATGCTCAGGAGATCGCGCGAATCGCACCAATGGGGATGATCTTCGTGCCAAGCGTTGGGGGGATCAGTCATTCACCACGGGAATTCACGAGGCCGGAAGACGTGGTGAATGGCGCAAATGTTCTGCTGAATGCGGTGATCGCGGCAGATCGCTAACGGGAATTCAACTCTTTCGCGAGTCGCGGTCCTCGGTTCATCTTTACACGGGATGAACCCAAGACGATGCAACGACGAGGAAGTCGCCGCGATCTTTGCGCGCGCCACCGACGAGCTGGCGTCGCCGCGCCACCGACGAGCTGGCGTCGCCGCGTCACCCGGTTGCGTCAGGGAACGGTATGACGCTGGCTGAGGTGCAGGAGATCGGTCGCGAGGTCGGCATTCCTGACGAGCTCGTCGCCCAGGCGGCCCTCCGCCTGCCCCCGGAGGGCGGTGCCACGCGGCAGCGGTGGCTTGGACTGCCCATTGGTGTGTCACGCACCGTGGAGTTGCCTCGCGAGATGTCCCGGAAGGAGTGGGAGCGAGTGGTGGCGGACCTTCGGGAAACCTTTGCCGCGAAGGGCACACTCAGCGAGACCGGCAACCTGCGTCAGTGGACCAACGGCAATCTGCAGGTGTTTCTCGAGCCGACCGCCTCCGGGCAGCGACTGCGCATGCGTACCGCCAAGGCGGACACCCGCGCAGCCGTTATCGTAGGTCTGGCCTCGGCGATCCCCACGACGGGGCTGATGGCTACCGCCCTTTCGCGTGGCGTCGACGATCTGGGTGCGATCATCGCCACCTCGTTGCTCGCGGTGAGCGGTATCGGTCTCGCCATTTCCACCGTGGTGCGGCTCCCTCGCTGGGCCCGCACGCGCCGACAGCAGATGGACCAGATCGCGACCCGTCTGCTCACGATGCTCGAGGAGCCGGTGCGCACTGCGCCCGAAGCAGTACGCGATTCCGCCCTCCCGTCCACGTTGCGATCGCCTCGGGATTGATCACGTTCGTTTTGCTACTCCTTCAGAATGCCCGACGCCCGCTTGAGCAACGGCCGCACCAAGGGATGCTGATGCTGCCGACGCACGCTGATCGCGCAGAACTCTTCGTAGAGACTAGGCACGAAGGCGTATTCCTCGAGCGCGCCGGAGCGTAGTTCGTCCATCACCACCACCGCCGGCACCAGCGCCGCCGCACCGCTGTCGCGCGCGATCAGGCGCAACATCGCCCTATCGTCCACCTCGGCAGCGACGCGCGCGCGCAGCCCGTGCTGCTCGCAGAAAAGATCGGAGGCGCCGCGAATTTCGCTATACCCAAGACCGGAGTGCCGATGCTCTTTGCTCCAACATTGTTGCTGCTCGTCCCACTCCTCTACCTGGTGGGGGCGCTACTTCCTGAACGTCTATTCACCAACGCCACGGACCGTCGCTGGACGGTCTCCCTTCTAATCGCTACAGCGGCACCACTCCTTGCCCTCGTTGCGGCCGCTGCCGTGGCCGCCGGTCATTCCGCCGTCGGCAGCCTCTCCCTCGGCGAGGCGCTTGGCGCATGGGCTCCCAGTGTTCAACTGGATGCCCTGACGGCCGTGATGCTCTTGCTCGTCACGAGCATTGCCGGTGTGATCCTCCGATTTTCGCAGCGCTATCTCGATGGCGAGCCGGGACGGCCACCGTACGTGCGCTGGTTCATGGCAACCATGTCCGGCGTGTCGCTGCTGGTGGTGAGCAACGACCTGCTCGTGCTCGCCCTCGCGTGGACCGCGACGAGCGTGACGCTGCATCAACTGTTGACCTTTTACGGCGAGCGCACGGCGGCGCTGGTCGCGGCCCACAAGAAATTTCTCGTGAGCCGAGCGGCCGACGTCGCGATCTTCTCCGCCGTGGCGTTGATCTGGTGGACGATGAGGACGCTGCGGATCGACGAGCTGCTCGAGCGGGCCGGCACGCTGCGCGAAATACCATCCGCGCTCGAGGGAGCTGGTCTCCTGCTCGCCATCGGCGTCATTCTCCGAACGGCACAGCTGCCGTTCCACGGGTGGCTGATCCAGGTGATGGAGGCGCCCACGCCGGTCTCGGCGTTTCTTCACGCCGGCATCGTCAACATCGGCGGCTTCGTGCTCATTCGCCTCTCAGGTCTGACCGGCCGCCTGGAGGGTGCGCAGATCCTGCTCGTGATCGTCGGTACGGTCACGGCCGTGCTGGCGGCACTGGTCACGACAACGCGCATCAGCATCAAGGTGTCGCTGGCCTGGTCGACCTGCGCGCAGATGGGGTTCATGCTCCTCGAATGCGGACTTGGCGCGTATGGTCTCGCACTGCTGCACGTGGTCGCGCACTCGCTGTACAAAGCGCACGCGTTTCTCGCCTCCGGTCGCGCGGTGGAGCAGCAGCTCCGTCGCCGGATGGTGCCGATGGCTCCGGTGTCGGTCGGCCCGTGGATACGCGGTTCGGTGGGCGCCGCACTGGTCGTATCTGCGCTCGGTTTCGCGACGGCGTTCGTGCCAGCGCTCAACATCGAGGGCGACGTCGGGACGATCGCCGCAGCGCTCATTCTCACCCTCGCGCTGGCACCGCTATTCGTCCGAGGTGCCACCGGTGACCGCGGGGCCGCCCTGCGCGGGCTTGGCGTAGCCGTCGGCCTCATCGCGACGTACGCCGCCGGACATGCACTGTTCAGCGCCATCGCGCCAACCGTCTCCGGTACGCCTCTCCTGAATGCGCTGCGGTTTGCTGTCGTGGCAACCGCGTTCCTGGCGCTGTTCGTCGTCCAAAGCGCCATCGCGATCGATACTGCGGGCCGCGTCGCACGCGCCTTTCATCCCGCCTGCTTCGCCGGCTTCTACCTCGACGAACTGTGCACGCGTTGGACCTTTCAGCTTTGGCCGCCGCGCGCACAGCCGGCGCCGACGGAAATCATACCCTCCCCAATCCCCGCTTCCCGCGAGATCCCCACATGACCACGGCCGTTTACGACGCCACCGCTCTCAGGCAGGCGGTCACCCGGGCCTGCGATCGGATTGCGCCGTCGTGGCCGCTCGATCGACTCATCGCCGTCAATCCATTCTGGGGCTTCGTTGACGCGCCGATCGAACGTGCCGCCGTTGAAGTGACCGCGCTCTCCGGTGCGACGATGCTGATGCCACGCGCCTGGTACCGTGAGCAGTGGGAGTCGGGGCGATTCACCGAGCGACATCTCGCCCGGGCGATCGCGATCTCCGGCGCTTCGCGGACGGCCACCGACCTGCTGGCCACGTTTTCCCGGGACACCCAAGCGCCCGACTCGTGGATGCTGATGACCGACGCGGCCGATGCCGGGCGCGATCTCGGGCACGCGATGTCGTGGGCGGAGTATGTCACGCGCCACGTGAGTCAGACGTGCGCGGCCTTCTTCGACGAGGGACACGCTCGCTGGACGCCGGATCGTTCGGCGGGATTGTATCCCCTCTGGCGAGAGCTCTCCTCGCATGACGGCGGGCCATACCTCCTTATGGGCATGCAGTCGTTCCGCGAAGCCGCAGCGGCGCTCCCCACCGACCCGTACACACTTATCGCCGAAGCGGTCGAGGAGCTGTCCGTGGCCCCGCACGCGGCGGAGCGGTACATGACGGCGCTGCTGCTGTCGGTGAACGGGTGGGCGGCCACCTGCGCCTACCAGCGTTGGGAGGCGCGTCTCGGCGGACGCGACGATGCTCAACTCGTGCACCTGCTCGCCGTGCGGCTGGCGTGGGAACTCGTGCTGCGGCGGCTCGGTCATCCCACCACACTGCCGGCAGCCTGGCGTGCCATGCAGGCCGGATGGAACGCCGCAACCGACGTGGCGGAATCTGCGCGACGTGACGACTGGCTGCTGCAACGCGCCGTTGAGCTGGCGTATCAGGAGCACGTGGCGCGAGGCCTGTCAGCGGCCCCCGCGACCACGTCCTCTCGCGTATCTCCGCCCACCACGCAGTCGGTGTTCTGTATCGACGTGCGTTCCGAGCCCTTCCGTCGCGCGTTGGAGCGTGTCGCACCCGCAGTGCAAACACTCGGCTTCGCGGGCTTTTTCGGCCTGCCCATCGCCTATCAGCCGCTCATCGGACCGTCGCGCGCTCAGCTCCCGGGATTCCTCGCTGCGGCGCTCGTGGTAGAGGATGCGGGACGCGATCGCTCGCTGACACGATGGCGTGGAAGTCACTTGGTGGCAATGCGGCATCCACCTTCTCCTTTGTGGAGTCGGCCGGGTTGGCGTGGGCCGGGGCGCTGGTGCGCGACGGATTCGGCCTGCGTGCGCGCACCCGGGATCCGCTTCGCGCCTCGGCCGCGTCGCAACCGCAACTGCGTCCCGAGCTGGCTCGCCGAACCGACGGCACGTCGCTCGATCTCCCGTCGCGCGTGGCGTTGGCGGCTGGGGTGTTGCGCGCGATGAGTCTCTCAAGCGGCTTTGCCCCCCTCGTTGCCGTCATCGGACACGGGGCGTCGACAGAGAACAACCCCATGGCGGCCGGCCTCCACTGCGGCGCCTGCGGAGGGCAAACGGGTGAGGTGAACGCGCGCGCCCTCGCCGCCTTGCTGGGTGATCCGGACGTGCGCGACGGGCTCAGGGCCGAGGGGATCGACCTCGGTCAGACGCACGTGATCGCCGGCCTGCACGACACCACCACCGACGAGGTCACGTTGTACGACGTCGATCGTGTATCCCCCTCGCACGTCGCGCACGTCGAAGTGCTCCGTGCGCAATTTGCCTCGGCGGGCAGCGCGGCACGACGCGCGCGCGCGAGCACACTTGGGCTGCCGGAAGGAACCGATAGCGCGATCACGCGCGCGATCGACGCGCGCGCGCGTGACTGGTCGGAGGTGCGCCCGGAGTGGGGGCTCGCGGGGAACGCCGCGTTCGTGATCGCACCGCGCGAGCGCACTCGCCACCTCGACCTCGGCGGCCGCTCATTCCTGCATGAGTACCGGTGGGAGCAGGACATCGGATTCGGCGTGCTCGAGCTGATCCTCACCGCACCGATGGTCGTGACGCACTGGATCAACTTGCAGTATTACGCGTCCACGGTAGACCCACTTCGCTACGGGAGCGGCAACAAGGTGCTGCACAACGTGGTAGGCGGACGTGTCGGCGTCATGGAGGGCGCTGGCGGCGACCTCCGTATCGGTCTGCCGAAACAGTCCGTGCACGACGGCAGCCGATGGATGCACGAGCCGCTGCGTCTATCGGTGTTCGTGGAAGCGCCGGCAGACGCGATCGACGATCTCATCGTGCGACACGAAACGGTGCGTCACCTCGTGCATCACGAGTGGTTGTTCCTGCATCGCATCGCTTCCGCGACCGGCGCCGTGTCGCTGCGACGCGCCGACAGGTGGCAGGCGTTTGACGTGGAGTGAGCCTGACACGATGTGGCCGGTAGCGGAGAAACCAGCGGTGTGCTGAGTTACGGTAACACCACGGTAACACCACGGTCACGTCACCGTGCCCGGTCCACGCTGATAGCCGCGCGCAACGGCTGTTGAAACAATGGTATCGAATGCGCTGCACACTGTCGCCCCCGCTCGGCAGACGTGGAGGGTGACAGGGCGTGTGCGGCGACGTAACTTCGCCACATCGACAGGTCTCGCGGTACAGTGCTGCGAAAACCGAAATTCACGACGATGAGATTTCTCATGCTCGCCGACAGGAAACCGCGTTCGCTCCGGAGCGTTGCGCAAGGGAGTAGCGCCCCAACGCTTCCTCACCGTCCCGTTACCGAAGCTATGCAGCGTGAGACTCGTCTGTTTTCCGCTCTCGACGACGACGGCGACGGCCTCGTTCTCCCTCGTGCCCTCCAGCGCGAGTTGCAGGCGGCCGGGCTACGCATGTCGGATACCCGCCTGAGTGCCGTGTTCAGCGCCATCGAGGCATGCGGCGAGGCGCCCGTGGATCTCGGCGGATTCACGCGCATCATTTCCTCCGCGAGCCTGCTCGTCGAGCGTGCGTTGCAAGGCAGCTTGGCCATCGCGGACTTCGGAGCCTTCCAATTGCACATGGCTGAACTCGTGGCCGCTGTCGAAGAGAACCGGGATGGCGACCAGGCGCGCTACATCCCGCCGCTCGCGGAAGTCAATCCGGAGCAGTTCGGCGTCTCCATCGTCACCGTCGATGGCCAACAGCTTGAACTTGGCGACAGCATGACCGACTTCTCCATCCAGTCCACCTGCAAGCCGTTCAACTACGCGTTGGCGCTCGAAGACGCGGGTGAGGATGCCGTACATCGCCATATCGGGCGCGAGCCCAGCGGACAACGCTTCAACGCGTATGTGCTCTCCGACGACACCCGTCCGCACAATCCGATGATCAACGCCGGCGCGATCATGTGCTGCTCGCTGATCAAGCGCGAACTGCCGCTGCACCGCCGCTTCGAGCACATTCGCGAATCCTGGGGCCGCATGACCGGCGGCAGCAGACCGCGCTTCAATGCCTTCATGACCCAGGAGGAGACGCGCACCGGTGACCGAAACCGCGCCCTCGCGTACATGATGAAGAACGAAGGGCTCTTTCCCGACGGGCACGACACCGAGGATCATCAGGTACGGGCGGCACTCGACCTGTACTTTCGCACCTGCTCGCTCGAGATGAATTGCCTCGAGATGGCCTCCGCCGCCGCTACGCTGGCCAACGGTGGCGTGTGCCCGACTACGCTCGAGCGCGTACAGTCGCCACGCACGGTACGTAACGTGCTCTCGCTCATGCACTCCTGCGGCATGTACGACTACAGCGGAGAATTTGCGTTCACCATCGGCGTACCGGCCAAGAGCGGGGTGGGGGGCGCGGTTGTACTCGTGGTGCCTGGGCTGATGGGCATCTGCATCTGGTCACCACGACTGGACCGCGTGGGAAACAGCGTGCGTGGCGTGGACTTTGCTCGCCGATTGCTGCGCCTCTACACTCTGCACCTGTACGACAGCATCACGCATGATCTCGACCGCCATGATCCGCGCATTCCCGTGCTGCGCCGCCGTGTCCGGCTGATCAGCCAGTCGCTTTGGGCGGCCAGTACCGGCGACGTCCGCACCGTGCGCCGCATGCTCGACGAGGGCGCCGACCTCGAGCTCGGCGACTACGACCACCGTACGCCGCTGCACCTCGCCGCCGCCGAGGGGCATATAAACGTCGTGAAGCTGCTACTCGATGCGGGGGTCAGCCCTAACGCGCATGATCGGTGGGGCGGAACGCCACTTGACGACGCCATGTCCAGCGGCCATGACGACGTGATCGATCTGCTCAACCGGCTGGGCGCGACGAGCGGGGCTGCGGTGCACGTGTCCGGAGACCTCGCGTTCTCGGATGCAAGCGCCGGTCACGGCGATCCCGAAGCGGTCGTGGAGCTGCTGTGGGCCGCCTCTATTGCGGACATGGACGCGATGCGTCGGCTGGTAGCGCTGGGTGTCCCCCTGCAAGCCGCCGATTACGACGGGCGTACTGCCTTGCACCTCGGCGCCGCGTCAGGCCATGAGGAGGTGTGCCAATACCTGCTCTCGCACGGCCACCCGCTTTCGTGTCGAGACCGCTGGGGCGCGACGCCGCTCGATGAAGCCCATCGGGAGGGCCGGACGACCGTGATCGCCCTGCTGGAGGCAGCGGCACGGCGGGTTGCGGAACAGCGGTAGGACACCGCCGAGGGGTCATTACGACCCGGAGCGCTCCGTTGGCCGACTCCCACGTGCAGATGCAGGTACGGCGACACCGGGATCTACTCGCACCGCAGCGTGAACAGTCGCGGAAGCAGCGCTCCTGCGACGGTGCGAGCGATCCTTTGGTTTATTGCTTCCCCTTTCCGGTGTAGACGACTCTCCAGATCCAACCGCCTTTGTCGTCGGAGATGTACATCGAACCGTCGGGTGCCTGTGCCAGCCCAACCGCGCGATGTGCCGCGCCGGTCGGTGTCGGCGTGCCCCCCGCAAAACCATCCGCAAAGGTGGTGTAGCGCCCGACGGGTTTCCCGTTTCGCCAAGGTACAAACGTTACGACGTAACCCGGACCCGCCGGCTGCAGCGATGTGTCGAAGCGTGATCCATGAAACGCGATGAAAAGCCCACCGTCGTACTGTTTGGGAAATTGTGTTCCCGTATAGAAGAGCATCGACAACGGGGCCCAGTGTGCCGGATAGTGGTTGGTCGGGAGAGCGCTCGCGCTGCAACGCCCCACCAACTTTCCGTCGCCGCCATACTCCGGTGCCAACACCTTCTTGTGACGCTGGCCGTCATAAAAGCAGTACGGCCATCCGTACGCCTGTCCGCGGTCGATGCGAAACACTTCTTCAGCCGGCAGTCTGGCATCATCGCGTTCGGTAAAAAAGGTTGGCCAGCTTTCAAGCAGTTGATCTCGGCCGTTCTGCGCGCCGTAGAGGGCACCGTCGGCGGGGTTCATTGCCAGTGCATTCATGTTGCGAAGCTCCGTCGCAAAGCGGCTACCGCTTCCTTGCAACTGTCCGGTCACATTGGCATCGAAATGCCAGACGCCGGCTCGGATCGCCAGTTCCGGACACGGGTCGAGGCCAGGAGAAAACGGAACCCGATTCTGCATCTGGCACGCGTTTCCTTCCGATCCGATGTTCACGAACATGCCGCCCAATTCATCGAGGACCACCGTTTTCCGATGATGATCTCCGGACGATGGCAATGCAGAGACGATCGTCACCGGTGGCTCGGCCGGAAGCAACGCGCCATTCGCAAGGTCGTACCGAAGTACGCGATCGTCAGGGGCGAAATACAACTGATTGCCGCGCAGCGCGATACCGTTGCCTCCGGTGGGTCCAAATCTCACCTGGACGTCGGCCCGACCATCGCCGTTCGTATCGCGAAGCCCGAGAATGCCCCCCGTGAGACTGCCATCGGGTGCATTGTCCAGTGCGACATACAGATCGCCGTTGGTATTCACGACCATATGACGCGCTCGCCCCACATCCTTCGCCACCACTACTGCGCAAAAGCCTGTGGGAAGCTGTAGACCGCCGTTGTCGGTGTCACAGACAATCGAGGAGGCGTTGTTCACCTTGCGCTCGAGAGCGGAGGTGAGAAGCTCCGGTGCACTCGGGGTCGGCGCTGGGTTGGCGCACGCTCCGAGCGCCGTAAGTAGAAAACCGGTCACTGCCGTAAGCGAATGTCGAGAGCTAGAAGAGATATTCTGGTACACGTCGTCCGAACGGCTCTTCATGATGGATCTCCGGAAACGGCGGTGATGGACGCTGCAGCGACGGTCGACGTACCCGGCGTTATGCGATAGCACTCACCGGCGCGAGAGCACGGATGCGCGTTCGCTGCGAGCAGCGGTCGCGTCCCAGGGCTATGAATCCAGCCACGTACGATTGCCTTGCAAGTTTCGTGCCTTCCATACGAGCTGCCAGAGCACGCGATCTGCAATGTGAACGCCATGGTTGAACGTGACACTCCGGCCGGCCGTGCCAGACCACCATCGCCAACGCGGTGATGTGTGGCGACGACGGGGGTGCGATTTCCCTGCCCGCACCGGACCCGAGGGCGCCCCGTGCCGAGCTAATCCTTCGGGCGAGGGGCGCGCAGGTTTGACGAGCCCAGGCAAGTGAGGTCTGTGCTTATATCGATAAGCCGGATGTCCGGACGTTGACCCGAAGCCACTTCGCATCCTGGAGTCAGACATCGATGCCGACGTGTATCCGACGTGGTACCAGGCACACGGCGCTCGCGTGAATGTCGCGGAGGCATAACGCGGGCGTACACATCCTGACGCAGTACCTATTGCAGCGACCTGATCGGCGAATGTTTCTCGACCCCGAGTCGTCACATCGCTGTGCTCATTCAACGAGTGATGGGAATCATCCGCATCTTTCCGATTCTGACCGGCCATGTCTGCATCAATTCCAACCAACGCGTTGGGCGTGGGAACCGCCTCGCCCGCCCGTGGCAGGTGCTGACCGATGCCGAGCGGACCCCCCGGCTCCCGATTCTGGCGTGGCTGATCGACCATCCCGACGGACTGATCGTCGCGGACACTGGCGAGACTTCGCGAGCGGCAAGGCCCGGTTCCTTCCCGCGGAGGCACCCGTGCTACCGGCGCGCCAACGAGGTGCGTATCGATGTCGACGAGGAGATCGGGCCCAGGCTCACTGCCGTCGGCGTGCCACCGCGCGACGTGCGCACAGTGGTGCTCACGCACCCACATACGGATCACGCGGGCGGTCTCGCGCACTTCCGCCGGAGCGCGTCTTGGTCAATGACCGGGAAATCCGGGCGGCGGATGGGTGGCCGGGCAGGTTGCGAGGATACCTGCCCAATCGGTGGCCAGCCGGCTTTGCCCCGCAGACCGTCGCGTACCTCTCGCGACCGATCGGCGCCTTCTCCCATAGTTACCCGCTCACCACTGACGGCCGCGTGGCGGTCGTCGCCACACCCGGTCAGACACCGGCGCACGTGTCGGTTCTGGTGCAGAGCGACGCCTCGCACGTCCTGCTCGCCGGAAATACCTCACGATGCACAGCACGATCTCTTCGCGGGCGTGGCCGACAGAGTCAGCCCTGTCCCATCCGTTGCGCCTACGACCCCGACGGACCGGGGCGGCGGGAGCGCCACGATACTGCCGGTGTCGTCTGAAATCGGGTCCGGGTGCGCCGCTTCAAGAACTCCGCCGCGCGCCGCATGCGCCCGATACTCCCCGGCACGCCAGCCGCCTGGGGAATAGTTTGCCTCGTGCCCCCGTCTCCTTTCATATGACTTCAGTTTCGGCCGGTGCCGTCGCACTTCGGCAAGAGCGCTTTGAGGAACTCGTGCGTCCGCACCTCGATCGCCTCCTCGGCTTCGCGGCGCGACGCACGGTGTCCTTCAGCGATGCCGAAGACGCCGTGCAGGATATGTGCGTGCGGGCCTGGAGCGCGTTCGACGAGCTTCGCGATCCCACGCGGGTGCGCCCGTGGCTATTCAGCATCCTGCGAACGGTGCTCAGCGACACCTTCGATCGCACCAGCCGACGCGCGCGACTGGTGCCGATGTCGCGCCTGGAAGATGTGCACGAACAGTTCGTCTCCACCGATACGGATGTGGTGTTTGCGGACGTGGTCGCACGCATCGATGAAGAGATGTTGCGGATGGCGCTCGACGCGATTCCCGAGGACTTCGCCTCAGCCGTCGAGCTTCATGACATCGAAGGCTTCAAATATCACGAGATCGCCGAAATCGTCGGCACGCCGATCGGTACGGTGATGAGCCGGATTTCGCGCGGTCGCCGGCTGCTCGCCGGCGTCATCATGGAACGTCGCCAGCAGTGGGCACTGGGATCGGCCGACGGTGGCCGACGTGGAGACCCGCGCAGCGAACTACGCAGTAGTGGTCATGGCCGAACGCCGAGGACATCATGAGTAAATGGTCAGAAGGTTCGGCCGCCGGCCGTTTACGGCCTGAGGATGACGCGACACGGGAGGCGCGGCACGATGTGCTGGCGACCTTGCTCGCCGCGTACGCAGACGGCGAGCTTCCGCCGGAGACGACGGCGCAGATCGACGCCCACCTGCTCGGATGCCATCGCTGTCGTCGCGAGGTCGTGGTCCACCAGAGCCTGGCCACCAGACTGTCGCGTGTAACACGACCCGCCGTCTCGGCCGCCCTCGACGACCGGTGGCGCGCGGCCGTTGCGGCGGCGCCGATTGCCGCAGAGCCCGTCACCGCGACGACTGTCGAAGCGGTACCCCGGGCACTGCTCGCCGGCACGACCAGCCGACGCCGGCCGGTCATCGGCGGGATCGTCGTCACCGCCGTGCTCGCGGTCGCGCTGTTCGTCGGCGTCGGCGATAGCACACTGGCTGTTCCTGCCCTTCGGCCGGCGCCGCTCGTGGTAGGCGCGACAGTCCCGTTGCTTGAACTCGTAGCCGCCGACTTCCGGGCTGCCAGCGCGCGCGACCTCCCCGGACGCGCGCGCGACCTCGAGACGGTGCGCGGCGCCGTCCCGTTCTCCGTCACGCCGCTCCGCGGCGCCGATCTGCAGCTGGTCGCGGCCTGGACGACGGAACTCGATGGCGAGGTTGCGGCGGTACTCGCATACAAGTGGCGTGACTCGCTCGTGCTCCAATATGTCGTATCCGACGCGTGGCTGTTTCGTTCGCTGCGCATTCGCGGTGCGTTTGCCGAGAGTCGCGCCGTCGCGGCGGAAACGCCAGGCGCCGACCTCCTCGCCTGGTCTTCAGGACAGGGGAGCTCGATCGTGGTGTCCGATCAGCCGTGGCCGACGCTCGTCGCGCTGCATCCTCGCGCGCGCTGACTTCCATTCCATGCCGCAAATCGGCGTAGCCGCGAGTTGCGCTCGACCGAAACGCAGCACTGATTGCAGTGGTGTTCACTCCCCGTCCAAGCATCCTTTTGTGGGCCGCGATGCTGCTCACGGTCAGCGCCCGCAGCCTGGTTGCGCAGGGACCACCGCGCGACTCAACCGCACGGGATTCCACCAACACGCGCGTTGTGCTCGATTCGTTGTCGGCGCGACTGGAGCGCACCGAAGCGGCGCTGGCGTTATTGCGACAGCAGGTGGCGACCGAAGCGTCTACGCAGGTGCGTCTGCGCTCGCGCGTGCAGCTCGAACTCTCAGCGCGGCTGATCGTGAACAGCTGGCGCACAACGGGAATCGGATCGAACTCGGAAATTCCGACGTTTGCCGCAGTCCCGCGTCCGGCGGACCCGCAAAACGGATCCATCGGGCGGCGCACGGTCGGGCTGTCCATGAGTCAGTCACTGGTCGGTGCAAGTGTGAGTGTGGACAGTGTCTTCGGCGGCGTGCTGACGGCAGACATCGCGCTCGACTTCTTCTCGCGGGCTCTCGATCCGCATCCGCCGCTCTTTGCCGAACCGCGACTGCGCACGGCCCGGGCGATTCTGTCGTGGCCGCGCACCGAGGTGCTCATCGGCACGGAGACGCCGCTCATCTCTGATCTCACCCCGATCACAACGGCGGGTGTGGCCATCCCCACCTTCTCGTCGGCGGGGAATTTGTGGAACTGGCTGCCGCAGCTTCGTGTGACGCGGGAGCTCTGGCAGCACCGCGGCGCTACGCCGATCTCGATCGCGCTGCAAGGAGCCGTCATGTCCCCGTACAGCTTCGACCGCAACGTGACCGACCCCACCGGAGCGGATGCCGGTGAACTCAGCGGTCGACCCGCACTCGAATCGCGGGCCCGCCTGCGTTGGGGCGGCGATGGCGACATCGAGGGGCTCCAAACGGTACTGTCGAAGGGTGGAGAAATCGGTGTCGGAACACACCGGGGCTGGTTGCGCGCCGTCGGCGATTCGAACCTGACGAGTTGGGCGACGAGTGCGGATGCACGCGTTGCGCTCGGACGCGGTCTCGAACTGCGAGGCGAAGCGTATCGGGGACGCTTGTTACGCGGACTCGGCGGAGGGGCCATCGATCAGAACTTCGGCCTGTTGGGAGAGAATGTCGGGAGACCCGGCGTGCCCCTCACCAACGCGGCGGGGTGGGTGCAGATCAACGCCCAGTGGCATCCGCGCGTGATCGCCGGGGTGGGATGTGGCACCGACCGGGTTCTGGGGAGCAGCTCCGATCGCCGTCGGAACAGCGTGTGCGCCCTGCATGCCCTCTGGCGCCCGGTGCATCCGTTCCTGTTTTCGTTTGAACTGCGTGATCTCAAAACCCGTTACGCCGCCGGGCTCCAACACGCCCGGCACCTCAACCTCGGTTTCGGGATCGAGCTGTGACGCCGCGCCTCCAGTGCGCGGCTTTCTACCTGGGCACGGCACTGGTCACGGCGCTCGGCACGCTGCACGTGGCGGCCAGGCGGCTCGACGCACAGGGTGCGGTGCGCGGTCAGCTACGCGTGATCGAGAAGACCATCAGGTCACCCGCGACACTCAGCGACGCGGTGATTTACCTCGAAGCCGTCGACGAGCGGGCGAACACGCCAAGGCTGGCGTCGGCCAAAGCGTCCGTCGATATGCGCCTGCGCGAGTTCGTACCGCACGTGCAGATCATCGGCGTGGGCGGTGACGTGGCGTTCCCCAATCAGGACCCGTTCAGCCATAACGTCTTCTCCAATTCCGCGCTGAGCGCTTTCGACCTCGGTCTCTATCGCACAGGACGAAGCCTTGCCGCGACATTTTCCAGGTCCGGCGTATACGCGGTCTACTGCAACATCCACGCGCGCATGGTGAGCTACGTGGTCGCCGTACCCACCGCGCACGTGACGCGCGCGGAGTCGTCGGGCGCGTTCGCGGTACTGGGGGTGCCAGCCGGCACGTGGCGTCTGCATGTGTGGCACGAGCGCGCTCCGGAACACGTGGAAACGATCACGGTGCCACCGGGCGGACTGTCCGATATCGTGGTGGCCCTCGACGGACGCGGCTACGTGCCGAAGCCGCATACCAACAAGTTCGGCCAGCCGTACGCGACCTTGCGCGCTGACCGGTACTAGCGGCGTCGGCGATGCCGTTCCCCGCGCGTGTGTTCGTCGGATTGATCGCCCTCGTCGCCCTCGTGCTGGGTACGGTGTTCACGGTCGCGCGCGTGGATGCACACCGGACAGCGGACGCCTCCGCTGTCCGAGCGCTCGAACAGTCGGCAGATCTGGTGGCGCAGCTCCTCTCCGGTCGCGGTCGTAGCCTCGCCGGCGGTGCGCGTGTCTTCGTGCAGGGACCGTACTTCCGCACGCTGGTCGCCGAGAGTCGTCGGGACGATATCCTCGACCAGACGTTCGAGGCCGCCGAACAGCTCGAAGCGTCATGGGTGTTTATCACCGATGCGTCGGGCACGCTGGTGGCGAAGTCCGATGAACCATCCGCGAAGGGCGATCCGCTCGCGGACGTGGCGCTGATCTCGGGAGCGCTCCGCGGTCAGGCGATGACCGGCTTCGGTGGCTCCGGTGATTCCGCCCTCTTTCAGGCAACGGCGGTGCCGGTGGCGGCGCCGGGTGGTTCGCCGTTCGGTGTATTAGTGGCTGCGCGTTTGCTCGACTCGGCCATGGCCGTCGATATCGCGACCGCTACGGGTAGCGAGTTGGTCTTCTATGTACACAGCGCCGACGGCGTGGCCCATGTCGCCGCGTCAACCATCACGCGCGATTCGTCGCTACGTGCCACGGTGCAAGGCCGAGAGGCGAGGCGGGCACCGGTCACCATCGACGGACGCTCCTGGATTGTCCATGCGACGGCGCTCAGCACGGCCGGCGGCGCAGACGTGGGCGGCTATCTCGTGCTCCGACCCGCTGACACCGAAATGCCAGCGATCGCTGCCCTGCGTCGCGCACTGGCCATCGCGAGCGTGCTTGGCGTGTTGCTGGCGGTCGCCGCAGCGAGGTTTGCGCAACGCACGGTAGCCGAACCGGCGCGTCGGCTTGGTCATGAGCTTCGCGCGTTGAGCAGCGAGCCGATCGCCGCACCGGGAACGCCACTGTTCGCGAATACGCGCTTGCGCAATCCGACTCACGACCCGTTGCAGACGCTGGAGCGCGAGCTGTCAATCGTGCGCCGCGACCTGTACGAGCAGGCGTTGCTGCGCGCACTTATACCCTCAAGCGATACGGCTCCCGCCGGCGACGTCGTCCCGTCGCTTGTACGCGAGCCACGTGGAGCTCCCGATGCGGCGCCGACCGCCTTGCCGACACGTACTAGTGTCGACCGCACGTTGTCGCTGCCGCGTCAGACCGGGAACGATGCGCTGTCGTTCCAACCCGGCAGTGTGCTGGCGCGGCGCTATCGTATCGACGCCGTTCTGGGTGAGCGTGACCGCATCGTGCTCTATCGGGCGTTCGACCGCGATCGCTCGACAGCGGTGGCGCTGGGCGCGGTTCGTCCCGATCGCCTGTTCCTCGACGACGACGCACGCGCGCGGCTTGCGGCCGACGTCGCGCGCGCCAACCACGTGATGCATCCGCACGTCGCGAGGGCGCACGACGTCGGCACGGCGCGTGGCGTGCCGTTCGTCACGACGGAGTTCGTACCGGGAGTGTCGCTGGCCCGCATGCTGCGGCGACGTGGCACGCTTCCCGTCGATGCCGTAATCGCCATCGCGCGCCAGCTTCTTCGTGCGCTCGTTGCCGCACATGACCTGCACGTGGTGCACGGTGACATCAAACCTGGCAGCATTCGTGTCACGCCCAGCGGTCAGGTAAAGCTCACGGGATTCGGCATCGCGCACGCGCTTCGTGACGCCGCACAACGCGCGCAGGAAGCGCGGCGCGCGGACGCGGACGCAGACACGGACGCGGGTGCGCGGGCCGGACGACTGGTCGGCGCCACCGTCGGCACGCCTGAGTATCTCGCGCCGGAACAGCTCATCGGGGCGGCAGCGACGACGGCGAGCGACATCTTCGCGCTGGGCATCGTGCTGCAGGAGTGCGTTGCCGGCCGCACGACGCATCGCGGTGACCTGCCGGTGACGTTGATCGGCGGACGCCTGCGCGAAGAGAACACCAAGCACACGCGCGCGACCGCACTCGCCGACGTCGAGCCGCAATCGTTGGACGCGCTCATCAGGAATATGACGGCGGCCGAGGTTTCGCGTCGCGAACGATCGGCCGCCGTCTTGCTCGGGTGGCTTGACGGCTCAAGAGAGCCACAGGAATAGTTTTGCGGCTGGTTCGCTCTGCATCAAGAGGCGATGCACTCCCGCATTGCCATCCATTCTCGCGGAGAGAGCAATTGATGTTTTCCACAGTCCGTCACGTACACGGCATGCGCCTGTCGACTCGCGCCGCCTCGGCGGCGCTGCTGTTTCTCCTCGCCGCCTGTGGTAGCGATGACAGCGGCACCACCCCGACACCTGCCGCAGCGTCCGTGGCGGTGAGCGCCACCGAAACCGGTGCCCTCACGGCGATCGGCGCCACGCGGCAACTCACCGCGTTGGTAAGGGACGCGAACCAGACGACGCTTGGTAGCGCTGCAGTCAGCTTTTCGTCCAGTAACGCCTCCGTCGCCACCGTTTCAGGCACCGGATCCGGCGCCACGGTGACCGCCACTGGCAACGGGACGGCCATCATCACGGCAACCAGCGGATCGGTCTCGGGTACGATCACGGTCAACGTCGCGCAGCGCTTCGCGACCTTGACGGTCCTGCCGGCCACGCCATCGGCCGCCATCGGCAGCACGACGCAGCTGACGGCGACCGCCCGTGATTCGCGCGGCAACGCCATTATCGGCGTCACCGGCTTTTTGTATAACACGGTCGATCGCACCCGGGCCATCGTGAGCGTCAGTGGGCTGGTCACGGCGATTTCGCCGGGCGCGGCCTCGATTGGCGCCTCACTCACGCGCGATGGCGTTACCGCGACGGCAACCGCAGCGCTCACCGTGACGGCGCCGACCACCGGTCCAGCGTCCACTACCGTCATGGCGACCAACGCGATCGTGTTCACGCCGGCCACGACCTCGATCGCCGAAGGCGGCGCGGTGACCTTCAGTTTTGGCACGATCAACCACAATGTCATTTTTCAGACGGCCGGCGCGCCGACCAATATTCCGATCGTGTTCAGTACATCGTTCAACCGCACGTTCCCGACGGCGGGCAGCTTTCCGTACGTATGCACCGTTCATCCGGGTATGGCGGGTACGGTAAACGTCGTGCCGAGCAGCATCGTGGCGTCTCTGAGCGGTTTGAACGAAATTCCAACTCCCGTCGTCACCAGTTCGAACGGAGCGGCCGTTTTCGTCCGCAACGCGACGTCGGTGAGCTTCACCGTGACGTATCAGGGGCTGGCATCGATCCCGACCGGCGCGCACATCCACGCCCCGGCCCCGCGCACGGCCAACGCGGGAATCATCGTCGATCTGGTGAGGCAGCCGCTGACCAGCAACAGCGGCGTGCTGACGGGCACGATCACGACGGCGGATATTCTTCCGATCGGCGCGCAGCCACCGATCGGGCTCGACTCGCTCGTCACGCTCCTGCGCAACGGCAACGCGTACGTCAACGTGCATTCGAGCACGTATCCGGGCGGTGAAATCCGCGGGCAGGCGGGTACGCCGTAAAGCGCGCTGTCGGCAAGCACACTTCGCGAACCACCAGTCAGGCAATGGTCCGTCCAATTTTACTGGCGCATTGCACCCGGCGCCGGGACGCTCTCGATCAGCTCATGACGCCGTGTCCACCATGCCGATTATCACCATGACAATGATGTTGCCCTGATCTCAGCACGGCGCCTCGCAAAAGGGCGCCGTGTCGGGAGGTCTCCAGAATGCACATCGGGTCCCGCCGGCCAGTGCGTCATCCTGCGCCGCATGAGCGGAAGATTGCTCTATACCGCGTGTAACGACCAGCGGACCCGCGTCCTTGCCTTCTGCGGCAATTCAGTCGACATCCTGCAACCGCAGAGAGTCGACCCGGTCATCCAGCCGAATCGCCACTCGATCGAGCCACGCCGGAGCGGCGCGGAACTCGTGCCCGGTCCGCCAAAGTGAACAACCGCTCCGGCCAAAGGGCTTCAAGACGTCATTGTTGGCATGCGCATAGAAAGCGCGGACGGCACGTTGTTCGAACTCCGGCGAGCGGGTCGTCGATATCACGATACCCGAAGGCGGGGTGCAGGTAGTGGTGGGAGCCTTCTTGATGCGCTTCTTCATCGCACAATCCGCGTCGGCGACCGGCTGCGCCAGATTCCGAAAGAAGTGAAACGGACAGAGCTGATGCGGCGTGTCCGGCAGCGCCCAATCGACGGCCGGCACCAGGTAATGCTGCTGGTCCGTCACCATCCCGAGGATCGGGATGCCTATTGTCTTCACCTCCTCGATGAGCGCCACCAAGTGGGTCGCGCTCCTGTTCGCCAGGCTCCGCGTGAGGAGATTCGTGTGCGGGATGGCATCCCGGAGCGCGTACAACGTCTCGTGGCCTTTCTCCGGTGGCAGTCCGTCGATGCCGAGGATGATTCCGCCTAGGGCTCTCCACGTACTCGCGCGGTATCCGAGCAGCCGGCCCGCTGCGCGCGCCTGCGAGGAGCACGTGACGTTCATCGCACTCTGCGGCGATACGCTGCCGCACTTCACCACGATCGCGCACTGCGTGAGCTCGTCAGGCGCCGACATCGCCCCGATCGTTGCCGCCGTACTCGCGGTACGCGCCCGGCAGGGCCTGATTGGTCGCGAGCTGTTCGCGACCGACGGCGTCAAGCTGCCGAGTATCGCGTCGAGAGAGCGGAGCGGGACGCGGGCCGACCTCGAGCGCCAGGACACAAAGTTGGAGGCCGCCGCGAATACGCAGCAGGGTCACGAGCCGCTGACGCGCGACACCGAGCAACTGCGCGAGTGGCCTGTCACGCACCGGACAAACACGCCAGCACCCGCGACACCGCCTCACGGGAAAGCACGTTGGGCACTCGCGTCGGGCGGCGCGCTGGTTCCACATCACTCAGCGCGATCAACGGCTCGTCGAGCACGTCGCAGTAGAGGAACTGCAAGGCGGCCAACGCCTGGTTCTGTGGGGACGCGGACACGTTTCGCTCACGAGCCCGGTACGTCCGGAACTTCTTTCACAATTAATCATCGGCAATCAGCGGTGAACCCAGATCGCGGCAGGCTTTGAGCACACCTGCGGGGTGACCACGAGCAGCGTTGTGCTATTTTGCGGGGTCAACGCGAACGCCGGGCAGCGAGCGCGATTCTGGGGGAGATAAGTATTTCGGTGGCTTGGACGACGGCCAGACGCAGGCATGCCGACGAATCGCTGCGTTGCTGGGGTGACGCGTTCTGCGGACAAACCGGAGATCGTTTAGCGCTGGCGGAGGATGCGCACTCCGTTTCAACTTCTCTTTGATCGGGCACGGTCGCCATTTCCGGTGTACTTTGACAAATGGTTGGTGCGATAGCCGCACCTTTCCGGGAGGTTTCGATGCCCGCACGAACGACCAGCACTCGCGCTGCCTCTGCTGCCGCAAAGGTGTTGAACAACCCCACGGCGACCGAAGCGGCAAAGTCAGCCGCCGCGAGCGCCTTGTCGCAGACTGGCCGGGTGGCCAGAACCGACGCGCGTGTTGCGAGCCTGGCCGGGCGCGCACTGGCGGCCGGGAAAACCAGCCTGCGTGGACGGAAGGCGGCCGGTAGCGCGCTCAGCCAGGCGCCCCGAAAGTCGGCGACGAAGAAAAGCGGGGATGGTTTCGTGATACCACGCCGAGGCCGCACAGCCCTGCCGACAGCAAAATGAGAGTTGACGGTTGCGGCACGGTGGTCGACGACGCGAACGCGGTCACGAGACCGCTGCCACGACTTCCGGCGGTAACACCGAAACGCGACTGTGGATCGCTGGACGTCGAGACGAGCGTGGTACCTTGAGCATCGCAGTAGCGATCAAACGACGCGCGGCCCGGGTTGACGAAATCGCCGATGGGTGTGAATGGCAAAGCACCGGATTGCCGAGTGCCGGATTGTACCGTTGACACTCGCCGGCGACGTCGCCGTCTGATGGGAGTGGAAGTTGAATGTGCCCTGCTGGAAAATCTGCCGGAGAAGCCAAATGGATACGTGTTCCATTTCCGGCGTTGCCCACCGTTCCAATGGTGACCTGCGCCGACGCCGATGAACAGATGTTCATCGATTCGGCAACGACCGTCGCTACATGATACGGCCTGATCATGGAAATCCCCGCGCGTGAGCGAAGGTGGTAATGCCGGGCTCGCTGGTGCTCGGTCGATTCACGGGCCGGACAGACCGTCCTTCACCGCCAACGGTGTGAAAGGAAAGGGGGACAGCGGTAACCCTCGCTCCGCTGCTCGCTCAGCGCGCGCGCGGCTTTACGCCACCTAATATGGCGCGCAAGTTCGGGAGGTTTACCGGCTTCGTCAGGTGGTAATTGAAGCCGAGATCACGCGTCCGGCGGCGATCATCGTCGGTGCCCCACCCGGTCACCGCGATAATCACGATTTCGCTTCCCCATGGTTGCAGTCGCATCTGTCGACACGCCTCGTACCCGTTCATCGTCGGCATGGCGATATCGAGTAGCACGACGTCGGGCTTGAACGTTTCGCACGCCAATACCGCTTGCTCTCCGTCGCGCGCGGTCAACGTGGTATTGCCGAGCAGTCCCAGCATCGTCGCCATGGAGTCCGCCGCATCGTAATTGTCATCCACCACCAGCACGCGCAAGCTGGCGAGCGTCGACCGGTCGTCACCCGCCCGCGGTGCAATCGGGACAACGAGATTCGGCAACACGGGCAACCGCACAACGAACTCGCTGCCCTGCCCCTGCCCGTTGCTCCGAGCCTCGATCTGCCCGCCGTGCATTTCGACCAAACCCTTTACGAGGGCCAGGCCGATGCCCAGGCCGCCCGTGGTCTTCTCCAGCGCCCGATCAACCTGGCTGAACATTTCGAAGATCTGATGAATCATATGGGTCGGAATGCCCACGCCGGAGTCGGACACCGACACCACGACCTCGGAGCCATCACGCACCGATGACACCGTGATCCTTCCGTTGGTTTCGGTATACTTGGCGGCGTTGGTGAGCAGGTTGGTAAAGATCTGCACCAGCCGCATCGGATCGCCGTCGAGATAAATGGAGTCCTCGACGGGCAGGACCGTGAGCTCGTGTTCGCGCTGGCGCATCACCGTCACGGTCGCTTCGAGCGCCGCTTCCACGATGGCAGATAGCGCAACACGCTCGCGTCGCAACGACAACTTGCCATTGGTGATGCGCGAAACGTCGAGCAGATCGTCGATCAAACGCACCATCTGGTTCACCTGCCGATCCATGATCTCGATGGGCCGGTTCGCGGCGGGCTCATCGCCCTGCGACAGCTTGAGGATCTCCACCGCGTTCAGAATGGGCGCCAGAGGGTTGCGCAGTTCATGGGCGAGCGTCGCCAGAAACTCGTCCTTCCGACGGTCCCCCGCGCGCAGCGACTGCTCCAGCTGCATCCGTTCGGTCACGTCGGTCGTGACACCCAGAACAGAGTCCATCGACTCGCGGACATCGAATTCCGGGACAAGGCGGGTTGCATACTGCCGCGGGCCTGCGACGCCGGCGTAGGTGAAATCAAACGCCGCTTCGCGGCCCGTCTCGAATACCGCCTGCACTGCCGCCTCCCACACTCCGCAAAGCGGTGCGGGCATGCCCAACTGGCGGTGAGTCTTTCCTGCCATTTCGCGGGCGGAGAATCCCGTCGCCAGCTCCACCGCCTTATTGACAAACAGGTGACGACACTCGCGATCGAGCCGCGCTAATTGATCAGGGGTGTGGTCGGCCAGTGACCGCAGTTCACGCTCCCGCACGAGAAGCAGCTGCTGCGCTTCGTTCGCATCAGTCACGTCCAGATTGGTTCCTACCACCCACTCGGTGTTTCCATCGACGTCGGCTCGCCCTGCTTCCACCGACTGCACGTCACGCACAGCCCCATCAGCCCGTCGACAGATGCGAAACTCCCGCCGACTTCGGCCGCCGACGCGCACCGTTTCCCGCAGCGTCTCCAGCTGTTCCGCCAGATCGTCGGTCACTACACAGTCGCGCCAGACACTGAACGGGACGATGCCATCAGCGGTTGGTTGCATCCCGTAAATCCGAAACATCTGGGCATCCCATCGGACCTGATTCGTGATCACGTTCCACTGCCAGATGCCGACTGCCGTCGCTTCCGTCGCCAGTCGCATGCCCTCCTCGCTTTCCCGCACGACCCGTTCTGCCCGCACGCGCTCCGTGACATCGTTAAAATAGCAGACGAGTCCGCGTTGCCCGTCGGGAAGCCGAATACCGCACACCTGCCAGTCGTAGCTTTCGTCAACGTGTCGGTCAGCGCGTTCGCGCGTGAAACCGGACGCGGTGTACGGTTCGCCGGTGTCCAGCGCGTGGCGGAGAATAGTCAGCAATTCCTCCACCACCGGTCCGGGCCACAATTCGTGCATAATGTCAGCAAAGCCCCGACCGACGACTTGCTGCATGCCCCCAAAGGACGGTAGCGCGCGCCAGTTCACGTGTTGGAAGCGCAGCTGATCATCCAGTGCATACACGCCAACCGGCGCTTGCTCGATCATGGCCAGGAACAGCTCCCGGTTCTGTCGCACGGCCTCCTCGGCCAGCTTCCGTGCCGAAATGTCTTCGATGGCCAGCAGGATTCGTTCAGGGACACCATCGGCGCTCTCCAGCCGACGACCATTCAAGAGCATGGTGCGCGGGCCAATGTCGGCGAAGTCGTGCGTCACCTCAAAACCGTTGAACACGTTATCGCGCGGAATGATCTCCTCCAGCAGTGCGCGCAATTGCGGGATGTTCCACTGCCCACCGCCGATCTCGTAAATGAGGTACCCTTCCGTCGCCGCTGCTTCCACCCGGAACATCTCGTAAAACGCCTCGTTGGCCGTGTTCACGCGAAGGTCGGATCGCAACACGAGCAACGGCACCGGGGCCGTGCGCAGAATAGCCTCGGCGTAGTCGCGCGCTCTGGCCACCGCGCGCTCGCTGCGCTTGAGGGAATCGATATCGTTCAACACCAACACCACGCCATCAATCTTGTTGTCCAACGTGAGATACGGTCGCGCGCGCAAGCTGTACCAGTATCCATCCGTGTCCTGCACTTCTGCATCGTACAGGCTTACAGTATCGATGACCTCGGCCAGCAACGTCTCGAGAGCGGGCAGCTCGAGATTGTGCCGGATGCTTCGCATGGCTCGACCGACATCCGTATTCACGAGGTTGAAGATCTTGACTGCAGCCGGCGTGAAACGGCGAATGACCAGATCACGCGACAGCAACAGGATGGCGGTATGCATGCCGACCTGTACATTATTGAGGTCCGCGTTGAGCCGGTTCAACTCGCCGTTCCGGCTGATCATTTCGTCGTTGATCGTGGTCAGCTCTTCATTGGTCGACTCCAGCTCCTCTTTCGAAGTTTCCAGCTCCTCGTTGATGCTTTGCAGCTCTTCGTTGGCACTTTGCACCTCCTCGCTCGACGCCTGAAGCTCTTCGTTGGCCGCTTCGTTCTGCTCCTGTATCGACTGCAGGTAATCGCGCGTATCACTAAGCTCGCGCTCGAGCTCCGCTACGCGGTTTGCCACTGCCCGCTTACCGATCGGCGCTGGCGGGGCTAACGGCAGCGGCCCCCCCGTAGGCGCGAGTCCGACTTCCTGAAACAGAATGAGAAAGCACGGTTCTTTGACGTTCCGGAGGGGAATCACCTGCAGGGCGATCACCCGCGTGCCACCGTCAGACGGGACGCGCACGTCGTCTCGCCGTACCGGCTTGTGCTCGCGCTTGGCTTTGTTGATGGCCGCCCGAAGCGGCAGCATCAGTCCGTCGCGTGCCATCTTCAAGATATCAAAGCTGGCCTTTCCCATCGGCGGCTCAAGGAACGCGCCGGTGGCACCGCGAAATTGCAGCACTTGCCCCTCGGCATTGATGAGCACACCGGGAGGCGTGAACTGACTCACTGACACGCGGTCAGCTTCCCGCTGCGCACTGACTTCGCGACGTGGCCCGTTCACGTCGTCACGCGTCCCTTCGAACAATGCCTGATCGCGTTGCCACTCCGGCAACTCCGGCAACTCCGGCAACGCTGGCCGACCCGCCGCTGGTGCCGTATTACGAACCCCAGGCATCGGTGGGCGGAAGGTCGGGGTCACGGCAGCTTTCCGCGAAAAGATCTTCTGCTTTTTGTCGGCAGGTGCGAACAATTCCGTAAACTGACCGATTGACTCGCTGGCGCCGAGGAACAGGAAACCGCCAGGCTTGAGCGCATAATGAAATGCAGGGAAAATCTTCTTCTGGAGATCCGGTTCCAGATAGATGAGCAGGTTGCGGCAAGTGACGAGATCGATGCGGGAGAACGGTGGATCGCTCAGGACGTTCTGCCGGGCGAACACCACCTGCTCCCGAAGCGCTTTCGTCACGCGGTATCCGCCGTCCTCCTCTACAAAGAACCGTCGCAGCCGCTCGGGAGAAATGTCCTGCACCAGCGACTTGGCGTACAATCCGTGTCTGGCCTTTTCGAGGAGCACTTCATTGAGGTCGGTGGCGAAAATCTGCAACCGTGCGCCGCGCACGTCGTCGGCAGCCGCTTCCGCGAATGCCATCGCCAGCGAATACGCTTCCTGACCCGTCGAGCAGCCGAGCACCCACACCCGGACCGGCTCGTCGCGCACGCGCTGGCCGAGCAACTTCGGAAACACTGCGCGTTTGAGCGCATCGAACGCCTCCGGATTGCGGAAGAAACTGGTTACGCTGATCAGGACATCGGAATACAGCGCGTTCAGCTCCTTCGCGTTGCCCTTGAGGAACACCGCGTATTCGGCCAGTGTCTCCTGTTTATTTAGTACGAGTCGTCGCGTGACGCGCCGCTGAATGGTATTGGATTTGTACAGGGAGAAATCGACGCCACAGTGATTGCGCAATAACAGCAGGATTTTCCGGAAATCATCCTGGGCCGTGCCCGGGGTGGCGGCGGTCTCAGCGGCTGCCTCCCGCTTCGCTTGCCGCGATCCGGCGCGGGGCGTTTTACGTCCGCCCGGGGTCAACGGTGCGTCCGAGCCCGCATGTTGATCCGCTTCGCGTTCAACCTCTGAGGGCAGGCCTGGCGCGGAGGCCGTGCGGGAGGCTCCCCCGGGGGCCGCCTCATCTACTGCGGGTTCGTCGTCGTGGACGGACGCACGCCATGGATGTTCGCGCACCGCGTTCACCACGAGGGGGTGCTTCGCAATACGTGTCAGTTCCGCCGCCATCTCCGAGGGCGAGAGCACAAAGTCGACGCACCCGGCCGCAATGGCACTTCGCGGCATCGACTCATACTTTGCCGAGTCGTCCTGCGCGAAAGTCAATCCGCCCTCGGCCTTGATTGCCTCCAGGCCCAACGTGCCATCGCTGGCGGTGCCCGATAACACGACGCCAAGGGCGCGCTCGCGCTGATCCTGCGCCAGCGCTTCGAAGAAAAAATCGATGGATCGCGCTGCACCTCTCGCCTTGCTCCGCGGCGTCAACTTCAGCACACCACCAACAATGGCCATCTGCGCATTCGGCGGAATGACGTACACCGTGTTCGGATCGACGTGCATGTTTTGCACGACCTCATGCACCGGCATCGAACTGGACCGGGCCAACAGCTGCGTTAACACACTTTCATGCACCGGATCGAGATGCTGGACGAGCACAAACCCCATGCCTGTATCACCGGGCATGGCACGCAGCAGCTGCTGAAAGGCTTCGAGTCCGCCTGCTGAGGCCCCTACGCCAACGATGGCGTATGGAGCGTTCAGCGGAGCTGCCGCGACCGCATCCGGTGTTGCCGCGCGAGCGCGAACCGCCGCCGCCTTTTTCGGATGACCTTTGCTCACGCGGCGGTATCCGGCTGGGCAGAGCGGACCGAGTGAAACAGCGATCCGTTCTTCGCGTCAAACCGGGACGAGGCTTCCGTTGTGTACATATGCGTGTCGTGTGTGTAAACCAGCGCGGGGAGCGGTCCTGCCCGCCTCTCTCAAGGAACTCCATGACAGAGCCAAGCGCCAGCGTGCCGCCTGGCAACGCCGGCGCACTGATCGCCCGATCGGCATGTCGGTTGTCGGGCGGTGCCGCGCAGCAGAGCTCGCCGTGGCTGCAACGCCCGCCGGGTGCGGGTCTGCTGATGGAGCAGAGCCGGGAGTCAGACGGAGCGATCACCTTGCCAGAGCTGCGCTAACCTGCACACGCCTCGTCACAGTGGAGCGACGCGCTGGTGGTCGCGCCTCGCCTATTGATCACGTAGCTTCCCGCATGCCCTCACCGTTCGACCGGCTGCAGGCCGCACTTCGCAGCACCTATAAAATCGAACGCGAGGTCGGCGTCGGAGGGATGGCCACCGTGTATCTGGCCAGTGACCTCAAGCACGGCCGTCAGGTGGCGCTCAAGGTGCTCCGCGCCGAGCTCACGGCAGCCATGGGCACCGACCGCTTTCCGCGCGAGATCCAGATCATCGCGCAGTTGCAGCATCCGCACATTGTTCCGCTGTACGACTCGGGCGAAGCCGACGGCTTCCTGTACTATGTGATGCCGTTCGTGGATGGCGAGTCGTTGCGGGCGCGACTTGTCCGGACGGGCCCGCTGCCTGTAACCGAAGCAGTCCGTCTCCTGTTCGAAATCACCGACGCGCTGGCCTACGCGCACGCGCGCGGGATCGTGCACCGCGACATCAAGCCCGACAACGTGATGCTCTCGGGGCGTCATGCGGCCGTCACCGACTTTGGTGTGGCCAAGGCGCTCAGCGCCTCGACGGCGGGCAGCCTCACCACGGTGGGGATCGCGGTGGGCACACCGCAGTACATGGCCCCTGAGCAGGCCACGGCCGACACCAACGTCGACCAGCGCGTGGACATCTACGCGCTCGGCGTCCTCGGCTACGAGATGCTCACCGGCAAGCCGCTGTTTGACGCGGCCACGTCGCAAGGGCAATTGTCGGCGCACGTGCTCGAGGTACCGAGAGACGTGCGCGAGCGCCGGCCGGAGGTACCCGAGGCGCTGGCCGCGACGTTGCTCAAGTGCGTAGCGAAAGATCCGGCAGATCGCTGGCAGAACGCCGACGAACTGCTGGCGCAACTGGAGGTGATTGCGTCCATACCAAGTGGCGGGCTCACTCCCACAACGACGCGCCCGTTCACGGCGTCCGCGCAGTCGGCAGCGCAGTCGGCAGAGGCGAAGGCGGCGACGCCGTCGTCCGCAGCGCGTCGTTGGATCGGCATCCTGGCGGCGGCCGTCCTCCTCGCCAGCGCTGGCGTCGCGGTGTGGATGCGCGGCCGTTCGCACACGTCGACCAGCATCGAGCGTATCGCCGTGATGCCCATCGAGGACATTTCCGGCAAAGACGCCATCTTCGTGGATGCGATGCAGGACGCGCTCACAAATGCGCTGAGCCGACTGGGCACGGTCGGTGTGGCGTCGCGCTCGTCGATGATGCTCTATAAGGCCACGCCGAAACCCACGCGCGACATTGCGACGGATCTCAATCTCGATGCGGTGCTCGAAGTCACGGTGTTTCGCTCAGGTGATGTGATGCGCATCAACATGCAGCTCAGCGATCCGGCGACCACCCGTAGCCTCTGGTCGGAAACGTACGAGCGCAACGTCAAAGATGTGCTGGCCACGCAAAGTGAGATCGTGGGTCTCACTTCGGCTGCCGTCGCCAAAGTTTTGTCACTCGAGGGAACCTGATGCGACGCTCTGCTTACGTCCGCGCCTGCGCCGTGCTGTACGTCGCCATGGCGACTTCCGCGCTCTCGGCGTGCGAACGCAGGGACGCTCGACGCGCGGTGAACGCCGCAGTTCCGAGCGCGACGGTGCGCAGCCCGTCGGCGGCGCGGCATATGCGCATGCAATTTTCGCCTGACGGACGTCGCGTGGCGTACTTCACCCCCGGCGCCGACGGCTATGACCTGGTCGTTGCGCAGGCAGACCTCGGCAAACCGAGAAGTTTTGCGACCGTGCGCAACACGAGTCCGCTGTTCTGGTCGCCGGACGGAAGCGCGCTGGCCTACGGCGGAGACGCGGGCACGAGGGTGGCGGTGGTTCTGTTGGCCAACGGGACTGGGCGTCTCCTGACGACCGGCAAAACCGTCGCGCAAGCCTTTGGCTGGCATCCCCGAAGCGATCGTGTGACCTACCTGAGTTTCGGCGCAGGAGGCTTCTTTGGCTCAAAGACCGTGTCTTTCCTGGACGGTAGCGAGGCCCTGATGGTGTCGGACACGATTCCACATCTCGCATACTGGTCGCCGGATGGGACACGCATTGCGTACAATCGTTTGGACGGCGGGCGCCTGACGCTCTGGATTGCCGACAGCAGCGGAGTGAACCGGCGGCCTTTGACTACTGAGGGATTCGAATTTTTCAGCGGCCAGCACTTGCCTTGGTCTCCCGACGGCAAGCGAATCGCCTACCGGTCCTCGCGAACTGGCGCTGGTGACATCTGGGTCATTTCAGCGGATGGCGGCGACGCGCACCAGCTCACGCGCGATGTGCGGGAAGACGAACTGCCAGTCTGGTCCCCCGATGGGCAGTGGATCGCCTTCCGCTCGACGCGTGGTCGCCAGACGGACGTGTGGGTCGTGCCTGCGACCGGAGGGGAAGCCATCCGCGTCACCGATGACCCGATCGAAGAATCCGATCTCCAGTGGATCGGCAACGACCTGACCATCGGCTTCAGTCGCCCGTCAACCTCTCGCTCGCTCTGGGCAGTAGACATGGCTGGCGGTGGCGAGCGTCAGCTGACTTCGGATTCCATTCGGATCGGAGAGTTTCGCACCTCGCCGATAAATGATGAAATTGCGTATGTGGTGCAGCGGGGGGGGGGCGTGTCCGAGCTACGCGTGCTCTCGCCCGCAACCGGTGAGAGCCGAACCGTAGTGGCGGGGTCTTCGGCGATCCGGGAGGTCGCGTGGTCTCCGGATGGCAAGACGATCGCCTTCAGCTCCGACCGCGCGGGCAATCCGGACATCTGGACCGTGAGCGCCAACGGCGGTGACCCGCAGCAACTCACCACGTGGCCCGGTCTTGAACGAGAACCGGCATGGTCGCTGGATGGCTTGTCTCTCTACTTCACTGCAGATCACGAGAGCAAGCTCGATGACCTCTGGTCGGTGCCGGCGGGCGGCGGGCAGCTCACTCGCCTGACCACCGCTGGAACCGTGAATAGCCGAGTGGCAGTCTCACCAACCGGCGAACTCTTCCTCTCCGTGATCAGCGCGCGCACGGGCCAATTCGACGTCGCCAAGCTGACTACGAACGGCACGCTGCAGCTCCTCTGGGACCGCGGCGACGTGTACGGCATCTCGCCGCGGGGATTTACGCCTGCCGGAGACTCGGTCGCCATCGTCTCCACGCTCCCCAATGGTAAAAGCGGGACCTTTTTTATTTCGACGCGTACTGGCCAAGGGCGTCGCGTGCTGGGCGCCAACGAATTTGGCGGAGACCTGACGTCCGACGGCACCCATCTGATTTACAGCGTCGGCTCGCCCAAGGTGGACTACGGCGTGCTCAACCTGCGCGATGGCACCACGCGACAGATCACAAGCGGCAAGGAGTCGTACTCCGGCTACATGCTGTCCTTCGATGGCACACAGCTGATCGTGACACGGTCGGTGTCTCACCAGGCGATCGTGACGGTGGATATGCGCGAGGCGCTCTCGGAAAAGTGATTGCGGCATGCGTCCGCTGAGTTGCATGGCTGCCGTCTGCTTCAGGTGTCCGGAATAAAAAGCACCGCAGTTCCGGTTGTGACGATGGTGTCGCGCGACGTCACCTCCCCCTTTCCCGTGGAGTCAGGTCATGCGCCGTTTCGTACCAGGTCTCTTTTGGGGCTCTTCGTGCTTTCGTGTGGGTAATTTGAGCGGTTTCCTCGTGGTCTGAGGTCGCTATTTGAGAGGGAAAAACGCTCTTGCGTGGTGGGCGGTCGGCGGGAAAGTTCGTGATATGACTATTGAGCTGCGGTGCGCGAGTGAATTGCGGGACGCCTATCGGTTCCCTGGGTTCACGCCAGCGCGGGCCATACGCCAGGCCGTTGCGGATCCGGACGCGGTGGTCGTCACCCTCCACCGGCGCCAAAAAAACGGTTTGCGGAGCCTGT
>JBBSCJ010000010.1:0-117145 GCA_038250435.1 Gemmatimonadales bacterium | reverse complement strand
GCCTGCGCCGCTCGATGGCGACTCGCGCACGCGGGATTCCATCGGAGCGCGCTCCGATACGAGCCATCGTTGTAGCGCTCCAGGACGGGCAGCGTGAAGGTGGCCGGGGCGCGCCACACGAGGGCCGCGCCCGTCCGTCGCCGCCGTACGCCAGAGATCGAAGCGCAGAAAGCCCCGGTCGGCGAGGCAGAGCATCTCGCCGGTGAGCCCCGCGAGGACGTCGACCGCCAGTACGCGTTCGAACGTGCCCTACGGGCCCAGTTGCGCCCGTGATCGCCTGCGTGCCGTTCTCCAGCAGGCCGACCAGCCGCAGCTGCGGAAAGGCGCCTGTCGCATTCACGCCACGCGCACTCGCCGGCCGGCCAAACCAGCGATGGCTTCACGAGGGTGAGTAGCGTATGACCGCCCGGCGGGTTCACGCCGGTCACCTTCGAGGCCGTTGCTTACGATTTGGGCACGGAGACGAACACCGAGACGTGCGCCGATATCGTCGGTCCCTGTCAGCTCCTCGGGCCGGAACCGGGTCCGCTGGCCGTGCCCAATCGCAACAGCAACGATCTGACCGAAGATGGGAACTCCGCCATCCCGACGCTACCCAAACAGGGTTTCCTTGAAAGGCCCCGTCTTGACAATGTTCCGTTCCAAGTGGATACCGATTGTAACAATCGGGTACCGGTAATAGCACGAAGTCATGGGAATCATGCACTGTATCATGCCCGCGAAATTGAAAATTCGTGCGGTGCTACGCCGGGCGTTCTCCCCTTCTCGCCGAGACTCACGTTTATGAATCCACTGCGCCGCCTACGCCGACTGGCGGGCGTCATCTCCGCTGGGCTGCTCCTCCCCGTCTCCCTTCTGTACCCCCAGGCGCAGGCGACCACAGGCGTGATCCGCGGGACCGTATCGCAAACGGGGGGCGGCGCGGTCGCGAACGCCACCGTTACGCTGCGCAATCAGGAGACCAACATCACCCGGACGCTGAAGACATCCGACCGCGGAATTTTTGTCGGGACGCTGCTGCCATTGGGCCGGTACGAGGTGACGGTACGCGCGCTGGGGTATCAGTCCCTCGCGCGCAAGGATCTGCTTCTCCGTCTCGGGCAGACACTTGATCTGCCATTCGCGCTCGAGAAGCGCACAACCGAACTCGCCGCACTCAACATTACCGACAAGGCGAACGCCCCCGTAAACACCAACCGCACCGAAGCGGCGACCACGCTCAGCGAGGACGTGGTGAAGGGACTCCCCAACAACGGGCGCAACTTTCTCGCGCTTACGCTGGTGACGCCGAATGTTGCGGTCGCGCAGGGTCCCGACGGTGACGTGCTGTCGGTCGCGGGCCAGCGCGGCACGTTCAACAACATCAGCGTCGACGGGGCCGACTTCAACAATCCGTTCTTTGGCGAGCAGCGCGGTGGTCAGCGGCCGGCGTTCACGTTCAATCTCGACGCCGTGCAGGAAATCGTCGTGACAAGCCAGGGCGCGAATGCGGAATTCGGTCGCTCGGCGGGCGGCTTCGTGAACGTCATTTCCAAGAGCGGGACGAACGAGCTCAAAGGCACCGTACACTACTTCGGCAAAAATGCGACCCTGTCCAGCGACGTCAAGGGAAACGGGCTCGCGCTGGCACCCGATTTTCAGCAGCATCAGTTGGGCTTCACCGTCGGCGGCCCGCTCATCAAGGACCGGCTCTTCTTCTTCAGTGCGTACGACCAGCAGGTTTTTCGCGAGACCAAGCAGCGGACTCGCCCGGCCTCGGCGGCCTTCGACAGTCTGAGGAACTTTCTGGCGACGGGCTTCGGTGGTGCGCTGGCCAACGACTTCGACCCGATTGATCGAACGAACGATGCGCAAGTATTTCTGGCCAAGATCGATGGCCGGTTGAACGATCGGAATCTCTTCTCGCTGAAGTACAACTTCACGAACAGCCGTCAGGACAACGGGACGTTCGACGTCGACACGTGGGGAGCGAGCGCAAATGCCTCGGAGCGTGGTTTCAGCAATGCCGTGAGCGGCAGCTTGTCCAGTCAGTTGACGAACACGGTATCGAACGAGTTTCGCTTCCAACTCGCCCGTGAAGATCGCCCGCGCGAATATGACGCCCCCTCACTACCGGGCGGCCGCGATTTCCCCGACATCGCGCTGGACTTCAACAACGCGTTCCGCGTCGGGCGTCCCTTCTTCATTCCGGTGGAATACAACGATACGCGCGTGCAGCTGCTCAATAACGTCAGCATCGCGAAGGGGAATCATCTCATCAAGGCCGGCGCGGAGGCGAATTTCGTGAACTCCACGCAGACCTTCATCGGCTTTGCGAACGGGCGCTTCATTTTCAACAGCGTGACGGGCTTCATCAACTACGCGACGCGCGGTAATTCCTACGTGGAATGCAGCAATGGCACGTCCAACAACACGGGAGTCTGCCCGGGCGGTAGCAGCATCACCGGTCCGGTCTTGTTGTATCTGCAGCAGGCCGGCGTCGGCGGGCGAACCGTCGAACAGTCCGGGACGCAAAGCCTTCCGCAAACCGATCTGGCCGTCTTTCTGCAGGATTCATGGAAGCCGTCGCCAAGCCTCACGCTCAACTACGGTCTGCGCTGGGAAGCGCAGCAACAGCCTGACCCGCTCACCGATCCGGACAGCGTCTTCTTCGCTCCGTTCATCGGGAGGACGGTGACCAACAGCAACGGCTCGTTCACCTTCCCATCAAACGGTCGAATCCCGTCGGACCTCTTGATGTTTCAGCCGCGTTTCGGATTGGCGTGGGATCGCGAGGGTCAGGGCCGAGAGGTGGTGCGCTTCTCCGCTGGCGTCTATAACGCGCGCGTGGCAGCACTCAATTTCGCCTCGGTGCGCAACAACAACGGCTCGATCGGGCAAACCATCTTTCGCAACAGTGCGCTCACCGGTGTGCTCGGTGCACCACCCGACGTCGAGGATCTGCTGCCGGCGCCAGGCGCAAATGCGGTGCCGTTTCAGCCCGGCATCTTTATCGTGGACCGGAACTTCAGGAACCCGCGCACCATCAGCACCACCGCAGCGTACGAGCGGGCGCTCGGTGAGCGCGGTCTCGCCGGATCAGTGTCCTACACTTATGCCCGGTCCGATCGCCTCACGCGGTTCGTGAATCGCAACGACGCGGTCTTCGGGGCACCGTTCAGCACGGGCCTCGCGAATGGCAACGGTATCGGTGATCTCACGACGGTCGAAAGCACGGCGCGCAGCGAATATCACGGCGTCACGCTGGGGCTGGCGAAGCGTGCCGGTAATCATCAGTTCGACGTGAATTACACCCTCGCGTCGGATAAGTCGGACGACGACAACGAGCGCGATCCGTTCACTTTTCGGTATGCGCGCGCTGATCGCCTCGATCGTGAGTGGGGCTTCAGCGACCGCGACCAGCGCCACCGTCTGAATACGTACATCCTCTCGAAGTTGACGGGCGGATTTCTGCTGAACAATCGCTTCAGCTACGCCTCGGCACAGCCCACGAGCGAATCGTGTGGCGCCGACAATACGGGAACGGGTACGCGTGCCTCGAACGGGGCTGCCCGGATCTGCCCCAACGGCACAATTCTCGATCGGAACACCCTGCGCCGTGACAACGAATCCGCCAGCTGGGACCTCCGTCTCACGCGCCCGTTCAGTTTGCGCACTGGTCGCTCCCTCGAACCGACGCTCGAAGTCTTCAACGTGCTTGGCCGGAATAACTTCCGAGATCCGGCGTTCGGTTCACTGTTGTTCAATTTCGACGGCACGATCCGCAGCGGTCTCGGCGATCCGCGGCAGATCCAGGCCGGCGTCCGGTACGCATTCTGAAACGCGGCGTGCGGCAATCGCCAGTCTCCGTCTGACGATCGCGCTTCAGGGGTGCCCCTCGAGCATGGCGGCGTGATGTCGCAGACTGCAGCCTCACCCAACTGCGGCAGGCTGGAGCTCCGCTCAGCAGTTGCGTCTCCCGCTCTGTCTCACGTATTGCACTGACACAGACAACCGCCGGCCCCGTGTGATCGGAGCCGGCGGTTTGTGTTCGAGGTGCAACGTGAGCCGCTGCACGCGCGATGCTGCGCAGCTGCTTTCCAAGGTGATCGGTGACGCGTGCGATCACGGGAATGGCGCGGTGCTTGCCGTACCACGTGGCGTTGACTGCCGTTCTCCCGCGCGTGAATCGCAATTCACGTGACGACGGCGTACAGGATCTTTCCGCTGCCGACCAGGAGGTCGCAATGTCCGTCACACACCGAATGCGTTCACACATCCGCCCGCCTGCCGTCGTGGCGTTCGCCGCCCTGTCACTCGCCGGCTGCGCGAGTGGCGCCAGCCGAACCACACGCATGGAATCCGCCGGTACACTGGAAACGGCTCTGCGGACCACCAGCGCGATGGTGGCCTCCTGGCCCGCGAAGCAGCGCGAGACGGTGGCGGTCCTGACCGCCAGGTATGGGGAGCCCACGGTGATGGGCGACCGTATGCTTGCGTGGTACGGCACGGGCCCGTTTGTAATGACGGCCGTCGTGCGCGACGAGGTGCCGCACAATTTCCCCATGCCGCACCCCGACTATCTGACGCAGACCGTGAAGCACAGCGTGCCCGCCGACAAGCTCGCCGACCTCTACGAGTACGACGGCAGCGTCTACTATCATCGCACACGTGGCGAGCTTTCCGCGCAGTGCGACGTCGAAGAGATGAACGTGCTCGCGCTCAACCTTGCGCATGACGTGATCACCGGGAAGCGTACGCCGGCTGACGCTCGCGCGTTCTTCGCGAAGACGGCGATGGCGTTCAAGCAGGGCGACAAGTCGAGTCCATACACGAAGGGACTGACATTCCAGCCCGAGCCGAACGCGGCCGATCCCGGAAAGTCGATCTCGATGTGAAGAGCCGACAACTTGGGACGTGCCCATGAAGCCAAATGACGAGAACGGCAAGCTGCCGACGAGCGAGCGTCCATTCCGGGTGCTCGTGATCTCCGGTTCGAACCGGCGACAGTACAACTGTCCCGGCGTAGACTCCAAGTCCCGCACCCTCATGTTGCGCATGGCCGAGCGCCTGCCGCCGCACTGGGAGATCGACTACGAAGACCTCGGCAACGTGTACGGTCGCGCGCGCATCCAGAGTTGCAACGCGTGCGTCTCCACGTCGATGGCGCTCTGTGTGTGGCCGTGCAACTGTTACAAGAAGGACGACGCCGCCGAGCCCGATCTGATGTGGGACATGGACCTGTACGCACGGCTCGACCTCGCGGACGCGTGGGCGATCATCGGCCCGCACAACTGGTACGGTCCGAGTTCGAACCTCAAGTTGATGTTCGACCGTCTCGTGTGCATGAATGGGGGCAATCCGCGGGAGGAGCTCATCGACCACAAGAACCCCGAGCAGGCGATGAGGCTCGATCGCACGCCGGAGTGGGAGCAGCTGAGTGTCAACCACCTCGAAGGTCGCACCGCCGGCTTCTTTTGCTACGGCGACGAGGGAGCCGACGAGATGGACGCCAATGGGAGGCCGAACAAGCTCCGCCACCACCAGTGGTTCGATCCCGAGCAAGAGCCCTTCGGCAATCTACGCGACGCGTACGCACCGCTCGTGTGGCAATCGCGCTACTCCGGAATCGAGGTACCCGACGCGCTGTGGTCGTACTGCACCACCGGCAAAACTCTTCCGTATAGCGAGAATCAGTCCGAAGACATGATTGGTGAGGCGGAGTTCATGAATGCCTTTGACGCCTGGACCGACCGCTTCGCCGGGTTTGTCGATGCCAAGGGCAAAGTGGAGCCGGGCAAATGGCGTGCGTTCGGCTACGAGCCGCCACGCCATCGTTGGGCGGATGCGAAGCTCGCGTGGCGCGACGTGCGCATGCGCGCGGGGCTCGCACCTGAGGGCTCCTCGCCGAAGGCGCAGGAAGACCTCGGCCTCAATCAGGACGCCGTGCTCTCACGGCACAAGAGCGAAGGCGCGCGCTTGCGCGAGTAAGCGCAGCCGTAGCATTCGCGAGCCTCATCCCTGCGAACGGTGCCTGCTGGCGCGCCAGCGTTCCCAGCCGTAACGTTACAGTCTTTCGTCATCATCTCGGTTCTATCGAATGAAAGCTGACAACGAACTGCTCAGAACGCACATCGCGTCCGTGTGGCATGCGGAGCCGGTGCGTGGCACCGATGACTGAAGGCCGTCGACTGCGCGTCTTCATGCTTGGCGCTACCGGAACGATCGGCCGTGCGACCGTGCGAGCGCTCCTGAGCCATGGCCATGAGATCGTCTGCTTTGTGCGACCGCAGGCGCAGTCGACTGCGCGCGGCGTGGTCCTTCACGATTCCGTCTTGGTACGCGAGGGCGACGCCGGCAACCCGGAATCGATCGCAGGTGACGGACTACGAGGTGAGCGCTTCGACGCCGTCGTGTCGTGCATGGCATCCCGCACCGGCACGCCGAGAGATGCGTGGGCCGTCGATCATCATGCGCACCGGCATGTACTGTCGGCCGCGAAACAAGCCGGCGTGCCGCACATGGTGCTGCTCTCGGCGATATGCGTGCAGAAGCCGCTGCTCGGATTTCAGCACGCCAAGCTGGCATTCGAACGAGAACTGATGAACTCCGGCCTCACGTGGAGCATCGTGCGGCCGACCGCGTTCTTCAAGTCGCTCTCGGGGCAAGTCCGGCGCGTGCAGCAGGGCAAGCCGTTTCTTCTGTTCGGCGACGGTAGGCTCACCGCGTGCAAGCCCATCAGCGACGATGATCTCGGCAGATACCTCGCGGAATGCCTCGTGGATTCCAGTCGACAGAATCGTGTGCTGCCGATTGGCGGGCCCGGTGCGGCGCAGACGCCGCGCGAACAGGGGGAAGCGCTCTTTGCGCTGCTCGGCCGTACACCCCGCTTCAAGCATGTACCCGTTGCCCTGCTCGATGCCATCATTGCGATGCTCACGCCGCTTGGCTTCGTGATACCGACCATCGCCGATAAGGCGCAGCTCGCACGCATCGGCCGCTATTACGCGACCGAATCCATGCTCGTGTGGGATGCGGCGCGTGGTCGATACGACGCCGACGCGACACCGTCCACCGGTTCGGAGACCTTGGTCGATCATCACGCACGCTTGCTGCGCGGAGACTCGTCCGACGATCGCGGCGAACATGCCGTGTTCTAGCCGCCTGCTACTACAGATTCCGCGTGCTCCGGCGGAAATCGGGGCTGCCGGGATGAACGCATCTGGAGAGTGGCCGTTGGCGGGAGCGGAGCAGGTATTGCTCGATGCGCGACGCCATCGCAACGCAACCTCAGCGCGTTGTGCGCTTACTCCCTGAGAAACGCCCGAACCGGAATGAGCGCTCGCGCCGGCGCCTCCTCGAACGGCAGGTGTCCCAGTGCGGGCAGTGTAACGAGTCGCGCCTGCGGAATGACGTCGAGATAATCCTGCGCGTTTGACACGGGGATCATGCGGTCTTGCTCGCCCCACACCAGCAGCGTGGGTGCGGTGATCGTCCGCAGCAATGGCACAGGATCGGTGAGGATCGTTTGCCGCAGGCGCGTGAGCATCGCCGTGCGATTGCCTGGAGCGAGCATGAGGTCGTGATAACGCGTGACGATGGTGTCCGCGAGATGCGCGCGATCCGCATACGCGGGCGCGAGGTTCGCCTCGAGCATCGGTCGCGGCAGTACCCAGCGCATGACGCCCAGCACCGCCGGCACCTCCGCCGGCTCGTTGTACGCGAACCCGGGGCTCGCGAAACCGTCCGGTGCCAGCAATACGAGCTTCTCGACATGCGCTGGATACGTCGCCGCGAAGCGCCACGCGATGCGCCCGCCCATGGAGTTGCCGACGACGGTGACTTTCGAAACGCCGAGTGCATCGAGCAGGGCCGCGACGAGCCGTAGTGTGCGGGGATCGCTGTAATCCTCATCGGCCGCGCTCAACCCATGGCCGGGGAAGTCGAAGCGCACGACGCGGTAGGTGGGGGCGAGTGCCTGCGCCCACGGCTCCCACGTATGCAGGCTGGCGCCGAGTCCGTGCAGAAGCAGCAGCACCGGCGCCTCGCGCGGGCCCGTGTCACGCACGTGGAGCCGTACGCCGTCGATCACACGGAGGTCGGCACGAGCGGCGAGATAGCGGGTCTCGAGCGCGGCGCGGTCACGATCAGGGGTGTAGAGCCACAAGGCTCCCCCCAGCACGAGAGCGCTCGCCCCGGTAAACAAACGTCGTCGGTTCATTTAACAGGTGGGAAGACTCACGCGAGACCGACGAGCTGCTCGCTCAGCGCCCAGAGGCGGCTAGCGCGGACCTCGTCGTTGGCTTTCGCCGACAGCGGCTGCGCAAACGCCGCGCGCCCTTCCTTCTGGCGATTGCCCCAACTCCAGTGCATCCCTGACTCTGCGAACTCCGTGTCGATCACCACCTGCGCGACACGTTCACCGGCGAGTTCCTGCGTCACGTAGCCCTTGGTGATGTGCTTCTGGAACCACGGGAAAATGGTCCGGAAGGCCTTCGGCGTATCGCGGAACAGCGCGGTGTCGGCGACGCAGCCCGGATACAGCGTGTTGAAGACGATGCCGGTCTCGGCGTGGTAGCGGCGGTGCAGTTCGCGGCTCACGATCATGTTGCAGAGCTTGCTGTCCTTGTACGCTTTGCCCGGCTTGAATGGTTTGCCATCGATCATCGCTGCGGGAGACTGGAAGCCGGCCTCCAACCCCTGCAGTTGGCCCAGATCGGCCGGAGCGGGGATCGGGACTTTGCCGCCGAACTCCTCGGAATTGGCAGTGACCGTTCCCAGTGTGATCAGACGCCCGGCGTGCGCGCCGTTGCGCTTGAGATCGTCGAGCAGCAGAAGGCTGAGCAGGAAATGGCCGAAGTGGTTGGTGGCCACGCTGATCTCGAAGCCCTCGGGCGAGCGCATCGGTTCCTTGAGTCTCGGCAGGTAAACGGCGGCGTTGTTGACCAGCGCGTCGAGTGGTCGGCCGAGGGCGTGAAAGCTGTCGACGAACGTGCGCACGCTCTGTTGCGAGCCCAAGTCGATGCGCAGCATCGCACGGCGGTCTACGGCGATCCCCTGCTCGCGGGCTGCGCGCTCGGCCTTGTCGAGGTCACGGCAGGCCATCACGACGAACCAGCCACGCGCGGCGAGCGACCTGGCGGCGTAGAGACCGACGCCCGAGGAGGCGCCGGTGACGATCACGGTAGGTGCGTTCAACGAAGTCGGGGAAGCGGAGAAGTCGGAAGCACGCCGGTATTGGCGCTCACGGATGTATAGTGAGACATGTTCGCCACTTTGTCACCCCGTCGACCCGCCGCCATTCCGGCGCTCGTCCTCTCGTTCCTCCTCACGGGGGGCGCGGCGGCGACTGCGGCAACGGCGTCGCGCGCCTCGGCGGCCTTCTACGCACAACTCGATCGTCCCCTCTGGGCGCCACCCGCCTGGCTATTCGGTCCTGCCTGGTCGGTGCTGTACGTGCTCATGGCCATCGCGGCTTGGCGAGTGTGGCGCACAGGGGACCCTCTGCGGGGTCGCGCCGTAGCGGTCTACGGGGTGCAACTCGTTTTCAACGCGCTCTGGACCTGGCTTTTCTTCGTGTGGCGCGACGGGCAGTGGGCCACGGTGGAAGTGATCGCACTCTGGGGCAGCATTGTGACGACGATTGCACTTTTCGCACGCATCGACCGGCCGGCAGCTGTTCTTCTGGCGCCCTATCTCGTCTGGGTGTCGTTTGCGAGCGCGTTGACGATCAGCGTCTGGCAGCGAAACCCGTCGCTTCTTTGAACCGGCAGCGGCTCCGTCAACACCCGTCGGCGATCTGGGCCGATGCGCATCGCTCGCGGTGCGCACGTCCGCAGGCGCGTCGAGGATCGGCACAAAGATAGTGGTGCGGCTCGAGGCGGTGACGGCAGCTCGGGCTTACCTCTGCGACGCGCCCGCTTGAGGGGTTGCTCCACTCCCGGCGTTGCGGTATACTCGTCCGCTGGACTTGACGTCGGCCACGCGTGTCCGGAATGTGGCCGTGCGGCTGCAGCTTCAGCAGTGCCAGACGATGTTCAATGGCGCCAAAAATATTCCGGAAAAATCGAAAGCACATCCGCCGTAGGGGTTTTGCTCCTGTATGGGTGGTAAGTTGTTGATTCTTGCATGCCGCTCACATAGCTCAGTCGGTAGAGCACATCCTTGGTAAGGATGAGGTCACCGGTTCGATCCCGGTTGTGAGCTCTGAAGGCCCGGCCCGTGAAGGGCCGGTCTTTTTGCGAAAAAACTGGCACCGTACAATGTGCGCAACGTACAGAGCAGCCGCGAATTATCCTCGCGTTCAAATGATCCCGGGTGCGGGGCTTCGCCATAGCGCGATCTGGTCTCGATCTCTATAATGCTCCGTACTGGCTCATGCTTGGCGGCCTCCTCCCGCTTCCGTGAGACCAATTGCTTGCCATCGTCCGGCATCGCGACCCTGCGGGTACCGGCCTTGCTACTGACGCCGCCAATGCTCACTTCTGTCCGCACGCGCCAGTTCGTTCGTTTCTCGGGCGGCCTGCGGGTCGCCGTCGTCGTCGCGCTTGTGGCGTGCGGCAAAGGCGATGCCGCATCCACGACCGATACCGCAACCGCGACCTCCGCTGCCGCTCAGGAGGCGTCCGAAGAATCGGGTCGTCCGGCGCTGGCGCTGCCGGTGGTAGCCGAAGAGGCCCGTGATGGAGACCTGGTGCTTCGCGTAACCACCACGGGACAGATCCGCTCTGATGCCGTCGTAAAAGTGAAGGCGGAGGTAGCTGGCACCGTAACGCAGCTCATGGTTCGACCCGGGCAGGCAGTCAGAAAGGGCCAGGTTCTGGCGCGCCTCGAGGGTTATCCGTTCGATCTCTCGGTGCGCGACGCGCAGGCCAGCGCTCATGAAGCGGAGCAGCGCTTTCTGGAAAGCTTTCTGCCGGAGTCCGTGGTCACGGGACGCGGTCCTACCCCGGAGCAGCGCAAGGCATTGATGAACAAGGCCGGCCTCGTCGGCGCGGGCCTGCGACTCGAGCGCGCCAAGTACGAACAGCATCGCGCCACCATTCGGAGTCCGGTAAACGGCGCCGTTGACGCCATCGATATTGCAGCCGGCGAGAATGTCAGCGCGGGACAGCCCCTGCTTACCGTGGTGGACACGCGAAATCTGCGGATCGAGGCCCAGGTGCTCGAGCACGATCTGCCGTTGGTGCGTGTGGGCGGCGAAGCGCGCATCAGCAGCGCCGGCGCACCCGGACGTCTGCTGCGAGGTCGTGTGGACGCGCTACTGCCACTGGTCGACTCGATCACTCGTGCCGGCCGAGCCATTGTCCGTGTTCAGGGCGACGGGACGCTGCGTCCGGGTATGTACGCCGACGTGCAGCTCGAAGCCACTCGGCTTCGCGGACGGCGCATGGTACCCTCGCGCGCCGTAATCGAGCGCGATGGCCGTCCGCTGGTGTTCGTGGTGAGCAACGGACGCGCACAATGGACCTACATCCTCCCGGGTCGCACCAACGGCGTGGACACGGAGGTACTGCCCGACTCCGCGACCGGACAGATCCCCGTACACCCGGGAGACCAGATCATTACCGAAGGACATCTCACCCTGACGCACGACGCTCCCGTACGCGTCACCGCGCCGCGCGAGTCGCACGACACCGTGCGTCGCGATCGTGCGCCCAGGCTCAGGCAATAGGGAGGGCGGCGCGTGAGTCTCGCCGCCTACGCGGTGCGTCGCCCCGTGGCGACGCTCTCCGCGATCCTGGCCGTGGTGCTGCTTGGCTCGGTGTCACTGACCCGGCTACCGGTGTCGCTACTGCCCGATGTGTCGCTGCCGGTGCTCACCATTCGCACGGTGTATACCGGTGCCGCCGCGCCCGAGGTGTCACGCTTCGTGGCCGAACCCATCGAAGAAGCGATCGGTGCCACGCCGGGGCTCACGGAACTGCGCAGTGTGAGTCGCAACAACGAGGTGACCACCACGGCGCGCTTCGAGTGGGGCACCGACATGCGCGCCACGGTGCTGTCGGTGCGCGAACGGCTCGACGCCGCCCGCAGTCAGTTGCCGGAGCGCGCCGATCGGCCTACGCTGCTCACCAGCGATCCGGGCGAGCGCCCTATCGCGGTGTTGGCCATCAGGCAGTCGTCGTCGAAGGCGGCGAAAGACACGCGGGCACAAGGCGGTGGCGACTTGCGAAGTCTGGCGCGCACAGCCACCGAAGTACACGCGCGCCGCCTGGAACAAATCGAAGGCGTGTCGAGTGTGGCAGTGGTTGGTGCGCCCGACGACGAGATCCGTGTGGAGCTCGACCCGGAGAAGCTGCGCGCGCTCGATCTCACGCCGGAAGATGTGGCCGCTGCCATCCGCGCCGAAAACGCCACGGGAGCCGGCGGCACGATCCGCAAAGGCCAGTTCCGCTTCTCGGTGCGCGCGCTCACCGAGTTTCGCAATCCGTCGGAGATTCTCGACACACCGGTCGGACGCGTGGGCGCGGGCATCACGCTCCGCGACGTGGGCACCGTATCGCTGGGACTGGCCGATCCACTCACGCTCACGCGTCTCGATGGCACGTCGGCGATCGGCTTGGTGGTGTACAAAGATGCCGGCTCGAACACGGTGGCGGTCACGCGTCGCATGACCGACGCGATCGCGCAGTTGGAGAAGGAATTCCCCGGCGTTGCCATGACGGTGGTGGCGGCACAGGCCGACTTCGTGGTCGACGCGCTTTCGAATCTGGGTCAGGAAATCGTGGCCGGCGGCCTGCTGTCGCTGCTCGTGATCTTTGTGTTCCTGCGCGATTGGCGGCTGTCGCTGGCCATCGGGGTCACGGTGCCGTTGTCGGTGCTGATGGCGCTGGTCGCCCTGCAGGCGCTCGATGTCTCCATCAATGTGCTCTCACTGGGCGGCTTGGCACTTGGCACCGGCTTGCTGGTCGACACGGCGATTGTCGTAGCGGAATCGGTTGGCCGCCGGCGGGAAGAGGGAATGTCGCTGCTCGAGGCCGCGGTCACCGGCACTGATGAAGTGGCCGCGCCGCTCTTTGCCGGTACGCTCACCACGGTGCTGGTGTTCGGCCCCATCATCTTCGTGCGCGGGCTCGCGGCGGCGCTGTTTCGTGACTTGAGCTTGAGTGTGGTGACCACGGTGGCCGCGTCGCTGGTGCTGGCGCTCACACTCATGCCGGTCATGATCGTGGGACGCCGCAAGCTGGCGAAATCGGCGACGGCGCCGGCGCTGGCCGGGCAGGCGCCGAGCGCCGGTGTACCCAAGGCGCCGTCGGCCACCGCTCGCACGCTCGACGCCTGGGGACGCACGCTCACCGCGTGGTACGAGCGCGGCATGCGCTGGTCACTCAACCATCCGCGGTCGGTGTTCGGCATGGCGGGCGCGCTGATGGCCGTGACGGCGGTGCTGGTCTACACACTGCCAAAGGAGATTCTGCCGCGCGTGGACGAAGGCGTGCTGGTGGCGCAGGTGCAGCTCCCCGAGGGCACGAGTATTCAAGCCACGGCCGAACAGGTTGAGCGCGTGGAAGTTGCCGCGCGCGCGCTCGGCGCCAAGGGCATCTATGCGCGCGTAGGAAAGGCTACCGACGAAGAGGTACTGGCCGGTGCCGATCCCGGATCGAGTGCCACGGCGCAGCTGATCGTGCCGGTGCCCGACAGTGCCGATGCGGCGGAGTTTGCGCAGCAGTTGCGCGCCCGGCTGCCCGACCTGGCCAAGGGCGCGTTGGCGATCGACCTCGCGGGGCAATCGGAGTTCGGTTCACTGATCGGGCGTGAAGGGCGTTTGGTGCGCGTCGAGCTGTCGGCGCCCACGCTGGTGGAATCACAGCGGTGGGCCGACACCGTGCGCAAGGCCATGCAAACCGTACCGTCCCTTACCGATGTGCGCGACGCGTTCGCCGCCACGCAGCCGATCGTGGAAGTGTCGCTCGAGCGCGCGCGCATGGCTGAGCGCAGCATTGTGCCACAACAAGTGGCGAGTGCATTGGCGGGAGCGTTGGGTGGGGTGAGTGCGAGTGAGTTGCGCGAGACCGACCGACGCACGCCGATCATGGTGCGCTACGCCGGACTGCGGAACGAAGAACTCGAGACGGCGCTCAAGACCCCGCTTCGTGGCGTGCCGCTGGCGCAGTTGGTGAAGGTGCGCGAAACACGCGCGCCGTTGGAAGTGGTGCGTGTCGGGCAGCGCCCGGTCACGATCGTGGAAGGGTTGGTGGAAAGTGGTGGCACGGCCAAGGCCACCACCGACGTCACCTCGCGCATGTCGTCGCTCACGCTGCCGCCCGGTGTGTCGTGGCAGGTGGGTGGCGCCGATGCCGAACGCCAACGCACCAGCAACGAGCTCACGTTGGTGGCCGTGTTGGCGGCGTTGCTCATGTTCCTGGTATTGGCCGGCGAGTTCGCGAGCTTCACGATTCCGCTGGTGGTCATGCTCACGGTGCCCTTGGCGGGCGCCGGCGCCGTGATCTTTCTGTGGCTCACGGGACAATCGCTGAACGCGGTCTCGCTGATCGGCATCGTGGTCATGATCGGCATGGCCGACAATGAAGCTGTGGTGAAGCTCGATGCCATTCGCAAATTCCGCGAGGATGGGTTTGATATCGACGAGGCCATCGTGCGCGGCGGCGAGCAACGACTGCGGGCCATCGCGATGACGTCGATTACCACCGTGACCGGTGTATTGCCGCTGGTGTTCGGCTGGGGCAGTGGCGGCGCGCTGTATCAGCCGCTCGCCGCGGGCATCATCGGTGGCAGCATCAGCGCGCTGTTGGTCACGTTCTTTTTATTGCCCACGGCGTACGCGGTACTGGAACGGCGCACGGAGCGGCGCGGCCGGAGACACGCGGAGCGTAACGCCTTGCAGAAGGCCGCATGATCCGTTTCGCGACACACCGGCCGGCGGTGGTATGGGCAATCTGCGTGGCCTTGCTGCTGGCCGGCGCGATGGCGTTTACGCGATTACCACTGGCCACGCGCACCGCCGTGGAGTTGCCGCGGCTCATGGTGAGCGCCAGCATGCCGGGGGCGTCACCGGAAGTGATCGAGACCTATCTCACGTCGCCGGTGGAAGCCGCCATTCAAGGCGTACGCGGTGTGCGGCGCGTGTCCAGCGACTCATACGACGACTTCGCCATTCTCACGGTGGAGCTGGAAGCACGGGCCGATGTGCAGATGGCCCGCCTGGCGATTCTCGAGCGGCTCGAACTGCTGCGCGCTGATCTGCCGCCGGGCGCCAGTCCCCCCACCGTTGAAAACTACGTGCCGGAGGGACTCGAGGAAGCGCCGCTCATGTCGCTGTCCGTGTTCGGACCGTACACGTCGGGCACGTTGCAGAAGTTGCTCGAGGAGCGGGTCAGTCCGCGCCTTGGCAGCATACCCGGCGTGGCTGGTGTGCAGGTGCGCGGCGGTACCGATCTGGGCGTGTCGGTATCGTACGATCCTATACAACTGCGTCGCATTGGCATCTCGCCCCAACGGTTGGTCGAGGCGATCGGTGGTGCGCGCATGGTGCAGGCGCTGGGGGCCCTCGATCGCGGGAGTGATCCTGAGCACGCCACGACGCAGAACGTCGTGCTGCGCGACCAGCCGGCCGCGCTCGAAGATCTGCAGGCGCTGCCGGTGCGCGGTCCCGGTACTCGGGTGTTTCGGTTGGGTGAACTGGCGACGGTGCGCGCCGAAGAAGACGCCCGCGGCCGGTTCTTTCGCATCGATGGTGCGCCGGCCGTGGCGGTGGAGATCTCGCGGCATCCGGGCGCCGACGCCATCAAAACCGCCGCGGCATTGCGCGCCGCCATCAAGCAGCTCGAGCCCACCATGCCGCCGGCAGTGCGACTGCGCATCAATGCCGATGAAAGCGAAGATTTGAAGAAGGAGCTCGACGATCTCGCCTTGCGCAGTGTGATCGCATTCGGGTGTGTACTGCTGGTCCTGGCGTTCACCTTGCGACGTTGGCGCGCGGTGGCCGTGGTGATGGGCACAACGGCCGTCGCCATCGCCGCTACGGCGCTGTCGCTGTACCTCTTCGAGATTCCGGCGAATCTGCTCACGCTGGCGGGGCTTGGCATGGGCGTCGGTATTCTGGTGCAGAACGGGCTCGTGGTGGTCGAACGACTTGGCACCGCACCCGACACGCCCGATGGTCGAGCCCGCGCGACGCAGCGCATCATGCCGGCGATCATCGGCAGCACACTCACCACGGCGGTGGTGTTGTTCCCGTTCCTGTATCTGCAGGGCGACACGCGCGCCGCGTTCGTGCCGTTCGCCGCCGCGTTCGTGTTCGCGCTGGGGTGGAGTGTGTTCACTGCACTGCTGGTCGTGCCGGCACTGGGCAGAGGGGTAGCAGCGCAGAATACGGCGTGGCCAAAGCTGCAACGCGCATACACGCGCGTGCTCGTGCGACTGCTCCGGTGGCGCGCCGCCACGATCGTTTGCGCGGTAGCGGTGTTGGCGGTGCTTACCTGGGGCTTCGTGAAGAAGGTGCCGCGTTCGTCATTCGGTGGTTTCGGCGAACGGCGCACATCACTCGGTGTCGGCTTGTCGTTCCCCCGCGGCTCCGATCCCGGCACACTCGATCGCGGCATGGCGGAGTTCGAGCGGCTCGTGGTGGGGCGCCCCGAGGTGGAACAGGTGCGCGCGGCTACGCGATCGGGCACGTCGGCGCAGATGTCGGTGCTGTTCACGCGCGCTGGTGGTCTCACGACGGTGCCGTTGGAACTGCAAGAGCTGCTCACGCAGCGCGCCGTGTTGATCGGTGGCGCGAGTGTGAGCGTGTTCGGTGAGGGCCCGGGCTTTTCGATCGGTGGTGGCGGATCGAGCTTCGCGACCTTTCGCATTCAGGTGCGTGGTTATTCGTACGAGGGCGTAGGGCGCGTGGCCGACGATCTCAAGGCGCGCCTCGAACGCATCACGCGCGTACGTGAAGTACGCATCGGCAGCGGCGGGTATTTCGGTGGAGAGCGCGGCTATCAGGTCACACTCGAACCGGATCGTGCCGCGCTCACGCGATACGGGTTGAACGCCTCGTTGCTGGCCGGCGCGATTGCGCGTGAGGTGCGCGGACCGGTCGGACGTCAGCTGCTCGAGATCGGCGGCGACGAATTGCCGGTCACGGTGAAAGCAGCGGGGGCGCGTGACCGCAGTCTCGAGGAGTTGCAGGACGCGATCGTCCCTACGCTCACCGGCGCACCGGTGCGGATCGGCGATGTGGCGAGTGTGAATGCGCGCGAAGCCCTCAGCACGATCGTGCGTGAAGACCAGCAGTACATCCGGCAGGTGTCATACGATTTCCGCGGACCGTCCAAGCTGGCACGCCGCACGCACACCGCGTTCATGAAATCGCTCTCCGCGCCGGCGGGTTATGGCATCATCGATCTCACCGACGGCTCGCCGTTCGATCGGGACGAGAGCGAAAAGGGGTTGTACCTGGTGTTCGCGATCGGCGTCGCCTTGGTGGTGCTGGCGGTGGCGTTGGTCTTCGATTCGATGTGGGGCGCGGCGCAAGTGTTCCTGTCATTGCCCCTCGCTATCGGCGGTGTGGTTGCGGCATTCTGGCTGCTCAAGGCGGCGTTCACCCGCGAGGCTGCCGTCGGTGTGATCCTGGTGATCGGCTTGGCAGTGAATCAAGCCATTCTCCTGGCCGACGCGGCCCTCGAGAAACGGCGGGTGTTGCGCGAGGCTGGGCTCGATGCACGCTTGCACGCAGGGCAGGTGCTACGCGCAGCGCTCGACCGGGTGGGCATGATCGTGATCGTCACGCTGGCCGCGATGGCGTCGCTCATTCCGCTGTCGGTTGGTACCGACGCCACGCGCTTATTCGGCGCCATCGCACTCGCCACCGCCGGCGGCACGATCGCCGGAACAGTCGGCGTGATGTTCGTCATGCCGGCGCTGCTCGTGGGGCGGCGAGTGGGCCGCGTGCGGCGAGTGCGGCGGGTGTTCCGCCGCCGAGCCCGTGCCGCTGAGGTGGTATAGGAGACGCGGTGGCAGGCGCGAGCTGAGCATTACGGCACAGGGATTGCTCGAGGAGACGGTGTCCCTCACCTTCACCGGTCTTTCCCCGGACGCGCCGGTTGCCCCGGTTGCCTCGGAGCTGCACCTCATGATGACTGACGATTCGCGCGTTGCCCGTAAGGTTCTGCTGGTGGACGACGACGATCACGTGCGCCGGCTGACCCAGCGTATGCTCGAGGCCGCCGGCTACGAAGTCGAAACGGTGTCCGGCGGTGAAGAAGCGCTGACGCTGGCCCGTTCACTTGCTCACGTGGATATCCTGATAACCGACGTGGTGATGCCGGGGATGATGGGCGGCGCGGTGGCGCGGGCGATTTCGGCGATGTTCCCCGAGGCGCACGTGCTGCTGATGTCCGGCTTCATGGAGGACGCATCGGTGATTGCGAACGTGGCGGCGGGGAAGTGGCGCTACCTGGCCAAGCCGTTCACCGGCGAGCAGCTGAGGCTGGCCCTCAGTGCGGCGATGAATTCCCGGCTCTGAACGCGCGCCGTCGCCGCCACCGGGGACTTGCGCGGCGGCCAACCCTCTCTATAACGCGCTCAGCACGCGACTTGCGAGCCCGTGACGGCTGCACTAGGTTGCAAGGCTCACCCCTGATTTGACCAGTTCGGGGCGATCCATCGGGGACGTTACACAGAAAGCGCGCTCAGCGAATGCGGGCGGCGCACCCGGTGCAGACGACGTTTGGGTGCTGTGGCACGGAGCCGGAACATGGCGCGAGAGAAGATCATCCTCGGTTGCACCGAGTGTAAAAACCGCAACTACTTCACCATGAAAAACAAGCGTCTGCACCCCGAGCGCGTGGAGTGGAAGAAGTACTGCCCGCGGTGCAATTGCCATAAGATGCATAAGGAAACCAAGTAGTCATGACCTCACCCGTCGAGGTTTCCCGACCGGGGCTCGGCACCCGTCTGTCGGTGTTCTACAGCGACGTCGTCGCGGAGATGAAGAAGGTGACCTGGCCCGATCGCGCGCAGCTGCAGCAGGCGACGATCCAGATCATTATCTTCGTGCTGCTCCTGGGCGCGTTGATCGCGCTGATCGACGTAGCGTTGCAGGCGGCGCTCGTGCGCCTGCCCGCGGCGCTGCTCAGCCGCTGACCCCGCCCCCATGACCGTGTTTATGCTCGAGCATCGTTGGTACGCGATCCAGACCACCTCCGGCCACGAAAACAAAGTGCTGCGCCTGATCCAGCGAAAGATCGACATGGATCAGGCGACTCCGGAAGACCGCCTGATCCGGCAGGCGCTCGTGCCTGTGCAGGAAGTCGTGGAGATCAAGAACGGGAAGAAGGTGACGGTTGAGCGGAAAATCTTCCCCGGATACGTATTGGTGGAGATGGTCGCGAGCCAGGACACGCTGCACGAAGTGAACGCGATTCAGGGCGTGATCAAGTTTGTCGGACGGGACCGGGATCCGATGCCGCTGCGCGACGACGAAGTCCGTCGACTGCTCGGCCAGGCCGATCCCACCGACAACTCGCCCGTACGTGAGGAGATCCCCTTCCTTATCGGACAGGCCGTGGCGATCACGGAAGGTCCGTTTGCCGATTTCAACGGCACCGTCGAAGAGATTCTCTCCGACAAAGGCAAGGTGCGGGTGTCGGTCAGCCTCTTCGGCCGTCCGACCTCCGTCGAACTCGACTACCTGCAGCTACGCGGGTACTGAGTTCGATCAGGGCCGTCGCAGCCCCGGTGCGCAATCACTGTCTGCTCGGCTCGATGTCCGTCGCCACCACACGACGCAAACTCTGTGGGAGCACGCCCGTGGTCCGGATGGTCCGGCCGCGGAACCTGCGATGAGGAAGTAGCATGGCCAAGAAGGTCACTGGTTTTGTCAAACTGCAGATTCCTGCAGGTAAAGCAAACCCGGCGCCCCCGGTAGGTACGGCCCTCGGTCCCCAGGGTATCAATATCATGGGCTTCTGCAAAGAGTTTAATGCTCGCACGCAGGGCGGTGATATGATTATCCCCGTCGAGGTCACGATCTACGGCGACAAGTCGTTCACTTTCATTTTGAAGACGCCCCCCGCGGCGGAACTCATCAAGAAAGAGCTCGGCGTCGAAAAGGGCTCGGGTCAGCCGAACAAGGTGAAAGTCGGTACGATCTCGAAGGCCCAGCTCGAAAAGCTGGCCACCATCAAGATGCCCGACCTCAATTGCGATTCGATGGACGCCGCGATCGCCATGATGGCGGGTGCTGCGCGCTCCATGGGCATCGTCGTCAAGGATTGATCCCGATGCCGACAAACGGAAAGAAATACCGCAGCGCGAGTGAGCGCCGCGAGCTGGGCAAGCCGTACGAAGCAAAGAAAGCGATCGAACTCGTCAAGGAAATGAGCTTCGCGAAGTTCGACGAGACCGTCGAAGTCGCGATCCGTCTTGGCGTCGATCCCCGTCATGCCGATCAAGTGGTGCGTGGCACCGTCGTGTTGCCCGAAGGCACGGGCAAAACGATGCGCGTCCTCGTGATCGCCGCTGGCGCCAAGGCACAGGAAGCGCAGGACGCGGGCGCCGATTTCGTCGGAACCGAGTACCTCGCCAAGATCAAAGAAGGCTGGTTGGACTTCGACGTCCTCATTGCCACCCCCGACCAGATGGGCCAGCTCGGCCAGCTCGGCCGCGTCCTCGGTCCTCGTGGCTTAATGCCGAACCCGAAGGCTGGCACCGTGACCTTCGACGTCAGCAAGGCCGTGAAGGAGTCGAAGGGCGGCAAGATCGAGTTTCGTGTCGACAAGGGTGGTAATCTGCACGCCCCCATCGGCAAGATCTCTTTCCAGCCCGAACAGCTGGCGACCAACCTCGCCGCGCTGATGGAGACCATCGTGCGCTCGAAGCCGTCCGCGGCCAAGGGTGTGTATATTCGGAACGTCGCGATCTCGAGCTCTATGGGACCTGGCGTCACCATCGACACCACGCCGTACCGGTAAGAGGGAGACGCGACCATGAAGACCAAGCCGAAGGCGAAAAAGCACGACAAGCAGCTTCTGGTGGACCACCTGAGCGCCAAGCTCGGCTCCGCACAGGCGCTGTATTACACCGACTTCACCGGACTGAACGTGAAGCGCATGACGGAGCTGCGTCGCCGCCTGAAAAAAGCCGGCGTCGAGTACGTCGTGATCAAGAACACGCTGGCGCTCCGTGCCGTCAACGAGAGCGGACTGGTATCCCAGCGCTTGAAGGGCCCGACGGGGGTGGTCGTGGCCAAGGATGCCATCACAGCGGCCAAGGTTCTCTCCGATTTTGCGAAGGAGCACGATCAGAAGCCGACCGTGAAGGGCGGGATTTACGAGGGCAACGCGGTCGACGAAGCGATGGTCAAGAAGCTCGCATCGCTCCCCACGCGTGAAGAGGCCCTGTCGATCTTCGCTGGCTACCTGAACAGCATCCCGATGATGTTCGCCCTCGCCCTCGACGCCCGTAAGGCGCAGCTCGAAGGCTCTAACGGAGTTCCCCAGGCGTCTGCCTGATCACACGCCCCAGGCCCCCTGGGGGGATACACGGAGAAGAGTATTACCATGGCTAACACGACCCTGAGCAAGGACGAGATCCTCGACGCGATCGGCGCGATGAGCGTTATCGATCTGGCTGATCTCATCGAATCGTTCAAGACGAAGTTCAACGTCACCATTGCCGCCGTGGCGGCGGGCGGTGGCGGCGGAGCGGCTCCGGCCGCAGCAGTAGAAGAGCAGACCGAGTTCGCGGTCATTCTCAAGGAAGCCGGCGGAAAGAAGATCCAGGTCATCAAGGTCGTGCGTGAGCTGACCGGCCTCGGACTGAAGGAAGCCAAGGACCTCGTGGATGGGGCGCCCAAAGCGGTGAAGGAAAACGTGTCGAAGGACGAAGCAGCGCTGGTCAAGGCCAAGCTCGAGGCCGAGGGCGCTGTCGTCGAAGTCAAGTAACAGGCGGTCGACCGTTCGCAGGTATACTGTAGTCTCGTCGTTGTAACGCTCCTCCCCGGGGGAGCCGGTCACCAAAAAGTGATCGGCTCCTCCCGGGGATGGAGCGCTTTGCGCCTCCGGTTTCCCCGGATTCGGTGCACCCCGTACGTGGGTGAACCCCTAAGGATATGATGAACCAGATCTCGTTCGCGAAGCTCGAGACGGGCATGGACATGCCCCATCTGCTCGACATTCAGACGCGCGCCTTTGAATCGCTGCTGCAGCTGGATGCGGTCTCGCAAGAGCGCGAGGACATTGGCCTCGAGCGCGTTTTCAAGGACCTGTTCCCAATCTCGGACGTCCACGAGAATTTCTCGCTGGAGTTCGTGCGCTACAGTCTCGGCGAGCCGAAGTACTCGGTCGCCGAATGTATCGAGCGCGACATGACGTACTCCGCGCCGCTCAAGGCGACACTCCAACTGGTCATCTTCGAAGATACCGGGGACGGCAAACGCCCTCGCAATATCATCGAAAAGGAAGTCTATCTCGGCGAGCTGCCCCTGCTCACCGAGCTGGGTACCTTCGTCATCAACGGCGCCGAGCGGGTCATTGTCTCGCAGCTCCACCGGTCCCCCGGCGTCGTGTTCGAGGAGAGCACGCACCCCAACGGACAACGGTTGCTCTCCTCGCGGATCATTCCGTTTCGGGGCTCATGGGTCGAGTTCACGGTGGACATCCACGACGTGATCTACGTCCACATCGACAAGAAGAAGAAGTTTCCGGCCACGGCGCTGTTGCGCGCTTTCGGGTACGGTGAGAATCGCGACATCCTTCGCCTGTTCTTCGGCGAGCGCGAACTCGACCTGACCATGAAGCGTGAAACGCGCACCGAGCTGCGCGAGCTGCTTGGCGCCATCATCGCCGAGGACATCACCCTCGAGGGTGAAGTCACGCCCGAAGATGCGCCCAAGGCGAAAACCAAGAAGGCGAAGGCGGAGCGCGAGCGTGCCGAGGCCGAGCTCCTCGTGCGCGAAGGCGACGAGCTCACGGAAGAAGTGCTCAATCGCCTGGTTCGACAGGGGCTCGACAAGGTGAAGGTGTTCGCGTCGTACACGCAGATCGATCTGCGTGACGAGCAGGACGCGATCGAGCGTGGCGAGCGCGACGTGCGTCGCATCCTCGCGCGCGACGTCATCGATGCCGAGACCGGCGAAGAAGTCGCCGAGAAGGGCGCGGTGCTCACCGATGCCGTCATCAAGGCGATCCGGAAGGCCGACCTCACCAAGGTGATGGTGTTCGTTGCCTCCGGACGCGCCGAATCCACGCTCATCAAGAACACCCTCGCCAAAGATCCCACCAAGCACGAAGAAGAAGCGCTCAAGCAGATCTATGCGCTCCTTCGGCCGGGTGACGCCCCTAACCGCGAAACGGCGAAACAGGCGCTCGAGCGTCTGTTCTTCTCCCCCAAACGCTACGACCTCGGGCGCGTGGGCCGCTATAAGATCAATCAGCGCCTGCGCCTCAACACGCCGATGGCCACCACGGTCCTCACGAAAGAAGATTTCGTGGAGATCATGCGGCAACTCGTCGAGTTGCACGAAGGCCGCGGCGATGTGGATGACATCGACCAGCTGGGGAATCGTCGCATCCGTTCCGTCGGCGAGCTGATCGCAAATCAGTTCTCCGTTGGCCTGTCGCGCATGGCGCGGCTGGTCAAGGAGCGTATGTCGATCAATACCGATCCCGAGAAGATCTCGCTCGATGATCTCGTCAACGCCCGGACGGTGTCGGCGGTCATTCAAGCCTTCTTCGGATCGTCGCAGCTGTCGCAGTTCATGGACCAGACCAATCCGCTCGCCGAGCTCACGCACAAGCGTCGCCTGTCGGCGCTCGGACCGGGCGGCCTCACGCGCGAGCGTGCCGGCTTCGAAGTCCGCGACGTGCACTATTCGCAGTACGGCCGCATGTGCCCCATCGAGACGCCGGAAGGTCCGAACATCGGCCTGATCACCTCACTCGCCTGCTTCGCCCGCGTGAACGACCTCGGCTTCATCGAGACCCCGTACCGCATCGTGAAGGACGGTCGCGTCACGGGTGATCTCGTTTGGCTCGATGCGAACCGCGAAGAAGACGCCATCATCGCCCAGGCGAACTCGAAGCTCAATCCCGATGGCACCTTCGTTGATGAGCTCGTCCTGTCGCGCAAGCGCGGCGACTTGCCGCTGACCGCGCCGGCCGACATCGACTACATGGACGTGGCGCCGGAACAGCTCGTCTCCATCGCCGCCGCGCTCATTCCGTTTCTCGAGCACGACGACGCCAATCGCGCGCTGATGGGATCGAACATGCAGCGCCAGGCGGTACCGCTGCTCAGCCCGCAAACCCCGCTGGTGGGTACCGGGCTCGAAGCGACCGTGGCCGTCGACTCGGGTGCCGTCGTGATTGCGCGCCGGGCCGGTATCGTCACGGGTGTGACGGCCGACGAGATCATCGTGGATGCCGGACTCATTGAAGGGGCGGTGGACGGCGATCGTCCGCTCGCCCGTCTCGGTCACCTCGATCGGTACAAGCTCAAGAAGTACTGGCGCACCAATCAGGACACCGCCATCAACCAGCGTCCGCTCGTCCGCATGGGTCAGCGGATTGCGAAGGGCGAGGTGCTGGCCGACGGCGCCGCCACGGAGATGGGCCAGCTGGCGCTTGGCGCGAATGTGCGCGTGGCATTCATGCCGTGGTACGGCCACAACTTCGAAGATGCCATCGTGCTCTCCGAGCGCTTGGTGAAGTTCGACGTGTTCTCGTCGATTCACATTCAGGAACTCGAACTGCACGTGCGCGACACGAAGCGGGGGCAGGAAGAAATCACGCGGGAAATCCCGAACGTCGCCGAAGAGTCGCTGGTTGATCTCGACGAGCGGGGCATCGTGCGCATCGGCGCGCAGGTGAAGCCGGGTGACATCCTTGTCGGCAAGATCACGCCGAAGGGCGAAACCGAGCTGTCGCCGGAAGAGAAGCTTCTTACGGCCATCTTCGGCGAAAAGGCGAAGGACGTGAAGGACTCGTCGCTGAAGGTGCCGCCCGGAATGGAAGGTGTCGTCATCGACGTAAAGATCTTCTCGCGTGTCGAAGATCAGGTGGTCGAAAAGGATCGCGGTGAGCGCATCGGTGATGTGCGCCGCCTCGAAGGCGAGGAAAAGATCCGCGTCAACGAAGTACGGGACATCGAGATCGCCGCTCTGCTCGACGGGGAGACGATTTCGCTCGCCCTCAAGGCGGGTACGGTGGAAGAGGCCATTCCGGCGGGCACGGTGCTCTCCCGAGAACTGCTGACCGCTCTCCGCTTCGCCACACTCGACCTCAAGACCTTTCGCGTCGAGAACAAGAAGGCCAACGACCGCGTGCGGGTCATCATCGACGCTGCGAATGAGGAGAAGTCCCGTATCGAGGAGCGTGCGGAGGAGCGGATCGATCGCATCCTGCAGCCCGATGAGCTCCCGCCGGGCGTGATCCAGCTGGTCAAGGTGTATCTCGCCGAGAAGCGGAAGATCTCGGTGGGCGACAAGATGGCCGGCCGTCACGGCAACAAGGGAATCGTGGCGCGAATCGTCCCCGAGGAAGACCTGCCGTTCATGCCGGATGGTACCCCGGTGGACATCGTGCTCAACCCCCTGGGCGTGCCGTCGCGCATGAACGTGGGACAGATTCTCGAAACGCACCTCGGCTGGGCGGCGAAGCTGCTCAACTTCTATGCGAAGACGCCGGTGTTCGAAGGCGCAAACGAACGCGAAATCGGCTTGCTGATGAAGCTGGCCGGCCTGCGCTGGGCACGTGAAACGCTGGCGCTTGGTGATGCGTCGTGGGATGCGACGCCGGACGATGTCCGTCGCCTGCTCTCCGATGTGAAGCCGGATCGTCGTTTGCCGGACAAGGTCGAACTGCTGTCGCACGCCGACCTGAATGATCTGAACAGCAAGACGATGTCGGCCGAAACGCGCGGCGTGTACTCGCGCATTCGCGAGTTCCTCGTGAAGTCGGCGCGAGCGCTGGCCGAGCGTGAGCAGGTTTCCGTACAGGCCGCGCTCGCAGTGCATCGCGCCGAGGAGTCGGAGATGTCCGACGAAGATCGCGACGTCGCGATCGGGGTGCTGGACGCGCAGGCGGCCTTGAGTGCGGCGGAAACGCTGCAGCGCGTCGGTCAGCCGGCGCTTGCCGGGATGCTCTCGGCGAAGGACGCAGACGTGGAAGCCGCCAGCATGGAGCTGCTGAGCCTGGCCGGGCTTACACCGGCGGGCAAGGTGCGCCTGCGCGACGGTCGGACCGGCGAGACCTTCGCCGCCCCGGTCACGGTGGGCGAGGTGTACGTGCTGAAGCTCTCGCACTTGGTCGACGACAAGATCCACGCGCGCTCCATCGGACCGTACTCCCTCGTGACGCAGCAGCCGCTGGCGGGTAAGGCGCAGTTCGGTGGACAACGCTTCGGTGAAATGGAAGTCTGGGCGCTGGAGGCGTATGGCGCGGCGCATACGCTGCAGGAGATTCTCACGGTCAAGTCCGACGACGTGAACGGCCGGAGCCGTGTCTACGAGGCGATCGTGAAGGGTCAGAACCTGCCGGAGCCGGGAATCCCGGAGTCGTTCAACGTGCTGGTGAAGGAGCTGCAGGCACTGGGCATCAAGGTTACGCTCGGTGCATCCGATGGCACCGGTGTCGAGCGGGTCGACGCCGGCAGCAACGGTAACGGCGGGGAGGAATAGTTCATGATCGATTTCCGCAGTTCGCGCGAAGCCCGCGCGTCCGCGTTCGACTACATGTCGGTCCGTATCGCCTCGCCCGAGGAGATTCGCGGACCGAAGGACCCCAAGGAACGTGAACGGCTGGAGATGGCCGGCTTGCGCACCTGGTGGTCATGGGGCGAAGTCACCAAGCCCGAAACCATCAACTACCGCTCCTTCAAGCCGGAAAAGGACGGTCTCTTCTGCGAGCGCATCTTCGGTCCCGTGAAGGACTGGGAATGCCATTGCGGCAAGTACAAGCGCATCCGCTACCGCGGCGTCATCTGTGACCGGTGCGGCGTGGAAGTCACGCTCAGCAAGGTGCGGCGCGAGCGCATGGGGCACATTGAACTGGCCGTGCCGGTGGCGCACATCTGGTTCTTCAAGACGCTCCCCAGCCCGATGGGCAATCTGCTCGACGTCACGCTCCGTGACCTCGAGAAGGTCATTTACTATTCCAACTATATCGTCATCGAGCCCGGCTCGCAGGAAGTGCGCGAGCGCCAGCTGCTTGATGAAGACGAGTACCTGACGCTTCGCCAGAAAGCGAAGGCCGAGGGCGATTCGGCGTTCTCCTGCGATATCGGCGCACCGGCCGTGCGCGAGCTGCTCAAGCGGCTCGACGTGGACAAGATCGCCGACGAATTGCGGGCGTCGGTCGTGGGTGAGACGTCGCAGCATCGCAAGAAGCAGATGCTCAAGCGTCTGAAGATCGTCGATGCCTTCCGGCTCTCCGGTGAAGGCGGAGAGATCCGCAATCGCCCCGAGTGGATGATCCTGGACGTGATCCCGGTGATTCCCCCCGATCTGCGTCCGCTCGTGCCACTCGACGGCGGCCGTTTCGCGACGTCCGATCTGAACGACCTGTATCGCCGCGTCATCAACCGCAACAACCGCCTGCAGAAGCTCATCTCGCATCGCGCGCCGGAAGTCATCCTGCGCAACGAAAAGCGTATGCTGCAGGAAGCGGTAGACGCGCTGTTCGACAACGGACGTCGCTCCAAGGCGATCCGTGGCCGCGGCAAGCGTCCGCTCAAGTCGCTCTCCGACATGCTCAAAGGCAAGCAGGGCCGGTTCCGCCAAAACCTGCTCGGCAAGCGCGTGGATTACTCGGGGCGTTCGGTTATCGTGGTGGGTCCGGAGCTCAAGCTGCATCAGTGCGGGCTCCCCAAAATGATGGCACTCGAACTGTTCAAGCCGTTCATCATTCACAAGCTGGTGGAGAGCGGTGAAGCCGAAACGGTGAAGCGCGCCAAGAAGATCGTGGAGCGCGAGAACGCGATGGTGTACGAGGTGCTTGAAGGCATCATCCGTGACCATCCGGTGCTCCTCAATCGTGCGCCCACGCTGCATCGTCTGGGTATCCAGGCGTTCGAGCCGGTGCTCGTCGAAGGCAAGGCCATTCGTATTCATCCGCTCGTCTGCGCGGCGTTCAACGCCGACTTCGACGGCGACCAGATGGCCGTGCACGTGCCGCTCTCGTTCGAGGCCCAGATCGAAGCGCGCGTGCTGATGCTGTCGTCCAACAACATTCTCAAGCCGTCCGACGGACGCCCGGTGGCGGAGCCCTCGCAGGATATCGTGCTGGGTTGCTATGTGGCTACGAAGGCACCGGCCGGTTTCGAGCAGCTGCTCAAGTCCGATGAGGAGATCCGCAAGCTCCACTCGTATACGTCGGTGGCCGAAGTCGAAATGGCCATCGTCAATAACCGGGCGGGCTTCCAGACGGCCATTCGCTGGCTCGACAGGTCGGAAGAGAAGCCGACGTGGATGATCACCACGACCGGTCGCGTGCTGTTCAATGCGATCGTGCCGGTGGGGTTGCCGTTCCTGAACAAGGACATGAAAAAGAAGGCGCTCGGCGAGCTGGTCTTCCAGAGTTACCGCACGGCGGGGCTCGCGGAGACGGTGGAGCTGCTCGATCGCCTCAAGGAATTCGGCTTCCGCAACGCGACCCGTGGTGGCGTCTCGATCGGCATCGAAGACCTGCACATCCCGAAGGAAAAGGAGCTGCTGCTGCAGGAGGCGAGCGAGCGCGTGGAGCGTTTCCAGCGCGCGTATGCGACGGGCAACATCACGAATGGCGAGCGCTACAACAAGGTGATCGACACCTGGACGCACGCCAACACCGACATCGCTGACGCGATGGTAAAGACCATGCGCGAGTCGCAGGGTGGTTTCAACCCGGTGTTCATGATGTTCGATTCCGGCTCACGTGGTTCGCGTGACCAGATCCGTCAGCTCGCCGGCATGCGTGGCCTCATGGCCAAGCCGCAAAAGAAGCTCACCGGTGGTATCGGTGAAATCATCGAGAATCCGATCAAGTCGAACTTCCGTGAAGGCTTGTCGGTGCTCGAGTACTTCTCCTCCACTCACGGAGCCCGGAAAGGTCTGGCCGACACGGCACTCAAGACGGCCGACGCCGGGTATCTCACGCGCCGTCTGGTGGACGTCGCACAGGACATGACGATTCAGGAAGAGGATTGCGGAACGATCCTCGGCCTCGATACTGCGGCATTGAAGGAAGGCGAAGATGTGATCGAGCCGCTGGCAGAGCGTCTCGTGGGCAACGTGGCGGCCGAGGATGTGCTCGATCCCATGGAGCGTGACGAGGCGGGACGTCCGCAGATGCTGGTCGAAGCCGGAACGCTCATCTCGGAAGAAGTGGCGCAGAGCATCGAGGATTCCGGGCTCGAGACGGTGAAGATCCGTTCCGTGCTCACCTGCGAAGCGAAGCGTGGCCTCTGCCGCATGTGCTACGGCCGCAACCTGGCCACCATGCAGATGGTCGATCTCGGCGAGGCGGTGGGTATCATCGCGGCGCAGTCGATCGGTGAGCCGGGTACGCAGCTGACGCTCCGCACCTTCCACGTTGGCGGTACGGCGGCACGTATCGCCGAACAGACGGCCCGCAAAACCAAGAAGGCCGGTGTGATCGAGTTCGGTGACCGTCTGATCACGGTCGTCAACCCGGATGGCCAGAAGGTCGTGACGTCGTACGAAGGCGAGTTGCTCATCAAGGCTTCGGCCGACAAGGGTGCCTTCATCGAAGCGCGCCTCATGGTCCCGCTTGGCGCGTACCTCATGGTCGAAGACGGCCAGTCGGTGAAGAAGGACGACACGGTGTTCACGTGGGATCCGTACTCGAATCCGATCATCGCGGATATCGACGGCAAGATCCGTTTCGTGGATCTCGCGGAGGACGAATCGTTGTCCGAAGAGCTCGACGAACTCACGGGTCTCCGTCAGCGCGTCGTGATCGAAGACCGCGAGAAGAAACTGCATCCGCATATCGAGATCTGGCAGACGAAGGGTGGTAAGGAGAAGCGCGTGCGCGACTTCATCCTCCCGGTCGGCGCCGTGATCACGATCGAGGATGGCTCTGACGTGGCGGCAGGTACGATCCTCGCCAAGATCAGCCGCGAGGCGTACAAGACGCGCGACATCACCGGTGGTCTGCCGCGTGTGGCCGAGCTGTTCGAAGCGCGTCGTCCAAAGGATCCGGCGACGATCTCCGAAGTCGATGGCTTCGTGCGCTTCGGCGAGATCAAGCGTGGCAAGCGCGAAGTGTTCGTGCGCCCCGCGCAGATCGAGAACGGCGCGTGGGTGGTTGACGAGTCCACGCCGGAGCAGGTATACGAAGTACCGTCGGGCAAGCATCTTCGCGTGCATGAAGGCGATCGGGTGCGCGCTGGTGACCGCATCTCTGAAGGACCGGTCAACCCGCACGACATCCTGCGCATTCGCGGACCGCGCGCGGTGCAGGAGTATCTGCTCAACGAGGTACAGGAGGTCTATCGCCTGCAAGGCGTGAAGATCAACGACAAGCACATCGGCGTGATCGTCAAGCAGATGCTGCAGAAGGTACGGATCGTGGATTCGGGCGATACCGAGATGCTCGAGGGTGAGCATGTCGATCGCGCGCAGTTCCGCGAGAACAACGATGACGCGAAGAAGCGGAAGATCCGTGTCGCCACGGCTGAACCGTTGCTTCTCGGTATCACGAAAGCTTCGCTCACGACGCAGTCGTTCGTGTCGGCGGCCTCTTTCCAGGAGACGACGCGCGTACTCACCGATGCTGCGATCCGCGGTTCACGTGACAACCTGATGGGGCTCAAGGAAAACATCATCATTGGTCACCTCATCCCGGCCGGAACGGGTATGTACCGTTATCAGGAAGTGGATGTCGAGTCCGATGCGCTGCCCACACCGGAGCCGGTCCCGGTCGCGCTGGAACCGAACTTCGAGGCGCTGTTGCCCAACTTCAACGAACCGCTGCCATTTACGATGGCCGAAGAAGTCTGAGTAGCAGGAGCTGTCAGGACTGAAAAGCGGGGCGGGCCGAAAGGCTCGCCCCGCTTTTCATCGCTGTGTTGTCGAGACGATTACCTAACGAACAGCAGGCGTACGCCGACAGACTTCCTGATTTCGCGCCCGCTCACCAGGTCGGTGATCTTCACTTCGATCACGTGGCGCCCCGGCGGCGAGTTTGCGGGCAGCGCGAAGAGCAGGTGATCGACCACCACGCCGGACGCCGGTGCCACGCGCGTGAAGGCCAGCGACGAGGCATCGGCCTCATCGGCAGTCACGCGTTGCGAGGCGACCGGATCGCCACGCAACGCGGCGCGCACGTCGGCGCGTCTCACGACGTCGCTCCGTTCGCGGCGCATCTCCACCTTCCACCGGACGAGTCCGTCCGGTTCGGGCGCGAGCTCGTAGATCTCCCATGCCACACCGAACCGCGTACCAGCGGTGGAGACCGCCCCATTCGGGATGACCTCGAGATCGCTCCACCGGGTCACCGGCACCGTACGCTCGCGGATCGACGCACCCACCAACACTTCACTCATCCCGAAGCCGCCGGTGGAGAAGGCGATCGCGTCGTCTGACGTATACAGCGCGACCCCTCGTGCGCCAACAGCGCGCAACGGGTCGAACGCTTCCACACGGTGCAGTGCTTCGCCAGTACGCACCCGGGATGACCACTGACCGTTCCACTGCTGCTCGTTCGTGTGCGGTAACGGGCGTTCGTCCATTCCGCGAAAGAGCATGCGCCCCGCTGATGTGCTGAGAAACGCGCCGAATCGGATGCGGTCAGTGCTGCGCGTGCCTGCAGCCTTGGCGCGCGCGAACTGGCGCAACGGAAGTCTGGCACCGAGATAGATGTCCACGGAATCAGCAGAGGCGCGAAACCGCGCGATCGTGACGTCGATCGTGTCGAGCGTGCCGACGAACGGTACACCAGCCCATTCGGCGGGGGAGGACTCGGCGCAGCGCAGCGCGGTCATAAATGTTGGGTCAGCGCCGCCGCTTCGCGCTTCGTCAGGAATGATCGAAACGGCGGCCCGCGATATCGACATCTCCTCGCCGCTGAAGATGCGCCAGAGGGTAGGTGACCGTTCGAGTACTCGGCCTCGATCCAGCCGCGGCCATCCGCGCTGCAGGGAGATGGTTGGTGTGCGCGCGCTACCCGACGGTCGTTGGCGAACGCGCCTCGTCGAGCCCAGCCGCGGATCGAAACGAACCACGCTTTCTTGCCAGCGGCTGTCCGGCGCACCACGCCGCACGAAGATCCGCCCTGGAATCGTCTCGCTCCCCGATTCGGAGGGGCGCGCGAGATCGGCGTATCGCATGTCTGCTTCGGCTATCCGTGCCATGCGCGTCAAGCGCAGTTCATTGATCGGCGTGCTCCAGAGTGGATCGACCAGCAGCCACCCGCGGGCGTCGATCTGCAGTCTATCGGTGGGGAGATAGCCGTAGCGCCAGTCGTCGTCGGATCGTGTGAGTACATCGTCGAAGCTGTCGTGGCGTGCCGAGTCCACCGGCGGCATCGCTGACAGTGCACTGTCGAGCAACATCATCACGCGCGGGTAATCGGCCACCGGCTGCTTCACCTGATGGAGGGCCGCGACTCCAAGCGCCGGCATCACGGCCGAGTCGCGCGGCGCAATTATGAGCAGGGCACGTGCCGCCGAGTCGAGCGAGGTCCACTGCTCCATCACCACCCACGGGGCGAGCGCGAGTCGCAACCAGCGGCTGCGTGCCGCACCGGTACTCCATGTCGCGGCGCGGTCGAAGAGCTGCGCACTCCACAACGCTTCGGAAGCGCCAATCGGTGAACGTGTGGGAGGCGGTGGCGGAATACGCCGGAGTACGGCGCCGGTCGTGTGCAGCTTGCGCGCCGCTTCCTCCAACGGATGAAGTCGGATTGAGACGGGCCGGGCAAGCAGACGCTGCGAACGCGTCCAGATACCAAGGGCGAACGAGCCGAAGGCCTCCACCGCGGCCGGCTGCGCGCCATGACGCATCAACGAGTCGACGCGCGCATCGAACTCTACGAGTGCCGCGCGCCGCACCGCGGCGTCGGCTGACGCGAGTCGGAAGACCGCAATCTCCGCCGCGAGTCTATGATCGTCCGGCGCGTGTTCCGCAGCAGCGCCGAAGGCAAATTCGACGCACTGCGATCCCGTATGGCTGCGGTCGTACGGCGCTCGAGCCATGCGATTCCAGAGGAGCCGAGCGTGTCGAACCGCACGCTCGGGAGCGGCTGTTACCTCGTAAGGCATACAGGGAGCACACAGGTGCTCGGAGCGTCCCGTCCATGCGCCCGAGGGAATCGGTGCAGATGATCACTTGCGCGCGCTGCAGATTCGTCATGTCCGCAATCCGTACAGACTGCGCCTCCGCGCGCATTACACTCGTCATCGATAACATTGTGCCCGCAACGAATCGGGCGACCGTCGCTGGCATCATCATCTCATGTGGGTGGCGGGGGAGATGTTGGTTTCGGCAGCGGCTTTCGCATCGGTCGGCGGGTGGCGATCGTCTGCGCGGTGTCGAGCCACGAGGAAAGCTACACCAGAGCCGGCGCGTACGTCTGCAATTGTGCGGATCATCCCGCTCACGACGTAGTCGGTGCGCAGCCCCCATCCAACGCTCGTCCGATGGGGGCGCAGGCGCGCGGCCTTCCCCGTCATCTCGTCGCTCACGATGTCGAAGCGGTCGCCGGGAAGGGCGTTGCGGAGATGCCGTGCCAGATCACTGGTTGTGCCGCGGAATTCCCGGCGGCTGCTGGCGTCCGTGTAGCTTGTCACGGCCACGCGAATTCGCCCGTCGGTTGCCGGTCCGAGCATAGGCGTGATGATCGTGGGGGCGCGACCGGTGATGATCCGCGCCATGCAGCTTTTGCCAAGCCGGGTTACCGCCGCGGCGTGTCCCGGCTCACGGCCCCTTCACGCATATGGCCAGCGCGCGCGTGGTGATTCGGACGGGCCCGGTTCGCGTGGTCCGGTATCGTGCCGGCGCCCGAGGGCCCCCCAGTTGACCGGCTCCACACGCTGGACTAAGCTTAGGGTTCTGTTCCGTGCCGCTCCGAATCATCGGGGCGATCCACGTAGAGGTCGGAGTCCGAACACCTGCTGCTTTTGTGGCAGGGCAACCCGTCAAGCATGCCTACGATCAATCAGCTGGTCCGCCGCGCCCGTAAGGACGTGGTGGAGAAGTCCAAGGCGCCCGCGCTCAAGAGCAACCCCTTCAAGCGTGGCGTCTGCACCCGCGTCTACACCACGACGCCCAAGAAGCCCAATTCCGCGCTGCGCAAAGTTGCGCGTGTTCGCTTGACGAACCAGCTCGAAGTGACGGCCTATATCCCCGGTGAAGGGCACAACCTGCAGGAGCATTCGATCGTGCTCGTGCGCGGTGGTCGTGTCAAAGACCTCCCGGGTGTGCGTTATCATATCGTTCGCGGCACGCTCGACGCCTCCGGCGTCAACGGCCGTAACCAGAGCCGTTCCAAGTACGGTACCAAGCGCCCCAAGAAGGGTGCAGCCGCAGCCGCGGCCGCCAAGGGAGGTAAGAAGAAGTGAGCCGCCGCAAGAGCGCCGTAAAGCGCACCATCCTTCCTGACGCACGCTACGACAGCCAGACCGTCTCGAAGTTCATCAACAACCTGATGATTCAGGGAAAGAAGTCCACCGCCGAAGGCATCTTCTACGGCGCAATGGACATCGTCGAAGCCAAGACGAGCCAGCCGGGCGTGGGGGTATTCAAGCAGGCGCTGAACAACCTCAAGCCGGTAGTGGAAGTGAAGAGCCGCCGCGTCGGTGGTGCCACGTATCAGGTGCCGGTCGAGGTCCGTCAGGACCGCCGTTCCGCCCTGGCCATGCGTTGGCTCATCGGATATTCGCGCGACCGCAACGAGAAGTCGATGGCCGAGAAGCTGGCCGCTGAAGTGCTCGCCGCGAGCCGTGGCGAAGGCAACGCGATCAAGAAGAAGGAAGACACGCATCGTATGGCGGAAGCCAACAAAGCGTTCGCGCATTATCGCTGGTAGGCGTACCCACGTGGTAACGCACAACAAAAAGGCCCCGGGATTCGCTCCCGGGGCCTTTTGTCGTCTCGGCCTGTGCCCTCACGACGACGCGATCGTGAGCCCGTTCTCCGCCGCCATGATCGCGCCGTACACCGTGGCCCCGGGCATCAGCCGCACGATCGGCGCGGTCACCGTGGTCATCTTCCCGGCCGCGCCGACAATTGCCGACTCGATCAGAATTTCCGACTCGGAAATGATCGGTCCACTCACGCGCGACCCCGACTCGATCGCAATACGTCCACGCGCGGCACACGAGCCGACCACCACCGTTCCCGCCTGAATGCGGATCTCGCGATGGGCCTTCATCGATCCCGTCACCCGTGCCCCCTCGCGCACAATGATCGATCCCGTGGCTATTACCGACCCTACCAGCGCCGCGCCGGCCGGAATGATCAAGTCGCCGGTCACGCGCCAGTAGCTCGGCCCCATCGACATTGACCGCTCCGGCACGAAGCGCAGGTACGCGCCGGTGGGCATCACCGGTGTCTCTACCGCGTCCCGCCCACTCACGCGAATCACCCCCGCTTCCAGCCGGTCGAATGACACGTTGGCGGCCAGCGTGATCGAGCGATCGGCGGTGGCACGGCCGAGCAGGCGCGTGCCCTCTTCCGCCTCGAGACGGCCGCGGGCGTGCACCCAGCGCAAGATCGTGGAGTCGCGACCAAGCAGCACGTCGCGTTGGCCGAGCAGCGCGCGATACGTCACCCCCGCGCTCCCGCGAATGGTGAGCCGCGCCAGGCACTCACCTTCGAGCACCGTGTTCTCCGGAAGCGGCTCGCTGTCCATCAGCACGACGACGGCGGTGATCGGCCTGCGTGAGGCAGAAATGGGCTCGCTTTGCGAGTGGGAGCGCACCAGCGCGCCGTTGGAGAGACGCGGCGGCACCATCGTCCCCAACAGCCCCTCCTGCGTCGCACGTTGTGTAAATGAATCGGCGAAGAAGGTGAGCAGGCCAGCGTCGTTCCCTACTGCGTTCAGCGGAGCCGCGTCGCGCGGACGGAGCAGCTCCATCATGGCCGGAATGAGCGGCAGGAAAAGCCAGAGCAGCAACGCGCCCAGCAACAGCGCGAAGTTGAGGATCGGTGACAGGGTTGTGAGATCCATCACGGCGTCCCCGAGGGGCGTGTCGCCCGATGTCGTTCGGTCTTCTGCCATTCCATGGGCTGACCACGCAGCCACGATGCGCGGGACATCGACGCACGTCCCACCGACAACGTGCTTACCAGAAAGCCGAGAAAGAGGAACGGCAGCATGCGGATCCGTTCGCGCGATCCGTCAAGCCGGCTGGCGGCTGCTACCTGGAAAAACGCCGCGAAGTTGCCGACGGTGCTGAACGAAGAGATCGCGAGAATCGTGACGCGGCCCCAGCTGGGTGGATAGCCGGCATAGAAGAGCGTGACCGTGCACACCCACCCCAGCAACAGCACGAGCGGCACGACGAACACGCCAAGCAATAGCACGCCGTCGAGCACTTGAATGAAGGGCAGGTCGCGACGATTGCGGATCAGCGCGCCGACATACCGACGCATCGCCTGATTGTGACCCTTGGCCCAGCGCTTGATCTGTCGGATACGCGACTCCCACGTTTCCGGTACTTCCTCATAGCATTCCGAGCGATTCTGGTAGACCACGTCCCACCCGTTCAGCACGAGCCGCACCGTGAGGTCGGTGTCCTCCGCCAATGAATCGACATTCCATCCGCCCACCTGTGCGAGCGCCGCGCGCCGCACGCCACCAACGGTGCCACCGTACTGCGGAACGAGCCGCAGGTTCATGCGCGCCTGCTGATCCACCTGATAGCCACCGGCGCGCTCGAGATCGAGCAGTCGCGTGAGCAGGGACAGTCCCACGTTGAGCGGAACGACGCGCCCCATCACCGCGCCGACTTCGGGATCGAAGAACGGTGCCACCAACTGCTTGAGCAGCCGCACGCCGGGGATATAGTCGGCGTCAAATACCAGCGCGATCTCGCCGTCATGTTTGGCCATCGCCTCAGCCAACGCCGCCGCCTTCCCTGGAATGCCGTCGTCGCGCAGGAACGGCTTTATGCGCTCGGGATAGTTCGCGGCGTACTCGAGCAGAATCGTGCGCGTGTCGTCCACCGAGCGATCGTCGATCGGCACGATGGTGAGCCGGTCTGCGGGGTAATCACAGGTCAGGAGGGCATCGAGTGAATCGCGCACCACGCGCGACTCGTTGTGCGCGGGCACGAACACCGTCAGTGGTGGCCAGTCGGCCTGAATGATATCGACGTACGGCTGCCGGTGGCGTCCGAAGAGTCGGTTGAGCGTGAAGAAGTAGTGGCGCAGCGTGTAGACCGCGAGCACCACGATGCAGAACCACAAGCCGATGTTGGCCGCCATGATGATGCTCATGCGTCGGGACCCGGACGGGCGATCGGGCTCGTGATCGGCCCGCCCATCGGTGGGGTGATCGGGCGCAACGCCGAGGGAGTGGGGCGCGGTCGCGTGACCGAGCGCAAGGCCCCCTTCGGCAGCACCGGCGGGCGACGATCGACGGCATCGAGCACGCCTCCGGACCGCCAGCTCATGCCCCATCCGTAAAGCGAGACATAAACGAATACGTCAAGAAGCACGCCGAACACAAGAAACAGCATCGGCATCGCGAGCAGTGAACCGCGATGGATGATCCAGGCATGCACCGTGGCCTGCAACGGCAGCATGATGGCCAAGTGGCCGAGCAACAGCGACACCATGTAGACTTTCTGCCAGAGCAGAAAGTCGAAGATGTGAAACGTGAACGCCACGAGGAAGGGCGCGAGCAGCAGAATCACCACCCCGCACACCAGCAGTCCCGAGATGTATTCAGGCAGCGTGTACGAGAACGGCGGCGGGGCCAGCCAGAACCACAGCTGCGCCGAGAGCTGAATGACCGCCAGCGCGCGCATCAGATAGCCGACCGGTAGTAGACGCCCGCGCAGCGTGACACCGAGCAACACGAGCACACCGATGACGAGCCACCCGGTCTGCATGTCGCGCGCGGTTGGCCATCCGGCTTCGCTGCTGTAAAACGGCACCGCGACCGCCAAGGGGCCAAGCTCGACGATGCGCGTGGACACGACACCGGGCAGCCCGAGCGGCGCGCGAATGAACTCGAAGACGGCGCGCCATCCATCCATCAGCGGATCGAGCAACACGAGCATTGCCACGGCGAAGATTGCCGGTAGCACCACGAGATCCACGAGGAGCGTCCAGGATACCTCCAGCCCGATCATCGCGCGATGCGGGGCGATCCGACCGCCGCGGAATCCCTGGTCGCGCAACTGAGCGATGCGCCGTGACGGCCTACCAGTAACGCGCGACACCGATGGTTCCTCCGCTGCGCACATAGAACGGATTGCGGTAGGCATCACCATGCAACGTGAGCGCCCACGGACCCGAGATCTTCTCGCGCCAGGACAGCGAGTACTCCTGCGACGCGAAGCGCTGGAGCGTAATGGTGGTGTTGACGATCTGCCACCCTTCGGTGCCGGCGATCGCCCGCACCGAGAAGCTGCGACGCGGCGACGGCGTGAGTACTGCCGCACCGAACAGACGGTGCGAGCGTACCTCACCGGGGCGGCTGATGTTGAAGCGCACGCCCGTTTCGAGCAGCAGCACGCGCGGGGCATACCACGCCAACGAGGACGTCGCTGCCACGTCGAACAGCGCCGTTACCGACTTCACATACGATCCACCCGCCGTCGCCTGCCACTGTTTCCGATCGCCGAAGCGAGTGCCGAGTGTGCCATCGACGCGCCCCTGTGGCAGAATCGATGCTCCGCTTCCCACGGTAGCGCCGAGGGTGTGAAAGAAACTCGGGGACCAGTCATGTCGGTGTGTCACACCGCCCTGGACGCCGCGTTCGCCGAACGCTTCAAGCGCCAGCACTTCGGCGTAATACGTATCACGCGCTCCGGGCTTCACGCCCCGCAGGTACACGCCCGACCAATCTCCGAAGTCGTTGGTGACGCGCTGCCGGAACGTATTCACCTCGAACCAGGCGCCGGGCAGCCCGCCGGCGAGCGGGGCCTGCGCGTACGCGGGCGTCGCGCCAGCACCCACGGAGGCCCAGAGGAGCGAACCAAGTACGCGGCAGCGTCGCCGCACGGCATTACATGGCAAGAGCGAGGCGCTCCAGAGTGGCGTTGACCTGATCGTGATCGAGCCGACGCGGACCGCGCCGCTCGGCGGGGTGTCGCAGCAGCGTGTCGATCACTTCGGCGATACGGAACGACGCCTTGCCGTCACCGAAGGGATTGCGTCCCGACGAACGGAGTCGGTGCAGCGCGTCGTCGGAAAGAAGCGCGGCGGTGCGCGCGAGAATGGTGGTGGCGTCGGTGCCGACGAGCTCCCCGAATCCGGCTTGCACGACTTCGGGGCGTTCCGTACAATCGCGCAGAATGAGAATCGGCTTGCCGAACGAGGGCACCTCTTCCTGAATGCCCCCGGAATCGGAGAGCACGAAGTACGCGCGGCGAATCACTTCGAGCAGATCCGGATAGGGGAGCGGCTCGAGCAGGTGAATGCGCGTATTGTTGGCCAGTCGGCGATGCACCACGTCACGCACGCGCGGGTTGAGATGCACGGGGAAGATGATATCCACGTCGTCGTGCATGTGCACGATGGCCTCGAGGGCATCACAGATCGCTTCGAGATGATCGCCGAGCGACTCGCGGCGATGCACCGTGGTGAGCAGCACCCGACGCTCACCCCACGGTACGGCATTCAGGGCAGCCGTTTCAAACGTGTCCCGTGGCGGTACCATATGAATGGCGTCGACCACGGTGTTGCCGGTGACAAAGATGTCCCCTTCCGGAATTCCTTCGGACACGAGGTTGTTGCGCGCGTCATTCGTCGGCGCGAAGTGAATGTTCGCTGTGCAGGTGGCAATGCGTCGGTTCACCTCTTCAGGGAACGGGCTCGACAGGTCGAACGACCGTAATCCCGCTTCGATGTGGCCGATCGGAATGCCCTGATAGAAGGCTGCGAGCGCGGCGGCCGTCACCGTGGAGGTGTCACCCTGGACGAGGAGAAAGGCCGGTTGAATCTGCAGGAAGCAGTCGGTGAGCGCGGAAAGCGCGCGCGACGTGAACACACCGAGGTTTTGCCCATTCTGCATCAGCCCGAGATCGACATCCGGCACGATCCCGAACACGTCGAGGGCTTGCTTGAGCATTTCGCGATGCTGCGCGGTTGCGACGACCACCGGTTGCAGATGCGGATGCTGCCGGAGGGCGGCGTATACGGGGGCCATCTTGATGGCCTCCGGACGGGTACCGACCACCAGGCAGACACGATGCACTTCGGCGGACTTGGGCATGCATGGCAGGAAAGGCGCGTGAGCGCGATGGGGTGAGACCCGCAACGGTACGCCACACGGTCTGATGAACGGACGAATCCGCGCTGACGAGGTCACGCTGCCGGTCCGGGCGTCACAGAATGGCGTTTCAAGTGGTTGACCAAACGACGAAGCGGGAGGCCGGTTACAGCTTGGGCCGCCCGCCGGTAATGATGTGTCCGATACCGCCGCGCCGTCAGTCCTTGGTCGCACTCCGGTTCCGTCGATAGGCAACTCCCAGAAGGGCCAGCAGACCGGTGCCGAACAGCAGGTAGGTGGACGGTTCGGGGACCGTGGTCACGTCGAAGTTCGCGTTGATGACCTGGTTGCCGCCAAAGGAGACGCGGACGTTGTCCACCGCGCCGTCCCACGGCAGCGGCCACTGGCTGCCCACACCCACCGCAATGCCGATCACGCTGACCTCGGCACCAAAGAGGCACCCGTTTTCGCCAAACAGGCCGTCGGTATTGGCGGCCGTGACACCACCCTGCCAGAAGCTCAGCTGCGTACTGCAGCTCCCTGAGGTGCTATAGCCCGGGTTCTGTCCAATGTTGCCGATGTACCAATAGGCATCGTTCTGCAGGTTGGTCTGCGACACCCACCTATCGACGGGCGTGTAGCCGTTGGGAGCGCCATGGGCCGCGATCGCACTTTGATTGTAGTAGCCTTCCCAAATGATCTCGCTGAAGATCGTCTGGTCGCCGCGGGTTTCCGCCAACTGAATCCGCACAACGGGCGTCTTGAAGCGCCAGTCTACCGGGGTGCCTTCAGTGGCGTCCCATCCATCGATGCCGGTGCGAAACCAGTCGAACGAAAGCGACGAGAGCTCGCGGAGGTTGCCAAAGTTCTGACCGGGCGCCGCGTTCTGATAATAGAAGGCCCAGTCCTGGAAGCCGGTGGTTGTGTTGCCGACACCGGTAACCCCAAGGCGCAACGACCCGTTGCCGACGTTGCCGGCGCCACCGCTGCAGGCGCCGGAGACGGCGGTACCGCAGGGGAGGTCGGTTGTGACTGCCGCTCTTCCACTCCCTTGGATGGACGGCGTCCAGTTGTTGCCGCCACCTTGAACCACGACACCGTTATTGGAGACAACCTGACCCTGACCCTGGGCGGCGAGCATTGCGGGGAAGAGTATCGTGACGAGCAAGACGTTGACAGCCTTCATTGCGAACCTCGAAGCGACTTTGGATGGGAAGCGTGCCGCCAGCAGTAAGAGGCGGCCTCAGACTTATACGCTGCATTCGGCGTACCATAAACGAACTCGACCATAACCTTCGTCCGACTGGAACGATCCGCCGGTTCGGGCGCTATTCTGAAGTTGTTGCGAAACATCGCTTTACGTTGAGAGCGAACGCGGACTTACCTCGGTGAAGAAAAAATAATCAATGGTGGTCGCGGTTTGCAAGAAGTGAGATATCTGCGGCGGACCTGACACAATTACGCTAGTGGGTGTAGGCCGGACGCGACACATCCTCAGTGAGAAACGACCCGATGATCGTCGCTGGCCTCCATTAACCCTTCCGTCCCGCCGGTTCAGGCGTGCGCTTCACCGGGCACAGACTGGTTCCGACGGGAGGCTTGACTTCGCTGCAAGGCGCCACCAAGTTACTGATCTCTCGCGAACAAACTGTTCTTTTGCCTCGAGAGAACATGTCGGCGATCTGCGGCCGACACCTATGGGCCATCCTTCGGGATGGGGGCGGGATCAGTCTCTTCCTGCACGCTGTACCGGCTCTGGCGTCTGTGACGATTCAGGGCTCCCGAAAATCAACGCAGTCAATTCAACGTCGATCAGGTAACGGGCAACCGTTGCCACCGGCGCGCTTGGGTCCCCACTCGTGCACCAGCGGCGAGCATACCCGGCGGCAGCGGATGGATACCGGTCCCCAGCTTTACGCGGGATGTCAGGTCCAGCCGTTTTTTTGCTGATCCGCTTCCGTCGTACTGTCTGTAGCTTTCCGAAACTCCCTGGCGCTGCTTTCGCGCGCCGCTTCAAGAAGACCATGCCGCGTACTACACCGCTCGAGCAGTACCGCAACATCGGCATCATGGCGCACATCGATGCCGGCAAGACCACCACAACTGAGCGCATCCTGTATTACACGGGAAAGTCGCACAAGATTGGTGAAGTCCACGACGGCGCTGCCACCATGGACTGGATGGAGCAGGAACAGGAGCGGGGCATTACGATTACGTCTGCCGCGACCACCTGCTTCTGGCAGCGGCATGGGCAGAGCGACACCAAGGGTGACGGCCCCGAGTATCGCATTAACATCATCGATACACCTGGTCATGTGGATTTCACCGTCGAAGTGCAGCGCTCCCTGCGCGTGCTCGATGGCGCCGTGACGCTGCTCGACTCGGTGGCCGGTGTGGAGCCGCAAACCGAAACCGTGTGGCGCCAGGCCGATGGCTATGCCGTGCCCCGCATGATCTTCGCCAACAAGATGGACCGTGTCGGCGCGAACTTCGAGCGTTGCGTGGCCATGATTCATGACCGACTGTCCAAAAGCGCACGGCCGCTCCAACTGCCCGTGGGTTCGGGCGAGCTGTTTACCGGTCACCTCGACGTCATCGAACGCAAGCAGTACATCTTCGACGACCAGACGCTCGGCAAAACGTTCACGGTGACGGACATCCCCACTGAGTTCCACGACGCGGTTGAAGAAGCACGCCACAAGCTGATCGACACCGTCGTCGAGTACGACGAAACGCTCATGGAGAAGTACCTCGCCGGCGAGGAGCTCAGCGTAGCCGAGATCCGCAGTGCGATCCGTACCGCCACGTGTGCGGGCAAGTTCATCCCGATTCTCTGCGGCGCCTCGTTCAAGAATAAGGGCGTGCAGGCGTTGCTCGACGCCGTCATCGATTACCTCCCGGCGCCGCTCGACGTACCGGCCATCAAGGGACACCTGCCGCATCACGACGAAACGTTCGTGGAGTGCCCGGTCACCGACGACGCGCCGTTCGCCGGTCTGGCGTTCAAGATTGCCACCGATCCGTTCGTCGGCAAGCTGACATTCTTCCGCTGCTACTCGGGCGTGCTCACATCGGGCTCGTACGTCTACAACAGCACGAAGGACAAGCGCGAACGCGTTGGCCGCCTGCTGCAGATGCACGCGAACAAGCGCGAAGAAATCGTGGAAGTGCGCTGTGGCGACATCGCCGCCGCGATCGGTCTCAAGGATACGCGCACCGGCGACACGCTGTGCACGGAAGACAGCCCGATCATTCTCGAAGCGATGAAGTTCCCGGCCCCCGTCATCGACGTCGCCATCGAGCCGAAGACGAAGGCCGACCAGGACAAGCTGGCGATCGCGCTGCAGAAGCTGGCCGAAGAAGATCCGACCTTCCGCGTGCGCTCCGACGCCGAGACGGGTCAGACCATCATCGCCGGCATGGGCGAGTTGCATCTCGAGATCATCGTCGATCGCATGCAGCGGGAGTTCAAGGTCGACGCCAATGTCGGCCGTCCGCAGGTGGCGTATCGCGAGACGATCAAGAAGCGCGTCGAGAAGATCGAAGGGAAGTTCATCCGCCAGTCGGGCGGTAAGGGTCAGTACGGCCACGTCGTGATCAACATGGAGCCCAGCGAGCAGGGTGCCGGCTTCGTGTTCGAGGACAAGGTGGTCGGTGGTGTCATTCCGCGTGAGTACATCGGACCGGTGGAGCAGGGCATCAAGGAAGCGCTCGAGACGGGCGTGCTGGCCGGCTACCCGGTGGTGGACGTGAAGGTACAGCTGGTCTACGGCTCGTACCACGACGTCGACTCGTCGGAAATGGCGTTCAAGATTGCCGGTTCCATGGCGTTCAAGGAGGCAGCCAAGGCGGCCCAGCCCATCCTGCTGGAACCGGTCATGAAGGTCGAGGTCGTCAGCCCGGAAGCGTATATGGGCGACGTCCTCGGCGATCTCTCCTCACGGCGCGGCAAGATCGGCGGCATGATGCAGCGTGGAGAGGCGCAGGTAATCTCGGCGACCGTGCCGCTCGGCGAGATGTTCGGTTACTCGACCAAGCTGCGCAGCATGTCGCAGGGACGAGCGGTCTACTCGATGGAGTTCTCGCATTACGAGGAAGTGCCGAAGTCGAAGGCCGAAGAGATCATCAGCAAGGTGAAGGCGTAAGCCTCACCCACTCATTCACTACCCAATACCAGAACCGAACCATGGGCAAGGCAAAGTTCGAGCGGAACAAGCCGCACGTGAACGTGGGAACGATCGGCCACGTCGACCACGGCAAAACGACGACGACGGCTGCTCTCACGAAGATCTCGGCGGAAAAAGGCTACGGCACGAAGTACATCGCGTACGACGAAGTCGCCAAAGCCTCCGAGTCGCAGGGTCGTCGTGACTCCACGAAAATTCTCACCATCGCCACGTCGCACGTCGAGTACGAGACGGAAAATCGTCACTACGCGCACGTCGACTGCCCGGGCCATGCCGACTATGTGAAGAACATGATCACCGGTGCAGCGCAGATGGATGGCGCGATCCTGGTCGTGTCCGCTGTCGACGGTCCGATGCCGCAAACGCGTGAGCACATCCTCCTGGCGCGCCAGGTGAACGTGCCTTCGGTGGTCGTGTTCCTCAACAAGTGCGATCTCGTCGAAGACGAAGAGCTTCTCGACCTCGTCGAGCTCGAAGTCCGTGAGCTGCTTTCGAAGTACAACTACCCGGGCGATGACGCCCCGGTGATCCGCGGCTCGGCGATCAGCGCGATCAACGGCGACCCGAAGTGGGTAGCCGAGTTCATGAAGCTGTATGAGGCGCTCGACTCCTACATCCCGGAGCCGGTGCGTGAGATCGACAAGCCGTTCCTGCTCCCGGTCGAAGACGTTTTCTCGATCACGGGTCGTGGTACGGTGGCAACGGGTCGTATCGAGCGCGGCATCGTGAAGGTCGGCGAAGAAGTGCAGGTCGTCGGCTACAACAGCGAGCGCAAGACGATTGTGACGGGCGTGGAGATGTTCCGCAAGCTGCTGGACGAAGGACGTGCCGGCGACAACGTCGGTCTGCTCCTCCGCGGCATCGACAAGAAAGAAATCGAGCGCGGCATGGTATTGGCCAAGCCGAACTCGATCAAGCCGCACACGAAGTTCCTGGCCGAAGTGTACGTCCTCACGAAGGAAGAGGGTGGCCGCCACACGCCGTTCTTCAAGGGCTACCGTCCGCAGTTCTACTTCCGCACCACGGACGTGACGGGCACCATCGAGCTTCCCGAGGGGATGGAGATGGTGATGCCGGGCGACAACATCCAGATGACGATCGAATTGATTATCCCGATCGCGATGGAAGAGACGATCCGCTTCGCTATCCGCGAAGGTGGTCGTACGGTTGGCGCCGGCGTTGTCACGAAGATCCTCGCCTGATTCAGATCGGGCTCGGGGCGGGTGGTGCCCTGGTGCGTCCTGCAGTTCTCCGCAGAAACGCACCAGGTCAGCCCGCTCCGGTTCCATTCCTTTCCGAGATTAAGAGATGGCTGGCCGCATTCGCATTCGCCTGAAGGCTTTTGACCATGCCGTGATCGACCAGGCATCGGCCGACATTGTGCGTACCGCCGAAAAGACGGGCGCGCAGGTGTCGGGGCCGATTCCGCTTCCCACGAAGACGCAGCGTTGGACGGTTTTGCGCTCGCCGCACGTGGACAAGAAGTCGCGCGAGCAATTCGAACTCAAGACGCACAAGCGGATGATCGACATTCTGGATTCGCGTGCCGGCACGGTGGACGCGCTCACGAAGCTCGATCTTCCCGCCGGAGTCGACGTCGAAATCAAGGTCGAGTAGCAGCAGGCAGTAGTACAGAGCGCGTTGCATGGGGCGACGATCTCCACAGTCCAACGGCTAAGGGCAACCTTTCCGCGACTCGTACGGCAACAGAGGTGTTCATGATCGGCATGATCGGCAAGAAGCTGGGGATGACCCAGCTGTTCAACGAGCAGGGGCAGCAGGTGCCCTGCACCGTGGTGGAGGCCACGCCCAACCCCGTCACCAAGGTGATGACGACGGAGGCGGCGGGTTTTGCGGCGGTGGAGCTTGGCTATGGCGCACAGCGCGTGGCACGCGAAAGCAAGAAGGGCGAGCGCACACCGCGTGGACGTCGCGCGACCAAGGCCGAAGTCGGACACGCGAAAAAGGCGGGACTTGATGCGCCGCCGGCGGTGCTCCGCAGCTTCCGCCTCGATGACGCCCCGGGAAAAAACCCCGAGGCCCCGACGTACACGGTGGGTGAACTGATCACGGTCGGCATCTTTGCCGCCGGTGAAAAGGTGAAGGTCGAAGGGACGTCCAAGGGACGCGGCTTCCAGGGTGTCGTGAAGCGCCATGGCTTCCATGGCGGCCCGAACACGCACGGTAACACGAAGCATCGCAAGCCCGGATCGATCGGCGCAGGCACGGATCCCTCGCGCGTCATCAAGGGCAAAAAGATGCCCGGCCAATACGGCAACGTGCGCCATACAGTGATCGGCATCCGCATCGAGAAGATCGACGCCGAGCGCAATCTCATTTATCTGCGCGGCAGCGTAGCGGGGCCGACCAACGGCATCGTCTTCGTGCGGAAGCAGGGCTGAACATGACCACGGAAAATCAGACATTCGAGGCGCCGGTATTCTCGGCGCAGGGGAAGCAGGGCGGTACTCGCCAGCTCCCGGATATGTTCGACGGCATCGTCAACATGCCGGTGATGCACCAGGCGGTGAAGGCGTTCCTTGCCAACCGTCGTCAGGGCACCGCCAAGACGAAGACGCGCGGCGAAGTGACGGGCGGCAACCAGAAGCCGTGGAAGCAGAAGGGTACGGGACGCGCCCGTCAAGGCTCGATTCGCGCGCCGAACTGGCCCGGCGGCGGTACGGTGTTCGGTCCGCAGCCGCGGAGCTACACCCAGATCGTGCCGAAGCAGGTAAAGGCGCTCGCGCGCAAGAGCGCGTTCAACGCCCGGGCCCGTGAAGACGCGGTGATCATCGTTGACGCGCTCGAGTACAGCGCCCCGAAGACGAAGGCGATCACGGCCCTGTTGGCTTCACTGGGCGTGGCGGACAAGAAGGTGCTGCTCCTGACCGATGGTGTGAAGCAGCATGTGTATCTGAGCGCTCGCAACATCGAGCGCGTGCACGTGATGCCGTACAGCGATGCGAACACGTACCACATCCTCTGGTCGGATGTCGTGGTGATCGAGTCGGCTGCCCTGACGACGACCACGACTACGGCGGAGGGCTAAGCCATGTCGACGCTCTATCGCACGATCATGCGTCCGATCATCACGGAGCGCAGCTCGGCCGCGTACCAGGATCGCGGGGAGTACACGTTTGAAGTGGCGCCCGACGCCACGAAGTACACTATCAAGGAGGCGGTTGAGCGCCTCTTCGGCGTGAAAGTGACTGGGGTCTGGACCTCGAACGCGCGTGGCAAGTCGCGTCGGGTCGGCCAGTCCATCGGCCGACGTCCACACACCAAGAAGGCGATTGTGACGCTGCGCGACGGCGACACGATTGCGATCTTCGAGGGCTGATTCGCATGGGAATTCGTCAGTTCAAGCCGGTCAGCAAAGGGTCGCGTTTCCGCTCGGTGTCAGATTTCGCCGAGATCACGCGCTCGACGCCCGAGAAGTCGCTGGTCGAGCCGCTCAAGAAGTCCGGTGGTCGTGATAATCACGGCCACATCTCGATGCGGCGCATCGGCGGTGGCCACAAGCGCATGTACCGCATCATCGATTTCAAGCGCAACAAGCCCGGTGTACCGGCGATGGTGAAGGAGATCGAATACGATCCGAATCGCTCGGCGCGTATCGCGCTGGTCGAGTACACCGATGGCGAGAAGCGCTACATTCTGCATCCCAAGGGGCTGAAGCAGGGTGACACGGTGGTGTCGGGGCCGGGCAGCGATTTTCGTGTCGGAAACGCGATGCCGCTCAAAGAAGTGCCGCTTGGTACGTCGGTGCACAACATCGAGCTCAAGATCGGCAAGGGCGGACAGATGGCTCGCTCCGCCGGTGCCTTCGCTCAGGTCGTGGCGAAGGAAGGTGAGTACGTGACGCTCCGCATGGGGAGCACCGAAATGCGGCTGGTGCACGGCAACTGCACGGCCACCATCGGCGAAGTCGGCAACTCCGAACATGAGTTGCAGTCGCACGGCAAGGCGGGCAAGAGCCGCTGGCTGGGCAAGCGTCCGAAGGTGCGTGGTGAAGTCATGAACCCGGTCGATCACCCGCACGGTGGACGTACGCGCGGTGGCCGGAACGTGGTGAGCCCATGGGGCAAGCCCGAAGGCGTCAAGACGCGCAACAAGAAGAAGGCGTCGACGCGTCTCATTGTGCGAGGCCGCAAGCGCGGCCGCGCGACGCAGTAACCGCCAGGCGAGCCGAGAGCCGATATGTCAAGAAGCATCAAGAAGGGTCCGTTTGTCGCTGAGCGCCTTGAGTCGAAGGTGATCGCCATGAACGGCCGTAGCGAGAAGAAGGTCGTGAAGACGTGGTCGCGGGCGAGCACGATCCTCCCCGAATTCGTGGGGCACACATTCGCGGTGCACAACGGGAACAAGTTCATCCCGGTGTACGTGACGGAGAACATGGTCGGGCACAAGTTGGGGGAGTTCTCCCCCACGCGCCTGTTCCGTGGCCACGCGGGTCAGAAAATCGACGCCAAGAAGTCTGGCGGCAAGGGAGGGAAGTAGCTCATGGCCAAGCAGCTGAAAACGGGTACTGAGGCGCGCGCCATCCAGCGCACGGCGCGTCAGTCTCCGTACAAAATGCGGCTGGTCATCGACCAGATCCGAGGACAGCGCGTGAACGACGCGCTGGCACTTCTCAAGTTCTCGAAGAAGGGCGCGGCCAAGCAGATCGAAAAGACGCTGGCCAGCGCGGTCGCGAACGCGGAACAGGCGGCCCGTGCCGCCAACACGTCACTCGATGTCGACGCGTTGGTGATCACCAAGGCTATCGTGAACGAGGGTCAGAAGCTGAAGCGTTGGACGCCGGCGGCGATGGGCCGGGCGACCCCGATGATCAAGCGGACGAGCCACATCGAGATCATCGTGGCGGAGGCGCTGCGCTAATGGGACAGAAGACTAATCCGATCGGGTTCCGCCTCGGTGTCACGAAGAACTGGCGTTCGACCTGGTACGCGAAGAAAGAGATGCCGGCGTTGCTGAAGGAGGACGCGTTGCTGCGCAAGTATCTCAAGGCTCGCCTCGAGAACGCGGCCATCGCTGACGTGACGATCGAACGGAAACCGGGCAAGGTCGTGGTGACGGTGCATACCGGTCGTCCTGGTGTGGTGATCGGCAAGAAGGGTGCGGAGGTGGATAAGCTGCGCGATGAGCTGGCACAGCTCACGGGTAAGGAAGTCGGTATAAACGTGGAAGAGATCAAACGTCCGGAAGTGGAAGCACAGCTGGTGGCCGACAATATCGCGGCGCAGCTCTCGCAGCGTATTTCGTTCCGTCGCGCCATGAAGCGTGCGGTGCAGAGTGCGATGCGCATGGGCGCCTTGGGTATCAAGGTCAAGGCTGGCGGCCGTCTGGGCGGTGCCGAGATCGCGCGCGTGGAAGGATATCACGAGGGCCGGGTGCCCCTTCACACGCTGCGTGCCGACATCAATTACGCGACGAGCACGGCGAAGACCACGTATGGCACCATCGGTGTCAAAGTGTGGATCTTCAAGGGTGAGATCGTGGAAGATCGTCGCGGCAAGACCTATTCGACCGGCAGCTGAGGAAATAAGAGATGCTGAGTCCGAAGCGGGTCAAGTTCCGCAAGATGTTCAAGGGCCGTATGACCGGGCTCGCGCACCGCGGATCGGAGGTGTCCTTCGGGACCTTCGGGCTGCAGGCGCTGGAGCCGGGTTGGGTGACGAGCCGACAGATCGAAGCGTGCCGTGTCGCGATGACACGGCACATCAAGCGTGGCGGCAAGGTGTGGATCCGGATCTTCCCGGACAAGCCGATCACGAAGAAGCCGGCCGAAACGCGCATGGGTAAGGGCAAAGGCTCGCCCGAGATGTGGGTGGCGGTGGTGAAGCCGGGCCGAGTGATGTTCGAGATCGAGGGTGTCACGCGTGAGCTCGCCGAAACGGCGATGTCACTGGCCGCCGCGAAGCTCGGCGTAAAAACCAAGTTCGTTGCTCGCGAGGAGGCGGTGACTGATGAAGGGTGAAGAGATCCGCGGGCTGGCTGACGACGAACTGACGGCTCGCATGGCGGAGCTGGAAGAGGAGCGTTTTCGCCTCAAGTTTCGCAGCGGTACGGAAGCGCTTGAAGAGCCGCTGCGGTTGCGCAGCATCCGCAGGGACATTGCGCGCCTCAAAACGGTGCAGCGTGAGCGTCAGCTCGCTGCGTCTGGCCGCTAACCGGGAATTCGATCGATGTCTGAGATGAACAACGCGAGCGCCACGCAGAATGGCGCCACCGAACGGACCGCACGCAAAGTACGCATCGGTCTGGTTGTGAGCGATAAGATGGACAAAACGGTGGTGGTGCGTATCGACCGTCGCATGCCACACCCACAGTACGGAAAGATGGTGACGCGTACGCGCAAGCTGAAAGCCCACGACGAGGAGAACTCGGCAAAGCTCGGCGACACGGTACGCATCATGGAGACCCGGCCCTTGTCGAAGGACAAGCGGTGGCGCGTGGTCGAGATCGTCGAACGCGCGCGCTAAGAGGCCAATACCATGATCCAGCAGGAATCAGTCGTGAAAGTTGCGGACAACAGCGGTGCCAAACGCGCCCTGGTGATCCGCGTGCTCGGCGGGACGCGCCGTCGCTACGCAGGCCTGGGTGACCGGGTGATCGTGGCGGTGAAGGACGCGCTCCCGAACGGCACCGTGAAGAAGTCCGACGTCGCCAAGGCCGTGGTGGTTCGCACCGTCAAGGAAACCCGGCGCAAGGACGGCAGCTACATCCGCTTCGATGAGAATGCGGTCGTCATCATCAACGACAACGGCGAGCCCAAGGCCACCCGTATCTTCGGTCCCGTGGCGCGCGAACTCCGCGAAAAGCGCTATATGAAGATCGTGTCGTTGGCGCCTGAGGTGATCTGACGATGCGGAAGAACGTGTACTACAAGACGGACCGTGGCCAGCGCCTCGGCGCAGGGCGCCATGCCCTCAAGGCGTCGCGCGAGGTCATTCACGTCACGAAGGGCGATACCGTCCGTGTGATGCGCGGCGACGACAAGGGACGTGAAGGGAAAGTCCTTCTGGTGTATCCCAAGACGGGGCGTATCAAGGTGGAAGGGATCAACATCGTCAAGAAGCACCGCAAGGCGCGCACGGCGGAGGAACAGAGTGGCATCATCGAGATGGCTGCTCCGTTCCATGCGTCGAACGTGATGCTGCTCGATTCGAAGACCGGTAAGCCGACGCGTACGAAGAAGCGCATCGATGCGGACGGCACGAAGGAGCGCGTCGGCGTCAAGAGCGGTGAAGTCATTTCCCGCGCGCGCTGACCGGAGTAACGAGCAATGGCGACCAAAGAGAAGGGCGGCGGCAAGGCCGGCGCAAAGGGTGGAAAGACCGGAGGGAAGGCCGGCGCGACCAAGGGCGGAGCAGGCTCGAAGGCGGGAGCGGGCAAGGGTGGCAAGGCTTCGGGTAAGGCCGGTCAGCCGCGCCAGGCCATCGACTTCACGAAGCGCGAGCATGCGGGTGAGGGGCTGCCGTCGGCGGCGCCGCGCCTGAAGGCGCATTACGACGCGGTGGTCAAGGCGGCACTGGCCAAGCAGTTTGGCTTCGACAATGCCAATCAGATCCCGACGCTCGAGAAGATCGTGGTTAATTGCGGCGTGGGTGAGGCCGTGAAGCAGCCAAAGATGCTCGACGTGGTGGTCGAGGAGCTCGCGCTGATCACGGGCCAGAAGCCGGTCCGCCGCAAGGCCAAGAAGTCGATCTCAAACTTCGGTCTGCGTGAGGGACAGGAGATCGGGGCGTCGGTGACGCTTCGTGGCTCGAGAATGTGGGAGTTCCTCGATCGCTTCGTAACGGTGGCGTGTCCGCGTATTCGCGACTTCCGCGGCCTCGGCACAAAGTCGTTCGACGGTCGTGGCAACTATACGCTCGGCATCAAGGAGCAGATGATCTTCCCGGAGATCAACTACGACATGGTCGAGCAGATCCACGGCATGGACATCACGTTCGTGACGTCGGCGGAAAAGGATGCGCACGCGTTCGCGCTGCTGCATCAGCTGGGGATGCCGTTCCGTGGTGACGACAAGCCGATGACGCCGAAAGTGGCGCAGCCGTCGGCCGCCGCCGCCGCTTAAACCAGAGCAGACACATGGCAAAGACAAGCAAGTTGGCCCGCAATGCGCAGCGGAAGGTGTTGGTGGCACGCCACGCCCCGAAGCGCGCGCAGTTGAAGGCCGTGATCCAGAACCCGAAGAGCACAGACGAAGAGCGTTTGACGGCGTACCATGCGCTGCGCAAGCTGCCGCGTGACTCGTCGGCAACCCGTGTGCGCAACCGCTGCAACATGAGCGGCCGCCCGCGCGCGTACCTCCGTCACTTCGGACTCAGCCGCATTGCGCTCCGCGACATGGCGCTCAACGGCCTGATCCCGGGTGTCCGGAAGGCGAGCTGGTAGCCAGACGACCGCCTGGTGGCGGATGAGAGGGCGTCATGGTGCGTTCCGCGTCGCTCGTCACCCGCCATGTTATTCTCCGTATTCGCCGTCGATCACTTTATTCACTTCCTACAGGTCCGGCGCTCCAGCCGGAAACCAGAGGAGAACCCAGAGAGCATGAGCCTCAACGACCCTATTGCCGACATGCTGACGCGCATTCGCAACGCGTGCAATTCGAAGCACCGTCGCGTGGATATGCCGGTATCGAACATCAAGATCCAGATCGCGCGCATCCTGAAGGAGAATCACTTCATCCAGGATTATCGCACGGTTGACGTGGAAGACGGCCGCCCCTTGCTGCGCGTCATCCTCAAGTATGCGCACGGTGGCCAGTCGGTGATTCGCCAGACGAAGCGCGTGTCGACGCCCGGTCTGCGCAAGTATGTCGGCGCGAAGGAGATCCCGCGTGTGCGGAACGGCCTCGGCATGTCCATTCTCAGCACGTCCAAGGGCATCATGTCGGATCGGGATGCGCGTGCTTCCAACACCGGGGGCGAGTTGCTCGCCCTCATCTGGTAAGAGACGCACATGTCACGTATCGGGAAGCGCCCGATTCCGGTTCCGGCCGGAGTCACAGTGGCGATCGACGGCAGCAGAGTCAGTGTGAAGGGCCCGAAGGGTGAGCTGGCGCGAACGCTCCCCATCGAGGTATCCATCAAGCAGGAGGGCGCGGAACTGCTGGTGACGCGCCCGTCCGACGAAGAGCGCAATAAGGCGATGCACGGCCTTTCGCGTACGCTGGTGGCCAACATGGTGGAGGGCGTGACCACGGGCTTCAAGAAGACGCTCGAGATCACGGGTGTCGGCTACAAGGCCGAGATCAAGCCGTACGGCACACTGTTGTCGTTGGGCTTTTCGCACCAGATCGAGTACAAGGCGCCGGAAGGGGTAAAGATCAGCGCTCCGAATCCGACCACGGTCGTGATCGAAGGGGCGAGTAAGGAACTGGTCGGTCAGGTGGCCGCCGAGATCCGCAGTTTTCGCAAGCCGGAGCCGTACAAGGGCAAGGGCGTCAAGTATCAGGGCGAAGTTATCCGGCGTAAGGCTGGTAAGGCGGGAGGCAAGTAATGGCCAAGATCGCAATCCCGCGTACGGATGCAGAACGGCGTAAGCGCCGTCACCTGCGCGTGCGCAAAGCGGTGAACGGGACGGCGGAGCGTCCGCGCCTGGTGGTGTTCCGGTCCTTGAAGCACATCTACGCCCAGATCGTGGACGACGTCGCGCAGCGCACGCTGCTGACCGTTGGCGACGAAGGGATGAACGGCACGAAGTCGGAGCGGGCGCTCGCGGTCGGTAAGAAGGCGGCGGAGCGGGCGAAGTCCTTCGGCATCGCAAAGGTCGTATTCGACCGTGCCGGTTACCAGTATCACGGCCGTGTGAAGGCCGTGGCAGATGGCGCCCGCGAGGGCGGCCTGGAGTTCTGATCATGGCGAACGCAGCGGGAACCGGTGGCGCGCCTGGTGGCAGCGCCCGCAGTGGTGGTGGACCTGGCGGCCGTGGTCGTGGCGGCCCGGGTGGAGGACGTGGTGGTCCGGGCGGTGGTCGCGGACGTGGGGCCCCCGGTGGCGGCCCCGGCGCCGGTCGCGGTCGTGGCCCCGGTGGTGAGGGTGGGGCGCCGGCTGGCGGACGTGACGGCCGCGGTGGCCGTGACGGCCGTGGCCCCTCGCAGGATCGCGAGCAGAGCGATCTGGTGGAAAACGTGATTGCGATCAATCGCGTCGCGAAAGTGGTGAAGGGCGGTCGTCGCTTCTCGTTCAACGCGCTGGTGGCCGTCGGAGACGGACAGGGCAAGGTGGGTTTCGCGACGGGCAAGGCAAACGAAGTGTCGGAGGCGGTCCGGAAGGCCGTGGAAGCGGCGCGCCGCAAGATGGTGCAGATCCCACTCACCGGATCGACCATCCCGCACGAAGTGGTAGGAAAGCATGGCGCCGGTAAGGTGCTCATGAAGCCAGCGGCGCCAGGTGCCGGTGTGATCGCGGGTGGTGCGGTGCGTGCCATTCTCGAATGCGCCGGTATCCACGATATCCTCACGAAATCGCTTGGCTCGACCAATCCCCATAACATGGTGCTGGCGGCGCTGGACGGTCTGACGCATCTGGTCACGGTGGAGCAGGCGGCCCGCGAGCGGGGCGTTGACGTGTCGCAGATCGGGTATCGCTCGCGTGCCAAGTCGCGCACCGAGATGCTCGACACCCGCAAGGCGGCCGTGGTGGCTGCGGAGGTGGCATAATGCCGCGTACATTCGTATGGCATCCGTCAAAGGGCCCGGCCAGGACGCCGAAGCTCGAGGCCCCGACGGCTGGCAAACTTCTTATCAAGCAGGTGCGCAGCGCCATCGGTCACTCGTGGCGGATGCGCCGCACGCTCGAGGCGCTCGGGTTGCGCCATCATCAGGCTAGCGTGGTGCAGCAGGATTCCGCCTCGCTGCGCGGTCAGCTCAAGCAGGTGCGGCACCTCGTGTTGGTGACGCCGGTGGAGGAGGAAGCTCATGGCCAATAATTCAGGCGCCGAAGGCGTCGAGAAGATCGGACTGCACAACCTGTCACCGGCGCCAGGGTCTCACCGGTCGCGTCGGCGCGTTGGTCGCGGTCCTGGCTCCGGTCTCGGCAAAACGTCTGGTAAGGGACACAAGGGCTCCATGGCGCGTTCGGGCCACGGCGGTCCCGGTGGCGGCAAGCCGCACTTCGAGGGTGGTCAGATGCCGATCACCCGTCGTATCCCGAAGCGGGGTTTTACCAACCCGTTCCGTGAAGAGGCGCAGGTCGTTCGGCTCGACTCACTCGCGCTGATCGCCGGTGACGAGATCACAGTAGACACGTTGGTGGCAGCTGGGCTGGTTCGCATCGGGCGTGGCCCCGCCAAGCTGCTCTCCAACGGTGAAGCGACCCGTGCGTTCACGGTTCGCGGCGTGAAGGTCAGCGCCGGTGCAAAAGCGAAGATCGAAGCGGCCGGCGGCCGCGTCGACGCCTAACGGAGGCCTTTCAGCGCATGGCGCAGCAACCGAACCAGGCGGCGCAAGCCGTCTCCAATATCTACCGGACGCCTGAGCTGTGGGCGAAGATCACCTTTACGTTCCTGTGTATGGTGGTCTATCGTCTTGGCTCGCACATCACCGCTCCCGGTATCGATGTGCAGGCGCTGACCGCCTTCTTCGAACGTCAGGGCGGCGGTGGCCTTCTCGGTCTTTATGATATGTTCGTGGGTGGCGGCTTGTCGCGCGCGACCGTCTTCGCCCTCGGTATCATGCCCTACATCTCGGCGAGCATCTTCGTGCAGATCGCGGGAGCGGTTTTGCCGAACGTGGACAAGATGCAGAAGGATGAGGAAGGGCGGAAAAAGCTCACGCAGTACACGCGGTATCTCACCGTCGCGCTGGCTCTCGTGCAGGCGTACGGCTTCGCGCTCTTCACGACGTCGCTGGAGAATGCGGTGTCCCGTCCGGGGCCGTTGTTCACGGTCCAGATGATGCTCTTTCTCACGACGGGCGCGATCTTCGTGATGTGGCTCGGCGAGCAGATCACCGAGAATGGTCTCGGCAACGGTGCGTCGCTGCTGATCTTCTTTTCAATCGTCGAAGGCATGTGGCCTTCCCTCTTCCAGACGATCAATTTCGTAACGACGGGTGCGATTGCTCCGCTGGCGCTGGGCGTCCTGGCGTTGGTGATGGTCGCGGTAGTGGCGGGTGTCGTGGCGATTACGGTGGCCGCGCGGCGGGTGCTCATTCAAATCCCTCAGCGCACCATGGCTCGTGGTCGGCAGCGTGAGGCGGCGCGCAACTTCATCCCGCTTCGCATCAATACGGCGGGAGTGATGCCGATTATCTTCGCCCAGTCCGTTATCGTGGTGCCGGGCATGATCGCCCAGTTCAGCGGAAACGCCAAGGCGCAGGAGATCGCCGAGTTGTTCAATCCGGCGGGAGCAAGCCCGTGGTTGTACTTCGTGGTATTCGGACTGCTCATCATGCTGTTCACGTATTTCTACACCTCGATCATCTTCAATCCGGTAGACATCGCCGAGAATCTGAAGAAGCAAGGTGGATTCGTGCCGGGAATCAAGCCGGGTGCAAAGACGGCAGAATACATCGAGAAAGTGGTCGAACGGATTACCCTTCCCGGTGCCATCTTCCTGACGTGCATTGCGCTGATGCCGCTCATCATCGCGCGGATCATCAACGTCCCATTCGAGTTCGGTGGTACGTCGCTGCTGATCGTGGTCGGTGTCGCGCTGGACACGATGGCTCAGCTGCAGCAGCATCTGCTCCTTCGAAAGTATGATGGATTCATGAAAAAGGGGCGCGTGCGATACCGCGGCCGTCAGGCGACTCAGGGCTTTTAAGGGAAATCAATGGTCATCGTCCTGCTTGGACCGCCGGGCGCGGGCAAGGGGACTCAAGGCGAGCGGCTTGCCGCTCGCCTTGACGTTCCCAAGATCGCCACCGGTGATGTACTTCGCGCCGCGCTTCGCGATGGCACTCCGCTCGGACTCGAAGCGAAAGCCGCCATGGACCGCGGCGATCTTGTCCCCGATGCCGTCATCATGGGGATTATGAAAGAGGCGCTCGCGTCGCCCGAGGCCACGCAGGGCGCCATCCTGGATGGCGTGGTCCGCACGACGCCCCAGGCGGAAGGGCTCGAAGCCACCCTTGCGCAGCTCGGGCGCAAAGTCGATGCCGTCCTGCTCTTCGATATCGAAGAGGAGGAGCTCGTTCATCGTCTCAGCGGTCGTACCACGTGTGACGCTTGTCAGCGCCCGTTCTTCGGAAAGGAGCCTGGAGAGCCGTGCGATCAAGGGCATGAGGGTACGCTCGTTCGCCGCAAGGATGACGAGCCGCACGCCGTGCGAAAGCGCCTGCAGGTGTACGCCGAACAGACGCAGCCGGTCATCGCCTGGTACGAAGCACATGGCGCGCGTCTCGCGCGCATCGACGCGGCGGGTTCGCTCGATGACGTCGAGGCCCGCGCGGTCGCCGCCCTGCGGGATCTCCGGAGCTGATGGCGTTGGGCGGCTCAGCCCCGACCACGCTTTTGAAGTCCCCGCGCGAGATCGATCTCATGGCGCGTGGGGGCGCCATCCTGTACGCCACCCTGCACCACATGAAAGCGCATGTGCGTCCGGGTATCACGACGGCCGAGATCGATGCGCTGGGCGAAGCGTTTATCCGTGCCCATGCCGGAGCCGAACCGGCGTTCAAGGGGCTCTACGGTTTTCCGGGAAGTGTCTGCATCTCGGTCAATGAGGAGATCGTGCACGGCATTCCCTCGCGAAAGCGGACGCTCAACGACGGCGATATCGTCTCACTCGACGTTGGCGTCAAGCTCGACGGCATGTTTACGGATTCTGCGATTACGGTGGCCGTGGGCACTATCGATGAAGTGACGCGGCGGTTGCTCGATGTGACACACCGTTCGCTCATGGCCGGCATCGCTGCGGCGACGCCGGACAATCACGTCGGTGACATCGGTGCGGCGATTCAGGCTGTCGTCGAGCCTGAAGGCTTCTCCATCGTCCGCGAACTCGTTGGACATGCCGTCGGCTTCTCGCCGCACGAGGAGTTGCAGATTCCCAACTACGGTAAACCGAAGCGCGGCAAGAAGCTGTCGGTGGGGCTTACCATTGCGATCGAGCCGATGGTAAACATCGGTACCGCCAGAACGCGTACGTTGAGCGATAAGTGGACCGTGGTCACTGCCGACGGCAAGCGCTCCGCGCACTTTGAGCATACGGTTGCCGTCACCGAAGCGGGTCCCCGCATACTGACGCAGCCCATCGGATAGCGCGTCGGCTTTTCTGTTCTCCCGAGGTCATCATGCGACACGCCCTTCTCGTATTCGTGCTGGCCTGGTCCATCACTGCCGTGACGTCACGCGACGCCGACGCGCAGGGCGTCGCGCCAACTCGCGGCTCGGCGCAGGCGGCGCCCGTCGTGATGGACCTGCTCACGGCGGTCGAAGGGGTAGAGAACAAGTTGATGGCGCTGGCCGCCGTCGTACCGGTGGAGAAGCTGTCGTGGCGACCGGCCCCCGGCGTGCGGTCGTACGGCGAAGTGTTGCTGCACGTAGCGTCTGACAACTACCTGCTGCCCTTCGCCTCAGGCGCACCGATCCCGGCATCGACCGGCATCAAAAGCGGTGATTTCCAATCGCTCGCGACGTACGAGAAGCGCGCGCTGACGCGCGAGCAGATTACCGCGGATCTCGCGAAAAGTTTTGCGCATCTCAAGACGGCGATGCGCCAGACCACCAGCGCCGATCTGACGGCGCCAGTCACGCTATTTGGCATGAAGACTACCAGGCAAGGCCTGTGGGTGCTCACCACTACGCATCTGCATGAACATCTGGGCCAGCTGATTGCTTACGCGCGCATGAGCGGCGTGACGCCGCCGTGGAGCAAGTAAGCCCGCGCGACGCCGGTCACGCGGCGCGCCGTGGTACGGCGGTCAGCGGCGCATCGGGATTCGCAGCTCCTCGCGCGTGAGGCACCCTACGGTAACGTCTCGCTCCACCGATCGGTATCCGTTGAGAAACACGCGCAATTTATATGAGCCTGGACGCCACTCGAAAAGCGTGCCCTCCCGAGCGTCAAAGCGTACCGTGCTCTTTTCCGTTTCCGACGTGATCTCTGCGCGCGCCTCGGCGCCTGCACTGGCTACCGGTTGCGCATCGATTGTCAGCCGCACGCGCCCCACGTCGCCTTGAAGGACGCGTCCATCGCGGCATGTAGCCGTGATCGATCGCGCCGAAGCGGTGACGGAGCCGCGCGTAAAAGCGGAGTCCGCCTCGGGTGCGGCAGCCGTCGGATTACGTGAGCTGTTCGAGCGACAACCGCCGGCAACGGCCAGCGTGGCGAGCATCGCGGCGCACAGCGACGCTTTCAGGCAGCGAACGGATGCGGGAGTAATTGCGGCGTTTATCATGTACGGCCAATGCTACGCTCTGCCGCGCTTTCGGCAAGGCGCGCCTGCACGGACGCGGCGTCAAGACAGGCACGCGCCTCGCGCGCCAACCGGTCGCCGTTCTCAGCGCCTTCAGCGTCGAGTGCGGCCACATGCACGCGTACGTGGAGTACCGCGCTGCGGCATGCGACTTCGGCAAGGAGCGCTGCCACGCAGGCGTCGCTCACCCCGTGCTGATTGCCGCGCTCGGCCGCCGTCGCCGCCACTGCGGCGACGCGCAGCGCCGCCCGCGCGGTGTCCAGAGGAATCTCGGCGGCCGCCACCAGCGCACGGCGAATGGCGATGGCGCGTCGCTGCGCTGATGCCTCCTTGTCGATGGGGATGGCGTGCGCGACCCGGAGCTGCTCGCACGCGTCTGCGTCGCGCTGGGCCAGCAGCGTCAGCTCACGTCGGAGTGCTGCGGCCTGTAACGACAGCTGCTGCATCTCGGCCTCGACCGCGGCGACCTGCGGGCGTCCGACCGTGCGTCCCGCCACCATCTGCGCGAGGGCAGCTCCCAGTGCGCCCGCAAGTGCAGCAACGCTCCCTCCGCCGGGGGAAGATTTCGCCGATGCCACGCGCGAGACGAAGGTGTTCAGCGACTCGCCGTCCCCAATGGCGGAGCGCACCTGCGTTTCCAGCAGCATCTGCGCGGAGTACCGCCGCAGCTGCACGTGTCTCGCGCCGGCGTCGAGCAGCACGCGCTCGGGAACCAGTCCCACGATCTCGCTCCACGTGGGGGTGATGCCGTACGCCGCCGCTTCGCTTTTTACCATCTCGAATACCCGGTACAACGGGGTCTTGTCGGTATCCACCAGGTTCATCGAGACCTGCGCCTGCCCGTCTACCTCGAGACCGAGCGCCTTCACGAAGCGCAGCCCGCCGGAGGAGCCGCGCAGCGCCTTGGCAACAGCTCTGGCAACGGGCAGGTTCGTCGCATCCCCTAAGTACACGTTGTACGCCACGAGAAACGGTCGTGCGCCGATCGCTGTGGCGCCAGCCGTGGGATGCAGCCTGGCGTCGCCGAAATCCGGGTGACGCGCAGGGTTTACCGTAATCTCCTGTCGCAGTCCTTCAAACTCGCCACGTCGCACATCGGCCAGATTCTCCCGCGCCGGCGTAGAGGCGGCGCGTTCGTACAGATACACGGGGATGTCGAGTTCCGTCGACGCACGCGCGCCGAGTTGCCGGGCGAGCGCGATACAATCGCTCATCGTGGCGCCTTCCAGGGGAATGAAGGGCACGACGTCGGTGGCCCCGATGCGGGGATGTTCGCCCACATGACGCGTGAGATCGATGCGATCACGGGCGACCTGCATGGCGGCGAATGCCGCTGGCACAGCGGCCTCGAGCGTCGCGACGAAGGTAATGACGGAGCGGTGATGCGAAGGGTCGCTCGACACGTCGAGGACGAACGCCCCCGGAGTGGCGGCGATCGCCTCGCGAATGGCGGAGATAACCGCCGGATCACGACCTTCCGAGAAGTTCGGGACACATTCGATGAGGGACACGATCAGGTGGTCTGAGGGCGGGAATCGGCGTCATTGAGCACACCCAGGAGCCAGTCGTGCATGAGGCCGTTGCTGGCAATGATGGGGCCGCCCACGAGGCGGGCATCGTTGCCGGTGAAGTCACTTACGCGCCCGCCGGCTTCCCGAACGAGCAGCACGCCGGCAGCGAGGTCCCAGGGGTGTAAGAACAGCTCCCAGAACGCGTCGAAGCGGCCGCGGGCCACGTCGGAAAGGTCGAGTGCCGCCGACCCCGCCCGCCGGATGCCCGAAACCACCGGCATCAGCCGACGAAGCTGTCCGAGGTACCGGTCGGCCTCGCGTACGTCGCGAAAGGGGATGCCGGTGCCGATGAGGGCCCTGGCAGGGGTCACGGTGTTTGAAACGCGCAACCGTACCCCGTCGCCGAAGGCGCCGTCACCCGCCGTAGCGGTGAGCACGCCATCGCGCCCGAAGCAGCCTCTCGACACGTCGTAAATGACCGCCGCCTGCGGAACGCCGCTGAGCGCGATGCAGATGGAGACAGAGTAATTGGGATAGCCGTGCAGGAAGTTGGTGGTGCCGTCGAGGGGATCGACGATTGCCACAAGCCCCTCTTCGGGGTGGGCGCCGGCGCTCAACTCCTCTCCTACGATACGGATACCGGGAATGCCGGCGAGCAGCAGGTCGCGGATCCGTTCTTCGGCACCGACATCCACGCGGCTGACGAAGTCGGTCGCACTCTTCTCCTCCCATTCCAATCCGTGGACGGTGGTGGCTTCGTGCGCGATGAAGTCGCCGGCCGCGGTAGCGGCAACAATGGCGGCGTCACGCCAGCGGGCGCGATCGGGATGGGGCGACATGATAAGCGAGGGCAGTGCGTTGCTCGGGATTTCGCGGACCGGTACGTTTGAAGGATGGCACGCATCTTCAGCGGCATCCAGCCTTCGGGCGAACTGCATATCGGCAATTATCTGGGCGCGGTCAGGAACTGGGTTCAGCTTCAGCACACCCACCCCGGAGCGCTCTTTTGCGTGGTGGATTATCACGCCATTACCGGAAGCTACGATCCGGCGGTGCTGCGTGCGCGCCGCTGGGGCATGACGAAGTCGCTGCTCGCCGCCGGTATCGATCCGGAGAAGGCCGCTCTGTTCGTGCAGAGCGATGTGCCGGAGCATACGGAGCTGTCGTGGATCTTCACGACACTCACGCCGCTGGGTGATCTCGAACGGCAGACGCAGTTCAAGGACAAGGCGTCGAAGGTGGAAAGTATCCCGGCCGGGCTGTTGATGTATCCGGTGCTGCAGAGCGCGGATATTCTGCTCTATCGTGCCGACTCGGTCCCCGTGGGCGAAGACCAGATTCAACATCTCGAGCTGGCACGCGACACCGCGCGCAAGTGGAACGCGAAGTTCGGCGTGGAGTACTTCCCGGAACCCAAGCCGTTGCTGACGCCCACGCGCCGCATCATGGGACTGGACGGCAACTCGAAGATGTCCAAGTCTTTGGGCAATACCGTCGGGCTGCTGGAGAGCGACGACGGGATCTGGGGGAAGCTGCGTCCGGCGATGACCGACCCGCAGCGCGTGCGCAAGAGTGATCCGGGGCGCCCGGAGGTGTGTAACATCTATCATCTGCACAAGGCGTTCAGCGGGCCGACCACGGTCGACCATGTGGCGCAGCAGTGCCGCACCGCCGGCTGGGGGTGCATGGACTGCAAGAAGACCCTGCAGGGCAGTATGATCGAAGAGCTCACACCGATCCGCGCGCGGGCAGCCCAGCTCGATGCCGAACCACAGCAGGTGCTCGATGCGCTGGCTGACGGCGCGCGTACGGCGCGCACGATCGCCTCCGAAACGATGCGGGAAGTGCGCGACATCATGGGACTCAACCCGGTGTCCATCCCCGCAGCCGATGCGGTCGACGCGGTCTCAGCGTGACCGCCCGTGTGGGGATGACGTCGCGGCTGGTGGTGGACCTGCAGAGCAGCGCGCCGCACATGCGTCTGCCCGAATGGGCGGCCGACCGGCTCACGGCGCGCGCACCGGCGGGGTGGGACGTCGTGCACATACAGGAAGCCACCATCTCGGCGGGAGATGGCACCAATCGCGTGAGTGACGAGACGTTGTCGGCCGCGCGTGACGCCACTGCGTATTTCGGTTTCGGCTTGCCGAGGGAGCTGATCGCGGCGGCGCCGCTGCTGCGCTGGGCACACAGTGCGTCAGCCGGCGTGGGCAGTTCGATTACCCCGGAGTTGCGCGCCCGCGACATCCTGCTCACCAACAGTGCGGGAGTTTACGGTGAGGCGATGGCCGATACGGTGCTGGCCGGCGTCCTGCACTTTGTGCGCGGGCTCGATTTTGCGGTGCGGCAGCAGGCGGCGTCTACCTGGGATCAGCGACCGTTCATCTCGACGCCGCCGGATATCCGCGAGCTCAGTGAGTGTCGCGTACTGGTGCTTGGTGCCGGCGGTATCGGCAGCGCCGTCGCCACCCGCTTTCATCGCCTCGGCTGCCGAACGGTGGGAACGCGACGGCGTCCGGAGCGCGGCGTGCCGGAAGGGTTTGATCGTGTGGTCGGCTCCGATCAGCTCGACGTCGAACTCCCCGACGCGGACGTCGTGGTGGTCGCCGCGCCACTCACCACGGAGAATCGCGCACTGCTCGATGCCCGTCGGCTCGCGTTGCTCCCGCGTGGGGCAATCGTCGTTAACGTAGCGCGCGGAGCCTTGATCGCCGAGGCGGCGCTACTGGATGCCTTGAATAGCGGTTGTCTGCGAGGGGCGGTACTGGATGTCTTCAATCGCGAGCCCCTTGCAGCCGACGCGCCGTTCTGGCAGCACCCGCGCGTTCTCGTGACGCCCCATGTGTCCGGCGTCTCTCCGGCGCGTCACTGGGTGCGGGCCTTGGACCTCTTTGAAGACAATTGGCGACGGTTCGCAGCGGGCGACCCGTTACGGAACGTCGTGGATCTCGATGCCGGCTACTGATCGTGCCTCCCGGGTACGGCGAGCGTATCGGCGTCATGGGCTAACTACAATCCCAGACCGTGGCAATCGAACGAATCATCAAGGCAGCCGTCGAACGTGGTGCGTCCGATGTGCACATCAAGGCTGGCGACGTGGTGCGCGCGCGTATCGACGGACGTCTGGTCGTACTGACAAAGCAGGCGCTGACCGGCGAGCAGACACGGGCGATTGCGATGCACCTGATGCCTTCGGATACCGACCGGCGCGCGATCGATGCGCTCACCGATTTCGATTGCTCGTGGGCGTCGCCGGGAGTGGGGCGCTTCCGCGTCAACATTCTGCGGCAACGGGCGTCGCATTCGATCGTCCTGCGCGTGATCGCCGAGCATGTGCCGACGTTTGCCTCGCTCCGGCTGCCGGCGGTGCTGGAGAAGGTGGCGCATACCGAGCGCGGCATGGTGCTGGTGACCGGCGTGACCGGCTCAGGCAAGTCGAGCACGATGGCCGCGCTGGTGAACGAGATCAACGCGAACTACGAGAAGCATATTCTCACGCTCGAGAATCCCATCGAGTTTCTGCACCGCGATCTCAGGAGCTCGGTGACCCAGCGGGAAGTCGGCGCCGATACCGAGTCGTTTCGCATGGGGCTGCGCGCGGCGCTGCGACAGGATCCCGATGTCATTCTGATCGGAGAAATGCGCGACGCGGACACGATCGATACGGCGATGAAGGCAGCCGAAACCGGACATCTGCTGATCTCCACCCTGCACACGCCGGATACGCAAAGCACGATCATGCGTATCATGGCGATGTTCCCGGCCGAAGAGCAGCAGGTGGTACGCATGCGGCTCGCGGAGTCCTTGCAGGCGGTGATCTCCCAGCGACTGCTGCCGCGCAAGAGCGGGCAGGGACGCTCGGTCGCCGTGGAGGTCATGCTGGTCACGCCCACGATCCGCGATCTGATTGCTGAAGGACATATTGCGCAGATCCGTGATTACATCGCCGATGGGGCGCAGTACGGGATGCAGACGTTCGACCAACATCTCACGGAGCTGGTCGTGTCCGACGAAGTCACGTTCGAGGTGGCGCTCGGAGCGAGCACGCGTCCCGCCGACTTCGAGCTCAATTTCCGCATGGGCAAGACGCAGCGGGCCACGCCACGCGTGAGTCCGCAAGTGTCGCGTCAGACGGTCAACGCGGCGGCCGTAGGCGCCGTCGGGATCACACCGGTGAGACCCACCGGGACACAAAGTGCGATCGGGCTCGGCGCGAATCCCCTCGGCACCGGACCGCACATGCCACCCATCCAAACCAGCCCGCAAGGGCATGCCTCCGTGACCAGCCCGAGTCCGCTCGGCGGTAATGACCCCGTGTTCGGCAGCGGCTTCGAGAGCATGTTCGGGTCGTGAAGCAGCGCGCGGCCGCCAGCGCTGCGGCCGCGGCTACATTGTCTGCATGGCGAAACGCGCTCTTGGCGGACTCATGGTGCCCGCGGTGTCCTGCTTCACCGCGAACGGCGATCTCGATCGTGAAGCGTTCCTGTACAACCTCGATGCGCACCTCGCCGACGGGGTAGACGGGGTGCTGGTTGCCGGTTCGAGTGGGGAATCGGCGCTGCTCGACGACGAAGATCGTCGGCGGCTCCTGGCGTGGGCGCGCGCGCGCATTCCCGCAGACGGGTGGTTGCTCGCCGGCATCGGTAGCGAGAGCACTCGACAGACGGTTGCGCGCGCGCACGAGGCGAAGACCGCCGGCGCGACCGCGGCGCTGGTGATCTCGCCGCACTATTTCCTTAAGCGCATGACGGAAGCCGCGCTGCTCGCGCACTTCCGCGCCGTTGCCGATGCCAGCCCGCTGCCGGTGCTGCTGTACAACATGCCGGCATATGCGCACGTAGTGCTGAGTCCTGCACTGGTGCATCAACTCGCGGAACATGAAAACGTCATCGGCATGAAGGACAGCGGCGGCAACCTGCCCATGCTGGCGCAGTATCTCCAGGCACAGTCCCCGACGTTCCGTGTGCTCACCGGAAGTGGTGCGACCGCGGTGCCGGCACTGTCAGCGGGCGCCAGCGGAGCCATCCTCGCCATCGCGTTGTATGCGGGGCGCGCCGTACGGCAAATGGTGGACGCCTGCAACGCCGGCGAGCATGATCTCGCGGCGGCGCTGCAGCTGCGCCTCGGTCCCGCCGCCACGGATATTGCCGGCGCGATGGGGCCAGCGGGGATCAAGGCGGCTATGGATATGGTGGGACTCAAGGGTGGCGAGCCACGTCGTCCGCTGCTGTCGGTGGTTGGCGACGAGCTGGAGACAGTCCGTGCGCGCCTTGGCTCGGCGGGGCTGCTGCTCAGCTGAGTGCGTCGTCGCACTACACCGCTGTACGAAATCAAGTGGTAAGCCGAGACGACCTTGTGGTGCCGTCGCGTGTTATCCGACTTCTGCCTGGAGCCTGCATGCTCGGTCTGGTGCTGTTGATGCTGGTGATGTTCGGGGGGCTGATCATCATCCCATTGGGATTGCCGGGGCTCTGGGTGATGCTGGGCGCCGCGTTACTGCACTGGGTGCTGGTGCCAACAGGAGGCATCGGCCTCTGGACGATGGCCGGTGCCGGTGTGCTGGTTGTGCTCGCGGAGATCCTGGAGTTCACGATTTCGGCACGGTACACGCGCAAGTACGGCGGCTCGCGGCGCGCTTCGTGGGGGGCGATCGTGGGCGGTCTCGTCGGGGCGATGGTGGGGATCCCGGTGCCGGTGATCGGCTCGGTGATCGGCGCCTTCGTGGGGGCGTTCGCCGGGGCGTTGGTGGCCGAGTTCACCGTGGCGCACAGCGAGCGTGGCGAGCCGGTGCGTGTGGCGACGGGTGCGGTGGTCGGGCGGGCGATCGCGGCGGCCGCCAAAGTGGGAATCGGTGTGGTCGTGGCGGTCTGGGTCGTAGCGGCCGCCGTGTTCGGAAGCTAGATTGACGGCACGCCCTGCGGATCGTCCGCGGGGCGTTTTTTGTGCGCGGCCCAGGGGCCGCCGGAGAACGACTCGCATGTTCGATTCGACGACGCGCACGCTGGTGGTGGTAGGTGCGCAGTGGGGCGATGAAGGGAAGGGCAAGCTGGTGGACGTTCTGGCTGAAAAGGCCGACTGGGTTGTCCGCTATCAGGGTGGCGCAAACGCCGGTCACACGGTGCAGATCGGCGAGAAGTCGTTTGTGCTGCACCAGATTCCGAGCGGAATCCTTCACGGCGGCGTGCGCTGCGCGATCGGCAATGGTGTAGTCATGGATCCGGAGACGCTGTTCACCGAAGTCGACGAGCTTGTCGCCGATGGCGTGGATGTGGAAGGGCGCTTGTATGTGAGCGAGCGCGCGCATCTGGTGATGCCTTATCACAAGCTGGTGGACAAGGCAAGCGCGGCGAGCAAGGCGATCGGCACCACGGGTCGCGGTATCGGGCCGGCATATGAGGACAAAGTGGCGCGGCGCGGAGTGCGCGTTCTCGACCTGCGTTCTCCGGAGCGGCTGCGCGAACTCGTGACGACCGGCGTGGAGCGCGCGAATGCGCAGCTTGCCTGGTCAGGCTCCGACCTCCGGGCGTCCGTCGAAGAGACCCTCGCGGCGCTGGCGGGGCTCACGCCGCGCCTGTTGGCCATAGCCGATGACGTCGGGCTGTGCATTCATCGCGCGATCAGAAACGGCGCTGCGGTGTTGCTCGAAGGCGCGCAGGGCTCCCTGCTCGATATCGACCACGGAACGTATCCGTATGTGACGTCGAGTAACACGACGGTGGGTGGCGCGGCCACCGGTGTCGGCATTTCGCCGATGGCGCTCGATGCGGCGCTTGGCGTGGTGAAGGCCTACACGACGCGTGTCGGCAATGGTCCGTTGCCCACGGAGTTCGACGAACCGTTGCAGACCCAGGTGCGCACCCTGGGTCGCGAGTTCGGCGCGACCACGGGGCGTGCTCGGCGTTGCGGTTGGTTTGACGGCGTGGTGGTGCGCTATGCGGCGCGCGTGAATGGCCTCACGGGGCTGGCGATCACCAAGCTCGACGTGCTGGATACGCTCGACCGCTTAGCGGTGTGTACGGGCTACACGATCGACGGTGAAGTGCACACGGAGTTTCCGGCCGATTTGCAGATGCTGGACCGAGCCGAGCCGGTGTATGAGTGGTTTGACGGTTGGAATCAATCCACGCAGGATGCGCGGCGCCTTGACGCGCTTCCTTCTGCGGCGCGGCTTTATCTCGATCGGCTCGAGGAGCTGTGCGACGCGCCGATCGCGTACGTCAGCGTGGGGACCCGCCGGGACCAGATCATCGGAGTTCACGCGACCGTCGCATGAGACTGATGGAGCCCAACCTCAACGACGGTCGCACGGTCGATCTCGTAGTCGTCGGCGCCGGCCCGTGCGGACTGGCGACGGCGATTGCGGCACACCGGGCGGGGCTGTCGTCTGTCGTGTTCGATCGGGGATGCCTGGTGAACGGCGTTGCGAGTTATCCGACGTACATGACGTTCTTCTCCACGGCCGAGCGAATCGCCATCGGCGGCGTCCCGTTTCTCATCGCCACGGAAAAGCCGTCGCGCCGCGACGCGCTGGCGTACTATCGCGGCGTGGCGTCGCTGTACGAATTAAACGTGCGGCAGTACGAATCGGTGGAGCGGATCGAGCCGCTGTCGGCGGCCACGACGTACGCCGACGGGGCGTCGTCACGCCCGCCGCGCTGGCTGGTGTATTCACACACCCGCGCCGGCACGGCGCGGACCCTTGCGGCGCACGCGGTGGTGGTGGCGACGGGGTACTTCGGCCGCCCCAACCTGCTGGGAGTGCCGGGGGAGTCGTTGCCGCATGTGCGTCACGGCTACGTCGAAGGGCATTCGGCGTGGCGCGAAGCGGTGGTCATCGTGGGCGGTGGGAACTCGGCCGTTGACGCTGCGCTCGACATGTACCGTGCCGGTGCGCGCGTGACACTGGTGCACTTCGCCGACGCGCTCGACACGGGCGTCAAGCCGTGGGTGCGCCCGGAGATCGACGCGCGCATCCGCGACGGGAGCATCACGGCGCATTTCGGCAGTCGCGTGGTGCGCGTGGAGCGGGAGTCGGTGATCGTGAACGGCCCGCACGGTGAACAAGCGCTCCCAGCCACGCAGGTCTACACGATGACGGGGTATCTCCCCGAAACGGAGTTGCTGGAGGCCGTGGGCGTCCCCATCGATCCCGACACCGGCGTGCCGGCGCACGACCCGCTCACGATGGCGACACCCGTCGCGGGCGTCTACCTTGCGGGAGTCATCGCCTCGGGATTTCGGGCGAACCGCATATTCATCGAGAATGGCCGCGATCATGGCGATGCCATCGTGGCGCACCTGACGGCGTGATCCGCGTGATGTTCACCTTTTGCTCAACGCCCTGATGTCTGCGCACCCCGACGTGATGGAGAAGCTGGTGTCGCTGTGCAAGCGACGTGGATTCATCTTCCAGTCGTCCGAGATTTACGGCGGAACGGGTTCCGTGTGGGACTACGGTCCATTGGGCGTAGAGCTGAAAAGGAACATCAAGGACCGGTGGTGGAATGCAATGGTGCGCGCGCGCGACGACATCGAGGGGCTCGATGCGGCGATACTGATGCATCCGCGCACGTGGGAAGCGAGCGGTCACGTGGCGGGGTTTGTCGATCCGCTCGTCGACTGCAAAACATGCAAAGGGCGCTTCCGCGCCGACAAGCTGGAAGACGCGCGGTGCCCGCAGAAGCCGAGCAAGAACCCCGGACAGCACGACGCCTGCGCGCTGACGGAAGCGCGCAACTTCAACTTGATGTTCAAGACGTTCATGGGTGCGCTCGAGGAAAGCGCGAGCGTGGTGTACCTGCGGCCGGAAACGGCGCAGGGCATTTTCGTGAATTTCCTGAACGTGCAGCAGTCGATGCGTCAGAAGGTGCCGTTCGGCATCGCGCAGATCGGCAAGGCGTTCCGCAACGAGATCACGCCGGGCAACTTCATTTTCCGCACCCGCGAATTCGAGCAGATGGAGATGCAGTTCTTCGTCGAGCCGGGCACGGACATGGAGTGGTTCGACCAGTGGAAGCAGCTGCGGATGCAATGGCATCTGGCGCTGGGGCTGTCGCCGGAGCGACTGCAGTTCCATCAACACGGCGAAGGGGAGCTCGCGCACTATGCGCGTGCGGCATTCGATGTCACCTTCGACTTCGGGGGCACGCTGGGCTTTCAGGAAATCGAGGGCGTGCATAACCGCGGCGACTTCGACCTCTCGCAGCATCAGCAGTTCTCCAGCAAGAAGCTCGAATATTTCGACCAGCAGCAGAACAAGCGGTATCTGCCGTTCGTGATCGAAACGTCGGTGGGCGCGGATCGCGTCACGCTCGCTGCACTGGTCAACGCGTACCGCGAAGAGTCCGTCGCGGGCGAAGACGAGGGCCGCGTGGTCCTGGGCCTGCATCACGCCATTGCCCCGATCAAGGCGGCGATCTTCCCGCTCACGAAGAAGGACGGCCAGCCGGACATGGCGCGCCACATCGTGGACGACCTGCGTACCGCGTTCCCGGTCGACTACGACGAGTCGGGCTCGATCGGCAAGCGCTATCGCCGCCAGGATGAAGTCGGCACGCCATTCTGCATCACCGTGGACGGGCAAAGCACGAGCGATCAGACCGTCACGGTTCGCGATCGCGACTCTCTGGCGCAGGACCGCGTGGACGCGAGCCAACTGAAGCAGTACCTGGCTGCGAAGCTCGTCGGGTAATCGGGTCGCGGGCGCCGCAGGGCCCGGAACAGATCTCACAGCGCCGACGTGGAAGCAATTTCTTGTCAGTTGCGGCGAATGGACCACCCCGCGATTGCCAGACCGGGGCGGTGCAGGCAACATAGGGCAGCGCGCCAATCCTTGAGTCAGCGCGTAGGTGCCCTTCGTCACATCCGACCGGTCCGCGATGATTACTCTCCGCTCGCTCCTCCCCCTCCTCGCGCCGGCGATGCTACAGGGGCAACCGCCTGCGCAGCCGCGTTCGCTCCCACGTCCCGCTGCTGTTCGGCCACCCCTGCGTGCAGCGGTCGTCTTGGACTCGGCCGCGCTCAGCGGCTTGCGCTGGCGGAACCTCGGACCCGATCGCGGCGGACGGTCGATCGCGGCGAGTGGTGTGACGGGACGCAAGAACGAAGCGTACTTCGGTGCGACCGGTGGCGGTCTCTGGAAGACCATCGACTCCGGCAATACGTGGCGCCCCGTGACCGACGGACAGATCACCAGTGCCTCTGTGGGAGCGGTCGCAGTGAGCGAGTCGAACCCTGACATCCTGTACATCGGGATGGGCGAGTCCGCGATTCGCGGCAACATCATGCCCGGTGACGGCATCTACAAGAGCACGGATGCCGGGAAGAGCTGGACGCACGTGGGCTTCCGTACTGTCGATGCGATCTCAAGGATCCGCATTCACCCCACGAATCCGGAGATCGTGTACGCCGCCGTGTTCGGTAAGTACAGCGCGCCGAGTGAGGAGCGCGGTGTCTACAAGAGCATCGACGGGGGCGCGACGTGGACGCGGGTGCTGTTCCGTAACGCGACGAGCGGTGCGGTGGACATCGCGATTGATCGCACCAATCCGCAGGTGCTGTACGCGGCAGTATGGGAAGCCTATCGCAAGGAGTATCAGATGTCGTCAGGCGGACCCGGCTCCGGTCTGTTCAAGAGCACTGATGGCGGAGAAACATGGACGGAGATCACGCGGAATGCGGGACTGCCTTCGGGGCTCGTGGGACGCATTGGAGTGGCGCTCACCGCAGCCAACAGCAATCGCGTGTATGCGCTGATCGAGAACGAGAACGGCGGGTTGTTCAAGAGTGACGACGCCGGTACGACGTGGGCACTGGTGAACAGTGACCGCAATATCCGTCAGCGCGCATTCTACTATACGCACCTGTTCGCTGACCATCAGAACGCCGATCTCGTGTACATCCAGAACGTGTCCTTCTTTCGTTCCACGGATGCCGGCAGGACCATCACCAGCATCGGCCGCGGCACGCATGGAGACTTTCACGATCTCTGGATCAACCCCGACGATCCGTCGCATCTTGTCGTGGCCAATGACGGCGGTGGCGCCGTCACGCTCAACACGGGGCGCACGTACTCCGAGCAGGATTTCCCCACCGAACAGTGGTATCACGTGATCACCACCAAGCACGTGCCGTTTCACGTGTGCGGTTCGCAGCAGGACAACAGCACACTGTGCACGCCGTCCGACTGGAACGCGGGACGCGAGCAGGCGGCGGCGGGACAGGAAGCAGCTGGCGGGATGGGCGCGTCCTACCGCGTGGGCGGCGGAGAGCCGGGCTATATCGCGCCCGATCCACTTGATCTCGACGTGTTCTATTCGGGAACGAATAACGGCGGCTACGTGGACAAGTTCAACCGGAAAACGGGACTTTCGCGTGAGGTGAATCCGTATCCGTGGTTCTACTCCGGCGAGCCGAGTAAGGAGATCCGCGAGCGGTGGCAGTGGACGTTTCCGATCATCTTCTCGCCGGTGAACCCGAGAATGTTGTTCGTGTCGTCGCAACGACTCTGGCGCACGCTCGATGGGGGACGGACGTGGAAGAACCTCAGCCCCGATCTCACGCGCCATGCACCGGAAACGCAAGAGAAGTCCGGTGGTCCGATCACCGGCGACATGAACGGTCCGGAAGTCTACGGCACCATCTTCGCCGTCGGGCCGGGCAAGCTCGACGCGAACGTCATCTGGACCGGATCGGACGATGGGCAGGTGCACGTGACGCGGAACGGCGGAATGACGTGGAGCAACGTGACGCCGCGCGAGATGCCGGACTTCGGTCGCGTGAGCCAGATCGACGCATCGGCGTTTTCCTCCGGCACCGCGTACATCTCGGTGCGTCGCCCGCTACTCGACGACCGGGCACCGTACATCTTCACGACCAGCAACTACGGCCGAACGTGGACGAAGATCGTGCACGGACTCGGCGCTACCGATTACGTCCACGCCGTACGCGAGGACCCGACGCGACGAGGACTGTTATACGCCGCCACGCAGCATGGGGTATACCTCTCGTATGACAATGGCGCCCGTTGGCAGGATCTCTCGCTCAACATGCCCGACGTACCGGTTGCGGACCTGGTCGTGGAGCGCAATGAACTGGTTATCGGCACGCATGGCCGCGGCTTCTGGATCCTCGACAACATCGCGCCGTTGCGTCAGGCCACACCGACCGTGCTCGTTGAAGCGATGCATCTCTACACGCCACCGGCGGGGCAGCGCTCGTCGCCTGGCGTGACGCTCACGTGGCGTCTCGCGACCAGGCCTGCGCGCGCGACGCTCGCCATTCTCGACTCCGTGGGCGTCGTCGTGCGCGAGTTCACCGGCGACAGCTCAGCGTCTTCCGGCGGAGTCGCCGGCGGACGTCGTCGTGGGACGTCTTCGACGTTCCCGCTGGCCGATGGTCTCACTCGCTTCAACTATGACCTGCGCGCCGCCGGCATTGAAAGCTTCCCGGGGATGATCCTGTGGGGAGCCGGAACGGCCGGACCGGCGCTGCCGCCTGGGCGCTATTCTGTGCAGCTGACGGCCGATGGAGCGGTCACCTCCGCACCACTGACGATCCAGCGCAGTCCGCTGCTTCCCGACGTCACCGCGGCCGACCTCCGCGCACAGTATGCCTTTGGCAAACGGGTGCGTGACAAGACCAATGAGGCCCAGCGCGCGGTCATCGCAATTCGCCGCGTAAAGGCGCAGCTCGACGATCGTATGAAGCAATCGACGGACGCCGCACTGAAAGAGAAGGGCGACGTGCTGCGGACGCGCGCGTCGGCGGTGGAGGAGCAGGTGTACCAAGTGAAAAACCAGAGCGGACAGGATCCGCTCAACTTCCCCATCAAGGTGAACAATCGCCTGGCGAATCTGCTCTCCATGTCGGAGCGCGGTGATGGGCCGCCGGGGACGTACATGCCGGAGATCCTCGGTATCCTGTCGACAGAGCTCAAGGGCTACACCGAGACTCTCGGGCAGGTCTGGAAGCGTGACCTCGCGGCGGTGAATGCCGAGCTGGAGCGGCTCAAGCTGCCGGCGCTGGATCCGCGCTGCACGGAGGTCGCCGGCTGCCCGTCGCGGATGTAGGCACGCTGTCGCGCTGCGGTACCGAGGCTATCCTTGAGGGACGTGCGGGAAGGGGCTCTCGTACGTCCCTCAGCGCGTCGGCATCGCCTCTACTCTTCTTACCCGGTGTCCACATGACTGTCTCCCAGCGTCCCGTCGCGCTCATCACCGGTGCCTCGCGCGGGATCGGTCAGGCCATCGCGCACCGGCTTGCGCCCACGCATGACCTGCTGCTGGTGGCGCGCGACGAGCAGCAGCTACGGCAGGTTGCCACCGAGTGCGAGGCATCCGGTGCGAAGGTACAGCCGATTGCGCTCGACCTGACCAACGTGCTCGACACGGCGCGGCGACTCACCGGATTGCATGTGGACGTGCTGGTGAACAACGCCGGCGTCGCGGTCATGCGTCCCTTTCTCGAGATGACGGCGGAAGAATGGCATCGACAGGTGGACGTGAATGTGAATGCGCTGTACCACGTGACGCGCGCCGTGCTCCCGGGGATGATGGAGCGTCAGCGCGGGCATGTCTGCATTATCGGCAGTATCGCCGGCCGCAATACGTTCGTGGGTGGCACCTGCTACACCGGTACCAAGCATTTCGTGATGGGATTCGCCGAGTCGCTGATGCTGGAAGTGCGCGACGCCGGCGTCGGCGTGTCGGTGATCACGCCGGGCTCCGTGGACACCGATCTGTTCCCACCCGGCACCAACCGCGCGTGGATGCTCGAGCCGACGAATGTCGCCGATGCGGCTGCCTTCGCCATAGAAGCGCCGCCGCACATGCTGGTGCATCGCCTGGAAGTGCGTCCGTTGTCTCCCAAGCGTCCGCGTACCCGCTGAGCGGACCGGCCGAGCGACGTGCCGCACTTCGCCAGCGACCGGCCGGGCAGACGTGGGCGCCGGAACGCAACCAGTTTCCGGGGCCGTGCGTATACTTCAATGGTACGCCGTGCCTCGCGTCCCACGACCCGTTCGTGGCGATGCCCGGCGCCTTCAGCGTGATCACCCTGTCATTTGCCCGCGCGCTCACTGGTCTTCCTGGCGGCGAGCTTCGCGAAGACTCCTTTAACGAAGCCAAGGGAGCGCAGGAGCTCACGCAGCTGTTCCCTGTCGAGATGGACGTCGACGCGACGAGAGCCCGAGTGCACTCGCCGGCGCTCGCCGATGGACGCCGTATCGGCGTTCGTCATCACTGATCCGGATCTGTCATGCATCAGCAATCATCGCGTCAGCTGCAGGAACGCTTCACGTCGCTATCCAGAGCAGACGTAGTGTCGCACGCGGCGGAGTTCTTTGCGCGTCGCGGCGGCATATACACCGCGTTCGTCGAGAAGCAGGGGCCGTCATATATCGTGCTGCGCGGGCAGGGCGGAGAAGAGATCGCGATTGGCGCACGCGATACTGACCACGGAACTGCCGTAACCGGATCGACTTACCTGTTCGATCAGCAGGTCGCGCGCTTTCTCGATTCGTTGCCGCCGGCGGCGCCGACCACTGACATCAGCGCGGCACCGATCGGTCCGCGTGTCGCAGCAGAGCACACCGGATGAGCGAGCGTACCACGCGTGACGACCGCGCCGCGGCGCCGGCGCCACCGTTCGTGAATGCGCTTCGGGTACGCCCGGGAATCATTCGCCTGCCCGCGGTATCGGGCGCTACCGTATGGACGGTGCGGGTGCAGGCCGCCGAGGTCTGGGACGCGGTGCGCGTCGAGGCTGCCCCCGAAACGCCTGTCCGCGACGTGAAGGAGGCCGCGATGGCCGACCTGCTCTCCGACAGCGACAAGCCGGACGAATACGTCGTCAAGCACGGCGGCGTGGAGATCCGTGACGAAGCGCTTTCACTGCGAGAGGCGGGTGTGCACAACGCGTCCACGCTATTCGTGATGGGCCGACGTCGCCGTCCGGTGCGATGATGAGCACGACGTCCGTTCCCGGGAGTGCATCGCCGGCGCGTATCGAGGCGCTGCTGTCGTCGATTCAGCAGCTCCGCATGGAAATCGGCAAGCGAATTGTTGGCCAGGACGCCGTCGTGGACGAAATGCTGATGGCGCTCGTTGCGGGTGGTCACGCCCTGCTGGTTGGTGTGCCCGGTCTCGCAAAAACGTTGATGATCAAGTCGCTCGCGGAAGCGATGCAGCTGGAGTTCCGCCGCATTCAGTTCACCCCTGATCTCGTGCCGAGTGATATCACCGGCACCGAAATACTCGAGGAGAGCGGAGGCGGCGCGCGGGCCTTCCGCTTCGTGCGCGGGCCGGTGTTCGCGAACATCGTGCTGGCCGACGAGATCAATCGTGCTCCGCCACGGACGCAGGCGGCGCTGCTCGAGGCGATGCAGGAACATTGCGTGACGGCGGCAGGTCACACCATGCGGCTGCCGGAGCCCTTCTTCGTGCTCGCCACGCAGAATCCGATCGAGCAGGAAGGCACCTATCCGCTACCGGAAGCGCAGCTTGATCGATTCCTTTTCGATATCCGCGTAGGCTATCCGACTGAACAGGATGAGGTCGCGATTCTGCGCAGCACCACTGGCCGACGTGGTGCGTCGATCGAACCGGTATTCTCGGCCGAAGACGCACTTGCGCTCCAGCAGGTGGTGCGTGAGCTGCCGTGCAGCGATCTCGTGCTCCGCTATGCTTCAAGCCTGGTACGCGCCTCACGCCCGCAGGAAGTCGGTGCGCCCGCGATGGTCAAGCAGTATGTCCGCTGGGGTGCGGGGCCTCGTGCCGGGCAGGCGCTCGTACTTGGTGCGAAAGCGGCCGCGTTGCTCGCCGGCCGCGCGGCCGTATCACCGGCGGATATCCGTCGGGTGGCGATGCCGGTATTGCGTCATCGCATTCTCCCGAACTTTGCCGCCGAAGCCGACGGGATCTCAGCCGAACCGATCATCGAGACGCTGCTCTCGCACGTGTCGGCACCGGCGAGCACGTTGCCGGTTTAGCGGTGTTTTCGGGTTTCGCATGAGCGCGATGTACGGCCCGATGCTCGATCAGCTGCGCGGGGTGCGCTGGCCGGCTCGTCGTGCGGTGTCCGCCGGACCGGCGGGTGCGCATCGCTCCATTCAGCGCGGTACATCGGGGGAGTTCACGGAGTATCGCCTGTATCGCCAGGGAGACGATCCGCGTGCCCTTGACTGGCGCCTGCTCGCTCGCAGCGATCGCGCCTTCGTGCGACTCAGCGATGACCGTGCATTGCTTACCACGTGGGTGCTGCTGGACGGCTCGGCCAGCATGCAGTTCCCTGCCGTCAGCGGTGACCGCGCGCGCGTCACCAAGTGGGAAATGGCACGCGCCGTGGCGGTGGGACTTGCGGCGGTCGCGCACGCCTCGAGCGATCCCGTGGGAGTGCTGGCGACCTATCGCGACGGCCTGTTGCGTATTCCTTCGCGTACGAGACGCGGCACGGTGGGGGAAATCGCGCGCGCGCTTGACGCACTGGAAGGTGGCGGAGTCCTGCCACTCGCGCCTTCCCTTGCGTCGCTCCCGCAAACTGCACGCATCGTCGTGATCACCGACTGTCTCGGCGACCATGACGCGCTGGTGCGGCAAGCATCCGTGCTTGGCGCAGGAGGGGCACCGCTGACGTGCGTGCATATTGTGGCGCAGGAAGAGCTGGTGCTGCCCGCGGGGGTGCATCTGGCTCGCGATCCGGAGCATGCAGGCATGGAGTTCATCCTGCACGAATCCGCGCGGGACCGCTACGCCGGCGCCTTTACCGCGTTCCGGGAGCGAGTGGCGCATCAATGGCGCGCTATCGGCGGAACGTACACGGAGGTTCATACCGACGTGGCGCCGTCGCGCGCGGTCCGTGCGGTGATCGCCGGAGCGCTCGGTGACGCCACCTCGTCGCCGCGGGATCGTTGATGCTGTCCTTCGCAATTCCCTGGGTGTTCGGCGTGGCGGTCGCGGCGGCGGCGGTCATTGCGCTCCTGCATCTACTCTCGGTGCACCGGCCACCGCTACTGGTGTTGCCCACCACACGATTCGTGTCTGCCGGTGACGCGCGTGCGATCGCACGACGGTCGCGTCCGAACGACCTGGTGCTGCTGTTGCTCCGGGTGGTGGCGCTGCTCGCCGCCGGCGCGGCGCTGGCGGGGGTGCGTTTCGCACCGGCTCCGGCGACCCGAGGCGAACTCGTGGTGGCCGATCTGTCGCGACGTGCGGATAGCATTGCAATTGCGCAGTCGCTGCCGCACGTGGCGACAAACGACGGTCGCGACTCCGCACGTATCGACGACCGTCGCTTCGTGTGGGTGCCGCTGCAGGCGGATGTGGGTGCAGCACTTCCCGCCGCCCTTCATGCGGCTGCCCAATGGCGCGCGAACGACCCGCGACTCCGTCGCATCGCGTTGCGCGTTCTGGTGCCGTCCCGCGTCCGGTCCGTTGATGGATGGCGCGCGTGGCGCGAGCAGTGGCCGGGTGCGGTGTCCGTGATCGCGGACGACCACCCAACCGCTGACTCCGTGACTGATAAATCCTCTCGCGGTTCCACCGTGCGGATTGTGGGCGGCGATGAGGACGATGTCGTAGCGGCCGCATTCGCTCTGTATGGCGCGACCGGCGCCCCGGGCGCGGTAGTGGTGCGCGACAGCGGGGCGCGCGATGCGGCCCCCGCAGGTGGAGAGGCGATAACGATCGAATGGCCGGTGAGTGGTGTGCCGTCGCGCTGGGAACGCTTGTCTTCACCGGATACGGTGTACGGTGTCGCGACCCGCGAGCAGGCGCTCATTGGCCAGTTCGTGCGCTTCGCCCGTGCACCGGGTGTACAAGCGGAGCGCGACGGCGGGCGCGCCATCGCGTGGTGGACCGACGGTGCCGCTGCGGTCGTGGAGCGCCCCCTGCCAGAAGGATGCGTCCGCGAAGTCGGCATTCGTGTCAGCAATACCGGCGATTTGTTGCTGTCTGCGAATGCTGCGGGGCTGCTCGCGTCGCTCCGTGCGCCGTGCGGACTCCCGTTCATGACACCAGCCGTAATTGCGACACTTGCCGGATCAGGCGCGCTGGAAACAGGTGCCGAGCAGGATTCGCTCGCGGACGCGTCATACTTTTTGCCACCGGGGGAGTCGATGCGGGGCTCTCAAACGCTCGGGTCCGTAATGCTGCTCCTGGCGCTGGTGGCGCTCCTGCTCGAAACCGTTCGTCGACGCGATCGGTCGGGTACGCGTGGGTCAGCAGTCACGTGAGCGATGCCGGCGCGTCACGCCTGTTCGGCTTCGTGGTGCGGGTGAAGCAGCAGCTCATCGCGGTGCTGTACTGGCGTGCACTGTTGATGTCCGTTGGAGCGTTGCTGGCCATGATGTTGGTCCGCTTGGCATTCCACAGACCATCGACGACGCGCACGGCCGTGCTGCTGCTGGCGGTCTTCTGCTTCATTATCGCTGCCATTTCGCGTGCCGGTCGGCACGCCCGGTCGGTAACCCCGATTCGATCGGCGTTGTGGATCGAGGAACAGGAGGCGGTCACCGCCACGCCGCGCCACGCGCCAACCGCCCCGAGCTTCGCACTCGTCACCTTTATCGAGGAAGCGCTGCGCCACGGTGACGAATCTTCGTCGCACAACGCGCTCCTCACCGCGCGCGCCACGGAAACACTGCAGCGCATCGACATCGACTCGGCGCTTGAACAAGTGACAACGCGTCGGCTTCGGGGTCCACTGGTCTTCATCGCCGGTGCCGCCGTGGTGCTGGTCGTGGCGCACCTTGTGCCGTTTGCGCAGATGAGCAGGACCGTAGCCAGCCGTGCGGCCGCGCCGGGCGACGCACCGGCCGGGACCGCCATCGCGCCGCTTGGCGCCTGGCGCATCTCGGTGGACCCTCCGGCCTACTCGCGCATCCCCTCTCGGTCACTGGGTGATGTTTCCATCGTCACCGTCCTTTCCGGAACCGTCGTGCGACTGCGCGGTGACGGCCCGGTACCGAGTGACGTAGAACTTCGCACGATTGCCGCTGACAGCGCCGTCCCGCGCGTAGTGGTCGCGCAGCCCGACGGGAATGGCTGGCAGCTGCGCCTCGTGGCCGATGAGCGATCGAGCGAGGTTCGCATTGCGCGAGGCGGTCGCACGCGGTTGCTGCTCCTGGAGTCGCACGCGGATTCGCTGCCGGTCGTCGTTCTCGAGCGACCGTCGCGCGACAGCGTCCTCCGCACCGCATCAGGGCGCTATCCGCTGGTGGCGTCGGTACACGACGATCTCGGCCTCCGTGAGGCGCGCTTCGAACTGATCATCAGCTCCGGCGAGGGAGAGCGCTTTACCGCGAAGACGGTCACGGTTGGAGCGCGCCGATACGCAGGAACAACACGCACCGACGTACGTGCCACGCTCAATCTGGCGGAGATGCAATTGCGGCCTGGCGATATCGTCCATCTGCGCGCCGTCGCTCGCGATGCACATCCACGCGGATCGCGCGAGCTGGGGACGAGTGAAACACGCACCTTCCGTATCGCGCGTCCGGCCGATTACGACTCGGTGGCGGTGGAGCCCGCGCCGCCGCCGGAGGTGGACAAGTCGCTGCTGAGCCAGCGTATGCTGCTCCGGCTCGCCGAGAAGCTCGAACAGCGTCGGTCACGCATGGCACGCCCCGCGGTGCTCAGTGAGTCGCAACGACTGGCGCGTGATCAGGCGCGATTGCGGCAGTCGGTGGGCGACGTGGTATTTCAGCGACTCAGCGGCGAGTCGAGCGCCGAGCACTCGCACTTTGCCGGCGATGGGCACGAACATGGCGTGGCCCTGACCGGCGGCAAGCTCGCCTTGAGCGCGGGGGGTGTCAGAGGGATGATCGAGGAGGGGAACGACTCTCCGGTCATTGCGATCAATCAACCGCTACTGGAGGCGTACAATGCCATGTGGGACGCCGGTCGCGAGCTGGAGCAGGGAGAGCCACGCGCGGCGATTCCGCACATGCGCCTGGCACTCGCCGCGATCGAGCGTGCTCGAGCTGCGACGCGTGTGTACCTGCGAGGCAAGCCGCCAACGGTGATCGTGGATGTCGCGAAGGTGCGCATGGCCGGCAAGGATACCGGTCAGACGAACCAGCGCCGCTCCCGAGAGGCGCTGACGCGCCGGAACGCCGAGCGGGATGCGCGCGTGGTGCGCGCGGCGCAGCTGCTGAAGACCAACGTCGAGGCTGCCCGCGATTCACTGGCGCTGTTGCGGCTCGAATCAGTCGGCGATGCACCCGGATTCGCTGCCGCACTCGACGTGGTGCTGCAGCACCTTGCCGGTACCGAAGCGCCGTCGGAGACGGCGACTGAGGCGTTGATCCGGGCCCGGCGCGCCCTGAGCGGAATGTCGCGAGGGCCGCTTACCTCGTGGTCACGCCCGGGTCCGCCGTGACGCCCCGGCAGCCATTCGTCTTCGCCACGGCACAGTACGAATCGGGCGACTGGGATTCGGCGCCGTTGGTGCCGGCGAACGTCATCGACTCGATCGCACGTTACACCACGCTGCCGGTGGCTCCACAGGGGATGAGTGTCTCGCTCGCGTCCGAGGCGATCTTTCAGTATCCGTTGCTGTATCTCACCGGGCACCTGCCGGTGCGGTTCACCACGCGTGAAGCTGACGTGCTGCGCCGGTATCTCGATCGCGGCGGACTGCTCTTCGTGGACGACCACAACCACGACGTCGATGGCGCGTTTCACAAGACGGTACGTGAGGAGATCCGCCGCGTTGCCGGGAGCCTTGCGCCGTTGCCGAATCGCCATGAGCTGTATCGCTGTTTTTTCGTATTTGAGAATGGCCCCCCGACCACCTCGCACGAGATGAACGGCTGGGGCGACAATCTCGTGCACGAGCAGCTCGACGCGGTACTGCGAAACAACCGTATCGCGGTGCTCTACAGCAACAAGGATTACAGCTCGGAATGGAGCTTTCATCCGGACAACAAGCGTTTCCTATCGATAGACAACACGAAGTTCGCTGTGAATCTCGTCGTTTACGCCCTCACCCGATGACGGCACGATGAATCGGGTCACGTCGGAGCGCCTGCTGCGTACGGTGGGCGTGTCGGCCCTGCTGCTGGCCTGGTGGGCATCGTATCGCGTGCCGGTGCCATCGATCTCGGCATGCCCGTTGCGCGGCCCCGCGCTGCTCTGGTCGGATAGCAGCGCTCGCGCGCTCGGAGACAGCGTGCGCACGCGTATCATCGCCGCATCGCACCAAGCGCACATGGCGCGTGCGCCCGACGCCACGCGAGCGACCACGCTCCCGCTGGTGTTGCCGATGGTTCCGGCGCAGGTGCAGCGCGCCCTGCTGGGCGCGCTCAGGTATTCGCTCGCTCCTGTGTGGATCGACTCCACACGCGCACGCGGCTTCGCCCTCGCGCTGGCACCGGTCGTCTCGCCGCAGGGTGGTCTTGCCGTACGCATCTCGGCGGGTTCGCTCGCGCCGATCGTGATCACTGATGCCGGTGGCGTCATCGATTCCGTGCGCGTCGGCAACGCGATGAGTTGGCGTCTCGCGAGTGCGACCGACGGCGTAACCGCTCGCCGAGGGAACCGCCGCGACGCGTCACGGGCGTGGGTCGCCGTACCCGAGGCAATCCGTGTCAAGCGCCTGTACCTGTTCGCGAATCCCGGATGGGAGGCAAAGTTCGTCGTCGCAGCGCTGGAGGAGCAGGGGTGGAGCGTGGATGGTGCTCTTCGCGCTGCTCCTGCGACGATCGTCACCATTGGTGCGCCCCAGCGCCTCGACACGGCACGCTACGCTGCCGCCCTCGTGCTTGACAGTACTGCGGTGGATGCCGGCACCATCACGCGTTTTGTGCGCCAAGGTGGGGGACTGGTACTGGCGGGCGACGCCCTGCGCATTCCGTCGCTGGCGACGGTGCGCCCGCTCCGCATTACCGGGCTTCGCGGCGCTGTGCCAGGCGCGCTGCTCACGGCGTCACCGAGACGTGGCCTGCAAGCGTGGGAGGTGTCGCTCGCGCAGCCGGCGACGGTGCTCGACGTGGATTCCGGAGGTCACGCGCACGCCGATCCTGTACTGATCGCGCGGCGCGTCGGCGCCGGGCGCGTGCTGGCGAGCGTGTACCGCGAGAGCTGGCGGTGGCGCATGGAAGGCTCCGACGATGGTGCCGACGCGCACCGACGCTGGTGGACATCGTTAGTCGGTATGGTGGCGTATGGCAGCCCCCCGATACGGTCGTCGGCAGGCGCCCTCCTGCCCGGCGACGCCGCCCCGTATGCCGACTTGGTGGCGCGCCTGGGCGCTGCGACCGCGCCTGACGCACCGCCGCGCGCCGCAACCGCCGCGACGCCGCCGGCCGTCGGGGTTACCGACTGGATTTCGGATCGCGTGCACGCGTGGACCGGGCTACTGTACGTGATGGCCGCGCTCGCGTTCCTGATGGAGTGGGGATCGCGTCGGCTGCGTGGTGCGCGCTAAGCCGTGGTTCCACACCTTCCCTGAGAGTCATGCCCGTTGCCCTGATCTCGCACTCCGACTGTGGCCGTCATGATACCGGATGGGCGCATCCGGAGCATGTCGGTCGGCTTCGCGCAATTCCCCGGGCCCTCCGCGATGATCAGGCGCTCTTCGAATCGCTCGCGCATCACGAGGGGCGCCACGCCACACCGGAAGAGCTCGCCCTCGCTCACACGCCGGCGTACATCGCGGAAGTGCAGGCGATGGTGGCGTCGGGCGGCGGACGGCTCGATCCCGATACCGTGGTGAGCGAGGGCTCGTGGGACGCCGTCACGGCAGGCGCCGGGTGCGTGCTCGACGGCGTAGACATGGCGTTCGACGGCCGTGCCGTCCGCAGCTTCAGCGCCGTGCGCCCGCCGGGCCACCACGCGCTGAGCGATCGTGCGATGGGCTTCTGCGTCTTCGGCAACGTGGCAGTCGCGGCACATTACGCGTTGCAGCAGCACACATGCGATCGGGTGCTCATCGTGGATTGGGATGTGCACCACGGTAACGGGACGCAAGCGCTGGTGGAGCACGAGTCCCGTATTCATTTTGTGTCGATGCATCAGTGGCCGTGGTTTCCGGGCACCGGCGCCGCCGACGATCGCGGTCCATTGGGCACGGTATGGAACGTCCCGATGGCGCCATCGCTCCCGGCCGAGACGTATGTGCGCGCTTTGCTCGATGCCGTGGACCGCGCGACCGCCGAGTTCACCCCCGACCTCGTGCTGCTGAGCGCGGGCTTCGATTGTCTGGAGGGGGATCCACTCGGCGCCTTCACCCTCACGCTCGATGAGGTGCGCGCGCTCACGCGAGCTCTGGTGGAGCGGGCCGAGCGCTGGTGCGGCGGCCGTCTCGTGAGTGCCTTGGAAGGAGGGTACGCCCCTGACCCGGTGGCGCAGGCGGTGCTGGTACACCTGGCGGCGCTCGCGTAGATGACACGCACGCCGCAATCTGTCCGCTCGTGACGAGCGCCGCCCGGCCGTCCGAGACGACGGTCACCGAACCGCTGCCGCGCACGATCTATCGTGCGCCCGGCGGCGGCAACGTGATCGCCTGCCATCCACGCGAGCTCGCGCAGTTGCGTGAGCAGCGAGTGCCGCTCTGGATGGACATCGATTCGTCGGTACGCTCGCAGCATGCGATGCTCGAGAAGGTGTTTCGGTTCCACCCGCTCGCCATCGAGGACACGCTCAATCCAGGTTCGCGCGTCAAGCTCGAGGAATACGACGGGTATCTTTTCATCATCATCCGCGGCGTCGCCTTTGCCGGAGCAACCGAAGACCCGTACGATCTCGAAACCAAGGACCTCTTCTGCTTCCTCGGCAGCCATTACCTGGTTACGGTGCATGCGGGTCCGATGCCCTCGATCGAGCGGGTAACGGAATCGCTGCGCCGCGCTCCCGACCTGCTCGATCACGGTGTGGAGCGCGCCTTGCACGCCGTGCTCGATGACACGATCGACAGCTTCTTTCCCATCCTGCAGCAGATCGACGAGTTCATCGATGGGCTTGAAGAGCGGGTGTTCGTGAACTTTGACGAGACTGCGCTGCGCGACCTGTTCAACGTCAAGCGCCTGGTGCTGCAGCTCCGCCGATTTCTGCAGCCCTCGCGCGAAGTGATGAATGTGCTCACCAATCGGTCCAGCGCGTTGCTCACTACCGACGTGCAGCTGTATTTCCGTGACATCCACGATCACGTGCTGCGCATCAATGACTCACTCGACACCTATCGTGACCTCCTGAGCAGCACGATGGATTCCTACCTTACGCAGGTTTCGAATCGTCTCGGGACGACCACCAAAGCCCTGTCCGTGGTGGCCACCATGTCGCTCCCGTTTGTGGTCGTGAGCGGGATGTGGGGCATGAACTTCGACCGCATCCCGCTGTCGAAGTGGCCGCACGGGTTCTGGGTGCTGCTGGTGGCGCAGCTCGCCCTGGGAGGCGCCCTGCTGCTGTACCTTCGTCGTCGGCGACTCCTTTGAAGGTTCTCTTCGTGACGATGACGCGGCATCCATCTCCGGCCGGCAAGCGCGATGTTCTGTCCTGAGTGTGGTACCTGGAACCGCGCGGCGGCGGCACGCTGCACTCGATGTGGCGTGACGCTCCCCGAGGTCACCGCACCGCCGCTCGACGTCCCCGACGATGAGCTGCGCGACCTGCGGCTGGCTACCGGCAACCGATACACGGTGGTGAAGAAGCTCGGTAGCGGTGGCATGGCACATGTGTATCTCGCACGACACGCCCTGCTCACGCGTCCGCTGGTCATCAAAGTGCTGCATCGGACGTTGGCGAAGGAGCCGGAGATGCGCGAACGCTTCCGGCGCGAGGCGGAAGCGGCTGCCCGTCTGGTGCACCCGTACATCTGCGCCATCGCCGACATGGGCTTCGCCGGTGACGTGGAGTATCTCGTTATGCCCTACTATGCCGGCGGGTCACTCGCCGATCTGCTCTCCCGCCGCAAGATGGTTCCGCCCCCCACCGCTGCCGCGATCGCCGCGCAGGTGGCGTGCGCGCTCGACTATGCCCACCGGCACGGCGTGGTGCACCGTGACATCAAGCCGGACAACATTCTGTTCGACGAAGACGGCAACGTCGCACTCACCGATTTCGGTATCGCCACGGCGCGTTTTCACGGACGGCTCACGGCGAATGGCCGCGCGATGGGAACCCCGCACTACATGTCGCCTGAGCAGGCCATGGGCAAACTCGTCGATGGGCGCAGCGATCTGTATGCCGTGGGGTTGCTGCTCTACGAGATGCTGCTTGGGACGCCCCCCTTCGATGGCGAGGATTCCTATGCCGTTGGATATAAGCACGTGCACGAGACGCCGGTGCCTCCCGATCAGGTGGACACGCGCATCCCGGCCGCGCTGAGTGCGCTCGTGGTGAAGTGCCTCGCCAAGTCGGCTGCTGACCGATTTGATCGTGGCTTCGATCTCGCCGACGCGCTGATCGCCTACCTCGGCCACAGTGCCGGTGCGGAGTTGCGCGCCGCCCAGACCGCACGCTCCTCCGGCTTCACGCCGCGCTGAGCGCGTCCTGCTCCCACACGTTCACACCGTTTCCCGCCATGCGCCTGCACGCCGAACTGCTCACTGTTCATACGCGGCACCCGTTTATTATCGCCCGTGGCGGTACCAGCGAGTTCCGGATGGTGTGGGTGCGGCTGACGGACGACGACGGCGCGGAGGGATGGGGTGAGGCCGCTCCAAGCCAGTTCTACGGGGAATCGGCCGACAGCGTCATGGTGGCGCTTGCGCAATTCGCGCCAGTGCTCGCACGTGCCGACGCCTGGTCGATCGACGCGATCGAACGGGAGCTCGAGAAGGTCCTGCGCTGGAATGCCGCGGCCCGATGCGCGATCAGCAGCGCACTGCATGACCTTGCGGCCAAACGGCTCGACGTCCCGCTCTGGAAGTTGTGGGGGCTCGACGCAAAGGCGACACCGTTGTCGAGCTTCACTATCGGTATCGCCCCCGACGACGCGACGTTGCGGGCCCGGGTGCGGGAGGCTGTCGGATACCCGATTCTCAAGATCAAGCTCGGCACCCTGCGCGACGCCCACATTCTGCGCATCGTGCGCGAAGAGGCACCACACGCCATACTCCGCGTAGATGCCAACGCGGCCTGGACGGCGAAACGCGCGCTGGGCATGCTGCAAGTCCTCAGCGATGTGGGCGTGGACATGCTCGAGCAACCGCTGCCGCCGCACGACATCGAAGGGTTGCGATTCGTGCGGGAGCGTTCACCGATTCCGGTAGTTGCCGACGAGTCCTGCATCGTGGCGACGGATATTCCGAAGCTGGTGGGCGCCGTGGACGGCGTGAACATCAAACTCGCCAAGTGCGGGTCGCTGCGGGAAGCGCTCCGTATGATCGCGGTCGCCCGCGCGCACGACCTGCGCGTGATGTGCGGCTGCATGATCGAGACGACACTCGGGATCGCCGCCGCCGCGCACTTCGCGCCTCTGCTCGACGATGCGGACCTCGATGGTGCGGCGCTGCTCGCCGACGACCCGTTCACCGGCCCCGGGATCCCCGGCGGACGCGTGCAGTTGAGCGACGCGCCCGGACTCGGCGTGCAGCGTCGCTAAGCCCCGCATCGTCGACGTCGGCTCGCTGCAGGTGACGGCGCCGGGGCACTGCATCGAGGTGGCACTCGCCGTGCCGCTCTTTCGCACGTTTACGTATCACGTGCCCGACAGCGTCGCGGCGCCGATCGCGGCTGGTACCCGCGTGCTCGTGCCATTTCGCAATCGCAAGGAGATCGGCATCTGCCTCGGCGATGCCGAGCCGCCGGCGGGCGTGACGCTCAAAGCTATCCACGCGGTGGTGGATGAACGGCCCTCGCTCCCTGAGCCGCTGCTGCACACCGCGCGGTGGATTGCAGATTGGTACGCGGCGCCGCTGGGGCTCACGCTGCGTTCCATGCTCCCCACCGCGCTGTTGCAGTCGCAGGTGCCGGCTCCGGCCCCGCGCACGCGTCGCGTCGTGCATCTGCGCGCCGAGCTGCCATCGCTGCTGCAGCGCGAGCAGCTGTTTTCCCGGGCGAAGCAGCAGCGTGTAGTGTACGAGTTGCTCGAAGCGCAGGGCGGGATGGCCCCGTTCGATGCCCTGCGTACGCAAGCCAACTGCACGGCCGGCGTGATCACGGCGATGGTCACGCGCGAGCTGGTGGAGATTCGCGACGAAGTCTCCGCGCGCGATCCGTTTGCGGACCGCGCCGGCGTGCTGCCACCGCCCAATCCCAGTGTGGCACAGCGCGAAGCCGTGCAGGCCATTCTCGCCGGAAAGCCGGGACAGACGTTCTTGCTGCACGGCATCACCGGCAGCGGAAAGACGCTGGTGTACATCGAGGTCCTGCGCGCCGTGCTGCAGCAGCGTGAGCGTACCGCCATCGTGCTCGTGCCCGAGATTGCCTTGACCTCGCAGACCGTCGATCGCTTTCGCGGCGCGTTCGGCAATGATGTGGCGGTTCTGCATTCGGGACTCAGCGACGGCGAACGACTCGATGCCTGGCAATCGCTGCGTCGCGGCGAGCGGCGCATCGCGGTGGGAGCCCGCTCGGCGCTCTTCGCCCCGCTCGAGCGCGTAGGCGTGGTGATCGTCGATGAAGAGCACGAAGGGAGCTACAAGCAATCGGAGGCGCCGCGCTATCATGCCCGTGAGGCCGCCATTGTGCGTGCGCGCGTCGAGGGCGCGGTGGTGGTGCTTGGCAGTGCCACGCCAAGTCTCGAGAGCTGGGAGCGCGCAAACCGGGGACAATCCATTCGCCTCACGCTCCCTGATCGCGCGGCGGGCGCGCAGCTGCCGGCGGTGGAGGTCGTGGATCTGCGTCGCGTGATGCGCAACGCCATGGCGGCGAAAAATCCGCAGGCCCCCTTCGATGAGACACTCGGGGTGTTGAGCCCCGGACTGCTCGTGGCCATCAAGCAGCGGCTGGTGCGCGGCGAACAGTCCTTGCTGCTGCTCAACCGGCGCGGCTACGCCTCATGCCTGCAGTGCCACAGTTGCGGCGACGTGCAGGCATGCCCGCATTGCAGCATCTCGCTGACGTATCACCGCGTGCCGGAAGCGCTGATCTGTCACTACTGCCAGCATCAGAAGCCGGTGCCGTCGCGCTGCCCGAAGTGCGGTGAGGACACGCTCAAGCGCCGCGGGCTGGGAACGCAGCAGGTCGAGCGCATGGTGGCCGAACGCTTCCCGGAAGCGCGAATCGCGCGAATGGACGTCGACACCACCAGCGGGAAGTGGGCGCACACGCAGATCCTTGATCGCGTGGGGCGCGGTGAAGTGGACATCCTGCTGGGCACCCAGATGATCGCCAAGGGACTCGACTTTCCGAACGTCACGCTGGTGGGGGTGGTGGATGCTGACACCGGCCTCAACCTGCCGGACTTCCGCGCCGCCGAACGCACCTTTCAGCTGCTGAGTCAGGTGGCCGGCCGGGCCGGCCGTGGCCAGAAGGGCGGGGACGTGATCATCCAGACCCGCTCGCCCGATAGCCACGCGGTGCGCCAGGCCCTGACGCACGACTATCGCGGATTCGTGCGCGAAGAACTCGATGCCCGACGCATGCCGGCGTACCCGCCGTTCGTGTCGCTGGCGAACATCATCGTGAGCGGAACCGATCAGACCTCAACAGCGCGCGTGGCCGTCGAAGCGGCCGAATGGGTGCAGCGGCTTGTACGGCAACAGAAACTCCTCGGTCTGGTACTCGTTGGTCCGGCGCCGTGTCCCGTCGATCGCATCAAGGATCGGTGGCGATGGCACTTTCTCATCAAGAGCGCGAAGCCGGCGCTGATGACCCGAGTCGCTCGTTACATCGCGGAACGGTATGAGGTGCCGCGCGCCGACGCGCTTCGGCTTACCGTGGATCGCGACCCCGTGTCATTGCTGTAAGCGCGCTCTTCAGGTTTCTTCATTGGAGGATCGTTGGCCTTCGCGTGGGAAATTTCGTGAAAGAACGTCCACAGCACAGCTCGTCGTTTATGGCCGCGACCACGCGCATCTGACATAAACCTCTCCTATGTCACTCGACACGCTCGCCTCGATTCCGCCGTACGTCTTCTACGAGCTCGACACCCGACGCGCCGCCCAGCGCGCACTCGGCCGCTCGCTAATCGATCTCGGCATCGGCAGCCCGGACCAACCGGTGCCGCCGGTGGTGATCGAGGCGATGCAGCGCGCGGCTGGCGAGTCGGGGCTGAGCGGATATCCGTACTTCCGCGCCCACCCCCGGTACGCCGACGCGGTCACGAGGTACATGCACGAGCGGTTTGGCGTGGCACTCTCCCCCACCACGGAACTGCTCGCGCTCGCGGGATCGAAGGAGGGAATCGCGGAGCTGATCATGTCGCACTGCAATCCGGGCGACGTGGTGCTGGTACCGGAGGTTTACTATCCAGTCTACGTGCGAGCAACGCAGCTGGCGGGGGCGATACCGGTGTTCGTGCCGTTCCTCCCCGACGGGCAACTCGATCTCGACGCACTCGAGCCGTCACTGCTGACTCGCGCGCGGCTGCTCATCGTGAATTATCCGAGCAATCCGACCACGGCAACGATTACTCTCGACGGATATGCACGACTGGTGTCGTTTGCCGACACGCACGGCCTCCTGTTGGTAAGTGACCTGGCGTACAGCGAGCTTTCGTTCGATGGGTTCCGCGTGCCAAGCGTGCTCCAGGTGCCCGGCGCGTCGCGTGTTGCGGTCGAGCTGCACACATGCAGCAAGAGCTTCAATATGGCCGGGCTGCGTATTGCCTTCATGGCCGGCAATGCGAAGGCGATCCGGCATGTAGACGGCTACCGGTCCAACGTGGGCTACGGCGTCTCCACGCTGTCGCAGCTCGCGGGCGCCGCCGCGTTTCATCATTATCTACAGATTGTGCCGCCGATCGTCGCGGAATACCGTACCCGTCGCGATGCATTGGTCGCCGCACTCAATCGCGGCGGGTGGGATATCCAGGCACCGTCGGCCACGATGTACCTCTGGCTCCCGGTTCCGGCTGGCTACGACGATTGGGGGTGGGTGGATGCGCTCCTTACCGGCCCCGGAATCGTGGTCACGCCCGGTATCGCATTTGGCGACGCCGGGCGTGGCCGATTCCGATTGTCATTGGTGCAACCGACGCAGACCCTGGAGATCGCGGCCGCCTCGATCTTGCAGCAGGTCGCCGCGACGGTGTGATGTCGCGCGACTGCTGAACTATCTGGCGGCGGGCTTCGGCTCGCTCAACGCGATGTCCCATTGCACCTGCACGTCCTTCTGGATCGGATTGAGCTTCGAATCGTCCGCGATGCCGAACTCCTTGCGCATGATCGTAAACTGTCCGCGGAAGCGGCCGCTCCCCACTTCGTAAAACATCATCGTGGCGGGGACCGTGACGCGCTTGGTCACGCCGCGCACCGTGAGATCACCGACAAGGCTGAGCTTGTTCTCACCAGCCGACGCCACGCTCACCGACTTGAACGTCACGTTCGGGTGGTTGGCCACGTCCAGGAAGTCCGCACCCTTGAGATGTCCGTCGCGACGATCATTGCGCGCGTTGATGCTGGCCGCGTCGATCGTGATCGAGACCGACGAGGCACCCCAGTTGGCCGCATCGAGCTTCACATCGGCGTCCCACGCGCTGAAGAACCCATGCGCGCTCAGCAGGCGTGAATCGGCCACGCAGTTGATTTCACTATGCGCCTTGTCGACTACGTGCACCTTGGGCTCAGCGAGCACCGAGGCCGCGACGAGAAACGGGAAGGCCAGAACGGCGGCGAAGCGTGTGGTTATGTAGTAAGATGAGCAATATCTAAGTGCTAAGCTAACATTACTGTTCAGACAGGCAAGCGCCGAAACAGAGGGACGGCGGGTTGTCCAGCGGGGCGGCGGCCGGTGATCTTTCACCCGTGACGCCCTTTCGTCCTCCAGTCTTCGATACGCCTCTGCTCGTCGAGGCTCCGGACGCCCGAATGGAACCGGCGCCTGCAGACGGCGTGCTCCCTGACGCGTTTTTCTCGACCACAAACCTACCGACCTACGTAAAGGTTTCCGGGCGATGGAAACTACCGCTCGAACCCCGGATGGACTCAGCCATCGTTCTTGGCACGGATGGCGTACTGCGGGTGCGCGAGGGGCGTCGCGTACGTCAGGGTGACCTGGTGGTGGTGGGACACGCCGAGGACGGCGCCGAAGGCGTGTTCGTGCACGCGCATGCCTTCGCAGCGCCCGAGAACGGCGGGGAGTTCCGCTTCATGACCAGCGCGGTCTCGCGCGAGAAGCCCATCGACTACGGGCAAATGGCGCGACTGCTGCTCGATCAGCGCGACAACGGCGGCTATATCATCTGGGTGGCGGGGCCGGCGCTGGTGCATTCGCGCGCGCGCGCCGACATGACCTGGTTTGTGGAGCACGGGTTCGTGCAGGCGCTGCTCGCCGGGAATGCGGTGGCGGTGCATGACATCGAGGCGGCGATGTTCGGTACGACGCTTGGCATGACCGGCACCGGCGAGGCCAGTACCGGCGGACATGGTCTGCACATGCGGGCGATCAACGCGGTGCGCGGAGCGGGTTCAATCGCCAGCGCGGTGGAGCGGGGATTGGTAACGAGCGGTATCATGCACGCGTTGGTGCGCCACGGCGTACCGTACGTGCTCTGCGGTTCCATCCGCGACGATGGCCCGCTTCCCGAGGTGCTCACTGACGCCGTGGAGGCACAGGACGCCATGCGCCATCATGCGATACGCGCGACGATGGCCGTCATGGTCGCCACCGCACTGCATGCCATCGCCACGGGGAATATGTTGCCATCATTCACCATGGACGCCGAGGGTATCTTGCACGAACTCCCTACGATTTGCGTCGACACGTCGGAGTTCGTGGTGAGCAAGCTCAAAGATCGCGGCACACGCCAGGCGTTCGGCGTGGTGACGAATGCGCAGGATTTTCTGCACATCCTGCGACTGTTCGTGGAGCGCGAGCAGGACGCCCGTGAGGCGAACGGGCTGTCGCCCGAGTCGGCGTCGCGCGCCCCATCGCCTTTCCCGTTTCTTCCGATGACTTGATGACTGATTCAGCTGTGGCCGATCCTCCCGACGTACCCGATGCGAACGAACCGGTTGCGCCGGTCGGGACTCCCGTCGTCCCTGATCGCGCCGATGCACCAGTCTCCGAGATCGCCGAACGGTTTCTGCGCGCGGTGATCGCAAAGGTCTCGCTCGGGCGCATCGAGGAGCTGCATCTCTTCTCGCCGCTCAGGCAAGGTGGGGTGGAGACAGGGATCGCGGTGATTGCCGCCCGCGTATCCGTGCCGGTAGCCGCTGCGGCGGCAATAGCGGCGGCAACAACGGCAGCGCACGACGAGGCCTCGCCAGAACCCCAGCTGCCGTTCGAACCCGCGGTGAAAACGGTCGAACCGGAGGCGCACGTGACGACCGAGGTGCCGTCCGCAGTTGTCGCGGACGTCGACGCTGTTGGTCACGAAGCATCCGATGTGGAACCCGATGTGGAACCCGATGTCGAACGCGCCGCAGAACGGCTCGACGACGCGATCGTTCCGGTCCTGCGCCATACCGTTTACACGGCGCGCTATCGCCTCGTGCAGAAAGGGCCTGAGCGCGGCAAGTGGGAAGCGGACGTCGCGGACGAAGCCGATGCACCGCTGATTACGGTGGAGATGGTCGTGCGGGGAGTGCAGCGACGGGCCGGTGAGGAAACCGAGACCACGCGCTACACGGCCGCACAGATTGCGCGCGCCTTGCGTATCACGTGGCCACCGGCGATTGCCGCCGATCCGGCCCGGTCGGCGCCGTGAGCGACTCGGGCGACGCCTATGCGTCCGCGGCAGCAGTGGCCGCCGCAGAACAGTCGGCCAAGGCCGACCGAGACGCGTTTCGCGCGTTCCTGCGCGATCACAACCTCCCCGCTACGGCGCAGCGCATCGCCATTGCCGACGTAGTGCTCGGAACGGACCGGCATCTCAGCGCAGAAGATGTCGCAAAAGAACTCCGCCAGCAGGGCGCCTCCGCCGGCACAGCCACCGTATACCGCACGCTCGAAGTGCTGGTACGCAGCGGCCTCGTCGTGGAACGTGATTTCGGCGAAGGCTTCAAGCGCTTTGAAGCAGCCCGCGGCGTGCCGCACCACGAACATTTGTTGTGCACGGTGTGTGGTAAAGTGACCGAGTTTCGCGACGAGCGGCTCGAGCGCATGACAACCCTGCTTGCCGACGCGCACGACTACTCCCGTCAGCGGCATCGGCTCGTGATTTATGGATTGTGTGGCAACTGCCGGCGAGGCTCCGCGCGACCGGCTGGCTCGTGACCCTCCGCATGCGCTCGCGCGGGAACCGTTCCGTGGTTTCTTTCAGGAATGCCGGCAGCATCTCGGACGCCTGAATCCCATCGCCGGTCTCCTGCAGGTTATGCTGGAACTGTTGCCGTTCACGGGGTGGTCGGAGCGGCTGGTGGCCTTTCACCAGCCATGGCCCTCCGGATTTCCTGTCACACGTTTGTGAGGATGTGATGGCTGCTGCCGACCCGCCATCGGTGTTGCTCCTGTTTGCGCACCCCGCACTCGAGCGCTCCCGGGTGCATCGGCGGCTGTTGCAGGCGGCCCAGGCGCTGCCAAACCTCACCATCCACGACTTATACGAAGCGTATCCGGACTTTGATATCGATGTGCCGCGTGAGCAGCAGATGCTGGAGGCGCACGAGGTGCTGGTCGTGCAGTGCCCGTTCGTCTGGTACAGCACCCCGGCTTTGGTCAAGCAGTGGGAAGATCTCGTGCTGGAACACGGGTGGGCGTACGGCACACAGGGGAAAGCGCTTGCCGGCAAGCGAGGGCTGCAGGTGGTGAGCGCGGGAGGCGGTGTGAACGCCTACACACCGGGCGGCCGGAACCGCATGAGCATTCCCGACCTGCTTGCCCCGCTGCGGAACACGGCGGAGCTGTGCAACATGACGGGGACGCCGCCGCATATCATTTACGGCACACACGCGATGACCGACCGAGACATCGCCGATGAAACCGCGCGCTACATCGCCGTGCTGCAGCGACTCGGGCACGGAGCGCATTAGCGACGTCTTCTTTCAGACGTTCGTAAATCTCGCCGCTGCCGTGATCGCCATCCCCATCGCCAAACGTCTGGGGTTGGGCTCCGTGCTTGACTACCTGCTCGCCGGCGTGGCGACCGGCCCGTTCGCTTTCGGGCTCATCGGACGCGACGGGCAGGACCTCATGCACTTCGCCGAGTTCGGTGTGGTGATGATGCTCTTTCTGGTAGGGCTGGAGCTGGAGCTCAGCAAGCTCTGGTCGCTGCGCACGGTGCTGCTCGGCATGGGCGGACTCCAGCTCTTGGGCACTGCTGCGGTTGTGGGCAGCGTGGCGCTGCTATTCGGTCAAGGATGGCAGAGCGCACTGACCATCGGACTCATTCTCGCGTTGTCATCCACCGCGATCGTGTTGCAGTCGTTGCAGGAAAAAGGTCTGCTTGAATCGCCAGCGGGTGAGCGTGCCTTCGCCGTATTGCTCTTTCAGGATCTCGCGGTGATACCGATGCTGGCATTGCTGCCGCTGCTCGCCACCGGGGCGCCGGCCAGCGAGGGCGGTGACCACGCCGGCTTCACGGCATCGCTGCACGGTTGGGCTCAGGCACTGGTGACGCTTGCCGCCGTCGCGTTGGTGATCCTGAGCGGTCGCTACGTGGTGCGTCCCGCTTTGCGCACGATTGCGCGCACTCGTTTGCGCGAGCTGTTTACGGCCGCGTCCCTGTTGCTCGTGATCGGCATCGCCCTGCTGATGCAAACAGTGGGGCTCTCCCCGGCGCTTGGTACGTTTCTCGCCGGCGTCGTGCTCGCCGACAGCGAGTTCCGCCACGAGCTCATGTCCGACCTCGAACCCTTCAAGGGGCTGCTGCTCGGGCTCTTCTTTCTTGCCGTGGGCGCCTCGGTCGATTTTGCGCTTGTCGCCGCCAATGGGCTTGCAGTAGGCGGGCTGGTGATCGGCCTCGTGCTGGCAAAAGTGCTCGTCCTTGCTGCCGTGGCGCTCCTCTTTCGCCAGCGGCGAGCGGAAGGGTTGCTCTTCTCTCTCGCGCTGGCGCAGGGCGGTGAGTTCTGCTTCGTGCTGCTCTCGTACGCCTCGCAGCAAAACATCCTCAACGCGGCGACGCGCGGAATGCTCGTGGCCACGGTGGCGCTCGCGATGGCGCTCACCCCCGCGTTGCTGCTGCTGTATGAAAAGGTGTTGCAGCCACGTCTTACCGGCCGCCGCTCCCGTCGTCGGCGCACACGATGCGGTGGAGGGGCAAGGCACGGTGATTCTCGCAGGGTTCGGACAGTTCGGGAGTACGGGGGGAAGGCTGCTGCGGGCCAACGATGCGCGCCCGGTCGTGCTCGAGGTGTACTTCAGTGACACCTCGCGGCTCAACCTGCTGCACGCGGCCGGCGCTGAAGAGGCGATCGTGCTGGTGATCGCCGTGGGCGACGGCGACACCGCGCTGGAAATTGCCCGCACGGTTCGAGCGCACTTCCCCCGCCTGCGTATTCTCGCGCGCGCAGAGGAGCGGCCTACCGCCTTCGATCTCCGCAAGGTTGGGGTGAGCGATGTCTACCGCGACACCGTCGATACCTCCTTGCGCGTTGGCGTGGATGCACTCCGCGCAGTGGGTGTGCGGGCGCACCGCGCGCATCGTTCCGCACAGGCCTTTCGTCGTCACCCGGAAACGGCGTCACGAGCGCCGTGACCTGGTCCTTGGTGTGCGGCTCGTCACAGACTTCTTGCCGTTAATCAGGGTGATGAAAAAGTCGGTTGAATTCTACCCGGAGAAGGCCGAGGATAGGCCTATCGTGGCGCATCCTCAACCGGAGCGTGGCGATGCGGGGTGCCGATCAACCGCAAACGACGATGTTCAGCTATGTCTCCGTCGAAGAACGGATTCCGGCGGATCGTCCGCTGGGGGTGATTCACGCGCTGGTGCCGCCGGTCCCGACGGCGCTGTCCCCTGGTTCGACGCCAGCTATGCCACGCGGATGCGGCGCCCGTTTATTCCGCCCGAGCGCCTGTTGTACGCGCCTGTTGCACGCGCCTGTTGCACGCGCCTGTTGCACGCGCCTGTTGCACGCGCCTGTTGCACGCGCCTGTTGCACGCGCCTGTTGCTGCAGCTGCTCTACACGATCCGGAACGAGCGGCAGCTCAAGGAGCCGCTCAACGACAATTTGCTGTTCCGCTGGTTTGCGGGCGTGAATCCCGATGACGCGGTGTGGGTGCCAACGGTGTTCAGGAAGAACCGCGACCGGTTGATCGAGGGTCACATCGCGGACGCGTTCATGCAGGAAGTGCGCGAAGCGGCGGACGTGCGCGCCCTCTGTCGCACGAGCATTTCACCGTCGACTTTCGTGGCGAAAAGCGCTCGAATATGACGTATGAATCCGTGACGGATCCCGACGCCCGACTGGCGCGGAAGAGCCGCGGGACGGCGAGCAGCATTGGGCATCCGGGCAGCGTGCTGATGGACCATCGCCATGGCCTGAATCGTCGTGACCGATGTGCGCGCCCCGGGCTCTGACGCGGAACGCGCCGCCACGCGCGAAATGCTGACGACGCTCGAACCCCGCGAGCGCCGCCGCACGTCGCAGAAGTCAACGGAACCGGAAGCTCGTCGAGGAGGATTTTGGCTGGGGCAAGACGATTGGCGGACTCCGCAAACTGCGGCATCGGGGGCGGATATGGGGAAACGGCCTCTACCGGGGCCCCGCCAAACCGCGCACGGCGCGCCCCGCGCGCCTCACACCACCGTTCGTTTGAACCTGTCCAACGCGAGAATATCGAGCACTTCGCTCGCAGATCAGCGGTTTTATCACCCTGTGAATCAGGCGCGGAGCCCGTCAATTCGGATTCATGCTGCTTCAATCGATTCCAGCAATTGCTGTCGCTGCAACAGTTGCGCGTAGCGACCGCCACGCCGTACGAGCGCCTCATGCCGTCCCGACTCCACGACGCGGCCATCGTCGAGCACGAGAATCTGGTCAGCGTCACGTACCGCACTTACCCGATGAGACGCGATGATGGCCGTGCGCCCGACAAGCGCGGTGCGAAGTCCGTGCAGGATCGCCGCTTCGGTGTGCGTGTCAACCGCCGAGAGCGCATCGTCGAGCAGCACGATGCGCGGCTCACGCGCGAGTGCCCGCGCGAGTGTCGTACGCTGCTTCTGTCCGCCCGAGAGATTGACGCCTCGCTCCCCCAGTCGCGTGTTCACACCGGCCGGCAGGCGTGTAATCGTCTCCTCGAGCTGCGCGATCGCCGCTGCGCGCCGAATGGCGGCGGCGCCGGTGTCGGCATGGCCGGTCGCGCCGTCCTCCTCGGACTCGAAGCCGTAGGCGATGTTCTCACCGACCGTCTCACTGAAGAGCAGCGCGTCCTGCGGCACGTAACCGAATTCGGCGCGCAGGGTCGACAGCGGCAGCGTGCGGATGTCGACCCCGTCGAGATGGATGCTGCCTTCCTGGGGATCAAAGAGCCGCGGCAGCAGATCCATCAGCGCGCTCTTGCCGGAGCCCGTTGCCCCAACAATGGCGAGCGTCTGTCCGGCCGGCAGCGTGAACGACACATCGCGAAGCACCCAGCGCGGCGTGGTGTCGTCGCCGACCGCACCGTATTGCGCGTCGGTCGCGGCGCCGTTGTCGTTGAGCATCACCGGCGCGGGGTAGCGGAAGGAGATGTGACGGAACTCGATCATGCGTCCGGCTGGCATCACGCGGCCGTGGTCGCGAGCCGATGCGGGCAAGGTGGCGGTGCCGTCGTCGCGAACCGCGGCAGGCACGGCGTCCATCACTTCGAGCACGCGCGCCATCGACGCCGCCGCGCGTTGAAACAGGTTGGTCGTCCAGCCGAGTGCGATGAGGGGCCAGGTAAGCATCGCGAGGTAGATGCCGAAGGCCACATAGCCGCCAACGGTGATTCTGCCCTGAATAAGCAGCGTACCACCCACGCCGATCGTGACCGCAGAACCGAGTCCGGCAAGCAGACCGAAGCCGGGATTCATGACGCCATTCAGCTTGGCCAGGCGCATGTTGGCGTGCAGGTAACGCTCGCCCAGCGCATCGAAGCGCCCGACCTCGGCCGACTCCTGTTGGTAGGCGCGGACCACGCGGACCCCGGCGAGATTTTCCTGCGCACGTGTCGTGAGCTGACTGAACTGTGACTGCACCGCCTGAAAGCGATCGTGCACCATGCGCCCGAGGCGCAGCATGAGCACCGGCAACCCGATCATCGGCAACAGCGCTACCGCCGTGAGCACCGGGCTGATACGGACCATCATGACCATCGCGAATAGCCCGCCGGCGATGGTATTCACGAGGTACATGACGGCCGGCCCGACAGCCATTCGGACCGCGCTCAGATCATTGGTGAGACGCGCCATGAGGTCGCCCGTCCGCCAACGCATGTACCAGCTGGGGTCAAGCGTGGAGAGGCGGGCGAACAGATCGTGACGCAAATCGGTCTCGATACACCGGCTGACGCCGTTGAGAATTTTGCGCATGGCGAACCGGAGCACGCCCGTCAGTGCCGTGGTGACGAGCATCACGGCTCCGAGACGCACGAGCACCGCACCGTCTGCCCCGGCTTCCATGGCGTCGATTCCCCGTTGGAGGAACCCGGGGATTATCGTGGCGAGGGCGGCCGAAACGACTACGGAACTCAGGCCGATCGCAACTTGTGCCTTGTAAGGGTGGTAATATGGAAGTAGGCGTTTCAGCGCCTGTCGCGCTGGTACAGACCGCGAAGGCCCATTATCGTCGTGAGTCCGCAGAAAATCCCTCAGAGGAGTACCTGTATGAGTCAATATATCCGTCGCACACGTTCGATGACGTTGATCTCCGGGCTGTCGCTCGTCGCGCTCGCAGCCTGCGGCGGTGACAAGAACGCCGACTCGCTTGCCGCCGACAGTGCGCTGGGTCGTGATCTCGCGTTGGCGCAGCGAGATTCGCTCGCCGAGCCGCAGCTGCAAGACGTACCCGCCCCCGCGCCCACGACGCCGGCCCCCGCTGCCGTCGCACCGCGCCCGACGGCGCCGCGTCCGACGGCTCCTCGTCCCGCGCCCGCGCGTCCTGCGCCCGCAGCTCCGGTAACGGGCACCATTGCCGCCGGCACCACGATGACGTTCGCGTCCAACTCGAAGGTGTGCTCCAACACGGCACCAGTCGGTGAGAAGTTCACCGCCGCGCTTACCGAGCCGGTCACGGGCACCAATGGCGTGACGATCCCCGAGGGCGCCACGGGTACCTTCGAAGTCACCGAGTCCAAAACGGCGCAGAACTCCCGAGACAACACGGTCCTCTCGGTGCGCATGGTCTCGGTGACATTTGGCGGAAACACCTATCCGGTGGAGTCCTCGGTACAGACGGCGAGCACGGATCGCGTGCGCAGCGCCTCGAAGGGCACCGACGCGAAAAAGGTCGCCGGTGGCGCGATCCTTGGCGCGATTGCCGGCCAGGTGATTGGCAAGAATACCAAGGGCACGGTAATCGGCGCTGCGGCCGGTGCGGCAGCCGGTACGGCGGCAGCCGCCGCGACCGCCAATTACGACACATGCCTGGAAAGCGGTCGCACCGTAACGGTACGCCTCGATGCACCGGCTACGGTCCGTCCGGCCGCCACACCGTAACACCCTTCAGCAGCAAGAGCACACGGGGCGAGGGCGGAGACCATCGCCTCCTCGCCCCTTTTGTAGTTCCGCAATTGTGCACTTCCGATCAGAAGCCCACCGCACCACCGGACCGGCGAGGCTCGGGTACGCCCTCCCATCCGCCATTCACCCGCATGATCGCGTTCACGTTCACCAATGAGCGAAGGCCTGCGGTGCCGTGACCCATGCGCTGCAACGAGTCGAGCACGGCGGCCGACAATCCACCGAGCTCGTATCGCATGGAGTCGGGGAGTGCCTGGTGGTGGATGCGGGGAGCTCGCATGGCATCGGCGAGATTCATGCGGTGCTCGATGACGTTGAGTATGACCTGACTCGTGCCGGTAATGATCGTCGGGCCGCCGGCGGCGCCGATCACCATCAACAGCTGTCCCGCGCGGTCGGTGACGATAGTGGGCGACATCGCGCTCAGCATGCGCTTTCCCGGCTGAATCGCATTCTGCTCACCTTGGCGCAGCCCGAACATGTTGGGTTCTCCGGGCTTCGCGGCAAAGTCGTCCATCTCGTCGTTCAGCATGAAGCCGGCGCCGCGCACCCACACACCCGAGCCCCAACTGTTGTTGAGCGTGGTGGTCGTGGCCACGGCGTTCCCCATCGCGTCCACTACTGAGTAATGTGTGGTGTGCTCCGGCTCGCGCGACGGTGCCATGAGCGGCTCGAGCGCTTGTGTGGGAGTGGCGCGCTTGTCGTCGATCGTGCCCTGCAGCGCCTTCGCATAGGCTTTGCTGGTGAGCTGCGCGACCGGAACGTGCACAAATGCCGGATCGCCGATTTTCGCATTGCGATCGATGAACGCGCGCTGGTACACGCTGCCGAGCAGATGAAACCAGCGCGTGCTGCCGTACGTCGGCACGGCGGCGTACTGCTCCATCATATTCATTGCTTCGGCGGTGGTGACGCCTCCCGATGACGATGGTGGCATCGAGATGATGCCATAGCCGCGGTACGTCGTGGCGATCGGCTCGCGCCACACCGGCGTGTACCCGCGAAGGTCTTCGCGAGTGATGATGCCACTGCCGCGCTGTTGTTCGGCCACCAGTGAATCGGCGATCCAACCTTCGTAGAAGGCTTTCGCGCCGAAGTCGGCGATCGTCTGCAGCGTACGCGCGAGATCGGGCTGGCGCAGCGTGCGACCAGCCCCGAGCGGCTGGCCGTCGGGATAGTACGGCGTGGCTTGCGGCACGCGCTTCATCAGCTGTTCCGCCCGGGCAATCGAGCCCGCAAGCGCCGTGTCGACGACGAATCCGTCGCGCGCGAGGCGTATGGCCGGCTGCATCACTTGCGACAGCGACATCGTGCCGAAACGCTCCAGCAGCGCGGCGAGTCCCGCCACCGCGCCCGGCACGCCCGACGCGAGATGTCCGTACACACTTTTGTCGGTGACGTGGCCATCGGCGTCGAGATACATGTTGCGCGTGGCCGCAAGCGGCGCAATCTCTCGATAGTCGAGGGCCGCCGTGCGTCCATCGGCCATGCGGATGACCGTGTATCCACCGCCGCCGATGTTTCCCGCCTCCGGCCATGACACCGTGAGTGCGAAACCCAGAGCCACAGCGGCATCCACCGCATTGCCTCCCGCCCGCATGATGTCCGCCGCCGCTGCACTCGCTTCCGCGCTATTGCTCACCGCCATCACCCGCGGCGCGAACGTCGCCTTGGCACCTGCGGGCAACCGCCAGCCGGCAGGGAAGGTCGGTACGACACGCGCCGGAATATCCGGTCGTTTCGACGCGCCGAAGGGACCGGCTGCGGCAATGGCCTGCTGTGATGCGCTTGCCGAAGCATTCGACGTGCTTCCCGACGACCCTTCGGAGCGGCCGGCACAAGCACCAAGCGCGTACGTGGCGAAGGCGAGAGAGACGAGCGCGGCCAGCCGGGGCATCGATGATCGAGACATGCGCATGAAGGGGGAAGGAGGAAAAATCAACGCCGGTTGCCGAATGCGTAACGTAGGCTCGCGCGCGTGGTGCGCACGCGCCAACTGCGGCCCACCCCTTCGGGGAGGTCGGACTGCGAGTGCCAGCCGATACCGAAGTCTTGCACGATCGCCACCACAAAATCCGGTGACAGCGAATAGCCGAACCCGGCGCCAAGTGCGCCCGAGAGATCGAACTGCGCTTTATCCGGACCGATCGGAGCCCGGTCGCTACGTGTGCGCAGATCACGAAAGCCCGTGACGCCACCGCTCAACTCGAAGAGCGTGTGAAAACCGGGGCCGCCGCCGCTCCGGAACTGCGCCATCGCGGTCCACAGCTGTACGTCGGCCGTGCAGTCGCTCGTACACAAGTTGGGTTGAGTCGGGATCGGCTCAACGCTCGGGGTGAACGGCGATAGCGTGAGATCCACGCGGCCGTAGCCCACCGATACGCCGATCGTGGACGCATTGTCGAGCGCCTTCTCCAGCGTGCCACGAATCTGCCAGAGCGGATCGTTGCCGAAGCGCCAGACACTTTGCGTGGCGCCGTCGTTGATGTCGTTGAGAATCAGGGCGGCCGCACCGCCGGAGAACCAGTACCCGGGATCCGGGCGTGCGGGGATTCCTCCGCGGATCTGCGACTGCGCTGGTGTCGCGATCAACAGCAGAGCACCGATGACAGCCGCGACTCGACCGTTTCCCGCTTGCGATTCGCGCATGGCGACTCCTAAGTTGCGAAGCAACCCGCCCAGCGATCGCTGTCGGGCTGCTCGAATGTATGTCGATGGCATCCGCACCGCGCGATGGTAGCGCATGATGCCTAACCTATCCTGCACGCGATGGTGAGGACAGCCGCACCTCTCCGTCGCACGCCCTTGCCGCACGCTTTCGCCGCGCGCTGGTCCTCCAACTCGCTCTCGTGCCCGCTTCGACGCCCGATCCGCGTATCACGGAACGTCGCAATCCGCGCACCGTGGACATCGACCTCGCCTCACCCGCAGAGATCGTTGCGCTTCTCAGCGCCGAAGACCAGCTGGTGGCCGCAGCCGTGGCCACGCAGCGCGAGGCGATTGCCGAAGGCATTGCGGCGATCGAGAAGGCCTTTCGGAGTGGTCACCGGCTGCTGTATGTGGGTGCCGGGACTTCGGGACGTCTTGGCGTCCTCGACGCCAGCGAGTGTCCCCCTACGTTCGGCACTGAGCCCTCCATGGTGGTCGGCATCATCGCCGGCGGCGATCGGGCCTTGCGACACCCCATCGAGGGGGCCGAGGACGATCCGGCCGGTGGCGCGCAGCTGATGGAGGTACATCACGTGCGCGCTGGCGATGTCGTGTGCGGCATCGCGGCGTCGGGATCCACGCCTTTCGTGCGTGGGGCACTCGTGCGCGCGCGCGAGCTCGGCGCGCTCACCATGCTAATCGCGTGTACCGATCCGCCCCCCGCCATGCGCGACGCGGCCGATCTGTACATCCTTCCGGTAGTTGGTCCCGAGCCGCTCACCGGCTCGACGCGCATGAAAGCCGGCACGGCCACCAAGATGGTGTGCAACATGCTCACAACGGGCGCGATGATTCGCGTCGGCAAGAGCTACGGCAATCTCATGGTCGATCTGCAGGCGTCCAACGTGAAATTGCAGGACCGCGCCGAACGCATCCTCTGCGAGGTGTGCGCCATCGATCGGCCAACTGCACGCGACGTCCTGGATCGCGCCAATGGTCGCGTGAAGCTCGCCATTGTCATGCAGGCGCTGCAGCTCGACGCGACGGCCGCCGGGCAACAGCTTGCGGCGGCGGGTGGTGTAATCCGCAAGGTGCTGCCGCACGCCACGCTTCCGCCGGTGCGCACGGACCGGGCAACGCCGCCGGTACCGCAGTGACCGTGGTGGTCGGCGTGATGTCCGGCACCTCGCTCGATGGCGTGAGTGCCGCCGTGGTGCGCTTTGGAGAAGCGAACGCCACATCACCCATGACGGCTGCGCTGCTCGCCTTCACGCACCGCGCGTTTGCCACGAAGGAGCGGCGGCGGCTCGAGGAGGCGATGCAGCAGGGAAGTGCGCAGGCGTATTGCCGGCTTCACGCCGATCTCGGCGACTGGCTCGCCGACGCCGCGAACGCCGCGATCAATGAATCGGGGGTGGCGCGACATGACATCGCCGCCGTCGCTTCCCACGGACAAACCCTTTGGCACGAGCCCGGACACAGCAGCTGGCAGATCGGGGATCCGGCGCGCATCGCGGAGCGCACCGGTTGCACGGTCATCGCCGACTTCCGCGCGCGCGACATCGCTGCCGGCGGGCAGGGAGCACCGCTGGTCCCGGTCGCCGACCTGCTGCTCTTTTCCGCTCCCGATAGCTGGCGAGCGCTGCAGAATCTCGGCGGCATCGGCAACGTGACGGTGGTCCCACCGGCGGCTACGGCGTTTCCCGATCGTGAGCGCGCCGTGCGCGCCTTTGACACCGGACCGGGTGTGGTGCTCATCGATGGTGCGGTGCGCGCGCTCTTTCCGGAGCGGCCGTACGATGTCGACGGCATGATCGCCGCGCGCGGGCGCATCGTGGAGTCGGCGATCACAGCGGCGTTGGCGCATCCGTTTTTCTCCGCGCCACCGCCCAAAAGTACGGGGCGCGAGCTCTTCTCTCGCGAGTACCTGCGAGACTTCATTGCCCACTGCCGTAACGGCGGCGCGGCAGACGACGACGTCGTCGCCACGGCCACTGCACTCACCGCCCGCAGCATCGCGCAACAATACGCACGCTTCGTTCCTGAGCCGATCAGCGATGTGCTGCTCTCGGGTGGTGGATCCCGGAATCCGACGCTGGTGGCGATGATCGGTCGGGCGCTGAGCGCTGCCGCCCCAGCGGTGGTGCCGCCTTGTACGACGGGTCACGATCTCGCCGGTGCCCAGGTACGCCGCTTCGACGAATATTTCTTCGACGGTGAAGCGAAGGAGGCGGTCGCCTTTGCGCTGCTGGGGTACCTGCACCTCACCGACCGCCCCGGCAACCTGGCGCGTGCCACCGGCGCATGCGGCCCTCGCCTGCTGGGCTCGCGCACGCCGGGCCGCGACCCCGACGGGGCGCACTCCCACTAGCTTGCGTGCGTAACGTTTTGCGTGGTGCTCGTTCTGCTGCGTTCTTCCGCGTTCTTCCGTGCTTTTCCCGAGTCTGCCATGAGCGAACAATCCCGGCGCGATCTCGCGCAGTTGCTGATCCCCATCATCCAGTTCACCCCGTCGCGAGGCTTCGCCGAAGCGCGTCCGACGATCGAGGAAGCCCTGGCGGTGGGCGTTGGCGGATTTCAGCTCAGCGGCGGCGAGCAGGACGGGGTGCGCACGCTGGCGAAGGAGTTGCAACTCAAGTCGCGTCATCCACTGCTTATTGCTGCGGAACTCGAACGAGGAGCGGGACAGCAGTTTGCCGGGGCGACCGGCTTGCCGCCGCTCATGGCGATCAGTGCCATGGGCGACCTCGAAGCCCTGCGTCGTGCGGCACGTCTCACCGCACGCGAGGCGCGTACCATGGGGGTGAACTGGAATCTCGCGCCCGTGTGCGACCTGGACCTGCTTGCGGACAATCCCATGGTGGGGACGCGTGCCATGGGCACCGATGCGCCAAAGATCGCACCGCTCATTGCCGCCTACATCGAAGCATGCCAGGCCGAAGGCGTGCTGTCGTGCGCGAAGCATTTTCCCGGCATGGGACGAGTGGTGCGGGACGCGGCGCTCGAGCTGCCGTTCGTGGATACGCCGGCCGATCAGCTCAAGGAACAGGATCTGCAGCCGTTCCGCGCCGCCATTACCGCTGGCGTGGCGAGCGTGATGACCGCGCACGTCGCCTACCCGGCACTCGACTCGAGCCGGGTGCCGGCGACGCTGTCGCGCGAGATCCTCCAGTGGCTGCTTCGGCAGCAACTCAAATTCGACAATCTCATTGTCTCCGATGCCATGACGATGGCGGGGGTGAACGACGGACGGGATCCGACCGAGGCGGCGGTGCACGCGCTTCGTGCCGGATGCGACGTCCTGCTGGCTCCCGGTGACCTCACGACTACTCTCGATGCGCTTGAGCGGGCCTACGATGACGGGACTTTCGATCCCGATCGGATCAAGCAATCGGTGCGTCGTCGTCTCAAGTGGGCGCAGTGGGCGTCGCCCCCGAACGATTGGCGCCGACCGAGTGGCGCCGATACCGCGTGGGGCGCGCTGCTCGCGGACAAGGTCCTGCGCATCGAGCACGGGCCGTTGCCGGCGATGGGGGTCGTTACGGAAGTGATTATCGTGGACGACGACGACGCCGTGGTTGGCACACGCGCCGATCGCACCGGCGTAGTGGAAGCGATGCGCCTTGGCGGCAACGACGCGCGACTGGTGAGCGCCCCCACGGCCGCGAGTGGCGGACCCGTCGTGATCGCCCTTTTCGCCGACTACCTCCCCACCAAAGGGCGCGTGACGTTGCTCCCCGAGACCGTCACACAGCTGTCCGCGCTGATAGAACAGGCGGCGGCACTACAACGCACGGTGGTGCTCGTGGCACTCGGCGATCCGCGATTCGTGGCGCAGCTCGGGATGACGCACCCCACGATTATTGCCTGGAGTGGCGACCGGGTAATGCAGCAGGCCGCCGGTCGCGGTCTGCTCCGCACTAAAAAGGCCTGACCCGGCAGCGCGCTCAACGCAGCGCAATCACCCTTGAGACGCCCCAGACGATCGCCACGGCGGCAACGAGGAGCAGCATCAGGTAGATCGGCTGGACGGCGCGCTTTCGCGCCTTCACCACCGGCTCGGGCGCACCGAGGATTTCGGCCGTTTCGGCGTCACGGGCGCGGGCAAACGCGTCCTCGAGTGCGGCGGCGGAAGGAATGGGGGTGCCAAAGCGTGGCGTCGGGTCACTCTTGAGCCCGCGCGCTCGGCTTCCGCGTGGGGCGATCTCCTCGCGATTGCCGTCATTGAGCGTGCCGGCTAACGGATAGGCGGCATACCCCATCGGATCTTCCTCGGTGTGCGGCTCGAGCGCCGGTCCATCGAAACGCGCCGCCACCACCGTGATATTGTCCGGTCCACCGAGGGTGTTGGCGCGCTCCACCAAGCGTCGACAGACCTGCCGTAGATCAGTCTCCTCACGAGCCGTGCGCGCGATCTCGTCGGCCCGCACCAGCCCGGACAGTCCGTCGCTGCACAGAATCAGCGTATCACCACGCCGCAGCTGCTGATGCGTGAGGTCGATTGTGACATGGCTTTCCGGACCGAGCGCTTGCAGGATGATGTTGCGACGTTCACTGACCTCGGCTTCCTCTTCCGTCAGTTCACCCGCTTCCACGAGCCGCTGCATCAGCGACTGATCCTTCGTGAGTTGCGTGACCCGTCGGTCTCGCACCAGGTACGCTCGACTGTCGCCGACCTGCGCCAGAAAAAGTCGGTCTCCCAACAGTCCGGCGATGGTGGCCGTGGTACCCATGCCGCGATGTTCGGGGTTGTCCCGGGCATACTGATGAATGCGGGTATTCGCCCCCGTTGTGGCATCGCGCAACGACTCGGCGAACGTGTCGACCGAGGGCGACGACTGCGACCACGTGCTCTTGAGGGATTCGAGCACCATCGAGCCGGCCATGCTGCTCGCCAGCTCTCCGGAGGCCGCTCCGCCCATCCCGTCAGCCACCAGGAAGAGGAGGCCATGAGCGTCGGCCTCGATCTCCTGTTCGGTGTACGTGAAGGCCAGCGGGAGCCCCGACTCGAGATCGGCAACGAGAAAGGTGTCCTCGTTATGCTCCCGCGTGCGTCCCACATCGGTGAGGGCGAACACGCGTGCAATGACGCGGCGCGCTTCACCGGCGGGCGATCGGTCTGAATGGGAGGCGGGAACAGTCACAGCGTCATAGAGCGGGCCGGTGCACACAAAGGAGTTGCATGAATCCATACGAACGGAGACACCGAAGGTTGCAGAGGTTGCACCGACGGGCCGCCAAACGCCAGCCCCCGCGCAAAGCGCAGCAGGGTTGGACTCACGCGCAGATCGAGCAGCTTCGGTAAAATGGCCTGCCTTCCACCTATGCGTCGAATACCGGGCCCCCTTCAGAAGTTCGCCTGCCGCTGGACTGGCGCTGCGGCGGTCCCCAGCTTCGAAGCGATGATCATGTCTCGCCTCGTAGGTCGCATCAGCCGTGTCACCATCCGGACGTTATGCACGGCCCTTGCGGTCGTCACGGTCACAGCGGTGACCGCATGCCGCCGGCCAACGGCGTCGACAGCCCCTCGTCCCGCTCGGAAGGCGGGCGTCCCAGCCGGGCTGCCCGCCGTCCCTGCAATCAGCGGGGCGCCACTGGTCGTGCGTGTGCAGTATCCGTCCGAAAATCAGCTGATCGCCAGCCGGGATTCGAATTTCCTGTTGGGCAGTCTTGGCAGCGGCGATGCCACCCTGCGCATTAACGGCGTGCCAGTGGCGGTCGCTCCGAACGGCGCCTTTCTCGCTTTCGTGGCTAACCCGCCGGTCAACACGCCGAGCTACGCGCTGGTCGCCGTGCGCGGCACCGATACCGTGCGGGCGCAGCGCACGGTGCGATTGCCCGCGCCTCCACCCCCTTCGGCTGTGCGCCTCAACATCGATGTGTCGTCGGCGTTGCCGGCGCGCGGCAGCTGGGTGCGTGCCGACGAGATGATACGCGTAAGCGCACACGCACCGTCGAATGCGCTGCTGCACGTCATCGGTCGGGATGGCATCGCGCGTACCATGCAGAATATGGGGCCACCGGCGGGCGCGTCCCTCGTCCCCTTCGCCGTGGACGTCGCCGCCCGCCTGCTGTCGGACGACAGCACCGAGGGCGGCACGACACCCCGATTCGTGGCCACGCGGGGCCGCGACAGCGCCGTCGTGAATGCACCGTTGGTACGCGTGCTCGACAGCAATACGCGACTGGTCGGCATTCTCCGGATTCCGAACGTCGTGGATGGCGATACCGACCGCGTGGTGAACGCACGGACGATCGTGAACGGCACGTACAAGTGGCAGCTGCTCCAAGGCACGTCCCTCGAGGTAACCGGCCGTCTGGGCGGCTTTACGCGTGTGCGGCTCGACAACACGCTTGAAGTGTGGGTGGACGATGCCGACATCACCGTGTCGTCGCAGCCTGCCGCGTTGCCGCGCCGCATCACCGGCGGTTTCCGGGTAACGCCGAGCGCGGAGTATGTGGACGTAACCATCGGCATCGGTCAACGACCCGCACACTATGTGGAGTCGGACGCGCGTTCCCTTTCGCTCACGCTTTACGGTACGCAGGCGAATCCGGAAATCTCACGCATCATCGGCAACGACACCCTCATCCGACGCATTGCGTGGGAGCAGGTGACGAGCGATCGCGTACGGATCACGCTGTCGCTGTCGCAGCAGGTGTATGGATGGCAGGTGCTGTTTGATGACAGGCGAGACGCCTTCGTCCTGCGTGTGCGGCGTGCGCCGCATATCGATGCGGAACGTCCGCTGTCGGGGCTCGTGATCGCGGTGGACGCCGGGCATCCGCCGGCCGGCTCCACGGGTCCCACCGGATTGTACGAAGGCGACGCCGTGCTGCCGGTGGCCGCGTTCGTGGCGCAGCTCCTGCGCGCGCGTGGGGCCACGCCGGTGCTCACTCGTACCTCACTCGCGCCACTCGGCCTTGCCGAACGATCTGTTATCGCGCGCCGCGCCAATGTGCACGCATTCGTGTCGATACATCTCAACGCGCTCCCCGATGGCGTGAATCCGTTTACCAATAACGGCACCAGCACGCTGTTCTTCCATCAACAGAGCGAGCCGTTGGCGCGTCCGGTGCAGGAGGAAATGGTTGCGCGCTTCGGACTCCGCGACCTGGGCGTACACTATCAGAACCTCGCAATCGCGCGGCCCACCTGGTATCCATCGGTGCTTACGGAAGGGCTGTTCATTCTGCTTCCTGAGCAGGAATCGGCGATGCGTGACGCGGCTTTTCAGGCGCGGTATGCGGAGGCGATCGTCGTGGGGCTCGAGCGGTACTTCCGTGCACTCAATCAATAACGGGTGGGCGGCCTCGGCCGGTGCCGAACTCGTCGTGGATCTGGCGGTGCAATATGATGTGCCGTATCGCGTGCGCCTCGCTGTGGCAAAGCTGTACACCGCACCGCGTGAGCGCTCGCGAAGCGGCTCGATTTACGTGACGCCCGGAGGATATTTTTAGCCGTGAGCGCGCCATTTATTCATTCATCGGCCGTGGTGATCGGCCGCGTATACCTCGGTGCGGATTGCAGCGTATGGCCTGGTGCGGTGATCCGGGGTGACGTTGAGCGCATCGTGATTGGCGCGCGCAGTAACGTGCAGGACGGTGCCGTGATTCACGCCGACCCCGGCACCCCGACTATCGTGGGTGAGGACTGTGTGATCGGCCACCGCGCCGTCGTGCACGGTGCCATTCTGGGGAACGGTGTGCTGATCGGCATCGGGGCGATCCTGCTCAACGGCGTGCGCGTGGGGGCCGGGAGCATGGTGGGCGCGGGCGCCGTGGTCACCGAGCATACCGTCATTCCGCCGGGCTCACTGGTGCTCGGCATGCCGGCCAAGGTGGTGCGTACGCTCAGTGCGGAGCAGCAGGCAGGGATCGTGGCGAATGCGGCGCGTTACGTGGTGCTCAAGGAGCATCATCGTAACGGCAGCCTACCTACCGACTAGGTCGGAGCGCGCAGCAGGAGCGCGGTGACGAGTGCAATCGCCTGACCGACGATGACGTCACCGGGGTAGTGCGCCCCAAGCGCCACGCGTGAGCATCCCACGAGCAGCGCCAGCAGCAAGATCGGGAGCGCGAGCGACGGAAACGCCGCGGTGTACGCGAGCGCGATCGACATCGACGCGCAGGAGTGACCGCTGGGAAAGGAGAAGCGGTCGGGGATAGCGATGAGCGCGGCGGTGGGGATGGTCACCGACGGGCGCGGGCGCCCCACACTGCGTTTGACCAGCTGTACGAGCAGATGCGACGCGGAGAGCAACAACAGCGCATGAGCGCCCAGTCGCAGGGTGACTGCGGGAAAAAGCAGTGAAGCGAAACAGACGCCGATGGTGGCGCGGGCTCCACCGAGGTACGTGATGCCGACCCATACACGCGATCGGACGCGCGAGTGGTGGGAGTGTCGCACGAATCGCGCGAACAGTGCGCGATCTTGTGCATCGAGACGCAGAAGCAGCGAAGACGTCATCGACTGATAACATCAGCTCCCTGCAGCACGGTTGGCCGTCGATTCGGCAACAGCGCGGTAACGGTGTGAGACCCGCCCTGCAACTCCACGTACTCGCCAATGAGCTGATCCCAGACTGCATCCCACGTTTTCGTGGCGGCAAATGTCAGGGCGCGCTCGCGCGCTGCGGCCACCGCAGCGCGATCGTCCACGAGTGCTACCAACTGCTGCCGTAGCGTCTGCACCTCGTTGGGCGGTACGAGCCAGCCACGGTCGGAGGCCAGCAGCTCGCGGGTAGGGCCCGCCTCCACCCCGATCACCGGTAGCCCGGACGCCATCGCTTCGAGCATCACGTTGCCGAACGTGTCGGTGGTCGACGGGAAGAGAAACACATCCGCGGAGGCGAACGCTTCGCTGAGCGCGTTGCCGTGCAACGCACCGGGCATCCAACTTCCTGCAGGAGCGCGACGGTGCAATTCGTCGCGATACGGACCATCGCCGACTCCCATGAACCGTATGCGCCCGGGCCGGTCCGTGCTCGCCAGGCGGAGCGCCTCGAGCGCCACCGCCAACCCCTTCTCCGCGGCAATCCTCCCCACGTAGCTCACCACGAGCGCGTCCTCGGTACATGCGCCGTCTGGTGAACCGTCGCCAGCGAGGATCCGCTGTCGTAAGGACGCGGACCGGTAGTGTGGCGAGAAGCGCGAGGTGTCCACGCCACGTGACCACACGGCGGTTTTACGAAAGCCGGCGGCGTGCACCTCGCGTACGATCGCCTCGGTCGGGCAATACGTGCGCAGCGCCGCCGAATGAAACCAGCGGAGATACCTCCACCCCGGCTCGGCGAGCCAGCTCATGTGGTAATGGGAGGCATACGCTGCGAAGCTGGTGTGGTACGACGACACGAGCGGGACGCGAGCCCGTTGCGCCCACGACCGGCCAGCCAGGCCCATGCCGAACTCGGTCGCCGCATGTACCAGCGTCGGCGCGAAGTGCCGAACGGTGCGACGTAGGCGTTGACGGGCTGGCCACGATAGCCTGAGCTGCGGATACGCCCAGAACGGCACACTGGCGAATCGCTCCACCTCGAAGGTGGGGATCGCCTGCGGTTCGTCCGGCGTAAAGACACGCGCCACGCCACCGCGCGCCTCTACGGCGTGCACCAAGCGTTCGAGCGTACGTGCCACGCCATTGACCTGCGGCGTGTACGTGTCGGTGAACAGCGCGAGCCGGAGGGCGCGCGCATTTCTGGTCGATAGCGCATGTGAGGTGGACATGAAAGCAACATGAAGCGCCCGGCCGTTGATCGCGTGATGAACCGGCAACGACTCCGTCACGGCGATCACGCGTTCTGTAATGACGCTCACGCAATACGAGATCGTGACGGCGCCCTCTCTCGTACCGTGACCGGCGCTACCGATTCTCAACGGCGGAACACAACGAGGAAGTCGATTGAGCCAGTGTAATTCGTGTTTGCGAGCAACTGCGAAAACCGAATGTGAATGCAGGCAAATGAAAGAAAGAACCCCCCTCGGTGTACCGAGACGGGCTCTTCAGCAGGCGAACATTTCTGGCGGGTTAGTGCTGCCATGCTGCCGATCCTGCGGGCCGTCGCCGCCGTGCAACCGTTTTATTTACAAGCAGTTAGCCTTGACCCTGAGGAGTGTCGTGTTCGCGCCCCTGTTAACGACAACCGAAAAACCACCCCGGGATCGCTGATGACGGAACACAAATCTGCGCGCGGTGGAGAATCCCGCACCGCTTGCAACTCCGTGATGTGGCGAACGTAACTGCTTATATTGCATAATGTTATAACGTCACTTGCGTGGGCTCACGAACGGAGGCACCATACGCCTCCGCCACTGCCCCACGCCGAACCGAAGGAGCTCCTCGATGCCATTCTCCACCAAGCCCCCCGAAGGATTGGTCACGCTCACCGCCAACGCGCGTATGGTGCTCGAGAAGCGCTATCTGGTGAAGGACACGTCGGGGAAGCCGGTCGAGAAGCCTGAGGAGATGTTCTGGCGCGTGGCGACGGTGGTGGCTGAAGCGGACCGGCGCTACGGCGCGAGTGACGGCGCGGTGCAGGCCTGCGCCGAGGAGTTCTACTTTCTCATGACGCAGCGGCGCTTCGAGCCCAACTCGCCCACACTCATGAACGCGGGGCGTCCGCTTGGTCAGCTGTCAGCCTGTTTCGTGTTGCCGGTGGATGATGCACTGAGCAACGGCCAGAGCGGCATTTACGACACGCTGCGTTCCATGGCCCTCATTCACCAGAGTGGCGGCGGCACGGGCTTCTCGTTTTCGCGGCTGCGTTCGCGCGGCAGCATGGTGCGCTCCACCACCGGCGTCGCGTCGGGGCCGATCTCCTTCATGGAGTTGTACGACGCGAGCACCAATGCGGTGAAGCAGGGCGGTACGCGTCGCGGCGCGAACATGGGCATTTTGCGCGTCGATCATCCCGACGTGCTGGAGTTCATCACGTGCAAGGAGGACCTCACCAAGATCACGAACTTCAACATCTCGGTGGGGATCACCACCAGGTTCATGGAGGCCGTGAAGGCCGACGGCAGCTACGACCTGTGCGATCCATGCACGGGACGGGTGACCGGTCAGGCCCGCGCGCGAGACGTGTGGGACAAGATGATTCTGGGCGCGTGGCGCACCGGTGAGCCGGGCGTGTTCTTCATCGACGAAGCCAACCGGTACAACCCGGTGCCGCATCTCGGTGCGTATGAGGCGACAAATCCGTGTGGCGAGCAGCCGCTTTTGGCGTATGACGTGTGCAACCTTGGCTCGGTGAACGTCGGCTACTACGTGAGCAACGGCCAAGTAGACTGGGATGCGATGCGTCGCGATATCGCGCTCAGTACGCACTTCCTCGACAACATCATCGACGTCAACAAGTACCCGTTGCCGGAGATCGATTCGCTCTCGAAGCGCATCCGTCGTATCGGCCTCGGCGTGATGGGCTTTGCCGATATGCTCGTGCGTCTGGGCATTCCGTACGACAGTGCGGAAGGCGTGGAGTTGGGCCGCAAGGTCATGGAGTTCCTCGACGTCGAAGGCAAGAAGGAGAGCGAGCGACTGGCGAAGGATCGTGGGGCATTCCCCGAGTGGGCGCGTTCCATCTGGGGTCCCGACGAAACCTGCGCGCGCGACGAGCAGGGTGAGCGTATCCGCCCCATGCAGCTGCTGCGTAACTGCAACGTGACCACGGTGGCGCCCACCGGCACGATCTCCATCATCGCCGGTTGTTCCAGCGGACTGGAGCCGCTGTTCGCGGTGGCGTTCATGCGCAATCAGGCGGGTGTGATGATGCCCGATGTGAACGAAGACTTCGTGACCATCGCGAAGGCCGACGGCTGGTACAGCGATCAACTCATGGAGCGCATCGCGAAGTCGGGCACCGTGAAGCATTCCGATGTGCCGGCCAAGTGGCAGTCGGTGTTCAACACAGCGAACAACATCGCGCCGGTGTACCACATCAAGATGCAGGCGGCCTTTCAGCAGCACTGCGACTCGGCGATCTCGAAGACCACCAACTTCGGCTACGCGGCCACGCAAGACGATGTGCGCGCCATCTACGAGATGGCGTACGACATGAAGTGCAAGGGCGTGACGGTATACCGCGATGGCTCGCGCGACAACCAGGTGCTGAGCACCGGTGCCACGCAGGACGCTGCGGCCAAGCGCGACGGTGCCAAGGCCGCGGGAACTCCGGATGGCGCGAAGAGCGAGAAGGGGGCGCCTGATGCAACGGTGGCGCTCAAGCGGGAGCTCGGCGAGTTGCAGGGCACGATGGCCGAGATGCAGAACGAACTCGATCGCACCAGGAAGGCGCTGTTCAGTGCGGAGGCCGAGAGCGCGAGCCGTCGCGGCAAGCGGTCGCGTCCCGAAGTGATGCGTGGCACGACCATCCGCAAGGAAACGCCGCTCGGTGTGATGTTCGTGAACATCACGGAAGACGAGAAGGGACAGCCGTTCGAAGTGTTCCTCAACCTCGGCAAGGCCGGTGGGTCGGCGATGGCCGACGCCGAAGCGATCGGTCGCCTGGTGTCGCTGGCGCTGCGCAGCGGGATCCCGCTGCAGGAAATCCACCGTCAGCTGCGCGGCATCTCGAGCGATCGCGCCGTTGGCCTCGGACCCAACAAGGTGCTGTCGTTGCCCGACGCCGTCGGTATCGCACTGGAACAGTGGTGGCGTGACAAGCAGGGCGTGCAGACGGATCTGCTGGCTGGTGGTAGTGCCGCGCCGATGCACAGCCCCGTGATCGCACTGCAGCCGCCCGCACCGGTGTCGAGCGTGTCGAACCGCGTGAACACGAGCGCTCAGCAGACTGACATCGAGTTTGGCAAGGGAGGCGGGGAAGTGTTCATGGGCACGTGCCCGGATTGCGGCTCACAGCTGGAGTTCGCGGAAGGATGTGTGAAGTGCCATGTGTGCGGGTTCAGTGAGTGCGGGTGATGTTAAGGAGGCTCCACAAAGGTGACCCTGTATCCCGTAACGGTAAAGTGATTTGACAGGGTGGGCGAAAGTCTTTTGGACTTGACCCGATTTCGTGGACGCTCAACTGGCCCTAATTTGGGGGCGGAGGTGGCATATGAAATCGACCAAGAAGGGAGCACGGCGTGTACGCCGTGGATTCACGACGGAGTTTAAGGCCGAGGCGGTGCGGATGCTGGCGGAGCGTCGGGCAGCCGGCGCGACGGCGACCCAAGTCGGCCGCGAACTGGATGTGCGCCCGGACCAGCTGCGGGCGTGGGCGCGCGGGCAGCATGAGGCGACGGGGGTGAGCGCGGCCGTGGCGGGCGAAACGCTGGAGCAAGAGAATCGACGGCTCCGGCGCCAGGTCGCCACGCTGCAGCAGGAGCAGGCCTTCGTAAAAAAAGTGGCGGCGTACTTCGCGAAAGAGTCGCGTTGAGGTGCGCCGTCATCGCCCGCCATCAGGGCGAGTTTCGTGTGCGACTCATGTGCCGCGTGCTCGAGGTGTCGGTCGCGGGCTTCTATGCCTATCTGAAGCGGCCGGACTGCT
>JBBSCJ010000009.1:0-118627 GCA_038250435.1 Gemmatimonadales bacterium | reverse complement strand
GCGCCGTCCGCGCGTGCGGGGGCTCGAGGAACGCTTCGTCAGTCGCATCCTGCCGTTGTTTCAGCGGCGTACGCCGGAAGTGGCGGCGCTGTTACCCGAGTTGTACTTACACGGCTTGGCCACGGGCGATTTCGAGTTGGCGCTGCGCGGGCTGCTGGGCGATGGGGCGCCACTCAGTGCGAGTGCCGTGCAACGGCTCACGCTCGACTGGCAGCGTCAGTACGCGGCCTGGAAGACCCGCGATCTCTCGACACTCGATCTCGTGTATGTGTGGGCCGATGGGATCTACGTAAAGGCCGGGCTGGAGACGTCCAAGGCCGCGCTGCTCGTGCTGATCGGTGGACTCGCCGACGGGACGAAGGTGGTGCTCGCGGTCGAGAGTGGCGTGCGCGAGTCGACGGAGAGCTGGGCGATGACGATCCGCGATCTGACCGCGCGTGGCTTGCGTCCCCCGCAGTTGACGTGCGCCGACGGCCATCTGGGGATCTGGGGCGCCGTGGCGCCGTGCTGGCCCACGAGCGCGGAGCAACGATGCTGGAATCACAAGCTCCGGAACATCGTCGATGCCGTCCCGCTCAAGGCGCAACCCGAGGTGCAACTCCAGGTGCAGCAGATCGCGAGTGCCGAAACGCGGGCTGACGCCGAGCAGGAACGGCAGGCGTTTCATCGCGCGTACCGCCTGCGCTATCCGAAAGCGTGTGAGCGACTGGATCGCGATTGGGAGCGCATGATTACGTACTACGACTTTCCCAAAGAGCACTGGCGCCATCTGCGTACGACGAACGTCGTGGAGTCGCCGTTTGCCGCCGTGCGCCTCCGCACGTCGGCCGCGAAACGCTTCAAGAAAGTCGAGCACGCGACGGCCATCATCTGGCGGTTACTGCTCGTGGCCGAATCGCGCTTCCGCAAACTCAACGCCCCGGCGTTATGTCTTGCCGTCTTCCTCGGCGTCCGTTACGTCGACGGCCGACCTGCTGCCGCACCAACCCCCGCCCTCGAGAACGCCGCCGCCTGACCGCACGTTTCCACACCTATTGACGAGACCTCAGTGACAGCACCATTGAGCGTTCGTCCGGCGCAACCGTGCTCGATCGCCCAACGGGTTCGTTTACGGCGAACTGTCGCTTTACGCGAGCCGTTACCGTAGTTTCCGTAGGACAAACTGAATGGTCCGGAACTGATCAATTTCCATGCTGATCCACGTTAACTGGCCGTCCAACGCGGGTCCGTCAGCCGCGCAGATTGCCGGCTACTCGGCTTTTGTGCTGGTTTCGAAAGACCAGGCCGGAGCGTGGAAGCGGACCCGTACGAAAGCGGTTATCGCTGGCTGACCTGCAGTTGGTTTTTGCGGAGTGATGCTTAGCATTGTTGGATGACTCCGCCAAGCCGCTGTTGGCTCGAGGTCGATCTCGACGCCGTGCGCCAGAACGTCCATCTGCTCCGGATGCGTTCTGGCGTGCCGCTCATCGTGGTGGTGAAGGCCGATGCGTACGGCGTGGGCGCAGTGGCGGTGAGTCGCGCACTCGGCGTCCCGTTCAACGATGCGTCGGCCGCCCATGAGGCGCCGTGGGGCCTCTGCGTATCGTCACTCGATGAAGCATCGCAGCTTCGCCACGCCGGATGTCTGGGGCGAATTCTTGTACTGTCTCCGCTCCTGCCGGAGGAGCTCCAACGCGCGCGCGCGCTGCGGGTTCGTCCGGCGCTTCATCGCCCGGAGGAGATCGAGCGCTGGGCGGCGATCGGCTCGTCGTGCGAGCCACAGCCGTATCATCTCGCGATCGACACGGGAATGTCGCGCGCCGGAGTGCCGTGGACGGCGCTAAGTCCGGTGCAGGAGACGCTGCGTGCAACTCCGCCAGAAGGCGTGTTCACGCACTTCCATTCGGCAGACGACGACAGCGACTCACGCGATCAGCAGGATGCACGCTTTCTCGAGGCTTTTCGCAACCTTGGCGATGCCCTCCCGCCAACCGTGCTGCGCCACAGTGACAATAGCGCGGCTATCCTTGGCCGCACGGGGAGCTCGCCCGGCTCGCTCGCTCGTCCCGGTCTCGCGGTGTACGGCGGGGTGTCCAACGACTCGGTGCCGCTCCGACAGGTGGTGCACGTGCGAGCGCGTGTCGTCGACATCCGCGAGATTTCGCCGGGAGAAACGGTAAGCTACGGGGCCACTTGGACCGCAACGGTGCCCACCCGAATCGCGACGGTCGCTGTGGGGTACGCAGACGGATACCGGCGTCATCTGTCCAATCGGGGCGAAGTTCTGCTTCGCGGAGTCCGGTGCCCGGTAGTTGGTCGCGTCACCATGGACCTGACTATGATTGATATCACCGCTGTTGAAGCGACCGGCGAGCCGGTGCATTGCGGTGAGGTCGTCACCCTGATCGGCCGGGACGGGGATCAGCTGCTGTCCGTCGAAGCGGTGGCCGCCGCCGGCGAGCTCTCGCCGTACGAGCTGCTCATCGGCCTCAACCTTCGCGTTCCTGCGGTCTACCTCGGTTCCTCCTGCCCCTTCGATTCTCCTTGATGATCGTGTCCAGTCACCCGAGCGACGCCCCGGCCGAATCGCGGCGGGCGCTCCTGCTCATCCTCGACGGCGTCGGCTGCGGTGCGGCTCCTGACGCCCGCGACTACGGCGACGAGGGGAGCGACACGATCGGCAACGTGGCACGCGCAGTCGGGGGGCTGGATCTGCCCAACCTGCAGCGCCTGGGCCTTGGCAACATTGCTCCGATCGAGGGCGTGGCCCCGGAACCCCGCGCGATCGGCAGTTGGGGCACCATGCTGCCCATGTCGGCAGGCAAGGATTCGACCACAGGCCACTGGGAAATCGCCGGGCTGCACCTCGAAAAGCCTTTCCCTACGTATCCTCGGGGCTTCCCGCAAGAGGTGCTCGACGCGTTTTCGCGGGCGACCGGACGCCCCGTGCTCGCCAATACCGTGTCCAGCGGTACCACCGTCATCGATCAATTCGCAAAGCGACAGCAGGAGACGGGTGGGTGGATCGTGTATACCTCCGCCGACTCGGTTTTCCAGGTCGCCGCGCACGAGCAGTGGATTCCGCTCGAGGAATTGTACCGGGGGTGCCACCTTGCACGCGAGCTGCTGGTCGCGCCGCACGACGTTTGCCGAGTGATTGCCCGCCCGTATGTCGGCAGGGACGGCGTCTGGCAGCGCACGGCTCACCGTCGCGACTACTCGATTCCGCCCACCGGTACCACACTCCTCGACGTGCTCGAGGCGGCGGGAATTCCGCGGCAGGGCGTGGGCAAGGTGGACGACCTGTTCGCCGGTCGCGGCATGACCTCGCGGCATACCGCAAACAACGCCGAAGGGGTTGCGGAAATTCTCTCGTGGCTTGATTCGACGAATCGTGGGTTCTGTTTCGCGAATCTGGTAGATTTCGACCAACTTTACGGACATCGCAACGATGTTGTGGGTTTCCGGGGCGCGCTCGAAGCTTTCGACCGAGCGCTGCCCACCCTGTTGGCTGCTCTTCGCGAGGACGACCTCTTGTTCATTACTGCGGACCATGGCAATGATCCCACCACGGCCACCACCGATCACGCGCGTGAACGTGTGCCGGTGCTCGTCGCAGGTGCGCGCGTGCGCGGCGGTTCGCTTGGTGAGCGTCAGACGTTTTCCGATCTCGGTGCGACGATCTCCGATTGGTTCGGATCATCGTGGCGTGGATGCGGCACCTCCTTCCTCGGTCAATTGCTCCTCACTTCCGACGGTCGGCGTGACGGCTGACGTGGCGTCGGGAGCACCGGAGCAGCTTCAGACGTTGCGTGTCGCCGCCGATGCCGCGCGGGCCAACGCATATTGCCCGTATTCGCGCTTTCCCGTCGGAGCGGCCCTCGAAAGTACCGATGGCCGCGTTTTCGCCGGATGCAACGTGGAAAACGCGTCGTATCCGGCGGGTACGTGTGCCGAGCGCGTCGCCTTGGGTATGGCGATCGCGTCGGGTGCGCGCCGCTTCACCAGAATGGTGATTACCTCGGCGGCGGCGGATCCGACGCCGCCATGTGGGATCTGTCGTCAGGCATTGGTGGAGTTTGCACCGACCTTGGAGATTGTCGCGGTGTCGCCGAACGGCGTCACTGCTCGCTGGTCGCTGGCGGCGTTGCTGCCCGCACCATTCACACCTGCTTCGCTCGAGAATGCCTGAGCGCGTTCGTTGGATGTCCTGGTCGCGCGTACGCGCCCCATTGACACTGCTGGCCCTCGTCGCGGCCGCTGTTGGCGCCGCTGCATGCACCGAGTCGCTTGAGGGCGGCGGTGCGTGCCCTTCTCTCTGTCCTTCCGGTCAGGAATCGTTCCGCGATACCACCTTCAGCGCCACGGTGATCGATACGTCGTTGTCCGGCTTTCCGTCGCTCGGGCTTTCGGCGCTGATGCTCGTGGCGAATCGCCCCGACACGGTGGTCTCCCGCGGCGTGTTGCGCTTCGACGTGCTCCCCAGCACCTTCCAGCGCAACAGGACAGGGGCAACGGACTCGATCCGCACCATCGACTCGGTTTTCCTGCGCTTGCCGCTCGACAGCACGGGACGGCGCGGGCTTGAACCGGTGACCATCGAAGCCTTCGATGTTGACACCACGCAAAACGATTCCGTCGCGGCGGTCGTGAGGTCGCTCTTCCGGACAGACCGACGGCTGGGCTCGCAAACATTCGTGCCGGCGACCACTGGCGATTCGCTGCGCATTCCGTTGTCACCAACGATCGTGCAGGCGAAGATTGCGTCGAGATCCCGACTGCGCATCGGCCTGCGCATCACCGGTGGGTCCGGTCAGATCCGCGTCGTCGCGTTCGTTCAGGGACGGAGTGCGCCCACGGTCACGTTCGACCCCACCACCGACACCACGTTCGCGCCGCTGTTCGTCTCTCCGAATACGTCGGTGCCAGAGCTTACTGCTGATGCCGAGCTGGCATTTCAGGCGTTCACGCTCATCGATACCGGATCACCCGACCTAGCCGGCAGCAATCTGGTGATCGGTGGCTTCCCGGCGGCGCGCTCGTTCCTCAGCTTCGATGTCCCCCTGCGCATTACGGATTCGAGCACCATCGTGCGCGCCGAGCTCCTGCTCACGCAGCTCCCGTCCGTTTTCGGTACGCAAACCGATTCGGCGTACATCGTGCCGTTGATTCCCACCGCGACATCAGCAGTTACCGACCTGCGGCGCATCCTCGACCTTTCGGCGGAAGCTCGATTCGCCCGTCTCGATTCCCTGAGGTTCTTGCCGAGCGCCAGTGGCGAGCGCAGTCTGAACATCCTCCCGCTGGTGCGTACATGGCCACTATTGCCAGCGTCGATACCGCGGGCCATCGCCTTCCGCATCAACCTCGAGGGCGCTCAGCCTATCGAGCTGCGTTTCCATTCGAGTGAAGCGCTGGCGTCTCTGCGCCCGCGGCTGCGCATCACTTATCTCCCGCGTACGGAGTTCGCGCTTCCGTGATCCGATTCTGCTCTCGTCGTTCCTCGTTTCCGGCTGCCCGCGCGGCCGTGCTGTTGGCCGTCGCGCCGCTCGCCATGCATGCGCAGGGCGGTATCAGCGGTCTCGGTTTCGGGTATCCGGTCGCCAGCGGCAGTACGCGCAGCAATGGCGCCGCTGGTGCCTTCAGCGAGTTCGACGCGCTTTCCCCGATCAACCCGGCGTCGCCGGGTGGCGTGCAGCGGATGGTCCTCAGTGCTCAGGCGGAGCCCGAGTTGCGCACGCTGACGCTCGACGGCGTCCGTGAGCGTAACACCGTGCCGCGGGTGCCACTGCTGATCGTGGTTTTCCCGGTTGGGCGAGGTGCGGCGGTGTCACTCAGCGGCACCAGCTTCCTTGATCGCACCTTCTCTACGAGCACCATCGGTAATGTGAACATCGCTGGCGGCACGGTCAGGACCACCGATATCACCGAAGTACGCGGCGCCATCGGCGACCTGCGCGCGGCGGTAGGTTGGTCGATCAACCCACGGGTGAAAGTCGGACTCGGTGGACATCTGTTCACCGGCGAGAACACGGCGGCACGTCAGCGGACATTTACCGATACGTTGCAGTTCGGCAGTGTGCTCGATTCGTCGCGGGTGACGTTCTTTGGCACGGCGCTGTCGGTCGGATCGGAGGTAGAGGTGGGCAAAGGGATTGCCGTGTCGGGCTCGTATCGCCTGGGGAACACGCTCGACTCTCGGGTACGTGACACCGTGCGCACGAAAGCAAGTGTCCCCGACCGACTCGGATTCGGTGTGCGGTACAGCGGTATCCCCGGCTCGATCTTCTCTATCAGCGTCGAGCAGATCTCGTGGTCGCAGATATCGTCGCTCGGCTCCTCGCAGTTTGTCTCGCGTGATGCAACCAACTGGAACGCGGGCGTAGAACTGGCCGGTCCCCGGTTGCGCGGTTCACCGCTGTTGGTGCGCGCCGGGTACGCCATGAAGGAACTGCCGTTCGGAACGACGGCGCTGCGCGCCAAGGAATCCCGTTTCGCCGCCGGGATCGGGTTGCCGGTCGCTCGTGAATCTGCGTCCATCGATCTCTCGGTGCAGCGCGCCAATCGCGCGCTCACCGGGTCGAACGCGAAGGAAGGGGCGTGGTTGCTCGGCATCGGCGTCCAGATTCGTCCGTGAACCGGTAACTGCCTGTGACCAGCCCCCCGCGCCCGACAGTCTACATCGAAACGTACGGCTGTCAGATGAACGTCTCCGATTCGGAATTGATGTACGGCAAGCTTGCCGCGCATGGCTACGACGCGGTGGACATTCCCGATGGCGCCGATGTGATTCTCGTGAATACCTGCGCCATTCGCGAGAATGCGGAGACCCGCGTGATCGGCCGTCTCGGTGAACTCAAACGATTCATGAAGCCCGGCTCCATCGTGGGCGTCACCGGGTGCATGGCACAGCGACTCGGGAAACGCGTGCTCGCGCAGGCCAGGCATGTCTCGTTGGTCGTCGGCCCGGACGGCTACCGCGCGTTGCCCGAACTGATCGACGGTGCGCGGCGCGGTGAGAAGTTCACAGCCACCGATTTCGATCTCGAAGAGCACTATGAAGATGTCGTTGCCCGCCGCTTCGAGGGCGTGAAAGCGTGGATCCCCGTGCAGCGTGGCTGTGATTATCGGTGCACGTACTGCATCGTGCCCACGACGCGCGGCCCGGAACGGAGCCGCAAGCTCGAAGACGTGGTGCGCGAAGTGCGTACGGTCGTGGAGCAGGGACTCACGGAAGTGGTCCTCCTTGGCCAGACCGTCAACTCGTACACCGACGGCGCGCACGACTTTGCCGACCTCCTGCGCGCCGTGGGAACCGTTGACGGCATCAAACGCGTGCGCTATACCAGCCCGCATCCGAACGATTTTTCCGATCGGGTCATCGCGGCGATGGCGGAGGTCCCCACGGTGTGCGAACACATCCACCTGCCGATGCAGAGTGGATCGACGTCGATGTTGAAGCGCATGCTCCGTCGCTACTCGCGCGAGGATTACCTCGCATGCGTGCAGCGCATGCGTGCCGCGATTCCGGGGCTGGCACTTACCACCGACATCATCGTCGGCTTCCCGGGTGAGACCGACACCGAGTTCGACGAGACGCTGTCGCTCTGTCGAGAGGTGCGCTTCGACGACGCCTTCATGTTCAAGTTCTCGATGCGCGAAGGCACGCCCGCCGAACGCATGCCAGCGGAGTGGAAGATTCCCGACGACGTGGTCACCGCGCGTTTCAATCGGCTGCTGACCACCGTGAGGGGGATTTCGCGCGAGAACAATCTCACGCGACTCGGCGAAACCGTGGAAGTGCTGGTGGAAAAGGTTGCGCGCGACGGCCAGTTGCTGCAGGCACGGTCACGTGACTTCAAAACCGTGATGGTGCCGGCCGACGCGGCCGGGATCGGCGACTATCTGGTGGTGCGACTCTCGGGCACTACGGGTGCCACGTTCATCGGCACCCCCGTGGGCGAAAAACCGCCGTCACGTCGGCGGCTGCCCTTGGCGGGTGGCTAACGGCGTTCCGGCCTCCCTCCATACGTAACGCACTGTGGTCCGTGGTCGGTCGTGCGACTGACCACGGACCACGGATCACGGTGACGGATCGGCCCGTCCTTGGCCGATGATGGTTCAGTTAACGAGTCACGCTGAGCCGTGCGTAGATGTATCGGCCATTGAAGCCGAACGGCGAGATCCCACTGAACGGAAAGATGCCGCCGTTGTTGGTGGCCGCCGAGTTCACGTCGGGATAGACGTCGAGCAGGTTGTCGGCGCCGAGCGTGAGGCGCACCGCGCGGGGCAGTGTATACGAGAGCGAAAGGTCGGTGATCACCTTGGCGCCGAATGTATTGTCCAGCAAACCTTCCGCACTGGTGCCGCGGGACACGACTTCGCCGAACCGCTGCGCGCGCAGTGTGAAGTCGAGTGCTCGGCGCGAGAGATTTGCGGAAAGCAGCAGGTTGCTGCGTGGCTGGCCGAGCTCGATGCGCCCGCGCTCGACGCGACCGAACAGCGCTTCTCCCTGCGTGTTCAACTCGGCTGGCGTGGGCTTCACGAACGTCACTCGGTTCTCAGTCACGTTGTACGCACCGGTCAGGCGGATGAAGCCGAGTGCACCGGCCTGTACTCCGTAGTTGGCCACGAAGTCCGCACCCTGTGTGCGCGTGTTGATGGCATTGGTGAAGAACCGCCCTCCACTCACGCCGGAGAGCCCGTTGGCTATCAGCAGATTGGTCACCTGTGCACCGGTGAAGTTCTCCGAGAACACGATCCGGTCGCTGATGAAGATGTTGTAGTAGTCAGCGGTAAATGACAGGTTGCGCGTCGGCTCCACGGCAAACCCGCCGCTCCAGTTTACCGACTGTTCCGGCTTCAGTTCTTCCGCGCCGAGCACGCGTGCGATCGGGTCGCTGACCGGAAAGGTGCGCACATCGAACGGCACGCCGTCGATGAAGTTGGTGGCGGTCGACGAGAACGACTGCTGGTGTAGCGACGGGGCACGGAAGCCGGTGCTGAACGCGCCGCGAAGCTTTACTTGCTCGAGGAGCGAGTAACGGGTCGCGAGCTTACCCGTAGCCGTGCCGCCGAAATCGCTGTAATTCTCCGCCCGCGCGGCTGCCGAGAGCAGCCAACGGTCTGTCACATCGTTCGAGGCTTCAATGTAGGCGCCGACGTTGTTGCGCGTGTTGGTGCCGGCATCGCCCGGCCGAAAGCCCGGGAACACTTGTGAACCAAGCGCCCCCTGACGCCCGGCATTCGGTCCGTCGATGATCCTGACGCCCCCGTCGCGAAACGAGTCGGGCTCACCGGCGGTGATGTCGTAGCTCTCGAAACGGAACTCGGCACCCGTCGCGATCTGTAGCGGATTGCGCAGGCCGATATTGAAGTTCCGCGTGAAGTCGACGTTCGTCGTGCTTTGCGTGAAGCCCAGCTGTCCGGCATCGAATTCTTGCGGGCTCAATGCGCCCAACGTGACATTGGCGGAGTTCACGATGTCGAACGCAAAGCTGTTGCGGCCGGCCACGGTGCTGACATCGTAACCCCACGAGCCGATGTTGCCCTTCATGCCGAGCGTTCCGGAATAATCCCAGATAGTTGACGTGATCAAGGGAAGAAAACCCGTGGGAAACAGGGCGCGCACGGTGCGGTCGTCCAGCGGGCGACGGAAGAAGCCTGCGGCCTCGCCATCACGGCGCCCGACGCCGACGTTCGAGTAGACCTGCGCCCCGCTGCTCAGCGTCCGGCCGTAATTGAGGAACCCGGTGAAATCGCGGACATCGGCGTCGCCTTGACGGTGATTGATCACGGGCGCGTTGTCGTTGCGCGGATCCCCCGTAAAAAACTGCGGCCGTGTGTCCGGGAGCGAACGATTCGTCTGTGCGCGGTCGCGGTACTCCGCCCCCAGCGAAAGAAATCCGGCTCCGCCGAAGTCGGTGGAGTAGTTGCCAGTGAGCTGCACCACTTCGCCATCGTTAAGGTTTTCGCTAAAGTCCCGCGTGCGCGCGGGCAGGTTGGGATTGCCCTCGAGCGTCGTCTGCGTGCGTCCGACGGTCGCCGAGAACTCTGCAGGGGCATTCCCCTTGAGGATGATGTTGATGACGCCGGCGATCGCGTCCGAGCCGTACTGCGCTGCGGCGCCGTCACGAAGGATTTCGATTCGGTCGATCATGCTTGCCGGAATGGCATTGAGGTCCACCGCGGCCTGGCCGCGCCCGATCGTGCCGTTCACGTTCACCAGGGCGCTCACGTGCCGACGCTTGCCGTTGACGAGCACGAGCACCTGGTCGGCGCCCAAGCCACGCAACGTGGCCGGCCGGACATGGTCGGTGCCGTCGCCGACCGTCGCTCGCGGGAAATTGAAGGACGGCGCGATCATCTGAATCATCTGCGCCGTCTCCACTCGCCCCGTGGCACGCAGTTCCGAAGCACTCAGCACGTCGATCGGGGCAGGCGCGTCGAGAACGGTCCGCTCCTGAGTACGGGAGCCGAGAACAGAGACGGCGCCGAGCGCGGCAGCCGCTTTCTGCAGAGCGAAATCGTTGGTGATCGTGCCGCCGGCCACGATCGTGATCGAGTCGCGCGCAAGGCTGTAGCCCACCAAGCGTACACGAATTTCATACCGGCCCGGGCGAAGCGCGATGCGATAGCTGCCATCGCCGCGAGAGATCGCTCCAGACTGAGTGCCGCTGATGAACACGGACGCACCGGCCACCGCCTGTCCTGCTTCGGTCACGCGTCCGGTCACGGTGCCGACCAGCGACTGAGCCGCGAGGGGTGATGCCGCCGTCATCGTGAGCAGGGTCAACGTGCGGAATAGCTGCGGGGGTGATTGCATGCTTACGTCTCCGAATGTGAAAGGGTCCATTCTGACCAGCACGACCACAATGCGCCCCAGGATCGCGATGCGGAAGGTACCGGTCATGCGTTCCGATAGAGCTGCGGGCGTTGCTTTCATGAGGCGTTTCGGCTTGACCGGCGTTCCATTGGGTCATGCCGCCTCTCATTTCCGCTGTCACGAGCTGGATCGTGGGCCTGTTTCTCGGTACGGGGTGGGGGCAGGCATCGGCCAGCTCGGCTCCGGCGCAGGACGCCACGGTCGGCGTCGTTCTGCTCGGTAGCGTCGCGGCGGCGACCCTGTGGGTGCTATGTCGTGGCGCTCCCGCTTCATTTAGCCAGTCGATGACTCGTGCACTCGTGCCACTGGCGCTGGTCGCGGGCGGCGTCATGGTGGCTTACGCGTCGGCGCGCGAGCGGCAGCTGTGCCGATCGCGAATCACCGCCGCGCTGAATAGCGCGTCGTCGGCCTCCATGCTCGTTGATGAGGCGGTGCGCGAGGGCGGGTATGTACGGGGACGAGTGGCGCTGCGCGACGGCAGCGGCTGCACGGACGTGGCCTCGCTGCGAGTGAAATCCGGCACGCTCACCGCCGGCGCCCGAGCGGAGATCACGGGAACAGCGCTCGCAACCGATCGCGGTGTGCGCATTGAAGGCTCGATCGGTGCTCGAAGCGCATCACAGGATCCGTTGCGCCGATGGCGTGACCGGGCCGGAACAAGCATCGATTCGCTCTTCCGCTCGCAGGCCGCCTTGGTGCGGGCCCTGCTCATCGCCGATCAGGATGGGATCAGCCCGGACATTCGCGATCGCTTCGCCGACGCCGGGCTGGTGCACATGCTTTCTGTCTCGGGCATGCACGTGGCGATCATTGCCTCGGCATTACTCACACTGGCGAGCAGCGTACGGTTGTCGCGTACGGCAGCGTCGTGGGCCGCTCTCGGACTCGTCCTGTTCTATATCGCCATGCTTGGCGCACCAGCGCCGGCCGTACGCAGCGGCGTGATGCTCGCGGTGGTCATGATCTCCGAGCGACTGCAGCGGCCCGTGCACCCGTGGACGGCGCTCGCGCTCGGTGCCGTGATTCCCACGTACGATCCGCTGATCGTTGTCGATCTTGGTTGGCAGCTCAGTGTGAGTGGCATGGCGGCGCTCGTAGCCGCGCGATCACTCTTTCGCCGATGGCGTGAGGTCGGACACGCCACGCCGGGGTTCGGCAGCAGCACGGGCCATCCATACCAGCGCTGGCTGCGTGCGCGCGGACGCGCGTCGGCGCGCTGGTTCGCCTCCCGAAAGGGTTTTACCCGACATTTGGTGCGCGAGAGTCTCACGGGCATCATCGCCACGGCGGTCACCGCGCCGCTCATCGCCTGGATCTTCGGTCGCGTGAGCCTGATGGCGCCGCTCACTAACCTTGCCGCCGGGCCGATAGTCGCCTTTGTGCAACCGGCGCTCTTCCTCGCGCTGCTGTTGGCACCGTGGCACGCGGCGGGTCAGCTCGTGGCCGACGCTTGCCAGCTGCCACTCGCACTACTCTACGCGGTTGCCGACGTGGGGGCCACCGTGCCATTCGCGGTACTCCGGACCACACCGACGCTGGCCACCGCCGTGGCCTGCGGGGTGGCCTCAGCGGCCTTGGTGCGCGCCACGGCTGCGCGCCGCGCGATGCCCTGGATGCTCGCCGCAGCGGGCGCACTGCTGCTGGCCGCATGGATTCCGCTGCTCCCGGTGCAAAGCGGTTATATGGAGGTGCATATGCTCGACGTGGGACAGGGGGATGCGTTGGCCATCCGCACGCCCCGCGGCCGCTGGATTCTGGTGGATGCTGGCAGGCGTTGGGATGGCGGCGACGCCGGGCGGCGCACCATCATTCCGTATCTCCAACGAATCGGTGGACCGGTGGGCCTGTTCGTGCTCTCCCATGCGCATGAAGACCACGCCGGCGGTGCCGCCAGTATCATGGAAGCGCTGACTCCGCTGCAGTGGTGGGAGCCCGCCTTCGTCACCACCAGCATCGCCTACGAAAACGCGTTGCGGGTGGCGCAGAGCAAGGGGGTCTTGTGGCAGCGCGTCCATCCCGGCCAGCGCTGGCAGATTGACGGCATCCGGGTCGAGGTGCTCGCCCCCGACTCGGCCTGGACCGCGCGGCAACGCGACGCCAATGAGACCTCGGTCGTGCTGCGCGTGCAATACGGGCGTCGAAGCGTGTTGCTGATGGGCGACGCCGAGGCCCACGAGGAGGCGTGGCTGGTAGAGCACGTCAGCGCGGGGCTGCTGCAGGCCGACGTGCTCAAGCTCGGTCATCACGGCAGTCGGACGAGCTCCACCGCGCCCTTCGTCGGCCGCGTGCAACCACTTGTTGGACTCGTCTCCGTGGGCGCGGGAAACCGGTACGGGCATCCGTCCCCCGAAGTGCTCGAGCGCTTCGCCGACGCCGGAATTCCGCTGCTGCGCACGGATCGGGAGGGCCCGGTGGTCGTGCGAACAGATGGACGCTCACTTGAGGTGCACGCCGGCGGCGCCCGTTGGCAGGTGGCGCCGCGAGCACCCGTTGCCTCGGAACGGGGGGGCATCCAGTGATTTCCCGTGCTGCATGCGCAAGAAACCTTGCACGAGCTTGCCCTGGCAGGCCAGTTTGCATCTGACGTGGCCGTACCCGTCCGTTCGCGCGCCAGCGCGTTCGTCCCGCCCGAGGAGTCAACCGTGGTCAAGCATACTGCGACCTCTGTCGTAACGATTGAGCGCTTCATCATCGAGCAGGAGCGCATGTTCCCGGACGCCACCGGCGAACTGTCCGGGATCCTCTACGATATGGCGCTCGCGGGAAAGATGATTGCCAACAAGGTGCGCAGCGCCGGTCTGGCGGACATTCTCGGCGCCACCAGCGACGTGAACGTGCAGGGTGAGGTGCAGCAGAAGCTCGACGTGATCTCCAACGAGATCATCGTGAAGGCCTTCGATCATGGCGGCCGTCTCTGCGCGATGGCGTCGGAGGAGGAGCCGGACATCATTCACATTCCGGAAGGGTTTCGCGCCGGCAAGTACGTCCTGCTTTTCGACCCGCTCGACGGCTCCTCGAATATCGATGTGAACGTACCCGTGGGCACGATTTTTTCGGTGTACAAGAAGATCACCAGAGGTCCACGCGGCGAGATGGAGGATATGTTGCAGCCCGGCCGTCGCCAGGTCGCCGCCGGATACGTGATCTATGGCTCGAGCACGATGCTGGTGTACACCACGGGACAAGGGGCGCACGGCTTCACCCTCGATCCTTCCATTGGCGAGTTCCTGCTGTCGCATCCCAACATTCGCATCCCCGACCGCGCGCGCTATCTGTCAGTGAACGATGCCTACGAGCAGGATTGGCCTGAGCCGACCCGCGCGCTCATGCGCCGCTACCGCGGTCTCGACGGGCAGCGCAAACCGCTCAACGTGCGCTATGTCGGCTCGCTGGTTGCGGATTTCCATCGGAACCTCCTCGGCGGCGGCGTGTTCTGCTATCCCGCCAACGACAAAGCACCGATGGGCAAGCTGCGTTTGCTGTACGAAGCCAATCCGCTCGCCTTCATCGCCGAACAGGCGGGTGGACTCGCGACGGACGGGCACCGTCGCGTCCTCGACGTGGAGGCGCACGAGCTGCATCAACGCACGCCGCTCTACATCGGCAGTCGCGCGGAGGTCGAAACGGTGAGCGAATTCCCGCTTCCGCACTTCGTCGCTCCCGGCATTCAGGAACGTCGGGGCTCCCGCTCGCCGACGCCCACCACCGCCACCTGACCGCCGAGTTCGGCGAGAGATCGAGTTCGGATGGCGGCCTGATGCCACAGCAAAACGCGTCGTGCTTCGGACGGTGTCCGGGCACGACGTGTCTGTTTTCATCCACATAAATTGTGCCTATGAGCGAGCGACTGTCCCCCTCCGGTATTCCTGTCCAGCCGATCATCCGGCCGGACCACGGCACGACTGACTATGCGCGCGACCTGGGTGATCCAGGCCAGTATCCGTTTACGCGCGGCGTGCAACCAAGCATGTATCGCGGTCGTCTGTGGACGATGCGGCAGTATGCTGGATTCGGAACGGCGAAATCCACGAACGAACGATTCAAGCTGCTCCTTGCTGCCGGGCAGACCGGCCTGTCGGTGGCCTTCGACCTGCCGACGCAGATGGGCATCGACTCGGACTCACCGCGCGCCTTGGGAGAAGTCGGTCGCGTCGGGGTCGCCATCGACACCGTCGAGGACATGCACGTCCTGCTGGATGGCATTCCGCTCGACCAGGTCTCCACGAGCATGACGATCAACGCCACGGCCTCCACGCTGCTGGCGATGTATATCGTGGTAGCTGAGGAGCGGGAGATCGCGCGGGCGGCGCTGTCGGGTACGGTGCAGAACGACATTCTCAAGGAGTACATCGCCCGCGGCACGTACATCTATCCACCGTCGCCTTCACTCGCCCTGACGGCCGAGATGTTTCGCTTCTGTGCGCAGGAAGTGCCGCAGTGGAATCCCATTTCCATTTCGGGTTATCACATCCGGGAGGCCGGCGCGACGGCAGTGCAGGAAGTGGCGTTTACCTTCGCCGATGCCATTGCGTATGTGCAGCAGGCGGTGAATGCCGGACTGGCGGTCGACACGTTCGCACCGCGCCTGTCGTTCTTTTTTGCGGCGCACAGCGATCTTTTCGAGGAAGTCGCCAAGTTTCGCGCGGCTCGGCGCATGTGGTCGCGACTCATGCGCGAGCGGTTTGGCGCCAATGATGCCAGCTGCCGACTGCGTTTCCATACGCAGACCGGCGGGGTCACGCTCACCGCGCAGCAGCCACTCAACAACGTGGTCCGGGTCACGGTGCAAGCCCTCGCTGCCGCCCTCGGGGGAACGCAGTCGCTGCACACCAATGGGTATGACGAGGCGCTGGCGCTGCCCACCGCCAGCGCCGCGACGCTGGCGCTACGCACGCAGCAGATCGTCGCGTTCGAGTCGGGCGTTACCCAGACGGTCGATCCGCTCGCGGGCAGCTGGTATGTGGAGCAGCTCACCGATGCCATCGAAGCCCGCGCGCTCGCCCTGATCAACAAGGTCGACGAACTTGGCGGAGCCGCCGCCGCCATCCGTGCCGGCTTCTTCCAGGAAGAGATTGGACGAAGCGCATACGAGTATCAGCTCCGCGTCGAGGCAGGGGAAACGGTCGTGGTGGGGGTGAACCGGTTCGAGGACGGGCAGGCACCGCCGATCATTCCCGCTCCCGATTTCTCGGCGCTCGAGAAGGATCAAGTGTTCAGGCTCGCGCAAGTTCGCGCCGCCCGCGATGCAAACGCCCTGTCCACTGCGCTCCAGGCTATCGCGGCCATCGCGCCGCAATATGTACCGATGTCCGCAGACACTCGCACCCCCTTGATGCCGTTGATCATCGACGCCGTGCGGGCGCGCGCTTCCGTCGGGGAAATCGCTGATACGCTCGAGCAGGCGTGGGGACGGTATCAGCCCGCATCTTGAATCTGGCACATACCTGGCACATACACCGATTATTGAAGCAGCCAACAGGCGGCAATGCCTGCGATGCAGCGACGAACAGCCTGGAGAGTGAGCGACGGCACGGCGAGGAACGCTCGGCATAAGTCGTGCAAAGCTGTCGTGAGCATTCACTTCTCCAAGAAAACAGGCGTGGATACGGCACGCGACTTTCGACGCGCGCAGCTCAACAACGCGATCGCTCCACATCAGGCACCTGGGGAGAGCCTCCGCGCTCACGCTGACCAGGACGAGGATCCGCGCTTCCGTCAATTGTGCCAGCAGTACCTGCCGAAAACCGGGCGGCATCAGAGCATGCTCGAGGAGTACGGTCGGTCGATCGGAGCAGACGGTGGTGATGGGATCAAGGGCGTATCGGGGTTGATGTTCGGCGCCGCGAAGGGTGCCGTGGATGCCATGCGGGACGCCGATTTCCTGCGCGTCGTCGGCGGCATCGTCATGATCCGTCAGGCACAGGATACCTTCGGCACCTTCGCACAGGCGGGAGACCATCTGGGTGAACAGCGCCTCGCAGAACTGGGCAGAACGGGTGAGCCGGAGCATGATGCCAGGCAGAAGGACTTCAATCAGTTCTGCGTGGCGTCTTTCGTGGACTATGCCCACGGCCGTGTGATCGAGGGAGATTGCGCCGCTCATCGAACCGGCGCCCGTTCCAACGCGTAACACGCCGCGCGCTGACGGGACTGGCCCTGACGAAGCGCGCAGTAGCGTGATTGCGTGATCGAAAGGATACCGAGCCCGGTCGTGACGAACCGCCGGTGACGCGCTACGTTCATACCGTAGTCTCCTGTCGGGAAGCAACCTGTCAAGCCTCGTCAACATGCCCCGTACAATCGACGTTCGCGCGGCGCGACGTTTCGCGTTGCTTGTTGCGCTCGCCCTCCGGGCGACTGCGCATTTCGCCGTTGCTGCCCCGGACGTCAGGTTCCAGCCCGCTGGTAAAAGGCACGCCCGGAATGTTTGCGCGCAGCCGGCGACGGTGGAGGCCAGCGACCTGCAGTCGATGAACCGCGCGGTGCGTTGCTGAATGGAGACGCCGCGTCCGCTCCCGGTGGTACGAGCGATGATCGATGCGCTGGATCGTGAGCTGATGCAGATCATGGCGCGACGTATGGCGCTGGTCGCGGAAGTGGCCGCGTTCAAGCGACAACACGGGTTGCGTATCCGTGATGCGCAGCGTGAACGCGATGTGCTCCGGGATCGTCACGAGCGTGCCCTCGAACTTGGCCTTCCCGCCGGGGAAATCGAGTCGATCTTTCGCGTACTGCTCCGCTCGAGTCGCGATCACCAGGCCGCGTTGCGTGCGGAAGTACCCCTCGATATCGAGCCCAGGACGATCGCCGTCATCGGCGCGCACGGCGGTATCGGGCGGGTGATGGTACGCCTGCTCGGCGATCTCGGTCATCAGTTGCTGTCGGTGGATACCACTACGGAATTGCGCGCCGCCGAAGCGGCGGCGGCGGCCGACGTCACCGTCATCAGCGTGCCTATCGAGATCACGGAGGCGGTCATCCGGGAAGTGGGTCCGTACGTCCCGCCGCACGCGCTGATGATGGATGTGACGAGTATCAAGGAAGCGCCCATGAGCGCGATGCTTGATTCCACAACGGCAAGCGTCGTGGGAACGCATCCCATGTTCGGTCCCGGGGTCCATACGTTGCAGGGGCAGCGCGTGGTGCTCTGTCGCGGACGTGGGGATGCGTGGGCAGACTGGCTTGCGCAAACGCTGTCCTCGCGCGGCCTCGTGATTACCGAGTCCACGCCGGCGCAGCATGATCGCGCGATGTCGGTGGTGCAGGTGCTCACCCACTTCCAGACGCAGGTGCTCGGGCTTACGCTCGCGAAGCTTGGCGTGCCGCTCGAAGAGACGCTGGGCTTCACATCGCCGGCGTACCTGTTGGAGCTGTACGTCGCCGCCCGACACTTTGCCCAGGACCCGGCGCTCTATGGCCCGATCGAGATGCGCAATCCGCGATCGGCCGAAGTGACAGCCGCGTTCGGCGATGCGGCGCAGGATCTCGCGCACATCATCGCCAGCGGCGATCAAACCGCGTTTTCGCGCGTGTTCGAAGACGTGCGGGCTTTTTTCGGAGACTTCGCGGCCGAAGCCACCGAGCAATCCCGTTTCCTGATCGATCGCATCGTGGAGCGGTCGTGAGCGACATCGCGCTCGCCGGTGCCACCGGGCTCGTCACGGCGGGAGTACTCGAGCGAATCTGGATCAAACGCCTGAAGCGCGGCCCGATGGATGTGACACAGCGCGCGGCAGCGCGGGCCGATCGCGGACTCGTGGGCAATGCGAATCAGGGTGGCCGCCGTCAGGTCACGATCATGGAAGCGGAGCGTTGGGCCGAGCACGTCGCATCGCTCGGCGTCACACTCGACCCTGCGGTACGACGGGCAAACCTCCTGGTGCGAGGTGTCGCGCTTGCCAACTCACGCGGCCGCGTGCTGCGCATTGGCGCCATGCGGGTGCAGATCGCCGGTGAGACCAAACCTTGCCACCAGATGGACGAAGTGTCTCAAGGGCTCCAGGCCGTCATGCGCCCCGACTGGGGCGGTGGCGCCTTTGCGATCGTGCTCGACAATGGGGAGATTGCGGTGGGTGACGACGTGTCATGGGACGAGCGACCGATCCTGCCGTCTCAGACCTTCTTCGCGCTGTAGCCAATTGGCCACGTCGGCGCCCGACTCGCGGCGGCACCACAGCGAGACCGCGGCGTACTATTTCCGCATGAGAGTCTCCGCCTGCGCCATCCGGCGTGGCACCGCCTTCCCGACGCTGGCGCTTGCGCTGACGATGACGCTCGTGGCGTGTGGCCCGTCGTCGCTCTTCCGATCCATGCGCGACGCGCCAGCGACCGCCTACGCGCGTTACGCTGAGTCGCTGAGGGATGCCGGGCTCGAGCAGACGGCGCTCGGGCGCGAGTGGCTCGCCGCCAGCGACAGTGCCCTACGCGCACCGCTGGCAGCGACACTGCCGGCCCGCGAGATCGGCGAATACAGTCGCAGCGAAGCACGAGCCGTCGCGTACCGGATCTCGCTTCGGGAAGGCCAGCGCTTTCGCGCGATGTTGCGCGCGGACGGCCTCTCGGCGCTGGTCTTTCTCGACCTGTTCGAGGTAACGGGTGATACGACGCAGCCTTTCGCGCATCGTGCCTCTGCCGACTCGCTCGCCGTTCCCGACAGCGCCATAGCGCTGCTGACCGTGGCGCACGAGGTAGATCGCGATGGTGTCTTCGTTCTTCGCCTTCAGCCGGAACTGCTGCGCAACGGCCGCTACGAGCTCACTATGGAGGTGGAGCCGATGCTCGCGTTCCCGGTGGAAGGACGTGGTAACGGCGCGATCCAGAGCCTCTTCGGTGTGGCGCGGGATGGTGGTCGACGGGCTCACCATGGCATCGACATCTTCGCCCCCCGAGGGACACCAGTGGTGGCGGTGGCTGACGGTACGGTGCGCAGCGTGTCGCCGAACACTCTTGGCGGTAACGTGGTGTGGTTGAGCGACGAGGCACGTGGGCAGAGCCTGTACTACGCGCACCTTGATAGCCATGCCGTCACCGAGGGCCAGCGGGTTCGGGTTGGCGACACGCTGGGGTTTGTCGGCAACAGCGGCAACGCGCGCACCACCGCACCGCACCTGCACTTCGGCATCTATCGCCGAGGACGCGGACCGATCGATCCGCTCCGATATGTGCAATTGGTACGCACGCGGCCACCCGCAGTCGCCGCAGACACGGCACGGCTGGGGCGTGCCGCGTTGACCACCGCAGGGGAATCCGCGATGCGCATAGCTCCGGGGCCACGGGATTCCGTGGTTCGCCGCATTCCTCGCGCCACGGTTCTCTACATCATGGGAGCAAGCGGCAATAGCTATCGCGTGCAGCTCGACGACGGAACTCCGGGGTATGTGAGCGCCCGTGCTGTTCGATTCGTCGAAGAATAGGCGACGTGACCCGATTACCGCTCGGGACCCCCCAGCTGCCCGCGCGCGTTCGATATTTATGACCGTCTTTCCGCCATTACGCTGGCTGCAGCAGGTCGAGACTCGCCTCTTTGCTCTGGCGAGCGAGATCGAGTACCGCCTGAGAATCACGCCGCGCGCCACGCGTCTGGTGCCCTCCGCGTTCGATCGCCGCATGGTGCGATTGTTTTTATTGGTCATGCCGCTGCTGATTGCCTCTCTGTTCGTACAGCCGCGTGCGCTTCGGGCGAAGCTGTTGTTCGGGGGCCTCGTGTTCGTCGTGAGCGCGGTGCTGGCGCTGCTGCTGTTCGACGCCTTTCCGTCTCGAAAGGGCGGGGCCGTGCCCCGGAACGCGCCGAAGAACGCGCCGAAGAACGCGCCGCGGTCGAAGTTGCCTCCGAAATCACGCCGCTCGTAATTACTCGAGTGGGAGGGTCGCCCCAGCGGACCTGACGCACACGCGTCGCGCTTCGTGGCGTAACTCAGGCTGCCGATCCGCCGCTCTCCTCGCGCCGACATGAAAGCGCGAAAAGCCCGTCGCCAGAGGCGCCTCGGCAGGTACGCTTTCGCACGTCGCTCAACCGTCGAGGGAACCGCAAGAGCGGCAGACATTCCGAGCTGGACTTGACCTGGCTACCCGGACGACAAACGGATTCTCACGTCCGCCAGCCCCCTGAGCCTCTCGACGCCCCTACCGAGTACGCATTGGAAAATTCGGCGCGCGCACCGCTGTTCCAGGCGACTGTGCATCTGCGCGCACCTCACGAAGGCCTTGGCCGTTGAACCGCGATCTGGGATGCGCTATGTTTCAGGGCTGTACCGACCCTAGCCAAGCTTCGAAGCCATGCCGACTTACGAGTTTCGCTGCCCAGATGGCAGCATCATCGAACGCGTCTTCAAGATTTCGGAGGTTCCGGAGACGATCCCCGCCCCCGATGGCAGCGGTGACGCTGTCCGCATGATTTCAGGTGGCGCGGCGCTGCTTTTCAAAGGCTCCGGCTTTTACATCACTGACTACGGGAAAGACGGAAAGAAGGATCAGCGCACCGGCGATCGGTCCACCGGCGGCGAGAACAAGAGTGCCGGCAATGACGCCAAGCCATCGTCCGGACCGTCAGGTACGCCGGCCGCCCCGAGCGCCCCGAGCGCGCCCAGTTCACCGGCAACGCCCAAAGATTCGTGACACAGGCGGATGCCCTGCGGGCGGAACTGGCGCGGGCGGCCCGCACGCTCGGTGCCCCCGATGACGTAACGCCTGTCCTCGAACGCCCCCGCGATCCGGCGTTCGGCGACTGGTCGAGCAATCTCGCGATGACCTTGGCGAAGTCGCTCGGTCTGAAGCCGCGTGACCTCGCCGAAGCGCTCATCGCAGCGATGCAGCGGGAAGCTGTTGGCGTCGTCGGCGCCGACATTGCTGGTCCGGGCTTCATCAATTTCCGTCTTGATCCCGGCTTTCAGGCGCGCGGACTGCTGCAGATTCTCGAGCATCCCGACGCATGGGGGCGGCATGATCTCGGCAACGGTAAGCGCGTGGTCGTGGAGTTCGTCTCCGCCAATCCTACCGGTCCGCTGCACGTCGGACACGGACGTCAGGCGGCGCTCGGTGATGCGATCAGCACGCTGCTCGAATGGACCGGCTGGGTCGTTGATCGGGAATTCTACTACAACGATGCCGGCGCGCAGATCGCCAATCTCGCGCTGAGCACGCAGGCACGTGTGCGCGAACTCGTCGGACAACCGCTCGCCATTCCCGAGGGAGGCTACTCCGGCGAATACATACGCGAGATCGCTGAGCAGTACGTGCAGGCGCATCCGGATGATGCGGCGGGCAACCGCCTCGACGAGCTGCGCGCGTTTGCCGTGGCGGCGCTAAGACACGAGCAGGACCTCGACCTGCAAACCTTCGGCGTGCAGTTCGACACGTATTATCTGGAAAGTTCGCTTTACTCGGATGGTCGCGTAGACCGCGTCGTCGATGGGTTGCGCCAATCCGGCTACGCGTTTGAAGACGAGGGTGCGCTTTTTCTTCGCACCACAGACTTCGGCGACGACAAAGATCGCGTGATGAAGAAGAGCGCCGCGAAGGGCGGTGAGTATACCTATTTCGTTCCCGACGTCGCGTATCACGTGACAAAGTGGGAACGGGGGTATCGCCGCGCGATCAACGTCCAGGGCGCCGATCATCACAGCACCACGACACGCGTACGTGCCGGGCTGCAGGCACTCGGCATCGGTATCCCGGCCGGGTTTCCCGATTACGTGCTGCACCAGATGGTGACGGTCATGAAGTCGGGTGAGGAGATGAAGATCTCCAAGCGGGCGGGCGCGTACGTCACCGTGCGCGACCTCATCGACGAGGTGGGACGCGATGCGGTACGCTACTTCTACCTCATGCGCAAAGGTGACTCGCAGTTGGTCTTCGATGTGGACCTCGCCCGCAGTCAGTCGGAAGAGAATCCGGTGTACTACGTCCAGATGGCGCACGCTCGCATGTGCGGCATCTTCCGCGTCGGAGAGATCGACGCCGGCACCATGCCGTTTCGCGACGCCAACCTCGGCGTGCTTGTGGAGCCCGCCGAGCAGGAGCTGGTCAAGCACCTGCTCGACTTCCCGGCCACGGTCAAAGGCGCCGCCGAAAACCTCGAGCCCCATCGCATCGCCGGCTGGCTGCTCGAAACGGCGCGTGCAGCGCACACGTGGTACCACAAGCATCATGTCCTCGGCGAGTCCGAGGAGATCACGCGCGCCCGACTGGTGCTTGCGCGGGCGACGCAGCTCGGCATCGCCGCCGGACTGCGCATCCTCGGACTTTCTGCACCGGAGCGGATGTGATCCGGACGACCGCCAGCCCTGTTCTCGTTGTAGGATCGGTGGCGCTCGACTCCGTCGAAACGCCGTTCGGGAAGGCCGATGAAGTGTTGGGGGGATCGGGAACGTACTTCTCCTCCTCGGCGCTGCACTTCGCACCGGTGCAGCTGGTGGGGGTCGTCGGCGACGACTACCCTGTGAACAAGCTCCAGCCCCTCGCCGATCGCGGAGTCGATCTTGCCGGGCTTGAAAAAATGGAAGGCTCCAGCTTTCGCTGGAGGGGACGCTATCGGCACGATCTGAACTCGGCGGAAACTCTGGAGACGCACCTCGGGGTCTTTTCGAACTTCCGTCCGAAGATTCCCGAGCAGTTTCGCACGTCCCCATTCGTCTTTCTGGCGAACATCGATCCGCGGCTGCAGCTGCAGGTGCTCGAGCAGGTGGAGAAGCCGCGACTCGTGGCGTGCGACACCATGAATTTCTGGATTGAATCGCGCCGTCCGGAGCTCATCGAACTGCTCGGTCACGTCGATCTCATCACCCTCAACGATTCCGAGGCGCGCCAGCTCACGGAGCACACCAATCTGGTGAAAGCCGCACGCTGGATTCTCGATCGTGGACCCAGGCACGTCCTCATCAAGAAGGGCGAGCACGGCGCATTCATGTTCAACAACGACAATATTTTCTTTGCGCCCGCGTATCCGCTTGAGTCGGTTTTCGATCCGACCGGGGCGGGCGATTCGTTCGCAGGCGGCTTCATCGGCTACCTTGCCGCTACGGGAGACCTCAGCGAGCAGTCGATGCGGCGGGCCGTGGTGGTTGGTTCGGCGATGGGCTCGTTCGCCGTGGAGAAATTCTCGAACCAACGGCTGCTCGAAATCACGACCGACGACATCGATCGCCGCGTCAAGGAGTTCCGGCAACTCGTGGCCTTCGACGTCGAGATCGGCGAATGAGCGGCCGGTCGCGATCCGCAGTACCGGCGTCGCTCGACTACCGCTCGGCCGGCGTGGACCTCGACGCCGCCGAGGAGGCGAAGCACCGGCTGGCGGCACTCGTCCAGTCTACCATGACCGCCGGCGCGCGCGGTGCGTTCGGCGGCTTTGGTGGCATGTTCCGTGTGCCCGAGGGGTACCACGCTCCGCTCCTGGTCTCCAGTGCCGATGGCGTCGGCACGAAGATCAAAATGGCCATCGAGTCACAGCGGCACGACACGATCGGTCATTGCCTGGTCAACCACTGCACCAACGATATTCTCGTGCAGGGGGCGATCCCGATGTTCTTTCTCGATTATGTCGCGTTTGGCAAGCTCGAGCCGATGGTGGTGGAGCGCGTCGTCAGCGGCGTCGCGGCCGGATGCCGGGAGAATGGGTGCGCGCTGATCGGTGGAGAAACCGCAGAAATGCCCGGAGTGTACACGCCCCCGGATTACGACCTCGCGGGATTCATCGTGGGCATCGTCGAAGAGGCGCTGCTGCTTGGCAGTGCGCGCGTGCGCGCCGGGGATGCGCTGATTGCCTTGGCCAGCGATGGGCTCCATACCAACGGCTACTCGCTCGCGCGTCGCATCATCCGCGACCGGTTGCACCTTGATGTACACGATGCGTTTCCCGACGCGGGAGGTGCGTCGGTGGCCGACGTGATGCTCAGGGTGCATCGCTCGTATCTGGCGTGTCTCACGCCCGTGCTCTCGCGCATACACGCCATGGCGCACATCACTGGCGGTGGATTGCCCGGTAATCTCAATCGGGCGCTGCCGCAGTCGCTCGATGCGGATGTCGACACGGACACGTGGACTGTGCCGTCCACTTTCCGCGTGTTGGCAGACGCCGGCGCGGTGTCGTCGCTCGAGATGTTCCGCGCATTCAATATGGGTGTGGGCATGGTGGTCATCGTTGCCCCGGAGGATCGGAGTGACATTCTTGCACGCGCCGCGTCTAGTGGTATCGAGGCGTGGGAGATGGGTCGCGTGGTCCCTGGTTCGGGCACGGTTCGCCTTAACGGCGTTCCGGGCTGAGATCCGCAGATCCTGTTCGAGCGAGCCGATTAACACTTAAACGCCAGTCACCACCGAACAGGGAGTTTGCTTGGGACAGTTCATCACGTCGTTTCGTCGCGCGCGCCTCAGGACGAGCGTGGCGGCGTTGACTGCAGGCATGGTCTTCATGCCGACCGTGTCATCGGCACAGTGCACCCTGACCACTACGCTCCCGTCTGGTGCGGCGACCGGCCAGGATGCCTGCCGGAAAGCCCAGGATCTGTTCTCCTTCATCGTGCCGCAGGTGGGCGTCGCTCTGGCGGGTGGTAACCCGGTGTTGGGCGAAGGCGGAACGCTCGGGGGATGGCCCAAGCGGGCCTTCGCACTTCGGCTCAGTGCGGTTGACGGCGGTCTTCCCGCCAACGACGTGGAGATCAGCACGGGCAATGCGGTGTCGAGCGATTTTGGCAGTGAGCGGGCGCCGATTCCCGTGCCGTCGCTCGACGGTGCCATCGGCATCTTCAAGGGCGTGCCTCTTGGACTCACCAACGTCGGTGGTGTTGACCTGCTCGTTGGCGTGACGTACCTCCCGACGCTTAATGAAGATGATTTTCAGGTCACTCCGCAGGGTGGCGGTTTCGGCTTCGGTTATGGTGTGCGCGTGGGGGCATTGCAGGAGTCGTCGCTTATTCCCGGCGTGAGCGTCAGCTTCATGCGACGCACGCTCCCCACGACGGACATCGGGTATGCCTCGGAGTCCGACTCGCTGCTGCTGCAGAACACGGCGCTCTCCACGAACTCGCTCCGCATCGTGGCCAGTAAGCGGTTGGTCTTTCTCGGCCTCGCCGCCGGGGTGGGTCGCGATGAGATCGAAGGCACCTCCTCGCTGCTTGGCGTTATCAACGAAAATGTGCTGAACGTGAACCAGCGAGCGAGTGTCACCACGCCGCTCGGGCAGAAAGTCACACGCAACACGGCGTTCGTGAATGCGTCGTTCAGCCTTGTCATTGCGCGCATTGTTGCCGAATATGGATGGTCGGGAAGCGACGAGGTCACGTCGACGCTCAACACCTTTGGCAATCGTCGGGCAAATGAAGGGTATCGGTACGGATCGGTCGGAATCGCGTTTCGATTCTGATCCGGCGTTGGCCGGAAGCATGAGCGCGCACGCGTCGGAGCCCGACTCCGACGACGTGCGCTTCATGCGTTTGGCACTCGAACTCGCCGAGAAAGGGGCGGGCCAGGTCGCGCCGAATCCCAAGGTTGGCGCGGTGATCGTGCGCTGCGGGGAGGTCGTTGGTCACGGATGGCATGCCCGCTACGGCGAGGCGCATGCGGAAGTGGCCGCCCTGCACGAGGCGGGTGAGCAGGCGCGTGGCGGAACTGCGTACGTTTCCCTCGAGCCGTGCAATCATACCGGTAAAACCGGCCCTTGCACTGAAGCCCTGATCGGGGCCGGCGTGGCGCGCGTTGTTTACGCGGCCGATGACCCCGATCCCGATGCGGCTGGCGGTGCCGCTCGCCTCCGAGCGGCCGGAGTGATCGTGGAGCGCGGCGTCCTCGCGAACGAGGCGCACAGACAAAATGCCCCTTTCTTTTTCGCAGCCGGGGAGGGGCAACGCCCTTTCGTTACCCTCAAGCTCGCCCTCTCGCTCGACGGGGCCCTGGTAGATGCGTCCCGCGCGAGAGGGTGGCTGACGGGACAGCATGCCCGCCTCGCCGTGCATGCTGTCCGCCGGGAGGCCGATGCGATCGCCGTGGGAATTGGCACCGTCCTCGCCGACGATCCGGCGCTGACGGTACGCGATGTCCCACCGCCTCGTGTTGCGCCGCTTCGTATCGTGTTTGACCGCCGCGCGAGATTGCCGCTCGATTCGGCGCTCGTTCGAACCGCCCATGACACCCCGGTGTTGTCAGTGACGGACGGTTCTGCATCGCTCGCAGAGTCGGCGCTCGCCGGAGCCGGCGTCAGAATCCTGCCGTCTCCCGACCTGGCTTCGGCGCTGGCCGCGCTCCGGCTTCGCGGGGTGCGACATCTGGTCGTCGAGGGTGGCGCCACGATTGCGTCGGCCTTCATGGCCGACGGTCTCGTCGACCACCTGATTATCTTTCAGGCTCCGGTCATCCTCGGGGCGGGAGCTTTGTCGGCCTTTGCCGCGTTGCCTTCCCGTCAGGCGTCGTCGGCACCCCGACTGCACGTACTCGAGCGAATCTCGCTCGGCGCCGATCTGATGACCATTTACGCTGTTTCCGGAAACTGAGGTCAGGATGTTCACGGGGCTCGTGGACGACGTGGGGACAATCACCCACGCCGCCGACACGCCGGCCGGACGCGAATTGCGCATCCGTTGCCGCTACACCGATCTCACCGCCGGCGAAAGTATCGCCGCAAACGGTGCCTGTCTCACTGTGCGCGAGCATGGCACGGATGCCGGTGGCTCCGGTTGGTTCACGGCGGCCGCCGTTGTGACGACGCTTGGGCGGACGACCATCGGCAATTGGGCCAGCAACTCGCGCGTGAACCTCGAACGCGCCATGCGGTTGGGTGATCGTCTGGGGGGACATCTCGTGCTCGGGCACGTCGATGGACTCGCGACCGTTGCGCACACCGAACAGGTGGATGACGCCTGGTTGGTGGACCTGATCCTGCCGTGGTCGATGCGCCATCTCATGGTGCTGCACGGATCAGTGACGGTGAACGGTGTCAGTCTGACCGTGAACGCGTTGCACGACGACGGCATCCAGCTCTCGATCATCGAGTATACGAGACGGCACACGACGCTCGGCGAACTCGTCGCCGGTGCGGAAGTGCAGGTCGAGGTCGACGTGCTCGCGAAGCATGTCGAACGCTTGTTGGCGCCGCAGCTGGCCCGCCAGGCGGGGGCCGCGTGATGGCGTACGATACCAGGGGAGCACCCGTGATGGCAGAGCAGGAGCAGGATCAGACGTTCGGTACCGTAGAGCAGGCACTGCTCGACATCGCGGCCGGCAAGTTTGTCGTCGTGGCCGACGACGAAGATCGTGAGAACGAAGGCGATCTCATTTGCGGCGCCGAACTGGTGACGCCGGAAATGGTCAACTTCATGCTTGACGCGAAGGGCATGATCTGCCTCGCACTGGCAAATGCCTGGGCGGATCACCTCGGTCTCGACATGCAGGTGGACGAGAACACCGAGGCGATGCACACCGCCTTCACCGTGAGCATCGATGCCGCCGCCAAGTACGGTGTGACCACCGGCATCAGCGCGAGTGATCGCGCCACCACCATCCGGGTCGCCGTCAATGCCGCCTCCAGTCGCGCCGACCTTCGCGTGCCGGGGCACATCCATCCGCTGCGCGCCCGCGACGGCGGCGTGCTCCAGCGCGTGGGGCACACGGAAGCGGCGGTAGACCTTGCGCGCCTCGCCGGACTCCGCCCGGCAGGAGTGATCTGCGAGATTCTCAACCGCGACGGGACCACCGCGAGACGTCCGGAGCTCGAAGCGTTCGCGCGCGCACATTCACTCACGTTCATCACCGTCGCCCAGGTCGTCGCCTATCGGCTGAAAACCGAGCGTCTCGTGCATCGCGTGGCCGATGCGCGCCTGCCCACGGAGTTCGGCGAATGGCGCATCGTGGGCTATAGTAACGATGTGGATTCGCGCGAACATCTCGGATTGGCGTTCGGCGAGGTCGAGAATGGCGAGAACGTGCTGGTCCGCATGCACTCCAAATGCCTCACCGGCGATGTCTTCCATTCACGCCGTTGCGACTGCGGCTGGCAGCTGGAGACAGCGATGCGCATGATTCAGGCGGAAGGGCGCGGCGCCATCGTCTATCTCGACCAGGAAGGGCGCGGCATTGGCCTGCTGAACAAGCTCAAGGCGTACGAGCTTCAGGATCGTGGCGCCGATACCGTCGAAGCCAACGAGCAGCTGGGCTTCAAAGCCGATCTGCGCAACTACGGCATCGGCGCACAGATTCTGCTCGATCTCGGCGTCCGTTCCATCCGCGTCCTCACCAACAATCCCCGCAAGCTCGTGGGTCTCGACGGCTACGGCTTGGTGCTGAAGGATCGCGTTCGCCTCGAAGCACCGCCGACCGACGAAAACGCGACGTATCTGGAAACCAAGCGCACGAAGCTCGGTCACCTTTTCGCAATCTGAGTCGCCACATAATGGCTGAGTTCAACGGAAGTCCCCGCGGCGAGGGACGACGTATCGTCGTCGTCGTCAGCCGCTTCAACGAAGGCGTCACGATGCCGCTCGCCGAAGGCGCGGTGAGTGCGATGGTCGAACGCGGCGTGCGCTTCGAGGATATCGATGTGTTGTGGGTGCCCGGTGCGTGGGAGCTCACCGTCGCGGTGCGGCGCGCCCTGTCCACCGAACGGTACGAAGCGGCCGTGGCGGTGGGTGCCGTCATTCGCGGCGAGACCCCGCACTTCGATATTGTCGCTGGTGAGACGGCGCGTGGCCTGATGGAAGCATCGCGTGACTTCGAAGTACCGGTCTCACTGGGCTTACTCACCACCGATACCCTCGAACAGGCTGAGGCGCGCGCGGGTGGCGCGCATGGCAACAAGGGGGCAGACGCCGCACTGGCGGCACTCGAAATGCTGGACTTGTTTGATCGCGTGATGCCGGCCGACGCCTTTGAGCACGACGGGGACGCGTGATGCCGGATCTGCGCGACGATGGATTCCGGGACAGCCCGTTGCAGGAGCCGGTCGCCCCGGTGCGCGGCCGCAAGCGCCGGGGGGATCGTCAACCCCGTCAGGGGGAGCGCCTCGAAACGCGCGGACGCGCACGCGCCCTGCAGGCGCTGTACGCCGCCGATCTGCGCGACTTCACGAAGTTGCGGCGCATCGCCACGCATGTGTTCGATGATCTCGCCGTGGAGCCCGCCGAACGCGAGTTCGCCTCACGGCTCATTGCGACGGTAGCGGATCGTGCGGCCGAGCTGGATCTTGCGCTATCGGAAGTCACGGCCAACTGGCGACTCGATCGGCTTGGCGCCATCGAGCGTAGCGTGCTCCGTCTTGCCGCAGCAGAGCTGGCGCGCGACGAAACGCCCGTGCGCGTCGTGCTTCAGGAAGCGGTGCGTCTGGCGGAGCGGTATGGCACCACCCGCAGCGCACGCTTCGTAAACGGTGTGCTCGACGCGTACGCTCGCCGCATCGGGCGTCTGTGAGCAGTGGCGCCGTCGGCGGGGGCAAACCGTTGCGCGTGGTGGTGGTGAATTGGCAGTGCCGGGAGAACCCACTCGCGGGCGGCGCAGAAATTCATCTGCATGAGATTTTCGGACGACTCGCAGCCCGCGGCCACGAGGTCGTGCTGTTGTGCGGTGGCTGGCCGGGCTGTCCACCCCGCGCGACCCTCGATGGCATCGAGGTGCATCGCGTCGGTACGCGCGCATCGTTCCCGCTCAAGGTGCGGGCGTACTGGCATCGCGAACTGCGTGGGCGGGGCGTCGATGTGCTCGTGGAGGACATCAACAAGGTGCCACTGTTCACGCCCCTGTGGGATGCGCCGCCGATCGTCGCGCTCGTCCCGCATCTGTTCGGCGGCACGGCGTTCCAGGAGCTGTCTGTGCCCTTAGCCGCCACCGTGTGGATGTCCGAAAGGCCGCTACCGCTGGTGTATCGCCGTTGCGCATTCGAGGCGATCAGCGAGAGCACACGGGACGATCTGGTGCGCCGTGGGGTTGGTCGCGATCGGATCCGCGTGATCTTTCCAGGGATCGATACGACGGCCTATACTCCTGATCCCTCGCTTCGCTCCCCTCGTCCCAGTTTTGCTTACCTTGGCCGCCTCAAGAAGTACAAAGGGGTCGATCTGGTGCTTCGGGCGTTCGCACAATGTGATGTCCCGGATGCTACACTGGAGATAGCGGGAGCCGGCGAGTTTCGTGGCGAACTGGAAGCGCTCGCTGGAACACTTCGGGTGGCCGAACGGGTACGGTTTTCAGGGCGTATCGATGAGACTGAGAAGTGTGCTCTGCTTCGACGGGCATGGGCCACGCTATTCGCATCTCCAAAGGAGGGCTGGGGTATCACGAATCTCGAGGCAGCGGCAAGCGGGACACCGGTGATCGCATCGCATTCCCCGGGTATCCGTGAGTCCGTGCGGCATGGCGAGACCGGGTATCTCGTTCCGCACGGCGATATCGCTGCGATGGCTGCTTCGATGCGATACCTCAGCGGCGAGCGCGCGCTCGTCGAACGACTGGGGATCGCCGCGCGACGCTTCGCAGAAGGATTCACCTGGGAACGCGCCGCTACCGAGACCGAAACCCACCTCCGCGAGGTGGTGGGAAGGGAGGAAGGTCGCTGATGGATATCATCCTGCACGCGCACCATGCCGACGTCCCTGATTCGCTTCGCGAACAGGCCGAGACCGCGACCCGCCGCATTGCGGCGCGTCTGAAACATGTGGCCAACGCAATCGTGCGCTTTGTCGGGGACGGTCCGACCCGCCGCGTCGAGATCGTATTGCGCGGTCATCGCCACGGGGAATTCTTCGCCCACGCCAACGCGCGTACCTTTGCCCCCGCGCTCGCCGCTGCGGTGCACCGACTCGAGGCGCAGGTGGCCCGCGTGCGTCGCTCCAAACGTGTCCCTCAGAGCGGGGAACGATCCGGGTGACCCAACGCCTCACGGTCGGCATGCTCTTCGAGCGCATGAAGGATCCGCTCGAACTGGAGCTGCTCGGCCCGGCAACCGGCCTGGATCGCGAGATCACGAGCCCCGAGGCGTCGAGCCCGGGGCTCGTCCTCGCGGGGTACGTAAATCGGTTTCCCTATCAGCGCATTCAGGTGCTCGGCGAAACCGAGATCACCTATCTGCGCTCGCTCGATGAGACACAGTGCGCGCATAATCTCGACCAGTTTTTCGGCTTTCCGCTCCCGTGCGCGTTCGTGACCAAAGCGCTCGATCCTCCGCCGTCGCTTTTGCAGAAGGCCGAGGCCGCAGGGGTGGCACTTTTCCGCTCGCGTCTGAAGACCGCGGAATTCTACCGGCTCATCAAACCGTATCTGGCCGAACAGTTTGCGCCGACCACCACGCTGCATGGATCACTGGCGGACATCTACGGCGTCGGTCTGTTCTTCACCGGCAAAAGCGGTATCGGCAAGTCGGAATGCGTGCTCGACCTGGTCGAGCGTGGACATCGACTCGTGGCCGACGACCTCGTGTTCGTCTCGAGGCGAGGCAACGACGTGCTCATCGGCCGCGGTCATGAGCTGCAGCGCCATTTCATGGAGATCCGCGGCGTCGGGTTGCTCGATATCCCAGCCATCTTCGGCATTCACGCCGTGCGGCAGCAGAAGCGGCTGGAAGTGATGGTCGTGCTGGAGGAGTGGGATGCCAACGCGCATGTCGATCGCACCGGCCTCGACGTGCAGACGATCAACATCCTCGGCGTCGAGATTCCGCGCATCACCGTGCATCTCAATCCCGGCAAGAACATCACGGTAATCGCCGAAGTCATCGCCATGAACCATCTCCTGCGATATTATCGCGGGTATGACAGCGCGACAGCTTTTAACGAACGGTTGATCGGTCGCATGCGACGCAGCGCGGACGTGCAGCGCTATCTGCAAGAGGATGATGAATAGTGCCGTCAGGAGGGATGCCATGGAGGTGAGTGTGGCTGCTGGTGCGGAGAGCGCACCCGTAGTGGTACGGGCAATCGTGGCTGGCCACGGCAGTTTTGCGACCGGTATCGTCTCGGCGGTCGAGCAGATCACCGGACGCGGCTCGCATTTCCTGTCGGTGTCGAACATGGGGCTGTGCCTCGACGACATTCAGGAGACGCTGGGGCGCGCCCTCGACGAAACCGGCGCGCGGGTGATCTTCACCGACTTGCCGGCAGGCAGCTGTACAATGGCGGTGCGCCGGATGATTCGCGCGCGCCCCGGCGTTGTCCTGGTTACGGGAGCCAACCTCTCGCTGTTGCTCGATTTCGCGATGAAAGACGAGATGGAGCCCGTAGCGGCCGTGCGGGCCGCACTCGAATGCGGCCGGGCGTCCATGGCCGTTCACGGCAGCTGACGACATGTCGATTGCGCTGTATCGGGTGGACGATCGGCTGATTCATGGCCAGGTCGTCGTGGGGTGGGGACAGCCGCTCGAGCTGCGGTTCATCGTGCTGGTGGATGATCAGGTGGCCTCCAGCGAGTGGGAGCAGGAGCTGTATCGCATGGGGGTGCCACCCGAAATGGCCGTCTATTTTCTTACGGTGAGTGAAGCGGCCTCCGCGCTGCCGGCGTACCAGCGTGACCCGCGCACCGGCATTGTGCTGGTAGGTGATATCGCGACCATGGGGCGACTGGTCGCCGCCGCGTCCGGCACGATTACGTCCGTGAATATTGGCGGGGTGCACCACGCGGCAGGGCGGACCGCGCGTCTGCGATATGTGTTTCTCGCCGGAGAGGAAGAGCAGGCCTTGCGCGAGATCGCGAGCCGCGGCGTCGATGTCACGGCGCAGGACGTCCCCGGCGCGCGCGCCGTGCCGCTCCACGAGCTGCTGACGTCGGCGCCGACGAATTGACGCGCCGCCGATGATGCCAGAAGCCTGGTTCACCGACGGCGTCCCGCTGGCGCTGCTCGCGGGCGTGGTCGGACTCGACGTCGTCAGCTTTCCGCAGGCGATGATCTCGCGACCGATCGTTGCGGCGACGCTTGGCGGCGCGTTCATGGGCGCTCCCGTCGCGGGGCTCGTGTGCGGTGCCGCGCTGGAGTGCCTCGCGCTGGAGGCGTTGCCGGTAGGTGCCTCGCGGTATCCGGAATGGGGGAGCGCCTCCGTAGCCGCCGGAGCGGTCGCGGCGGTGGGGGCGTCGGGTGGCACGTTGCCCCCCGTCGGTGCCTTCACGGTCGCCGTGGTGGTGGGGATCGCCGCCGCGTGGACCGGGGGATGGTCGATGGTGCGTCACCGGCGTCTCATTGCCTCCTTCGCGCGTCCTCGCATGCCGCAGCTGGCCGCCGGAAGCCGTCACACCGTGGTGGGGCTGCAGCTGTTCGGCATGACGCTTGATCTGGTGCGCGGCGCGGCCGTCGGAGCCCTGTTCTCCGTGCTGGGCACCGTGGCGGCGTACTATGCCAACGCGCACTGGAGCGTCCCTGAGCACCTGTCGCGGGCGGTCGTGATCACCTGCGTCGCTGCCGTGGCCGCCGCCGCCGTCTGGAAGGACTTTCACGCTATCAGCGGCACCAGACGTCTCTTTCTGCTTTCACTGGCCGTGGGCACGCTCCTGGTGGTGCTGCGTGCCTGATCCGACGGACACCCCGCCGATCGCCGCGATTCCGCCGCTCGGTACCGCCTTGCAGGCCTCGATGTTTGTGCGCTGCCTCGCCGTACAAGGCTCGTGGAATTACGAGATTCTGATCGGCAACGGCATCGGTTTCGCCGTTGAGCCTGCCCTCCGCACGCTTCCGGGTGGCCCGGACTCACCGGCGTATCGCGCCGCCCTCGCCCGTCAATGCGCTTACTTCAACTCCCATCCGTACCTGTCGGGGCTCGCCGTCGGCGCCTTGGCGAGGGCCGAGCTTGAACAGGTGACGCCCGCGCGCCTCGAACGGTTCCGAACCGCCCTCTGCGGTCCCCTCGGGAGCATCGGGGATCGCCTCGTCTGGGCCGCGTGGCTTCCCGCCTGCTCCCTCGTCGCGCTGCTCCTGTTCGGGTTCGGGTATGCGCCGCTGGGGGTCGCCGCAGGCTTCCTGCTACTCTACAATGCCGGCCATATCGCCCTGCGTCACTGGGCGCTGCGAGCCGGTTGGCGCTACGGTCTGCAGGTGGCCGCGGCGCTCGGCCATCCGGTGCTTCAACACGGTCCTCGCTACATTGGAAGAGCCTCCGCCGTGTTGGGTGGGCTGGCGCTGCCGTTGGCCGTTCACCGCGCCATGGGCAACGTCCACCCGCTCACCACTATCCCGATCGGTGTGGCGATTGCGACACCGGTGCTCGCTGCGCTCCTCGTGCGACTGCAGGGCCGCGCCGATGGCTGGCGCGTGGCGCTGCTGCTGCTTGCGGCTTTCGTCCTTTACTCGGTGATGCGTTAATGGTTGAACGATCCGTCAAAATCGTGAACAAGCATGGCTTGCATGCGCGTCCGGCCGCCGAGATGGTCAAAGCGGCGTCCCGTTTCTCGAGCGATATCACCATTCGCCGTGACGATCTCGAAGTCAACGGAAAGAGCATCATGGGCGTGATGATGCTCGCGGCCGAATTCGGCGCCACGATCACCCTGCGCGCTACCGGCCCTGACGCGGACGATGCCCTCGAGGCGCTGTCCGGTCTCGTCGCCTCGCGGTTCGGAGAGAGTTAGTGCAGTCAGTCCTCCGCGGCATTCCGGCATCGCCGGGCATTGTCGTGGGTCCGGTGCATCTCCTGCGATGGGAGGTGCCCGAAGTCCGGCAACGCCTGATTGACGACGAACAGATCGGCGAAGAGATCGTGCGCTTCCATGCTGCCATCGACCGGGCGCGCGAGCGTCTGCGGGCACTGCGCGCCCGCGCCGAGGTGCATGCCGGGGCGGACGAAGCGGCCATTTTTGACGTCCAGCTTTCGATGTTGTCCGATCAGGAGCTGATCACCAGCGTCGAGTCGCTGGTCCGCCAGAACCTCGGCGCCGAAAAAGCCTTTGACGTGGTGCTGCTCGAGTGGCGCCGCCACTTTGCCCGTCACAGCGCCCCGATGCTGCGCGAAAAGGTCGGTGATCTGACCGACGTGCACATTCGCGTTCTGTCGATCCTCATGGATCTGCCGGATCATGATCCGGTAGATGTACCCCGAGGCGCCAACGCCATTCTGGTCACGCATGATCTGACGCCTTCACTCACGATGCAGCTCGATCGGGAGTGCATCGCCGCGATCGTGACCGAGGAGGGGACCACGACGGCGCACGTGGCGATTCTCGCGCGCTCGCTCGGGCTGCCGGCGATTGTAGGCTTGCGCAACGCCCTGTCGTATCTCACTGGCGGCGAACGCGCGATCTTTGACGGCGCAGAAGGCACGCTGGTCATTGCGCCGTCCGAGCACGAGATCGACGAGGCGCAGCAGCGGGTCGCCGACGAGGCCGGACGCGCCGACGAGCGGCGGGAACTCGCGCTCAGCGAACCCGTCACCAAAGACGGCGTGCGCATGACCATCCGCGCAAACGTGGATATCCCCGAGGAATCTGAACTCGCGGCGGCGAGCGGCGCGGAAGGCGTCGGTCTGATGCGCACCGAGTTTCTGGTGGTGGGGCGCGCCGCGATGCCTGACGAAGACGAGCAGTACCGCGCCTACCGGCGGATCGTGCAGGCGTTCGGCGGCAAGCCGGTCATCATCCGCACCTTCGATATCGGCGGCGACAAGCTCCCCATGGGCGGATTCCCCGCCGAAGCCAATCCGTTTCTCGGATGGCGCGCCATTCGCATGTGTCTCGACGAGAGTGAGCTGTTCAAGGTGCAGCTGCGCGCGTTGCTGCGCGCGGCCGTGCACGGCGACCTGCGCATCATGCTGCCCCTTGTCGTCACGGTCGACGAAGTGCGCGAGACGCGACAGCTCATCCAGGATGCCGTGGCGGAGCTCAAGGAACGCCGGGTGCCCTTTCGCGAAGAAGTGCCCCTCGGGGTGATGGTGGAGACGCCGGCCGCCGCCGTCTCCAGCGACACGCTGGTCCGCGACGTCGATTTCTTCAGCATTGGCTCGAACGACCTCGTGCAGTACACGCTGGCGGTCGATCGCGGCAACGCCAATCTCGCGCCGCGTTTCACGCCGTTGCATCCGGCGGTGTTGCGGCTCATCGCCCAGGTGCAGGCGACCGGTGCGCTACACGGCATTGATGTCTGTGTCTGTGGCGAGATGGGGTCGCAGCCGTTGGCCGTCTTCGTGATGATGGGGCTTGGCATCCGGCAGCTCAGCGTCTCCCCGCGGGCGGTGCCCGACGTAAAGCGCGTCATTCGCGGGGTGCGACTCTCGGCCGCCGTGGAAGCCGCGCAGGCAGCATTGTCGGCGGGAACGGCGCGCGAGGTGGAAACGCTGCTGCGGCGCCGTCTGCGCGTCGAACTCAGTCGGGCGAACGACGGGACGAGCCAGTTGCCCGCTTTCCCGTAGCAAACTACTGTGGGAGGTTATGCGGTGGCTTTCGTCGCCTCTCCCCCCGTCTGTCGTCTGAACATTCCCAAACCAGCGAGCGCTGAGTGGCTGATCGTCACCTGTTCACGTCGGAATCGGTTACCGAAGGGCATCCGGACAAAGTCGCCGACCAGATCTCCGACGCCGTACTCGATGCCATTTTCACGAAAGATCCCGGCGCGCGCGTGGCCTGCGAGACGCTCGTGACCACCGGGCTCGCCGTGATTGCCGGGGAGATCACCACCTCGGCGTATGTGCATCTCCCCGACATCGTGCGGAGTACCATTGCGGCCATCGGGTACAACGACGCCGCCTACGGCTTCGACTCCCAGACGTGCGCCGTGATGAGCACCATCGATCGCCAGTCGGTCGATATCGCGCAGGGAGTGGATACGGGCGGCGCCGGCGACCAGGGAATGATGTTCGGCTACGCGACCGACGAAACACCGGAACTCATGCCGCTGCCGATTCAGCTGGCGCACGCGCTCACGCACCGGCTTTCGGTATTGCGCAAGGACGGGACGTTGCCGTGGCTGCGTCCGGACGGCAAGGCGCAGGTGAGCGTGGTGTACGAAGGGGATCGTCCGATCGCGGTTGACACCGTGGTGATCTCCACACAGCACGATGAGCGGGTGTCGAACACCCGGTTACGTCGGGCGGTGCTCGACGACGTCATCATGCACTGCATCCCCGAGGAGTACGCGCCCCGCAAGCTCAAAACGCACATCAATCCCACCGGGCGTTTCGTGATCGGTGGTCCACAGGGCGATGCCGGCCTCACCGGGCGCAAGATCATCGTGGACACTTACGGTGGAATGGGACGGCACGGTGGTGGCGCCTTCAGTGGCAAGGACCCCTCCAAGGTGGACCGGTCCGCTTGCTACGCCGCGCGATGGGTGGCCAAGAATATCGTGGCGGCCAAACTCGCCAGCCGTTGTGAAGTCCAGGTGGCCTATGCCATCGGCGTCGTTGAGCCGGTGTCGGTGTATGTACAGACGTTCGGGACCGGTGCCGTGCCCGACCGGGTGATCGAAGCCGCCGTCATGGACGTGTTCGATCTCACGCCGCGTGGCATCACCCGCGATCTGGAGTTGTGTAAGCCCATCTACACGGCCACTGCGGCGTACGGACACTTCGGACGTCAGCCGGAAACCGTAGGACGCGGCAAGGCCTCCCGAACGTTTTTCACGTGGGAACGCACCGATCGCGTTTCCGCTCTCAAGCGCGCGATCCGGTGACCTCGACCTGTCGCCCACCCTGCGCGTAAGCAGAGTGGGCGGCCAAGTCACCGACACCCGGAGATGGAACGATGGTGGAAGTGACCGTAGCCCGCCTCGGGCTTGACAGCGCAACCAATTCGTACGTCGTGATCCTGCGGGAGCGCGAGGGTCGGCGCTTGCTGCCGATCTGGATCGGGCAGCCCGAGGCGGAATCGATCGTGATGCAGATGAATGACGTAAAGCGCGAACGCCCGCTCACTCACGATCTCTGCAAAGCGCTCATTGTGGGGTTGGGGGGTACTCTACGGCGGGTCGCCATCACCCGCGTTCAAAAAAGCACCTACTATGCGGAGATGCAGATCGAAGGGCCGCAGGGCATGGTGCATTTCGACGCCCGGCCGTCCGACAGCATCGCCATTGCCCTTCGCCTCGATGCGCCGATCTTCGCCCCCGATGCACTCCTGCTCGCCGTCGAAGCCGAAGACGACATTGACGACGAGGACGACAACGGGATGTTCCCCCTGGGCACGGTTTCGGAAGAGCTCTCGGCGGAGCAGCTCAAGGTCTATCTTGAGAATCTCCGTCCCGAAGATTTCGGCAAGTTTTCTCCATGACCCTTACGCCGGGCTGATCGTGTTTCGTGCGTGGTACGCAGCTGTCCTGATCGCGTGCACTGCGACCGTCTTGCCGGCGCAAAGCGCCCCCCGCTCGGTCGAGGGGCGCGTCCGGCGTCCGATGGGTGAGCAGGGCGATTCGACAGGAATGGGCGGCGCGGCCAATCAATGGGTCACGCTCCACCGAGTGGGGCGCGACAGCGCGGGACCCATCGATTCCGTGCGCACCGATGCCCGAGGGCGCTATCGACTGCGCTTCGCAGCGTTCGGCGCGCCGGACGCGATCTATTTCGCCTCCACCACCTGGGGGGGCATTGCATATTTCACGTCACCGCTGCGCGAGGCGCAGGTCTCCGGAGACGCCGCCGAGATCACGGTGTTCGACACCACTTCCGTGACCTTCCCTCTGGCGGTGAAGGGACGGCACCTGATCGTCAGTAAGGCGGACAGTACCGACACGCGCACCGTCGTCGAGGTGTTCGAGCTCTCGAACGATAGCCTGCGCACCCTCGTCACCGGCGATTCCGCGACCTCGCCGCCTACGTGGAGTATGACCATTCCCGCCGCCGCTCGCGACGCGCGTGTCGGAGAAGGCGAGATTTCTCCCGATGCGTTCACCGCGTCGAATGGGCGTGTCTCGGTGTTTGCTCCGATCGCCCCAGGGCTCAAGCAGCTGTCGTTCTCCTACAAAATGCCCACCAGTGCCTTTCCGCTCGCGTTCACCACCGAGCAGGGTGCCGTGGTGTTCGAGGTCTTGCTCGAAGAGTCGCAGGGGAGCATCACGGGGAAGGGCTTCGCGGCAGTCGCTCCGGTCACGCTGGAGGGACGCGTATTCCGGCGCTTTCTGGCGCAGGATGTGCGCGCGGATACCCGGGTAATTGTGGAACTGCCGTCCACCGACACCCCGGGCCGCAATCTGTACATCGCCGGATTGCTGGCCGCGATCGGCTTCCTCATGATGCTGGGGCTCACACGCTCCGTGCAGCGTCGCGCCGGCCGTCGCCGCGGCACTGGCGAACCGCCGTCGTTGCGTCCGCGCGAATCGTCGGCACCACTGCCTGAGCGGCTCGCGCAGGAGATCGCGGCGCTGGATGCCCTCTATGCGAAACAGGCGTTGCCGACCGACGCGGTGCAGAAAGCTTACGAGGCCCGGCGCGCCGAGCTGAGGGACGCGCTTGCTGATGCGCTTGCCGAGCCGACCGTGGTGAGATAACTTATCCCCGTTGCGCATCGTGCGTAACGACAACTGATGACCGAGCGCGGGACACGGAAGCCGGTGCAACACCGGCGCGGCCCCGCCACTGTAACGGGCACGTACGCACACACTATCGTGTGACAGATGCATCGCTCAGATAGCCACTGATCTGCAATGATCGGGAAGGCGAGCGGTGCAGCCCGGAGCCAGGAGACGACCCACGCTCACGTATCGGACACGACCCTCGAGGGGGGGCTCGCGCCACGTGATGTCGCACAGTCGTGCTCGATATTGCGCGTGCTCGGGCGTCTCCTCCATTCAGAGGACGCCCGTTTGTTTTTTTTGCGCCGTTCGGCTATTCGCATCAACGGGTGCTGTCTGACGATGCTGGTCAGCATCGCCTGCACGCGTGCGGATCACCCGCCTGCCGACAGCGCTACCACCAGCAGTGACGCCGCGGCGCGCCCCGCGCCTGCCGACACCGACGATTTCGGTGCGCCGCTCCCAACCGACGCGCGATTTGCCACCCGCGTCGTGTCACTCAACCCCGCCGCGACGGAAGTGGTGTTCGCGATCGGTGCGGACTCGCTGCTGGTCGGGCGGTCCCGTTGGGACGAATTCCCCGCCGAGGCGGCACGGGTGCCTGCGTTGGGCGACGGCATTCGCCCGAACGTGGAAGCGGTCCTCGCCGCGCGGCCGACGCTCGTGCTCTTGTACGCCACGGCGGATAACCGCGCCGCCGCGATGACGTTGGAGAACGCGGGTGTGCGCACCATCGCCATGCGGGTCGATCACATCGAAGACTTCCATCGACTCGTCCGGCACATCGGAGTCGCGCTCGGCGCCGAAGCGCGGGCGCGCACGGTCAGTGACACGGTGCACGCCACCCTCGAACGGGTGCGCCTGCTCACCGAAGCTGCACGACGCGCGTCTGCGCCGACGCGAGTGGTGTGGCCCGTCTGGGAATCGCCCGTGCTGGTGATCGGCGCGGGCAGCTACATGGACGAACTGCTGACCATCGCCGGAGCAACCAATGTCTTTCACGACATGTCTGCACCGTCGCCCCCGGTGTCGATCGAAGAGATCGCGCGTCGTGCCCCCGAGTACGTGGTGACGTCGTCCGCGCGCGCCGGAGAGCTCGCGTCGAATGCAGCCTGGCGGAGCATCACCGCCGTCCGCGAGAAGCGATTCATCATCGATTCTGTGGCGCTCACCGGCAGGCCGTCCGTGGTTCTCGGCATGGCGGCGGTGCACCTCGCGCGGCAACTGCATCCGCAGCTCGCGTCGGAGCTGCGGTGAGCAATTCGGTCCTGATGGTCGCTCCGCGCGATCCCTCCGAACGTACCGCGTGGCTGGTAGGGTTGTTGCTGCTGCCACTGGCGCTCATGGTCGCGATGGCGGTTGGAGCGGTGTCGATCCCGCTCACTGACGTGGTGCGCGCGATTCGCGGCATGGGTGACGCAACCACCGTGTCGATCGTACAGGATCTTCGCGCCCCGCGGGTGCTGCTCGCCGCTGTCGTGGGCGCCGCGCTCGCCGTGAGTGGTGGAGCGCTCCAGGGCACGTTGCGCAATCCGCTGGCGGAGCCGTATCTGCTCGGGGTGTCCGGGGGGGCAGCCGTCGGCGCCGTGATCGCGATGGCCATCGGCATCACGGCGCCGGTGCTGGTCACGGTATGTGCCTTCGTCGGTGCGGCCGTTGCCACGCTGCTCGTGACCGCCATCGCGCGTGTAGTCGGTGGGAGTGGCGATACGCGGCTGCTGCTCATGGCGGGCGTGGTGGTCGGGGCCTTTGCCAACGCGGCCATTCTCGTCGCGCTTGCTGATGCGCCTCCTGAGCGACTGCGCGGCGCGCTGTGGTGGATGATGGGATCGGTGGCGGACGCCACGTGGCCCGCCGTTGCCCGCTCGCTTGCGGCGCTGCTGGTGCTCGGTGGCGCGCTGGTGTGGCGCGCGCGCGAACTCGACGTGCTGGCGCTCGGTGACGAACCGGCTGCGGCCCTCGGTGTGGATGTGGATCGCGCGGCGCGTCGTATTTTTCTGGTCGCGTCGTGGCTGGCCGCAGCCACGGTTGCCGCGGCGGGACTCATCGGGTTCGTCGGACTCGTTGTGCCCAATCTCGCTCGCGCACTCGGCGCGCGCCGTCATCGCAGCATGCTCCTCATGTCTGCGCTTTACGGCGCGATCCTGCTCGTAGCCGCCGACCTCGCGGCCCGTACGTTGCGCGCGCCCGCCGACCTGCCGCTCGGTGCCGTGACGGCACTCGTGGGTGTGCCGTTCTTTCTGTTCCGACTGCGACGGCTTGCCGCATGAGCGCTACCGCCACCCCCACACATCCGGGTGACCTCCACTTCCATGCCGTGTCGGTTCGTTATGCCGGGCAGTCGGCTCCGGCGCTCCAGTCCGTCACGGTGAGCGCCGGGAACGGGATGATCACCGCAGTGGTCGGACCCAACGGCAGTGGCAAGAGCAGCCTGGTGCGCACCTTGCTCCGCCGCGTGCCAATGCTGCACGGTACCATCACGCTGGGCGGATCCGATCTCGCGCGATGGGACGTACGAGAACTCGCGAAACAGGTGGCTGTGGTGCCGCAGCGCGAAGAGCCGACCATGCCACTGCGCGTGAGCGAGTTCGTGGCACTCGGGCGACACGCGCGCCGAGGCGCCTTCGGTGGGCCGAGCGCCGAGGATCAGGAGGCGATCGCCCGGGCCTTGGACAAGGCCGGTGTGCGCAGCGCCCTGTCACGTCGCACCGATACGCTTTCCGGCGGCGAATGGCAGCGGGTGCGGATCGCCCGCGCGCTGGCCCAGTCCACTCGCGTCCTCGTACTCGATGAACCGACCACTTTCCTCGACATTGCCCATGAAATGGCCGTATTCGAATTGCTCGATGAACTCGCTCGTGAAGGGCACACCGTTCTGCTCGTCAGTCATCAATTGAATCTGGTGGCGCGCTTCGCGTCGCACATCGTCCTCCTGCATCACGGTTCGGTCGCCGCTGCGGGTACGGTAAACGACGTGATGCGCGGCGAAATTCTCGAACGCGTTTACGAGTGGCCGCTCGTGGTCACTCGCGATCCCGCCGTCGGTGCGCTGGCGCTGCTACCGCTGCGCGGGCGGGGACGCGCGCGATGATGACGCTGCTGTGGGGTACGATGGTGAGCGCGTTGTTCGACGTGGGCGCTCTCCACCAGACACCGGTGCTCTGTGTACAGGACGCCGCGACCGGTGCACCACTGACCGGCGCGCACGTCAGCTATGTGAGTGACCCCGTGGCGATCGCACGAGACCGGCAGCTGCTCGTCGAGGCCTGCGGGCCCCTGACCTCGCTGCGTCATGGGGATCATGTCACGGTTGCGCGGCTTGGGTACAGGCCGCAGATCGTGACGCGGCGCGAAAGGCCTGTCGATGCGTCACGCGACACGCTCGTGGTGTCGCTCGTCGCGCTGTCAGCGCCGCCGGGCACCACGTGGTCGCTCGAAACGCGTATCGTGACCGCCCGTCGGAACGACGACGCAACAACGATCGGCCGGACCACGCAGTCGCTCGACGTCAGCGACGCACGGGCGGCCGGCGCCGGCACGGTGAACGGCATGATTGCGATGCTTCCGTACGTCAGCCTGCGCTCGGCGCGCGGCGAAACGGGCCTGTCGCTGCGCGGTTCGCGTCGAGAGCAAGTGGCCATCACGCTCGATGGTTTGCCGCTCAACGATCCGGCAACGGGAATCGCCGATGTGTCCGATGTGCCGCTCGCCAGTGTCCGCTCCGTCACCGTGCAACTCGGCGCCGATCCCGTGGCGACGGGATCGGGGGCAAGCGGAGGCGTACTCGCCCTTACCACCGGACGCCAGCGCGTTATCAGTACGCGATTGGGAGCATTTGGCCAGCGGCAACTTGAGGCCGCCTGGGGTGGCGCGACCGCCGGCACCGTGTGGCACGCCAGCGCCGCCTGGCGTGACGCCGACAACGATTATGGCTTCGTCAACGACGCTGGCGCCGAGTCGCAACGGGAGGTACGCGTCAACAACGACGAACAAAGGCTGTCGCTGTCGGCGGGGGTACTCGGGGCGCGTGCGCAATTCGCCCTCCTCGGCTCTACCGGGACGCGCGGCATGGTCGGCGCTGCCAACGTGCGTGCTTTCGATGCCGACCGCGCCCGCACCGATCGACTGCTCGTGCGCACGCAGTTCGCGCTGCGCGGCACGCAACTGCTGGCGGGGGCTCGCTGGTTTGCGCTCGAATACAGGGACCCCGTGCGGCCCGCGCTCGATGCCCGCGCCCGTGCGTCGGCCGCTGATCTGGAGTGGCGCGGGGCCGCCCGCCACGTGGCGTGGCGCGTCGGCGGTGGCGCCGATCAGCTGCGCGGGACAGGCGGCGTCGCGCAATCACGCTGGCGCAGCTTTCTTGCGGCCGACCGAAGCTGGGCGTCAAAGACCAACGGCCGGCCGAGAGGAGGCGCGCGCACGCAGCTCAATGCCGGCCTGCGTCTGGATGTGATCGAGGGGCAGGGGGCGCTGCCCACCTTCTCGCTTGCCGGCGAGCACCGCGTGTTCGCGCGGCGGGAAGCGAGCGCCGTGACGCTCACCGGACGCGTCGCGCAGGCGGTCCGCGTGCCCACCCTGTACGACCTGTACTTCTCGTCGCCGCAACGTCTGTTCGTGCGCACGCTCGCGCCCGAGCGTGTAACACTTGATGCCAGTGCGGGGGCGCGTACGCAGGTCGGCGCGGGGCGGTGGACCGCTTCGAGTGAGGCATCCCTCGTGGCCCGCAACACGCGCGATGCGATCGTGTGGTTTCCCGGAAATTTCGGCTTCAGTCCCGCAAACGTCGGTGTCGAACGCCTGCGTGGTGCCGAGGGGCGCGCGGAGCTTCGACATGCGCGTGATGCGCGCTCGTCGTTCGCGCTTTCCAGTTGGGTGACGGCGTATCGCAGTACGCTCGTCAGCGGAGACTTGCTCATCCCCACGCCGTATGTGCCACGCGTCGCAGGCGGCGGGCAGGTGCGTCTGGAGCACGGCGCTCGCGTGGGAACGGCGTTGCTGCGCGCGATGGGGCAACGCCCGTTCACCGCCGGTCCTCGTAATCCGGCGTTCGAATTGCCGCAGGTCGCCCTTCTCGATCTTTCGCTCGCGCAGCAGCTCCCGTGGCAACGCTTCGATGCGCTGGTGACATTCGCCGTGGAGAACGTTACCAACGTCGCGTGGCAGTCCGTCCGCGGGTTTCCCTCGCCCGGCCGCAGCTGGGCGATCGCGTTTACACTCCGGCACTCACCACCATGATCTCCCGGCTCGTCCGTACCACACTTCCCGCTGCTGCTGCTCTGCTGGCGCTGCCGTTCATCGGTGCCTGTGGCGCCGATCAGATCGTCGACACCGCTCCACAGCCGCCGCGAGGTATTGTAATCCTCGACGGATTCATTCAGCCGGGCTATACCTTTCTCGGCGATACGGGATCGGCCAGCACCAAGCTCGTGCTCGGACCGACAACCGAGTTCGATGCCGGTGGGTTCACGCTCGAACGCGATACGTTGCTCGCCGTTTCCAGCAGGGGAGCCGGTGATCTTCTGTACATCGCCGATGTCCGAACGTCCTCGGTGCGACGCGTCCAGTTGCCGGCACGAAGCAATCCCGGCAAGGCGCGCCTTTTTCCCGGAAATAACGGGGCAACCCGCGTCGCGGTCGCGCTTCGGGATGCGTCAGCCATCGCCATGGTCACCCTCGCCAACGGTGTGTCGTCGCAGCTGACGATTGGGAATGCCGGCGTCTGTCCCATCGACATGTTTCGGTTCGACAACGCCACGTGGGTGGTCGATGCGAATGCGAATTGCCGTGTGGATTTCGCCGTGCAGGGAGACATGCGACTCATCCGGATTCCCGACGTCGGCAGCGTCCGCGATACGATCACGCTTGTCGGAGTGCGTGGATCGGACGGAAGTGCGTTGGTGCTCGGCGAGGTGGCCTACGTCAGCGGGATAGGGGATGCGAACTTCGCTTCGTTTCCATTTTCGCTGCGAACGCCCGGCGCTATCGCACAGGTCGATCTCCGCACTCGTCAGGTCTCGCGTACCCGGCCCATGCCGGCCAACAGCTTCGGTGCGCGGACGAAGCTCGGCCTCGACGGCTTCCTGTATGTCTCGCTATTCGAGGACCTCGACAGCTTCACGCCGCGTATTCTCAGAGCGCGCGCTGATGACTTGACCTTCGTCAGCGGCGGCAGTGCCCCGTGGCTTGCACTGGTGGACACGGCAGGCAACCCCGTCACCTGCGATAACGGGCAGGCGGATGCCCTCGGTCGCGTCCACTGCATCGTTAACGGCACCGGGTCGGCGACGTCGTTACTGGTATTCAGCCAGTCGGGCGTCCAGGTCCGTCGGGTTCCGGCTGGGCAGGGTGGCGTAGACCTGGCAATCCGTTAAGCGCCTGAGCGCCTTGCGCTTCGGCACGTCCCGCATGCAGCGGCGGCCGACCATTCCACTACTCCCATGCCCCTAATCGTCACGGACGCGATCGTCCTGCACACCGCCGACTACCTCGAGTCGTCAAAACTCGTGCGCTTGGCCACCCGCGAGGCCGGTGTGCAGTCGGTGGTGGCCCGCGGCGCTCGATCGTCCCGCAAGCGATTCGGCAGTGCCTTCGATCTGTTCGCCGAAGGACAAGCGCAGATTCAGCTCAAGCCCGGCCGCGAGCTGCATGCGCTACAGGGCTTCGACGTGACGATTGCGCGTCCGGCGCTCGCCACCGAGCTGGCGCGCTTCACCGCCGCCAGCGCGCTGGCAGAGTGCGTGCTGCGGGTCGTACACGAGGAGGCCGCTCCGCGCGTCTACGGTGGCGTGGCGGCCGCGCTCGATCTGCTCGCCTCGAGCGAAGCGCCGGACACAATTCACGTGGCTCTCGGGGCGCTATGGCGATTGGTAAGCGATGTCGGCTTCATGCCCGCGCTGAACGAGTGCGCCGAGTGTCACGCGCGCCTTGCCGCCAACGAGGAGGCGCGCTTCAGTACGGTGGCGGGCGGTGCCCTTTGCCTCGACTGTTCCCGATCGCTCCCCGGAGGACGACTGCTTCCCGCCACGGCGCGAACTGCCATTCTGGGGTGGCTCGGTCACCAGTCAACGACTCTGTCGCCGGCCGAAGCCCGCGCCCATCAACGACTGCTCCGGGAATTTATCACCCAGCACATCCCGGACAGTCGGACCCTGCGGGCGTACACAGTCTGGGAGTCCGGAACGTGGTAAAGCGTTCGTCAACTGGTATCGGACGACGCTGCGGGGGGTATGCGGGCTCAACCGCTCGGCTCCGCGTTGCTTGACGGGCCATCGTGGGGCTCCTACGTTGCGAACAGTGCCTGCTGCTCGCGGGCGACGTAAACCTTCTCTCGGAGAATTCCACTCACCACCCTGATTCGTCAGTCGGAGAAGTACTCATGAGACGTATGTGGGGAGCATGGGGTTGTGTGCTCGCTCTCAGCGTGTTCATGCCAGCAGTCTCAACGGCCCAGGATGACCGGGACCGCCGCAGCGAGGCGACGCTCGGACAAAACTTTCCGAATCCGTCAAATCCCGAGACTCGTATCCCCTTCAGTGTGGGCGACGCCCCCACCTGTCGTGAGCCCAATCGACTCTATCGTGTCAGTCTCAAGATCTTCAATCTGCTGATGCAGTCGGTGGCCACACCGGTGCTGCAGAAAGACAGCGTTCGGGTCGCCAGGACTGAGCCACTCGCCCGGGTCTCAATCCCCTGCGGCGCGTATGTGGCGTACTGGGACGGCAAGGTTCAGGCTGATGGGCGGGACGCTGCTTCGGGTGTGTACCTCTATCGCCTCGAAGTAGATGGCATGCCGCTGGTGCGGAAAATGACCGTCGCGAAATAGCAGGCACCGCACAGTGGCCCGTCGGACGAGTCCGGAGGGTCATTGTGCGCGTCCCGACCGCATTCCTGACGAGTCTCAGCGTTTCCCTCTCGAAACTCCGACGCGCTTGCTGCAGTATTGGCAGCATCTGCTCGGCATCCTGATTGCACCTTTGGTCGGCCATGATCAATCCAGACCGTTTGACCGTGAAGAGCGCCGAGGCGCTCAATGAGGCTGTCGCGCTTGCGCGAAAGGCCGGCAATCCGCTTGTCTACGATCTGCACCTCCTGCTGGCGCTGCTGTCCCAGGATGAAGGCATCGTAGTCCCGGTGCTGCAGCGCGTCGGCGCCAATGTCACGGGCGTGCGGGCCGCCGCCGAGCAGGAAGCGGCGCGCTACGCGCGTCAGACAGACGCGCAACCCACTTTCAGCCGCGAACTCACACAGGTCGTCGACGCCGCCGAGAAGGAAGCGAAGACGCTCGGCGATGAATACGTCTCCACCGAGCATCTGCTATTGTCCCTCGCCGACGCGAAGGGCACCGACAGCACGCGCGTGCTCACCGGAGTCGGAGCGCACAAGCAGGCGCTGCTCGGGGCGCTCAAGCTGGTGCGCGGGTCCCACAAGGTCACGGACCAGTCGCCGGAAGGGCAGTATCAGGCGCTGCAGAAGTACACGCGCGATCTCACGGAGGCCGCTCGCAAGGGCAAGCTCGATCCCGTGATCGGGCGGGACGAGGAGATCCGCCGTGTAATCCAGGTACTCTCCCGCCGCACCAAGAACAATCCTGTGCTCATCGGCGAACCCGGCGTGGGCAAAACCGCTATCGCCGAGGGGCTGGCCCAGCGTATCGTGAACGGTGACGTGCCGGAGGGACTGCGGAACAAGAAACTCGTATCGCTCGACCTCGGCGCACTGATTGCCGGCGCGAAATTCCGCGGTGAATTCGAGGAACGGCTGAAAGCGGTGCTCAAGGAAATCACCAGCGCCGACGGGCTGTACGTCGTCTTCATCGATGAGATGCATTCGATCGTCGGCGCCGGAAAGGCCGAAGGGAGCATGGATGCCGGCAACATGCTCAAGCCCATGCTCGCGCGCGGGGAACTGCGCGTCGTGGGTGCCACGACCCTCGATGAGTATCGGCAGCATGTGGAGAAGGACGCCGCATTGGAGCGGCGCTTTCAGCCCGTGTACGTGGGTGAGCCCAGCGTGGAGAGCACCATCGCGATCTTGCGAGGTCTCAAGGAGCGCTATGAAGCGCATCACGGGGTACGCATCACTGATGGAGCGGTGGTCGCGGCGGCTACGCTATCCAATCGTTACATCGGCGACCGTTTTCTCCCGGACAAGGCCATTGACCTGATCGATGAAGCGGCCTCGCGACTGCGCATTGAGATCGATTCGGTGCCGCAGGAGATCGATGAGGTCGAGCGGCGTATCGTGCAACTCGAGATCGAGAAGCAGGCGTTGCGCAAGGAGACCGATTCGGCGTCGGTCGAACGTCGCGCAAATCTCGAGCGAGAGCTGGCGGACTTGAAGGAAAAGGCAAGCGGGATGCGTGCGCAGTGGCAGCAGGAGAAGGATACGCTGGGCGCGGTTGGCCGGATCAAGCAAGAGATCGAACAGGCAAAGTTCGAGGCGGAGCAGGCCACCCGCACGGGCGACCTGAACAAGGCGGCGGAGATCACTTATGGTCGGATCCCGCAGCTCGAGCGCGACATGAAAGTGGCTGAGTCGAAGCTGGCGAGTCATGATGGGCGTCCGCAGTTCCTCAAGGAGGAGGTGGCCGCCGACGACGTGGCGGACATCGTCGCCCGCTGGACCGGTATTCCGGTCACGCGCATGCTCGAGTCGGAGCGCGAGCGGCTCACCAGGCTTGAAGACGTGCTCGGCACACGCGTCGTCGGTCAGCGTGAAGCGGTACGCGCCGTGGCCAATGCGGTCCGTCGATCGCGCGCGGGATTGCAGGATCCCAATCGCCCTATCGGATCGTTCATCTTTCTCGGTCCTACCGGCGTCGGGAAAACCGAAACGGCGAAGGCACTTGCCGAGTTTCTCTTCGATGACGAGCACGCGATGGTGCGTATCGACATGTCGGAATACATGGAGAAACATGCCGTGGCACGACTCATCGGCGCACCGCCGGGCTATGTCGGCTACGACGAAGGCGGACAGCTGACGGAGGCCCTGCGCCGCCGGCCGTACTCCGTGATCCTGTTCGATGAAATCGAGAAGGCGCATCCGGATGTGTTCAACATCCTGCTGCAACTGCTGGACGATGGTCGCCTTACGGATTCACAGGGGCGGACGGTGGATTTCCGCAATGCGGTCGTGATCATGACGTCGAATGTCGGCAGTCAGATGATCCTCGAACGCGGACAGCAGGATGAGGCGCACTGGAAGCAGGTGGAACAGGAGGTATTACAGACGCTGCGCACCGTCTTCAAGCCGGAGTTCCTGAATCGTATCGATGACGTGGTGGTCTTTCACCCGCTGGGTCGCGGCGAGCTCGATCACATCGTCGATCTGCAGCTCGGACATCTGCGCAAATTGTTGGGCGATCGGAAGCTTACGCTGCGCCTCTCCGATGCGGCGCGGCGACATCTTGCCGACGAAGGGTATGATCCCGCCTTCGGTGCGCGGCCGCTCAAGCGAGCAGTGCAGCGCCTGCTGCAGAATCCGCTGGCGCTCGCGGTGCTGGAGGGACGGTTCAAGGAAGGCGACAGTATCGTGGCTGAGGTCGATGGCGGCAGCAGTGTTCTGGTCTTCACCCATGGCGATGCCGCAGACGACGCCGCACAGGAGGCGTTCGATGCCGCCGGACGCGAGCCGGAGCTGTAGGCATCCTGATGACAGTCGGCGTACCGATCGACGCCGTGATCGCCGACGCCATGTCGGTCGCGATCGGGCAGGCGCGTGAGGCGGCGGTGGCCGGCGAGGTACCGGTGGGCGCGGTAGTGCTGCACCACGGTCAGCTGATCGTGCGGGCGCAGAACCGCATGCGCCGCGATCACGACGCCACGTCTCATGCCGAACTATTGGCCGTGCGCGGGGCGGCTGCGCAGTTGGGAGAGCGTCATCTGGCAGAATGCACGTTGGTGGTGACGCTCGAGCCCTGTGCCATGTGCGCCGGCGCGATCGTGCTCTCGCGGATTCACGCGCTGGTGTTCGGGGCTTGGGACGACAAAGCCGGGATGTGCGGATCGGTGGCGGACATCGTACGTCATCCTCGGCTCAACCATCGTCCGCAGGTTCTCGGTGGGGTGCAGCAGGACGAGTGCGCTCGGCTGCTCACCGATTTCTTCGCCTCGAGGCGTGCTTCCGAAGTCGTTCCGTGATCGTGCGCGAGACAATCTGCGGTATGTCGAGGAGCAGCGGTCCCGTCCCGGATTCACCCGCACATTTCTCCGAGGGTCCCCGAAAGACCATGACGCTGCACGCCAGATTCCCTTGGCGGGTTCACGCCGCTTGAAGTGCCTTATAAACTCGTGTATGTATTGAGGCTGTCGGTTTGTGCGCGCTTCCGAAGTTCATGCCATGGCGGCACGGTTGCGCACTGTATGCGCAACACGTAGATCACTTCTGTGAGGTTCTGACGTAGGACAGGTGGCTGAGTGGTTGAAGGCACCGGTCTCGAAAACCGGCGTACCGGCAACGGTATCGTGAGTTCGAATCTCACCCTGTCCGTGCAGGCGGGAGCAGTCCAGCTGAGAAATCAGTGGTGACGGCTCCCGCTTTTGCGTGGTGCGATCGGGTAGCTTAGATAGTGACCCAGATTCAGACTTCTCGCCCGAGCACGCGACCGGTAACGCTCGACGTGCTCCTCGTTGTCCGGCAGGCCGACAAGACTCCTGCTGCCGGGGTGGCGCTGCGTATCGTGGTTGGTACGGCAGGCGATTGGCAGGCCGCTGCGGCCGGCTCGAGCGCCGTATCCGACAACGATGGTGCTATGGCCGTCCACTCGCAGGTCGTGCTTGAAACGCGGCGACGGAAGCTCCCATCCAACTTCCTCGCCACCCTGTTGGCTTCGCGTGAATCCACCCGTTACGTCCAGGTTGGCGTCGCCCTTGAGTATGCGGGCCGCCAATGGCTGTCGGTTGTGGGTGTCGATTATTTCGCGAGCGGCGCCGTTGCGCGCCTCGATCCGATGCGCGTCTTCGGACGGGCCACTGACGGGCGTTTCACCGACGACGTGCCGCTGCACGACGGCAGCTGGCACAAGCGATTGCCGAGCGGCATCGTCACGTCGCTTCCCGGCTTCACGGTCACCAGCTGTCAGTTCGATCCGCACTCGACCGCAGACGACAACGATCACTGGACGCTCAAGATGGCGATGCAGCTCTGGCCGGCACCGGTGGTGAAGGGCTGAGCGCGATTGACACGGCCCGGGATCGTCCTTAAGCTCTCACAGATGCATGAGCCGGTATTGTCTGCGCCGTCGCGGATCTCCGCGTCGGCGCATGTCGTTTGCTGGCCCGCTGTTCATGAATGATCTGGACGGATGGCCGAGTGGTTTAAGGCGCACGCCTGGAAAGCGTGTGTACGTTCATAGCGTACCGTGAGTTCGAATCTCACTCCGTCCGTACAGCAAACACCCCATTCTCCCGTGAGAACGGGGTGTTTTGCATAAAGCGGCGACAAGCCTTGCCGTTGGCGCAATTGCCCGCCGTTGTCACGTGTGCGGTACGCGCCTGACCGAATGGCTGTTTCTCACGGGCGGGTATCTGGCGAATGCACCAACGCGTCACGCGCTCGACGCAGGATTCCGGTTGGAGCCATGAGGGCCGGCGCGCTCTCTTCGGTCGCCGCGCCCGTGTCCCTCCAGCGAAATTGACGGAGGGCACAGCGGCCCTTTGAGGGACCCGTATGCCGGAACGGTGTACATAATTCTGTTGGGACGAAGCGGAACTGATTGCGTTTGGTCGCGCGGCCGCGCATGTTCTACGCTCGCGGAGGGTAGGGTTCCCTCTCGCGTCACCTACTCGGAGGAAGTGCGATGCAGGGACTCGTGCGCCGAATGCTGGCTCCAGCGCTGGCAGTGGCCGCTCTAACGCTTACGGCAACCGCCGCCAGCGCCATTATGGGACAGCCAAAGCCGAACCTGACCGTCGAGGCGCAGCGCAGTCCGGAGGGCGCCAGGCTTATCGTCAAGGGGAAAAACTGGCCCGCCAACGCACGGATCAAGCTCACAGCGACTCGCGCTCCCGGTACCTCGCGAGGGCAGGACTTTGGCATGGTCGACACCGACAGCGCCGGGGTGCTGAACGTGCGTAAGGTGGCGCTCTGCTCGACGAACAACGCCGATGAGACGCAGATCAATCCGGTAACCTTTACCGCCGCCGACTCGGCTACGGGCGTCAAGGTGACGTCGAACGTGCTGGGCGGAGCTTGGCTCTGCCAGTAACCCGGTCAGCGCGCAACGCTGTCTGACGGTGCAACACAGCGCGGTGTCGCTCTCGACGAGAGGCACCGCGTTGTGCAGCACCGCGCTGAGCGACGCCGCCTCCGGCTCCCCCTCCTGCTCCCCGCGTTGCCATGTTCGTGATTTTCGTCGCGCCGATCTTCTCGCCTGCCGCGACCCAGATGCTGGAGGCGCTGCTCATGCTGAGCGGCGTGCGCGTTGGTGTCGTGTCACACCAGACAGTAGACCGCCTTGCGCCAACCATGGCGCGCACGGTCGCGCACTGGCGGGTTGACGACATCACCGACGCGGCGAAGCTCGAACGGGCAGTTCGTGCGCTCGCGGAATCCCACGGGCCGGTCGCCCGCTGCTTCGGGGCTTACGAACAGGCGCAGCTCCCGCTGGCCATCGTGCGCGAACGCTTGGGCATTCGCGGATTACCGAGCGCCGCCGCTGCGCGGTTTCGCGATAAGGCGCTGATGAAGGATGTGCTGCGCGCTGCGGGTATTCCCGTTGCTCGCCATCAGCTCGTGAAGTCGCGGGACGATGCGCGGCGCTTCGCCACACTTGTGGGCTTTCCGCTCGTCATGAAGCCGCCTGCCGGCGCAGGCGCGCGTGCCACCGCGCGGATCGGCACTCTGGCCATGCTCGAGGCGTCGCTCGCCGCGCATGAGCCGTCGGCCGCGCGGCCGATGCTCGCCGAGGAGTTTTTGAGAGGAACGGAACACTCCTTGGAGACCGTGTCGATCAACGGTCGTGCGGTGTGGCACTCCATCACCCATTACGATCCCACGCCGCTCGCCGTGATCGAGCAGCCGTGGGTGCAGTGGACCGTACTGCTGCCTCGTGAAGTCGATGAACCCCGCTTCGAGGATATTCGCACCTTGGGTGCGCGCGCGCTTGAAGCGCTGGGTATGGACACTGGCGTGTCTCATGCCGAATGGTTCCGACGTGCCGATGGCACCCTGGCCATCAGTGAGATCGCCGCGAGGCCGCCCGGCGCGCAGATTACGACGATGGTCTCGCGCGCGCACGATGTGGATTTTGTCCGCGCCTGGGTCGAGCTCATGGTCTTCGGCACGTTCACAGCGTCGCCACGGCGTTACGCCGTGGCGACCGCGTATCTGCGCGGGCAAGGGGAGGGGCGCGTGATACGCATTGACGGACTCGATGCCGTGCAACGCGACTTCGGCTCCATGATCTGCGATGTGCGACTTCCGACCGTCGGCCAGACGCCGACCGGGAGCTACGAAGGCGAAGGTTTCATCGTGGTCCGTCACCCCGACACTGCGGTGGCCAAGCTGGCAGTGCAGCGCATCGTCTCCACGGTTCGCGTGCGTTTGGGCTGAATCCACCTTCGCGGTATCGGCGTCGCGCCATCCGTTCTCCCCCTTCACTGCCGTCATCGTGTCCAAAACTGTTCTCATGTTGACACCGGGATATCCCGGGGAAATGCCCCTGTTCACGCGTGCCTTGGCCCAACAGGGGGCGACGGTACTGGGACTCTCGAATGGACCCGTGCACGAGCTGCCGGAGATGGCGCAGCGATATCTCAGCGACTACCTCCAGCTCCCTACGCTCTTTACCGATCCGGAGGCGGCGATCCACCCCCTCCGCGCATGGATCGGATCGCGACACATCGATCGGGTCTGCTGTCTGTGGGAGCCCGGCGTGGAGATCGCTGCGCAGATCCGCGAGCGGTTCGGCATCCCGGGACAGTCGTACGAACAGGCGCTGCGCTTTCGGAACAAGGATCTCATGAAGCAGGCGCTTTCGGCTGGCGGTGTCCGCGTGCCGTATCACATGGTGGCGAGCAACGCGGCCGAGGTATGGGCGGCAGCGGAACAGGTGAAATACCCGCTCATCATCAAGCCGCTCGCCGGTGCCGGCTCGATGGACACCTTCCGTTGCGATGATGCGAAGGAAGTCGCCGCCGCGATCGCGCAGCTAGGGCACATCGATACGGTGAATATCGAGGAGTTCGTCGACGGCGAGGAGTTCACGTACGACACCATCTGCGCTGGTGGTGACATCAAGTACTTCCACATCGGCTACTATCGTCCACGCCCGTTGATCGCGCGAACGCACGAGTGGATTTCACCGCAGACGCTGTCGTATCGCGACGTCGATGCGCCGCATCTCGCGGGTGGTCGTGCCATGGGCGAACGGGTACTCGAAGTTCTCGGGTACAACACCGGTTTCACCCACATGGAATGGTATCGCAAGGCCGATGGCGAGGCGGTCTTCGGTGAGGTGGCCGCGCGGCCGCCGGGTGCTCGCACGGTGGATCTGATGAACTTTGCCAGCGATGTCGACTTGTTTGACGGGTGGGCCGAAGCGGAGTTGTACGGCAGCTTCTCCCTTCCTGTCGCGCGCACGTATAACGTGGCGTGCATCACGAAGCGGGCGCGCGGACAGGGGCGCATTCATCATGTCGACGGACTCGACCGAGTTCACGAGCGCTGTGGTGCGGCGATCTGCACGGTCGACTTGCTGCCGATCGGTGCGCCGCGCCGCGACTGGAAAAGCACGCTGCTCTCAGATGGCTACGTCATGCTCCGTCATCCCGACTGGCAGACAACCATGGACATGGCGGACTTCGTCGGAACCGAACTGCACCTGTACGCCGGCTGATCCTCCCTCCAGAGCTTCTCGGTGACCATTGCGTAACTGTTGCATGACCGTTGCGTGACTTTCCGTGGCGCGATTGCATCACTTTTCGTGGAATCGGCGCCACGATCGGCGACACCGGCGTACCGTGACCCAACGGGAAACCAACGGTAGACCAGAGGGAAACCAGAGGGATAAGCGCATCAAAAGCTGGGCTCGCTCGACGGCACGCCGCTTGCCCCCTCGACCCTCGCGAGGCCGCCGGGGGGCGGTCGATGCGCCGAACCCGAGCCGGTACACCTGCATGTCCAGGATTCTCGAAGAGCCGCCAGTCGATCCGGTGCGCAACCACTTCTCCCAGATGTGCGTCTTGCTCACGGGAATTGCCTCGGGCGTCGTGACGCCGCCGGCCGGTGAATCACTGCACTCGGCCTCGTATCATATGGGAAGTCGCGACGGCTTCCATGTCGTCGTGGCGCATCTCGCCTCAAGCGGCTCGCTCCGCGAGGCTGCTGATAAGTGCGACGCCTTCGGTCGCGGCGTCAAAGACCGGGCGGCTGATCATCCGTATGGCCCCGAATGGTCGCGGGGCTTTGCGCAGGCCACGATCGGGGCGGCAGTGGATATCGCCCTGTACGCGGCAACAGCCACGCTCCCCGCGGTGGACAAAGCACGTCTGCGCTCGGCCCGCGTCGCGGCGCGTCAACTCTCACCGCTCAGTGGCCTGTGGGCGCCACGCCCCGGTCCAACGGAGCCGCCGCGCTCTTCGCGCGAATGGTAAGCCGGCCCGGCCAACGTCCAGCCGCGAAATAGAGATCGGTTGACCGGCGCCGCGCCGTTGTCGGGCCGGTCATCACATATATTGGGCGTCATGCCCAAGACTCCTGCAATCGTGCTGGATGCGCGCGCACTGGATCGCGCGCTCCGCCGCATGGCCGACCAGATCGTCGAGCTCAATGCCGGTACGGACAGCCTGGTGCTGGTCGGTATTCTGCGCCGCGGTGTCCAGCTTGCCGAACGTATCGTGCGCATCATCAAGACTCAGGAAGGGGTGGACATCCCCAGCGGCGCCCTTGACATCACCCTCTATCGCGACGACCTCCAAACGGTGGGACCGCGACCGGTGGTGGGCGCGACGCAGCTGCCTTGGACCCTCGACGGCCAGCACGTGGTCATCGTCGATGACGTGCTCTATTCCGGGCGCACCGTGCGCGCAGCGCTCGACGAACTCGCAGACTTCGGCCGACCCTCGCGCATTTCGCTCGCGGTGCTCATCGACCGCGGTGGTCGTGAACTCCCGATTCATGCCGACGTCGTGGGACGTACGGTCGATATCGGCTCCGACGAACGCGTTGATGTTTTCGTGGAGGAGCTCGACGGTCGTGATGAGGTCGTGATCGCACATCGCCACCGGGAGAGCTGAGGGCGATGGCTGGACCTCTCGGGAAGGATTTGCTCGGTCTGGCGTCGTTGAGCGCCGAGCAGATCACGTTGGTGCTCGACACCGCCGTTCCGTTCCGCGAGATCTCCGAACGCGCGATCAAGAAGGTACCCACGCTGCGCGGGGCGACGATCGTCAATCTGTTTTTCGAGGCCTCGACGCGCACGCGCATTTCCTTCGAGTTCGCGGAGAAACGCTTGAGCGCTGACACGGTGAATGTGGCCGTCGCCGGCTCCAGCGTGAGCAAGGGTGAAACGCTGGTCGACACCGCACGGAATCTCGAGGCGATGAAGATCGACATGGTCGTCATTCGTCACGGGGCATCGGGAGCAGCGAAGTTTCTGGCCGAACGGATCGAATCCAACGTCATCAACGCCGGCGACGGTACCAACGAACATCCCACGCAAGGGCTGCTCGATCTCCTCACGCTACGCAGCAGGCTTGGCACGCTCGCCGGCCAGCGCATCTGTATCGTTGGTGATGTGCTGCATTCTCGCGTCGCCCGGTCGAACATCTGGGGACTCAAGAAGCTCGGCGCAGAGGTCGCGGTGTGCGGTCCGCGTTCCTTGCTCCCGAACGCGATCGGTGAAATGGGCGTCACGGTGTTCGATCGCGTGGAGCAGGCGATCGAATGGGCCGATGCACTGAACGTGTTGCGCCTGCAGCTCGAGCGCATGCAGGCCGGGTACATCCCGTCGTTGCGCGAATACAATCGCGTCTTCGGCGTTACTCGTGCGCGGTTGGAGCGATCGCCGCGCGATCTGATCATCCTGCACCCTGGCCCGATGAACCGCGGCGTGGAAATCGACAGTGACGTGGCCGACGGGCCGCATTCCGTGATCCTGGAACAGGTCACGAACGGCGTGGCGGTTCGCATGGCCGTCCTGTATCTGCTGGCCGGCGGCCGGCCCGAACTCGCGGAAGCGGCGAAGCGAGGAGGCGCGTGATGCGCGATCTCCTCTTGCGCGGCGGACGGATCGTCGATCCGTCGCAAGGAATGGACGCCGTCGGCGATGTGCTGCTGCGCGACGGACGCGTGGAAGATTGCGGCGGCACGCTCGGTACACCTGATGGCGCCGAGATCCTCGAGTGTGGCGGACTGATCGTCGCCCCGGGCCTGATCGATGTGCACATTCATCTCCGCGAGCCGGGCAGGGAAGATGTGGAAACGGTTGCCACCGGCGCGCACTCGGCCGCCGTCGGCGGCTTTACCGGGGTCTGTGCCATGCCGAATACCAAGCCGGTGACGGACAATCAGGCCGTTGTCGGCTTCGTGAAACGTCAGGGTGAGGCAGCGGGTTTTGCGCGCGTCTATCCGTACGGCGCAATCTCGGTCGGACAACGGGGAAACACACTGGCGGAGTTTGCCGAGATGGTCGATGCCGGTGCCGTCGCCTTCAGCGATGACGGCCGGCCCGTGGAAAGCGCACAACTGATGCGCACGGCGCTCGAGTATGCCCGTGCCTTCAACGTGCCGATCGCTGAGCATTGCGAGGACATGACCCTCGCGCACGGCGGCTCGATGAACGAAGGATTGATGTCGGCGATGCTTGGTCTCAAGGGCATTCCCGCAGAAGCCGAAGAGATCTATGTCATTCGCGACATCCTGCTTGCGAAGAGAACCGGCGGGCATATTCATCTGTGTCACCTGAGCACGAAGGGCTCGGTGGAGTTGGTGCGTTGGGGGAAAGAGCGGGGCGTGAACGTCACGGCGGAAGTGTGTTCACACCACATCTCGCTCACCGAAGACGCCGTCGACGGCTACAACACCAATGCGAAAATGAATCCGCCACTGCGCACGCAGGCGGATATCGACGCCCTGCAGCAGGGACTCGCCGACGGCACAATCGATCTGCTTGTCACGGATCACGCACCACACCATTACGACGAAAAGGAGCGCGAGTTCGCCGACGCGCCCAACGGTATCGTCGGTCTTGAGACGGCGCTGGGGATCAACTGCACGTACCTTGTGCACCCCGGCGTACTCACGCTGTCGCAGCTGGTGGACGCGATGAGCTGCAAGCCGGCCAGGGTTTTTCACGTGCCGGGCGGCACTTTGCAACGTGGAAGCGTGGGCGACGTCACCGTCTTCGATCCCACACGTTCGTGGACCGTCGATCCTGCGAAGTTTCGCTCCAAGGGACGGAACACGCCCTACGGCGGATACGACCTGCAGGGACAGGCGCGCTGTACCGTGGTTGGTGGTCGGATCGTGTACCGCGCTGCCGACTGACGGCGCTGGTGTGAGCTGTCACGTCCCCGAGCCGGAGATGCACGCGCTCGCGCAGGCGCTGGCGTACGCCTGTCGGCGATTGCATGCGCGGGGACTGCTGGCCGGGGCAGAAGGGAATCTGTCGGCACGGCTTCCGGGAGGCGATCTGCTCGTGACTGCCGCCGGCGTCGACAAGGGGGCGATCACGGCCGAACAGCTGCTCCGGGTTCACGCGGACGGCACTCCTTGTCACAATACGCATGGTGCCAGCCGTGACGGTGACGAAGCCACGCGTGACATGCGGCTGCGCCCCTCGTCGGAGTTGGGGATGCACGTTGTCTGTTATGCGTCGCGACCGGATGTGCAGGCAATCGTGCACGCGCATCCGCCGGTGGCCACCGGGTTCGCCACCGCCGGTGTGCCGTTGCCGACTGATGTCCTCCCGGAGGTGCCCGTAGTGATTGGACCGATCGCGCTTGTTCCGTACGGCCGACCTGGAACGCCGGCATTGGCCGAGGCGATGGGCCCGTACCTTGCCGATCATATGGTGTTTCTCCTGCAAAACCACGGAGTGACGGCGATGGGTCGCTCAGTTCAGGATGCGCTACTGCGCATGGAAAGCACGGAGCAAGCGGCTCGGATCGTCGCGACGGCGCGCGTGCTTGGTGGCGCGCGGGTACTGCCGGCTGGCGAAGCGGATGTGCTCGCTGCGCTCTGGCGGGTGCAACATCGGACCTTGTAGGGAGCGGTAACGCGTCCGATCTTTTTTCTGTCGGCTATCCCGGTTTTCCAAAGGTCTCATATGACGGAGCCACGAGCAGTGTCCATCGAAGAAGTGCGTTCGCTCGTCGGCGAGCGGCAGCGGTACGACGACTGGTTATCTGCGCTCGAAGCCAAGCGTTCCGAAACCCCTGAGCGTGTATTCGCGCGCGTGCGTGTCGATTATCTGCAGCGTCGCACGGGCGTGATGGAGCAGTTGCGCGAACACATCGACGTGCTCAGCACGTTGGCGGAGCAGCTCGATACCCGCCTCGGCGAGCTTGAATCGCGTCTCGCAACGCTCGAGGATGAACGCGCGGAAGCGATGCTCCGGACGGCCGTCGGTGAGTACGATGGTGAGCGATGGGAGACGGTGCGTCAGGAGGTCGAGCGGAATCTCGCGGTGCTGCTGCAGGAGCGCGACGCCTTACGGACAGAGGTGGACGAGGTGCGCGCGTTGCTGGCGAACGCACGAAGTGAGCCTCGGTCGGTACCGGAGGTGGCGGTGTCGGACACGAAAGAGGAGGCTCCCCTTCCCCCTGAGCCAACGTCACAGGCCGACGGTGTCGAGACCTCGGCGCCGATGATGATCGGTTCGCCCGGGCTCGCGACGTCAAACGACACGCCGGACGTACCCGCGCCCGTCGATCTCGACAGCGAGGATATGTCTGGTGTGGGAATGGCGGGGTCTGCGCCCGCGATCGCCTCTCCTGCGTGGGAGGAGTTTCCTGTCAGCGATTCACCGCAGGGCGGCGACGACTTCGACGACGCGTTGGCGATGTTCGCCGATACGCCTGGTACGGCTGATCCGGTGTTTACGCATTCGCTCGAAGGAATCGAAGTGGAGCGCGACGACGAGCATGAACCGTTCAGGCCGATGCCGGTGGCGCCGCCGGTGACCACGGCAACCGTGACGCCGGTGGTGGACAACGAGACATTTGATGATCTCGCCTTTTTGCGCTCCGTCGTCGAACTGGATTCGCCTCCGGCTTCCGCGTCGGCTCCCCCTCCGGCGGCCGCGTCGTCGCCAGAGGCGGCCGCAGTCGCACCGACCGCAGCACCGTCAACGGGAGAGAACACGAAAACGTTGGTTTGCACGGAATGCGGCACGATGAACCTGCCGACGGAGTGGTATTGCGAACGGTGTGGTGGCGAACTCGCAGCGTTCTGATTGCCTCGCCGGTTCGAGAAACAGCAAACGGGCCGGACTCATGCGAGTCCGGCCCGTTTGCTGACAGTGCGCGCGAAGGTTACGCGCTTTTGTTCGCAAGCTTGGCGATCTTGCTCTTTTGACGGGCAGCGGTGTTGCGATGAATGAGCCCCTTCCGGGCCGCACGATCAAGAAGCGACACGGCGGACAGACGCTCGTCGGCTGCCGCAGCAGCGACCTTCGCCTTCTTCACAGCAGTGCGCAGCGTAGAACGCTGCGCACGATTACGCACCGCCGCCGCACGCGACTTCCGCAGGTCTTTCTTGGCGGACTGGATATTCGGCACGGAAAACTCCCCAACAGGTAAAAAACAGTGGCAACACGCCGCAGCCCCGCACTGGGACACCCACGGACCATGGGTTGCGAATGGACAGACCAACAAACGTATACGGCAGAAGCACTTGGGTCAAGAACCCCGCAGCCATTTCAGGTTTTGACACTCTTTGCGCCTTGAACTACCTTTAAAAAGACGATTTGCTTGCATTCGCGTCCCGCCGATTTCCGGCGTTCTCCTGCCCCAGCCGCGTTGGACACCTTTCAGCAAATATTGCTCTTCGGTCCGATCCTGCTCTTTTCGATGGTAGCCCACGAGTATGCGCACGGGTACGCCGCCATGAAACAGGGAGACCCTACGGCATTTCAGCTTGGTCGACTCACCTGGAATCCGGTGAAGCACATCGACCCGTTCATGACGATCATCCTGCCGGTGGTACTGTTTTATGTGGGCGGGGTGATCTTCGGTGGCGCAAAGCCCATTCCGGTAAATCCGCGGAATTATCGCCATTATCGTCAGGGAGACATCATTGTCTCGCTTGCCGGAGTGGTGACCAATGCCGCGATCGCCATCGCGTGTGTGCCGTTGATCATCGGGGTAGGGCTGCTCGGACAGTATGTTCCGGACGCCGTGCGTCCCCTCGGCGTACTGCAGCAGATGTTGGTTGGGGGAATTTTTATCAACCTGATCCTTGCGGCGTTCAATCTGATTCCCATTCCGCCGCTGGACGGGTCGCACGTCTTCAAGTACCTGTTGCCGCCGGCGTGGTCCCTCCAGTACCAGCGCCTCGGGGGGGTCGGACTGCTGCTCCTTTTTGCCGTGCTGACGTTTGCCCGCCCGCTGGTCAATGCGTGGCTCGCGCCGGCGTTTTATCTGCGGGCACTCGCCGAGCAGTTTTACTTCCCGTTCATGCTCCCCAATCCCCTCGTCGCGTGAGTGCTGCATGATCACTCCCAACTTCCGCGTCCGTGATTCCCACGCCTCGCCGGCCTTTGTCGTCGAGTTGACTCACTTTACGGGTCCGCTCGATCTGCTGCTTTCGCTGATCCGCGACGAGCAGGTGGATATCTACGACATTCCCATGGCGAGAATCGCTGAGCAGTTCCTCGGGCGGATCAGCACGCTCGGTCTCGATGAAGCGGCGGACTACCTCGAGATGGCGGCGAGGCTCCTGCGCATCAAGGCGCAAATGCTGTTGCCCCGGGCTGAGGGAGAGGAGGCCTGGGAGGATCCGCGCGCCGAGCTGGTACGTCGCCTGCTCGAGTACCAGCAGATGCGCGAAGTTGTCGACCTGCTGGAGCGTCGTGGCGAAGGGCGCCGGCATCAGTTCCCGCGCCGCTGGGTGCCGGTCGCGGCAGACGTGACGCCGGTACAGGCTCCGCTTGCCCTGGCCGTGAGTGAGCTGTTGGCAGCCGTCGATCGCGTCCTCCGTACCGCTGCGGAGCCGGTACTTCACGACGTCGTGCCTCGCGCCCTCGACGTAGGCGGCGCCATGGTTACTGTCCGGGCACTGTTGGCGATGCGCCGCCACGCGTCGTGGGGTGACCTGGTTGGCCGCGACGCCGAACCGTGGCAGATTCTATCGGTGCTGTTGGCGTTGCTGGAATTGGCGAAGCTCGGCGAACTGCGCCTGGCGCAGCATCGTCCGTTTGCTTCCGTGGAGATCCGTCGTGATGACGCCGTTAGCGAAGCTGCTTGAAGCAGCGCTGTTTGCCGCCCCGCGCCCGATCGCGCTCGACGCGCTCTCGACGCTCGACCCCGAGGCGAGTCCGGCTGCGGTCGCGGCCGCGTTGGACGAACTGCGGGAGCACTACGACATCGACGGGCATGGCGTCGAAGTCGTGGAGCAGGGGGGCGGGTGGCAAATTCTGACCCGCGCCGAATTCGCCGAGGCGATCGAGCGGGCGCAGGTTGCGGTGCGACCGCAGCGGCTTTCGGCGGCGGCGCTCGAAACGCTCGCGATCATTGCGTACCGCCAGCCCATCGGCCGTGCGGAAATCGAAGAAATTCGCGGTGTCGCCGTCGGATCGGTCCTCAAGTCGCTGCATGAGCGAACCCTGATCGATATCGTAGGACGCAGCGAAGGGATTGGCCGCCCCTTAATGTATGGCACCACGCCGCAGTTTCTGGAGCAGTTCGCCTTGCGTCATCTCGAAGAGTTGCCGCGGGCCGACGAGCTCGCAATTGCGCTTCGTGGGGTCGGCAATGCTGCGGTCGTGTCCGGGTGACGCGCCCGCCTCGCAAGCGTGGTAGTGCGCCACGCGCCGGAACGCCACGCGCCGGGGCTTCGCGCGGCGTCGATCCTGCCAGTCGTTCCAGCAAGCCGGTGCGTCCCGCACCGCGCCCCGAGTCGCCGCGGAGCGCACCGCGACCGGCTGCCGCCAAGCCGTCACGACCCAAAGGGCCGACAACCTCCCGGGCCGGTAGCACGGTGAAGGCCGAACAGGAGGGGCCGATGCGAGTGCAACGGGCGCTCGCGCGTGCCGGTGCGGTGTCGCGACGCGAGGCCGATCGTGCCGTCTCCGAAGGACGCGTACAGGTGAACGGCGCCATGGCCACGATCGGCCAGGTGATCGATCCGGCACGCGATCGCGTCACGATCGACGGCACCCCTGTCGACACGCGGATCACGACGCATCACTGGATCGTGCTGCACAAGCCGTCGGCCGTGATGACCACGCGCAAGGATCCGGGCGGGCGCACCACCGTCTTTGATCTCGTCGATCCGATCCCGGGACTCGTATACGTGGGGCGCCTCGACTTCATGACCGAAGGCGTGCTGTTGCTGACGACCGACGGAAAGGCGGCGCACGCGCTCACGCACCCGAGCAACGAGATCGAGCGCACCTACATCGCCACGGTTCGCGGTGATGCCACCACGGCCGTGCGGGAAGCTCGCCGCGGCGTGCAGCTCGACGATGGTCTCGTGGTTCCCAGGGATGTCGCCGCCTCGCCGCTCGGCAATCGCCGCTGGGCCTTCGAGATCACTATCGCCGAAGGAAAGACCCACGAGGTTCGCCGCGTCTGTGAAGCATTGGGCCTCGAAGTAGAGCGTCTGGTACGGGTGAGCTTCGGCCCGGTCCGTCTCGGGGAGCTGCCCGCAGGGGCCGCGCGCGCCGTATCGGCGAAGGAACGGGAGTTTCTCGACGCCCTGATCGCCCCGCACAAGTAGCGAGGGAGCCGATTCCCCCATCGTGGGGTACGCTCGTCCGTAGCGCCACTTACCTGAGGAGCCCGAGATCGTGACCACGAGCGTCGCCGTATCACAGGATGCGGCTCTGGTGCAAGGAGTGCTGCGCGAAGTCGCGCGCCGCATCGTCGGACAGGAATACATGGTGGAGCGACTGCTCATCAGTCTGTTGACTGGTGGACACGTGTTGCTCGAGGGCGTGCCCGGTCTTGCGAAGACGCTCACGGTCCGTACGTTGGCCGAGACGGTGCGGACCACCTTCCAACGCATTCAGTTCACCCCCGATCTGCTCCCCGCCGATGTCGTCGGCACGCAGATCTTCGATCAGCCGACCGGGGAATTCCGGGTCAAGCACGGTCCGATCTTCGCCAACATCATTCTTGCCGACGAGATCAATCGGGCGCCGGCGAAAGTGCAGGCGGCGCTCCTCGAAGCGATGCAGGAAAAGCAGGTCACAATCGGCGGTACCACGTATCCGCTTGCTGAACCGTTTCTTGTGCTCGCCACGCAGAATCCGATCGAGCAGGAGGGCACCTATCCGTTGCCGGAAGCGCAGGTCGACCGCTTCATGATGAAGCTTCGCGTCGGGTACCCCACGCGAACCGAGGAGAAGGAGATCCTCCGGCGAATGGCCGGTGGCGAGAAGATCACCGTAAATGCCGTGGCTTCCCCCGAAGCGCTGCTCGAGGCGCGGCATCGCATCTCCGAGCTGTACATGGACGACCGGATCGTCGACTACATCGTGGAACTCGTGCACGCGACGCGCTTTCCCGGAGATGTCGGTGCACCGGAGTTGCGTCCGCTCATCGAGTTCGGGTCGAGTCCGCGCGCCACGATCGCCCTCGCACAGGCGTCGCGAGCGCATGCCTTCCTTCGTGGTCGTGCCTTCGTCACCCCCGACGACGTCAAAAGCATTGCTCCGGATGTGTTGCGTCATCGTGTGCTCACCTCGTTCGAAGCCGATGCGGAAGGTGTCACCAGCGACACCATCGTCAGTCGCCTTCTTGCCGTCGTCGAAGCCCCTTGAGTCTGCTCGCCGTCGCACCCGCTGAGGTGCTGCGCCAGGTGCGGCGCATCGAAGTGCGGGCGCGACGCCTGGTCGATTCACACTTCGCCGGGGAGTACCGCTCGCTGTTCAAGGGCCAGGGCATGGAATTCGCCGAAGTGCGCGAGTACCAGGCCGGAGACGAAGTGCGTTCGATCGATTGGAACGTGTCCGCGCGCATGGGCCGCCCGTTCGTCAAGCGCTACGTCGAGGAGCGCGAGCTTACCGTGATGCTCGCACTTGATCTCTCGGGTTCGTCGCGCTTCGGCACCCGCGCGCGCTTCAAGCATGACCTCGCGATTGAACTGGCTGGCGTATTGTCGCTTGCGGCCACCCGCAACAACGATCGTGTCGGGCTCATGATGTTCTCTGATCGCGTCGAGCATGCACTGCCGGCGCGTAAGGGACGTAAGCACGCGCTGCGGCTCATCCGCGACCTCATGAGTGTGCAGCCGGAAGGGCGCGGCACCTCGTTCGCGGTGGCGGTGGATCGCCTCATGCGGTTGCTGCCCCACCGCTCAGTCATCTTTCTCGCCTCCGACTTCCTGGCCGAGGATCTCGAGAAGCCCTTGGCACGTCTCGCGCAGCGGCATGACGTGATTGCGGTGACGCTGGAGGATCCGTCCGAGCGTGTGCTTCCGGACATCGGCGCCGCGCGGTTACAGGATCCGGAAACGGGCGAGCTGGTGGAGATCGATACGTCGCATCCCGAAGTACGCGCAGCCTTTGCGCAGCATGTCGCCGTCGAGGAAGCGCGGCGCCGCAAGATTTTCGGCCGACTCGGACTCGACGAGATAGTGGTGCACACGGAGCATGGCTACGTCGACGCGCTGCTCGCCTTTTTCCGGGCCCGGTCACGTCGTCCGCATGGGGCGGTTCGGACCGGCCCGCGCGGCGCGCTCGGCGATGCGGCTGGAGTCGCCGCGCCGCTTCGCGGCGGCGCACCGAGACTTCAGGCGGTGCGCCGATGACCAGCGTAACGCCGATCGTGACCACGCGTCGATTGTCACTGCTGTGCGCCGCGGTACTCGCCGGCACCGTGCTCGCGCCCGGCATGCTGCACGCGCAGACGTCGCGGTCCACGTCACCGTCCTCGCCGCCGAGCACGCCAGTGCGGGCCGGATTCCTGGTACGTCCGGATACGGTGGCAGTCGGCGATCCGTTCACGTTGATCGTCACCGTGGTCGTTCCGCAAACGGCGCGCGTGGAGTGGGCGGGCATTGATGACACCACTGCCGTCGTGGCGATGCGTGCACCGGTCAAGGTATCGTCGGCGCAGACGGCTGGAGCGCCTGAGTTGCGTACCGAGCGGGCCGAGTACGAGTTTGCCGCGTGGGATGTCGGCGACCTCCCGGTCGGTCTTCCCGACGCTACGGTGCGATATGGGAGTACAGTCACGCGCGTGCCGCTCGACGACGCCCGCATCGTTGTGAAAAGCGTGCTCCCGGGCGATACCACGCTGCATCAGCCGAAGCCGGCGCGTGATCTTTTCCCTCGCACCGTGCCCTGGTGGCAACAATGGTGGTTGGCGGCGCTGATCGCGGCACTACTGGGACTGCTGTTCTGGCTCTGGCGTCGCCGCCGGATCCCGACGGCGGCACGGACCGGCGTGATTATGGATCCGTATGCGCGCGCGATCCACGACTTCGATCGCCTCGACCGACTGGCGCTGGCCGACGCGGGCGAGTGCGGTCGGTATGTTGCGCTCGCGCTGGAAGTGGTGCGCGGCTATCTCGTGGCGCGTATCCCCTCGGCCGCCCTGTCGCTCACGAGTGTCGAACTGCTGGTGGAAATCGGCGACGATGCGCGCATTCCACATGATCGTCTGCTGTCGCTGCTCGCGGACGCCGATGCCATCAAGTTTGCCGGACACGCCGTGTCAGCGGCGCGCTCGCGTGAGTTGGCGCTGGACGCGCGACGCCTCGTTGAGCACGTGGAGGCCGCCGAGCGGGAGCGCCGTGCCGCTGAGGCCGCCGTGCGTGCCGAAACAGCGAATGCCGTACGGGCGGAGGCGCAGCGGCTCGTGGACGACGCGCGCCGGGCGTCGCGTCGGCCGAAGGCGGGGGTGCCATGAGCGCGCTGTCGTTGTCGCTCTGGGGCCTGTCCTTCGCGCATCCGGAGGCGTTGCTGCTCTTGCTGCTGCTGCCCATCGCCGCGCTCTGGAAGCGGGGGCGATCACCGATGCGCCGAGCGATCCCGTTTTCCCGTACGGCGGTGCTGGCAGCCGGTCCGCGGCCACGTATTGCGTGGGTCAGATTACTGCCGTGGTTACGGACAGTCGCGATCGTCGGTTTCATCGTGGCAATCGCGCAGCCGCGTTCGGGTGCCCGGGCCGAAAATGTGGCCAGCGAAGGCATCGACATCGCGTTGGCCGTGGATATCTCCAGTTCGATGCTCGCCGAAGACTTTCAGCCGCAAAACCGCATCGAAGTCGCCAAGGAAAAAGTCAAACGTTTCGTGATGGGCCGGACCAGCGATCGGGTTGGTCTCGTGGCCTTCTCGGGTGAGGCGCTCACGCAGGTGCCGCTGACCACGGATTATCCGGTGGTGCTCGCGGCCATTGACAACCTGCAGGTTGGGCAGCTCGAGGATGGCACGGCCATCGGCACCGCGATTGCTACGGCGGCCAATCGTTTACGCACCGCGCCCGGACGGTCCCGTGTCATGGTGGTCCTCACCGACGGCGAGAACAATCGGGGCGCCATCGATCCGCGCACGGCCGCCGAAGCGGCCGGTGCCTTCGGCATCCGGATTTACACCATCGGTGTGGGCAGCGAAGGATTGGCAGCAGTCCCCGTGGGGCGTGGACTGTTTGGCCTCCGCTACGAGAATCGTCCGGTGAAGATCGACGAAGCATTGCTCACGGAGATCTCCGCTGCTACTGGCGGGCGCTATTTCCGTGCGCGCGACGCGCAGGCGCTCGAGAGCATTTACCAACAGATCGACGCGCTCGAACGGTCCGTCGTCCAGGCGCGCTCGTTCATTCGCTATACCGAGCGATTCCGATGGCCGTTGTTGATCGGCGTCGGCGCCTTGCTGTTGGAACTGCTGTTGTTGGCGAGGCGAGGCGTGCTGCCATGAACGGTCGATGACTTTCACTCTTGGTGGACTTCCGGCACTCGTTATCGACATGCCGTGGCTGTTGCTCGTCGCGCTGGTGCTCCCGGTGGTCGTCTGGCGCCTGCGCGTGTTGCGCACACGTCAACGGCGTGAACGTCTCGCACGCTATGCAGACGCGAGCGCCCTCACGCGACTCGTGAACGTCGATGACCGCCAGCGACGTGGACGAACCATCCGTCTCGTGGCGGTGGCAGTGCTGGCCAGCCTGGCCCTTGCCGGCCCCCGCTGGGGACTGGCCCGCGGACCGGTCACGTCGAAAGGCATCGATATGGCCATCGCGATCGACGCGTCGCTCTCGATGACGGCGACCGATGAACGCCCATCGCGACTTGAGCGGGTCAAACAGGAAGTGCGCCGTCTGCGAGCTGCGTCGCCCGCAGATCGTATTGCGTTGATCGCCTTTGCCGGTCGCAGCTATATCCTCACCCCGCTGACCGGCGACGACGGTGCGATCGAACTGTTTTTGGAGAATCTCGATCCAACGGTCGTCGGGCAGGCGGGGAGCTCTATCGCCCGCACTGTGCGTCAGGGGAGTGAACTGCTGCTGGCGAGCGATGGAAGCGCCGACCGTGCGTTGGTAGTGATGAGCGACGGCGAAGCGTTCGAACCGCTCGAGGATGTCCAGGCGGCAGCACGCGAGGCGGGAGAAAAAGGGGTGAGCCTGGTCACGGTGGGCTTCGGCACGACCGACGGCGGCACCATTCCCGTTCGTGATGGATCGGTGGTCCGTGACAAGCAGGATGACGAAGGGAACGTGGTGATCACCCGGTACATGCCGGAGCTGCTCGACGCCGCCGCGCAGGCGGCCGGCGGCACATTCATCCCTGCTGAGGCCTCGGACAAGGCGACGCGGATCCGTGGAGCCCTGCGCTCGCTCCGCTCGGCGCAACGCGCGGTTGATACACGTGAGGATCACGTTCCGCGATTCATCTGGCTGCTCATGCCCGCACTGCTCTTGTTGCTCTACGACAGCTGGACGATGAATCGCGGTCCCGGAACGCCGCGCGCACCGAAGGCGCCCCACGTGTCGAAGACGTCGAGATCGACTGGTACCGCCATGGCATCTGCGGCATCTGCGGCATCGAGTGCTGCGGTGACGCTCGTGGCCGTGCTGGTCGCGCCGCTGGTGATGTCCGCATGTACAGCTGACCCCGACCCGGCAGCGATGTTCGCCGACGGAAACATCGTTGGCGCGATCGCTGCTTATCGCCAGCGCGTCGCCGACGGGGACACAACCTTCGTCACGCGGTACAATCTTGGCACCGCCCTGTTGGGTGCCGACTCCTTGCCGGAAGCCGCAGAGATTCTCGAAATGGTGCGCCGCGACGGTGACGGCGAAGTACGGATGCGGGCTCGCTACAACGCCGGCTTGGCCGCGTTGCGCATGGGCCGCTTCCCGAATAACCCGGATGCCGAAGCCCTGCTGGGCGCCGCCCGGTCGGCGTACCGCGCGCTGCTTGCCGATCGGCCTCCCGATGACGATGCGAAATGGAATTATGAACTCGCGCTCCGCAAGTCGCCTCCGCAGGGCAGCGGCGGGGGTGGGGGTGGGGGTGGGGGTGGCGGGTCACAGAACCAGGATAAGCAGGAGCAGGACCCGGAAGTGAGCAGTGGACTCGATCAACGACAGGCAGAGGCACTGCTGAACAGCGCGGCGCGGGAAGAGCGCGACGTGCAGGGCCGTCGGCAGCGCCAGGGACGCACGCCGCCGCCCGGTGGGAAGGACTGGTGAGGCGCGTTCCCTCGTTGGCCATTGCTTTGGCGTGCGGCTTTGCGCCGGTCCGTGCCCAGCCAGGGCCGACGGCCATCCTCGATCGCATCAACGTGACGGAGCAGAAGCCGATCGAGTTTCACGCGGCGGCGCTTCCCGAAACCGTGTACGTCGGGCAGCAGGCCACCTATCAGGTGGCGGTGTTGCTGAGCGAAGCCGCGCGAGCGCGTTTGAGACGTAACCCCGAGTTCCTCCCGCCGGAGCTGCGCGGAGTGCTCGCCTATGAACTCGGTTCGCCAACACGTGTTGCTCCTCGTAGCTACGGCAGCGCGGCGTACGAAGCGCATGTCTTTCAACGCGCGTTCTTTCCGGTTGCGGCCGGGTCCCTGGACATACCGGGACCGCAGCTCACCTACGTGCTGCCGCAGACGTCCAGCTACTTCAGTCGCGAAGAGCGTTTCGTCGTGCGAGCCGAGAGCGCGCAGCTCGTGGTGCGGACGCTGCCGGCCGATGGGCGACCGTCCGGGTTCTCCGGTGCGGTCGGCGTGTTGCGCGCAACGACGCGCCTCGATCCGTCGCTCGCACGCGTGGGAGATCCGCTGGTGATCACCCTACGCGTCGAAGGCATTGGTAACGTGAAGTTGCTGCCCCGGCCCGCACTGGAGCTGTCGTGGGCGTCAGTCGTGGCGGGCTCGGAGCGCGTGGAGGTGGACACGACTGGCCCACTGGTGCGCGGACGCAAGGATTTCGATTGGCTGCTGACGCCGCAGCAGGCCGGCCGCGTCACCATCCCTGCAATTGCCTACGCGTATTTCGATCCGTATCGCGGCGAGTATGCGGTAACGGAATCATCGCCCATGGATATCGAGGTCCGCACCGGCACGTTGGCCACTGTTACCGATGGGGAGGCCAGCGAAATGCTCGCCTTGCGGAGTTGGCAGCAGCGCGCGGTACCTACGCTGCGCACGCAGGTAAAATCGTGGCGTTGGGCGCTGCTCACGCTGTGGGTCGGCGCACCGTTGCTGCTGCTCGCGACGGGCCGTGGCTGGCGACGGCGCGGAAGGGTGTCGGCTGCTGATGCGGCTCGCACTGCGTCACGCGAGGAGGCGGTCCCGATCGGAGATGCAGCCGACGACGCGCGCCGGCTGCGGCGCGTCCTGCTTGCCTCCCTCGCCGAACGACTCGCCGTCTCACCGCAGGCGCTGGTCGCGCGACGGGACGCCGAGCGGGTGCTGCGCCGTCGCGGTGTGACGCGGGCGACGACCGCCGAGCTGCTGAGCTTCCTCGATGTACTGGCGGTGCGCGGATTCGCAGCGCAGGGGGCATCGCTGCGCCCCGAGGCGACTGCCGTGAACGGCGAACGCGCCGCAGCAACCACACGGGCTGGCGCGACCTCGCCATCAACGACCGCGACCATGCTCCTCGATCGCGTCAACAGCGAAGCGGTGAGTGACGGAAACGCGCTTCCCGCTCGACATCGCGAAGCGGACAGTCGCGTCATCGTGGGCTTGCTCGTCGTGCTCAGTTTGGGCGGAATACCCATGGCGATGCTCTCGCAGCCGACCGAATCGATGGCGGTGCAGTCGGCGGTGGATGCATACAAAACGCGTCAGCTCCTTGGAGCGGTCGAGCAGTTTGCGGTACTGGTCGAGCGTCATCCGCAGGATGTCGATCTGCTGGCGAACCTCGGCACGGCCGCGTGGGCGGCCGGTGACACCGTGCAGGCGGTCATCGCGTGGCAGCGCGCCTCACGTCTCGACCCGCTCGCTGGCGATCTTCAGGAGCGCCTCGCGTTGTTGCCCGCCAATGCCCGCAGCGGCGTCGCCGCGGTGCCGATGGTGCCAGTCGGCGGATTGATGATCGCGGCAACGGTGGTCTGGGTACTGGGTTGGCTTGTCGTCGCGTGGCTTCGCATCCCGCGGACCACCCCCGGCCCGCAGGGTGATATTCGCGCGTGGCGCACGGTTGCCGTGCTGGCGATGCTTGGTGCCTGCGGGATGTTGTACGGCGCGTGGGATGGCTACGGCCAGCTGGATGCGTCGACGCTTGCCGTTGTCGCCCGTCCGGAAACCATGCGCGTGGCCCCTGGCACCGATGCCAACGCGATGGGTGGCGTCGCCACGGGCGATGTCGTGCGGATCGACGAGCGTCGGAGCGATTGGCGGCGCGTGCGGCACGCCGACGGACGCGCCGGATGGGTACCGGCGGGACGACTGGTTCCCCTCCTCGATCGCTTCGCGGCGGAGTAACATTCGCGATGTCCCGCATTGCCATTCTCCCCCCTGCTGTTGCTGATCAGATTGCGGCCGGCGAGGTCGTTGAGCGACCCTCGTCGGTAATCAAGGAGTTGGTGGAGAATGCGTTGGACGCTGGCGCGACGGTCGTGGATATCACCGTCGAGGAAGGCGGGCGTGCGCTGATGCGCGTTGCCGACGACGGATCAGGGATGGATCGGGACGACGCCGTCCTCGCGCTCTCGCGGCACGCGACATCCAAGATCACCGCCGCTGAGGAATTGGTTGGCGTGCGCAGCTACGGCTTCCGGGGCGAAGCGCTTCCGGCAATTGCGTCCATCTCGGAGCTGCAGATCGAAACGGCGCCCCACGACGGAGCCGGGACGCGAGTGCGTGTGCACGGAGGCGCGATCGTGGAAACGTGCGAGACGGCGCGACGTCGCGGCACCACGGTGTCCGTCGCCCGCTTGTTCTACAACACGCCGGCGCGTCAGAAATTTCTGCGAAGTGCCCGCTCCGAGTGGCGCAGTATCGTGGATACGATGCACGCAATCAGTGCCCTGCGGAACGACGTACATTTTTCCCTGCGCCACGACGGGCGCGTCGTGCTCGACCTGCCAGCGGTGCCAACGCTTCGCGCCCGATTGGCGGGATTGTGGGGCCATCGGGAGATAGAGCGATTTGTCGATGTCGACGACGTGCAGGGACCGGTGCACGTCAAAGGACTGGTGGAGCGTCCCGCCGATGTCGGTACGGCCACTCGGCGTATTTTCCTGATCGTCAATGGTCGCGTCGTGCGCGATCACGGGATCACTCGCGCAGCGGAGACGGCTTATCGCTCCACGCTGCCGTCCGGTGTGCGCCCGTCTCTGGTGCTGCAGCTGCACCTTCCTGGCGGTGATGTTGATATCAACGTTCATCCCGCCAAGGCCGAAGTGCGCCTGCGCGATCGCTGGCCGGTGGAGCGTGCCGTAGAGCAGGCGGTTCGGCGCGCCCTCGGTCTCTTTGAGGCGAGTGCCGGCATCGGCTGGCGGAGTTATGCCCCGGCCTCCGTGCCCGGATGGCGAAACGAGGGCCATGCGCTCGAACCGATGGCGCTGCGCACCATGGCGCCGGCCGACGGACTCTTCGCTGTGGAGGACGCCCCGCCGCCGGAACACTGGGAGATGCACGCGGCCGACACCACGAGCGCCGGGTCGGCACATGCCGCTCCGGCAAACGACGCGTCGTCGCTCGAACACGTGGCTACGCCGGAACCGATCTCCGTACCGCCGCTCATGCAGCTGCGGCGCATCTATCTGATGTTCGAGCATGAGCAGGGCGTCGTGCTGATCGATCAGCATTCGGCGCACGAGCGCGTGTTGTACGAACAGTTCATGGGAGTGTTGGAGCGGGGAGAAGCGCCGTCGCAGCGACTGCTCTTTCCGCTCACGCTGCATCTCGGCCCGGACGAATCGGACGCGTTCGAGCAGCACCGTACCACCTTCGAGAAGCTGGGCTTCGAGATGGAAGGATTCGGCGGGCACTCCCTCGTGGTGCATGCGGTGCCCATGCCGCATCCCCGATTCGATGCGGAGCGTTGCCTGCGCGAAACCCTCGCCGGGCTCACGGGTGACCGCATCGCGATGAACGCCAGCACGCATGAGCGGCTCGCGGCGATGTTTGCGTGCAAGGCAGCAATCAAGGCCGGCGACAGTCTGTCTCCGGGAGAGATGCGGGCGCTGTATCTCGCGTTGGCCGAGACACGTCTCCCCGCTCATGACGTGCATGGGCGGTCGACGATCGTACGGCTTTCATGGGATGAACTCGATCGGCGCTTCGGGCGCACGTGACACAGCGCGTGGCCCCCCTGGGCGTCATCGTCGGACCCACGGCGGCCGGAAAATCTGCCGTCGCGATGCAGTTGGCGGCGGCGCGCGCGTTGACCATCGTGAGTGCGGACTCGCGCCAGGTGTATCGGCGATTCGATATCGGCACCGCCAAACCGACAGCGCAGGAGCGAGCTGCGGTGCCGCACACAGGGATCGATCTGCTCGATCCCACCGACCGCTATTCGGCGCACGCGTGGGCCGCCGACGCCGCGCGGTGGCTGTCGGAGGCCGACGCGGCACGACGTCCTGCACTCGTGGTGGGAGGGACGGGAATGTACGTCCGCGCGCTCGTCGCGCCACTCGCTTCTTTGCCGCTCGATGCCCGCCAACGGCACGCCCTCGATGCGGTGCTGTCAACGTGTGACACTGCTGAGCTGCAACGCTGGTGCACCCGACTGGATCCATCGCGTGCGCATCTCGGTCGCACCCAACTATTGCGCGCCATCGAAACCGCACTGCTCGCCGGCACCCGCCAGAGCGAGGCATTTCGGACGCAGGACGGCACGGTTCACCGGGACGTACGCTATCTTCTCGTGGATCCGGGGCCGGTGCTTGCTGGGCGGATCACCGATCGGATACAGCGGATGCTGCGGCAGGGATTCATCGAGGAAGTGCGTATGCTCGTGGAAAACGTCCCGGACGATGCACCGGCGTGGAAGGCCAGCGGTTACGGCGTGTTGCGCGAGGCGGTGCGGGGGATCGGGTCGATTGACGCCGCAGTGGATCGGGTGGTGATCGAGACGCGCCAGTATGCGAAGCGCCAGCGCACGTGGTTTCGCCACCAGTTGCCGACGGCACAGGTCACCATGCTCGATCCGCTCAGCGCTGACGCGGCCGATCGCGCTCTCGCGTGGTTTGACGCACTCCGGGAATCGTCGCAATGAAAATCGGGATTACCTGCTATCCCACCTACGGCGGATCGGGCGCCGTCGCAACCGAGCTGGGGATCTCGCTTGCGGCTCGCGGTCACGAGGTCCATTTCATCACCTATCAGCAACCGTTCCGGCTGCCCAGTTTCCTCCCGCGTGTCTGGTTTCACGAAGTGGATGTCGGTCGGTATCCCCTGTTCGAATATCCACCGTACGATCTCGCCCTCGCCGTTCGCATGCACGAGGTCGTACGTGATCATCAGTTGGACATCCTGCACTGTCACTACGCGATCCCACACGCCACCAGCGCGTGGCTCGCCCGTGAGATGCTCCGCGAAGAATCGCGCGATGTCCGGGTGGTCACTACGCTGCATGGTACCGATATCACGATTGTCGGTCAGGACCGTTCGTTCTACACGATCACGCGCTTCTCTATCGAGAAGTCCGACGCGGTGACCGCCGTTTCGGATTACCTGCGCGACGAGACGTACCGCGCCTTCGGCTGTGCCGACTGCGATGTGGCCGTCATTCACAACTTCATCGATCCGGGTCTCTTCTCGCGCGACTCGCACCGCTTTCCGATTCCTGACGATGTTATCAAGGGACGCAAGGTGCTGATGCACATCTCCAATTTCCGCCCGGTCAAACGGGTGCGCGACGTGGTGGGGGTCTATGCGAGAGTCAACAAACGCGTTCCTTCGGTGTTGGTGATGGTGGGCGATGGGCCGGAGCGCGTAGAGGCCGAAGCCGAAGCGAAGGCTCTGGGCGTTGCCGAACATGTGCTCTTCCTCGGCAAAATCGACGCGATCGCGCCGCTGCTTGCCGGCGCCGATCTCTTCCTGCTTACCAGTGACCAGGAGTCGTTCGGTCTGAGTGCCCTCGAGGCCTTGGCGAGTGGGGTGCCGGTGATCGGTGCCCGTGCAGGTGGATTGCCTGAAGTCGTCACCGACGGAGAAACCGGCTTCCTCTGTCCGGTCGGCGATCTGGAAGGAATGGCGAAGGCCGGCGTGGCGTTGCTGACGGATTCCGCCCGGTGGCAGCAGATGAGCGATGCCGCCGCAATAGACGCCCGACGCCGTTTCTCTGAAAACTCCGTCGTCGCGCAGTACGAAGCGCTGTACGAGCGTACGCTCGCCGCTGCACCTGCTCGCTCCTCTCAGCCGCTTCCGCTTCCGTGACCATTTTTCAGGCAGTCGTGCTCGGTCTGGTGCAGGGGCTCGCCGAACTGTTGCCGATCTCCAGTTCGGCGCATCTCGCGCTCACTCCCTACTTCTTCGGGTGGACGGATCCGGGCCTGGCGTTCGATGTCGCTCTCCACCTCGGCACGTTGATCGCCCTCGCCTGGTATTTTCGCGTCGAGTGGCTGGAGATGATCGCCAGCGCGTGGAGCATCGTGCGAACGCGCCGCGTAACAACGGTGCACGATAAGCGGCTGGTGTTTCTCATCGTCGCTACGATTCCGGCGGGAATCGGTGGCCTGCTGCTGAATGATCTTGCCGAAACGACGTTTCGTTCACCGGCCATCATCGGCACCGCGCTGATCGTCATGGGAGTGCTGCTCTGGGCGGTGGATCGGTACAGCGCACGCGTCCGTGCGATCGAGGAGATCACGATAAAGGATGCCCTCATCGTCGGCACCGCGCAGATCCTGGCGCTCATCCCGGGCGTCTCGCGATCTGGCTCCACGATTACCGCAGGTCGGTTCCTGCACTTGGATCGCCCGAGTGCGGCACGATTCAGTTTTCTCCTGAGCATGCCGATCACCCTCGCCGCCGTCATCCTCAAGATGCCCGAAGCGGTGCGAAGCGAGGGGTGGTCGGCGGCGCTGATCGCAGGCATTTTGGCGGCGGCGGTCAGCAGCTGGCTGGCGATCACGGTGTTGCTGCGCTACGTGAGCAAGCACAGTTTCGGCGTGTTCGCCGTCTATCGGCTGATCCTCGCCGGGGTCGTGTTCGCCACGATAGCGGCGCGCGCCGGGTGATCTCCGTGCATGGGACACCGAGGGCACTCGACACGCCGGAGTTCGCCAAGGCGCTCGGGCTGGCTGCGCTTATTCATCGCACGCGTGTGCATTCCACGATGGATGACGCGCACGCCCTGGCCCTCAAGGGAGCGCCTGCCGGCACATTGGTGGTGGCCGATCAACAAACCGGCGGACGCGGACGCGGAGGGAAGCAGTGGACATCGGGCGCGGCCTCCGGACTCTGGATGACGCTCCTCGAGCGTCCTGCCGATGTGCAGGCGGTCGAGGTACTCGCCCTGCGCCTTGGACTCACGCTGGCAGATGCGCTTGACGCATTCACCGACGCGCCCGTTCGCCTCAAGTGGCCCAATGATCTGTACGTGGGGACGGGGAAGCTGGCAGGCATTCTGGTCGAGGCTCGGTGGCGCGAGTCACTGGTGGATTGGGTGGCGATCGGCGTTGGGCTCAATTTCCGCGCGCCCGACGATATTCCCGATGCTGCCAGTGTGCGGCAAGACGTGTCGCGTGACGCGTTGCTGCGAGCCGTCATCCCGGCCATGCGTCGCGCGGCGCAGGCCAGCGGACCGCTCACCGAGAGCGAACTGTCGGCGTGGGACGCACGCGATCTCGTGAAAGGGCGCCGACTCGCCGCTCCGCGTGCCGGAGTCGCCGCCGGTATCACCGCCATGGGGACCTTGCTGATCGTGGATCAGGAGGGCGTGCAGCACCACGTCCGCAGCGGTTCCCTCATTTTTGCCTGAGCCTGCACATGCTGCTCGTCTTCGATGTCGGCAACACGGAAACCACGATCGGCGTCTTCGATCACGAAACACTCGCGGCGCACTGGCGCATCATGACCGATGTGGCGCGTACCTCGGATGAATTCGGGGTACTGCTTCGCAGTCTGCTCGCGTCGGCCGACCTCGAGCCCGCTCGCATACACGCGGCGGCGATCGGCTCTGTGGTCCCGGCGATTACCGATCCGCTGGCGCGCGCGTGCGTGACCTACTTCAACGCCACGCCGCTCATCATCGACGCCAGAGCGCCGCTCCCGATCACCGTGCAGGTCGACGAACCGCTGACGGTCGGAGCGGATCGGCTGATCAATACGCTGGCGGCGAGCCACCTGTACAAACGCGACACCATCTGCGTGGATCTTGGTACGGCCACCACCTTCGATTGCATTACCGCCGACGGCATCTTCCTCGGCGGTGTGATCATGCCGGGCGTGCGTTCGAGTGCGGATACACTCACGCGCCGTACGTCAAAGCTGCCAGCGACGGAACTGGTTCCGCCGCGGCAGGTGATCGGTAAGCGTACCGAAGAATGCATTCGGGCCGGTGTGCTGTTTGGCGCGGCGGACGCGATCGACGGCATCGTCCGCCGGATCAAAGCGGAGTGGCCGGGTTCGCAGGAGCCGTGGGTAGTCGCAACCGGTGGGCTGGCCGAGACGCTGCAGCCGTGGTGTACCGAGTTCGATCTCGTCGAGCCGCACCTGACGCTGCAAGGGCTGCGACTGGCGCACACGCTGCTGACAGTCGGTGAGTCTCGAACCGAGCGCATCGGCTGAGGCTGCCATAAATGCAGGAGCCGATTCGCGTACTACGTCGAAATGGCCGAGACGCTTGTCGACTTGGCAGGCGAAAGTAATTTGTAACCTCTTGCGAAAGTTTGACTTAGCTTATTCACGCGAACGGGCGCCCACGCTTGACGGTGACGCCTGCATCGCTTACCTTCTCCTCGTTAGCACTCATCACTTCTGAGTGCTAACACTCAGGCAAACTCTTGTACGACCCCTGACACATTGCAGGAGAACAGACTTATGGCTACCCAGAGTGCCGCGAAAGTAGCGCCGCTCGCCGATCGCGTTGTCGTGAAGCCGCTTGAAGAAGCGGAGCAGATGCGCGGTGGGCTGTATATCCCGGATACCGCGAAGGAGAAGCCGCAGCAGGGCTCCGTCGTCGCCGTCGGTCCGGGACGTTTCGAGAAGGAAACCCGTGTGCCGATGGACGTGAAGGTCGGCGACAAGATCCTCTACGGGAAGTACAGCGGCACGGAAGTAACGATCGATGGTGAGCAGCTGCTCATCCTGCGCGAGACGGATGTGCTCGCGGTGATCAACTGAGTCCGACCATCAACCGTAAATAGCTACCATGGCAGCCAAAGAACTGCATTTCAACGTTGAGGCGCGCGCAGCTCTCAAGCGTGGCGTCGATCAACTCGCCGAGGCAGTGAAAGTCACGCTCGGTCCCAAGGGTCGCAACGTCGTCATCGAGAAGAAGTTCGGCGCCCCGACGATCACCAAGGACGGCGTCACCGTCGCCAAGGAAATCGAGCTCTCCGATCCGATCGAGAACATGGGCGCCCAGATGGTCAAGGAAGTTGCGACCAAGACGTCCGATCTCGCCGGCGATGGCACGACGACCGCTACGGTACTCGCTCAGGCGATCTTCCGTGAAGGCCTCAAGAACGTGACCGCCGGCTCGAATCCGATGGCGCTCAAGCGCGGCATCGACAAGGCCGTCGCCGGCATCGTCGAAGAGCTGAAGCGTATCTCGGTGCCCACCACGGGCAAGAAGGAAATCGCGCAGGTCGGCACCATCTCGGCGAACAACGATCCCGAGATCGGCAACCTGATCGCCGAAGCGATGGAAAAGGTCGGCAAGGACGGCGTCATCACCGTGGAAGAGGCCAAGGGCCTGGAGACCACGCTGGAGACGGTGGACGGCATGCAGTTCGACCGTGGCTACCTCTCGCCGTATTTCGTCACGGATCCGGAAAAGATGGAGGCGGTCCTCGAGAACGCCATGATCCTCATCCACGACAAGAAGATCTCGGCCATGAAGGACCTGCTCCCGGTCCTCGAGAAGGTCGCTCAGCTTGGCAAGCCGTTGCTCATCATCGCCGAAGATGTTGAAGGTGAGGCGTTGGCGACGCTGGTCGTCAACAAGCTCCGTGGTACGCTGCGCGTGGTCGCCGTCAAGGCACCGGGCTTTGGCGATCGTCGCAAGGCGATGCTGCAGGATATCGCGACGCTCACGAAGGGTCAGGTGGTGTCCGACGAAGTCGGCTTCAAGCTCGAAAACGCCGTCGTCACCGATCTCGGCTCGGCGAAGCGCATCGTGATCGACAAGGACAACACGACGATCATCGATGGTGCCGGCGAGTCGAAGGACATCGAAGGCCGCGTGAAGGAAATCCGTGGTGCGATCGACAAGAGCACCTCCGATTACGACCGTGAGAAGCTGCAGGAGCGCCTGGCGAAGCTCGCCGGTGGCGTAGCCGTCATCAATGTCGGCGCAGCGACCGAAGCGGAGATGAAGGAGAAGAAGGCTCGCGTCGAAGACGCGCTGCACGCCACGCGTGCCGCCGTCGAGGAAGGCATCGTCCCCGGTGGCGGTGTAGCCCTCGTTCGCGCCCAGCACATTCTCAAGGATGTGAAAGTCAGTGAGCGTGACGAGCAGATCGGCGTCGACATCGTGCGTCGCGCGATCGAAGAGCCGCTTCGCATGATCGTGCAGAACGCGGGTGGAGAAGGCTCGATCGTGATCGAGAAGATCCGCACCGCCAAGGAAACCAGCTTTGGTTACAATGCACTCACCGACGTGTACGAAGATCTCGTGCAGGCCGGCGTCATTGACCCGACCAAGGTCACGCGTACGGCGTTGCAGAACGCCGCGTCGATCGCGGGTCTCCTCCTCACGACCGAAGCACTGATCGTCGAGAAGAAGGAAGAGCGCTCTTCGGCTCCGGCCGGCGGACCCGGCGGCGGCATGGGCGGTATGTACTGAGCCACCCGGCTTGCGGGAAAACACAACGGGCGCCCGCACGGGTGCCCGTTGTCGTTTCTGTCCGTCCGGCGGGCCCTCAAAGACCCAATACAAGCTGTCCTCAGGAGCCGGCCTCGACGGCCCACTGCAGCGCCATTCCGGCGGTGGGTTCGCGTTGAGGCGCGGCCCAAAGCGATTCGCGTCGCCATCCCGCGCGCCGGAGCGCGTCGCGCGTGCGTTGCAGAGCCACCTCGGGAGTGTTGTTCGTCTCGCTCAGATGCGCGAGCACCACGCCACGCAGCCCCCGGTGCGCACTGGAGGCAATCAACCCCGCTGCTGCGCCGTTCGATAAATGCCCGCGTCCGCCGCTGATGCGCTGTTTGAGCATCCGCGGGTATGGTCCGTGCGCGAGCATCTGTTCGTCGTGGTTGGACTCCACCACGAGCAGGTCGAGACGGGCGAAGGCGTCCGGAAGTCCGTCCGGCACGTGGCCGAGATCCAGAGCGATCCCTGCGCATGCGCCGCTGCGGACATCGGTCAGCACGAACGCGCAGCAGTCGCGCGCGTCGTGCGGCACGCGGATCCATCGCACGGCAAATCCTTCGATTCGCACGTCTTCCGCTATGGGCAGCGCGTGCCGTCGTACGCGCGGCGCATCGTCGGGTGAGGGCGCCTCGAGCGCCGCCAGCGTGCCGGCAGTAGCATGGATCGGCCATCGCCATTTGCGGCTGGCCTCCACCGCGCCACAGGCATGATCCACATGCTCATGGGTCAGCAGCAGTGCCGAGATTTCGGCGGGTTGCTTGTTGGCGAGTGCCAATCGCTTCATCAGGCTCCGTGGACCAAATCCGGCGTCGACGAGGAGCGTCCCCTCGCTCCCCTCCACGAGTATCGCGTTGCCCTTGCTCCCGCTGCCCAATACCGTGATGCACAGCATTTAACGGGGCCACACCGACGGGGGCAAGGTGTGGGCGTGCACACGCAACAGCCACGCACGCTGCGCCGCAGTCAACGATACCATACGCCGCGACATGACCTTCTCTGCCGTCGCCAGAAACTTGTCGGCTGTAAAAACGTCGTACGGCGCTCCGCTCCCCCAGGCGAACGGTGCCACCGCTTTCGGCGGCATCGCATCGAACACGTTGGCGCCGGCGCCGAGGACGCAGCCGGTGGTGAGTCGCACACCGATGCCGGTTTTCACATGATCGCCGAACATCGTGCCGAGGAACTGCTGTCCGGTGTCACGTACGCCGTCGGGGGTCCAGAGCGCGACCGTCCCGTAGCTGTTCTTCAGGTTGCTGGTGACGGTGCCAGCGCCAAGGTTCACCCATCGTCCAAGTATCGAGTGGCCCAGAAACCCGTCGTGACCCTTGTTGGCGTAGCCGATGAATACCGACGTGGAGACTTCGCCGTGCACCCGACAGTTGCGACCAATCGATGACGCGGCGATGCGATCGGTACTGACGATCGCATCCTCCCCGATGAAGCAGGGGCCCACGACCCTCGTGAATGCCTGCACCACCGCGCGCGCGCGAATGAGCACTGGTCCGGCGCTCGTGTCGAACAGGGTATGCGGTTCAATCTCCGCGCCCGCTTCCACGAAAACCGGCGACCCTCCGCGTACGACCACTGTCGCCGACTCGTCCGGAAGACGCGCCGGCGCGCCAAGGCGCGCGGCGAGCGTCGGAATGTCTTCCCGTAGCAGCGGTACCAGCGTGGCGACGACATCCCAGATGGCTGACAGCCACACTCCGCGCACCGAAACGGCGCGCATCCGGTCGGTCACCAGCGCGGCGAGCGACGAGCCGCCGTCGTACAGTGCGTCAGCAGCAAGCGGCTGCGACAAGCAGACAGCCGCAACGACGCCGTTCACCGTGATGACTTGCGCGTCGCCGAGGTCGGTCTCCAGGTGCGGCAACGCACGGCTGTTGACCACCCAGTGCTTTGTCGGGATCGTCTCGCGCACGAACGGCGGGGCATCGAACTCGGCGAACCCGTCAAGATGGGAAGCGGAAATGAATCCGGTCGAGGACCTCGCAAGCAGATACTCCCACCGCTCCCTGATCAGGAGCGCCCCCGCACGCATCTCGCACAACGGGCGTGTCGTGGCGAAGGGTTCGAACGATCGCGCTTGCAGGTCGTCGTAGAACACGATCACGGGTGCTGGAACTCCGCCGGTAATGCTTCGAGCAACGTTTTGAGATCGTCGGCTTTTGCGCGGGTGGTTACGAGCACCAGGCCATCACGCGCGACGACCACCAGATCATCGACGCCATACAGTACGACACGCGTGCCGTCGGCATGCACCACATTCCCGGTCGAGGTGAGGGCGAACGTGGGACCGTGCATGGCGTTCCCGTGCCGGTCGAGACGGCGCACGCGGTGCAGGGATGCCCATGTACCGACATCATCCCAGCCGAACGACCCGGCGAGAGTGAGCACGCGGTTGCTCCGCTCGAGTACACCCACGTCGATCGCGACGCTTTGCACCTGCGAAAAGAACGCGTGCATATCGTCGCCGGCGGCCGCGAGGGCGGGATACACTTCGGGAGTGTGCGCCCGAATCTCCTCCAGCAGGTCTCCCACGCGCCACGCAAAAATTCCCGAGTTCCACAGGTACCCAGCGGTGACCATCTCTGTCGCCCGCTCGCGGTCAGGCTTCTCCACAAAGCGCCTCACCCGGTACACGCCGTCGCACACCACGTCGCCCGGCTGGATGTACCCGAAGCCGGTGTCGGGGCGCTCGGGAATGATACCGACGGTTACGAGTGCCCCTTCGCTGCGCGCCACCTCGGCGGCGTGCAAAAGCGTCTCGCGGTATCCCGTCACGTCACCGATGGCCCAGTCGGCGTGCACGCACACCATGACGGCCTCGTTTCCGGCACGGGCAGCGATGAACGTCGCGGCCCACGCCAGTGCCGCACACGTACCGGCCGGACGGGGTTCGGCGATCACGTTCTCCGCCGGCAGATCCGGCTCGAGCGCCAGAATTGCGTCCCGCAACGAGGCGTTCGTGAGTACGAGCGTCTGCGCTAACGGGGCGATCGGACGCAGACGGTCAAGCGTATCGCGCAGCATCGGCGCATCGCTGATCAACGGCAGCAGCTGCTTCGGTCGTTCGGGAGTCGAGAGCGGCCAGAAGCGCGACCCCACGCCCCCGGCCAGCACAACATTCCAGCACGTCATTGCACATTCCCGGATGAGGGATCCGGTGCCGTCGTGTGCGAACGATGACTGGCGTACCGAACAACGCGCTCCAGCAACCGGCGGGGGCTGAACGGCTTGGTCATCACCTCTGAAACGCCGAGCGATTCGACGTCACGTAATTGTGCCTCCTGTCCGGCGGCCGTGAGCACGATACAGGGAAGCGTGCTCCACCGGGGATCGTCACGAATGATGCGAAGCAGCGTGTTTCCCGACATTCCCGGCAACATCAGGTCGAGCACGATCAGCGCGATGCGTGGCTGCGCTTCCAGCAACGTCAGCGCCTCCGGCGCGCTCTCTGCCAGCCAGACAGTAAACGCTTCCTGCTCGAGTCGCATGCGGATGATCCGTCCGATGTGCGGCTCGTCGTCGACCACGAGGATGGAAGCCCCGGCCGAGGGCGCTGCCGTCGCCGTCACTGGTAAGGCGCGGTCGGAAGTCAGACGAGCGCCGCGATCTGGGCTCGGTGGAGACGCAGGTCGAAAAGCAGCGACGAGAGGTTGGCACCGGGATGCAGGAGCACGAGCAGCAGCGCATCCGCCGTGACGGCCGTGACGACAGCGGTACCGGCGCCGTACTCAAGTACCATGAGTCCGAACTCTCCGCGAGCAGCTGCGTGTCCCAACTCCATGGCCGCGAAGGCAAGGGGTGGCACGTGAGCGGCGATGCCCTCGGCATCGAGGTCGCCACTGGTGGCTCCGTCAATCAAGAGGCCGTCGCGGCCGAGCACGATGGCGGCGTCGACGCCGTCGCGGCGGCGCAAGGCACTCACGAGATCGCGAATGGTAGGCATGCGGAACGCTGGCCCGCATGCGGGGTGAAGTCAAGCGACAGCAGGTGATCAACCGCTTGCCCGGACAAGAGTTGGACGATAACGTCCATCAACCGACACACCGACCGATACTGCCATGGGGATTACCCTGATCGACCGTCTCTTTGACGCGCCTCGCCGCATCAGGCGCGCCCTGTCATTTCCGGCCCTGTTCCTGTCGGCCGTCCTCCTTGTCGCTTGCGGCGCTGAAACGAATCTCCTGCCACCGGCGACCAACGAAAACGTATCGCGCAGCTTTAGCGTGTTCGCCCTCACGGGGAGCTCCTCCGCGCTACCATCCGGTTACTCGTTTACCACCGAGCAGGTCGCCCGCTTACAGATCCTGGCCAGCGGCTCGTTGAATTTCGACATCGCGTTCGATCTGACGGCCGACAACAGGGTGCGGCTGCTCCCCGTGCGCTCGCTCGTACCGCTGCCGCCCGGCGCAACTCCGAATATCGGGCTGCAAACCTCCGCCGCCGGCTTTGGCAGTCTTGTGCGAGCGCCTGACCGTGGTTTCGCCATCGACTCGGCGCTGGTCGTCAACGTCGGTGAACTTGTCCTGTTGCAGATCAGTCCTGCTCCGTGCCCGTTCAACGACCCGTTTTTCGCCAAGCTGGTAGTCGACAGCGTTGTTGTAGCGGAGCGTCGGATGGTGGTGCGATCGCTCATCAACCGCAATTGCGGTTTCCGCTCCCTGACTGCTGGCATCCCCCAGAACTGATCCGCGTATGCACGACATTCGCCTGTTGCGTGACCAGTTGGATTACCTGCGCAACGGCATGCGCCGGCGCGGGATGCTTGAAGAGTTGACGCCGGTGCTCGATCGCGCGGAATCGCTCGAGCGGGATCGTCGCGTCGCCATCACGCAACTCGAGGCGCAGCAAGCGCGGAGGAACAAGGTGGCGCACGAGGTCGCGCTTCGCCGCAAGGCCGGAGAGGACGCGGCGGAACTCATCGCCGAAGGCCGGGCGATCGGTGAGGCGGTGTATGCGCTCGAGCAGCGCCGTGCGGAGACTGAGGCCGCCGTACAGCAGCTGTTGTATGAGCTGCCCAACATTCCGGTGGAAGGCGTCCCCGACGGGGGCGAAAGTGCCAACACGGTGGTGCGCAGCTGGGGAACGCCGCGCGAAGACGGCGCCGTCCTCAAGCCTCACTGGGAGATCGGCGAGTCGCTCGGCATGCTCGACCTGCCACGCGGCGCCAAGATCAGCGGATCCGGATTCATCGTGTATCGCGGGATCGGTGCCAAGCTGGTGCGTGCGTTGATGAACATGATGCTGGACATGCACACCGAAGAGCACGGCTACGAAGAGTGTTGGGTGCCGCTGGTCGTGAATCGGGCCTCCATGACGGGAACTGGCAACTTCCCGAAGTTCGAGGAGGAGGCGTACGCGGTCCCGGAAGATGCGCTCTTTCTGATCCCCACGGCGGAGGTCCCCGTCACCAACTTGTATCGTGACGAGATCCTCGACGGATCGGAGCTCCCCAAGGGTTTCTGCGCCTTCAGTCCCTGCTTTCGACGAGAAGCGGGTGCTGCAGGGAAGGACACCCGCGGACTGCTGCGTGTCCATGAATTCGACAAGGTGGAGATCGTACGCTACGCGGCGCCCGAAACGTCGCTCGAGCAGCTGGAACTGCTCACGGGCCACGCCGAGGCGGTGCTGCAACGACTCGAGCTTCCGTACCGCGTGCTCTTGCTCGCCGCCGGCGATACGGGGTTTTCCAGCGCGAAAACCTACGATCTCGAGGTGTACGCGCCCGCAGTCGACAAGTGGCTGGAAGTCTCCAGTTGCAGTCTCTTCTCCGACTTCCAGGCCCGTCGCGCGAACATCCGGTACCGACCTGCACCGGGTGAGAAGCCGAAGTTCGTGCATACGCTGAACGGATCCGCGCTCGCCTTTCCTCGCATCATCGCGAGTTTGCTCGAGCATGGACAGCAGGTCGATGGGACGGTGGCAATTCCAGCGGCGCTGCAACCGTATCTCGGACGGTCGTTGCTCAAGTAGTGGATCGCGCTGTTCCGCCACGTTGAACGGATGGATTGATGCCGCGTCGTCGATGGCCAGTGACGCTGACCGTGCTCGGCGTACTCGTGCTGCTCACCTGGTACGTCGGCTACACGCAGCACATCGTACGCGAGCTGCGCGCGGCGGCGGCGAATCAGGGACAGATGTACGCGCGAATTTATCGCGCCCTCCAGGACACCAGCGCCGGACAGGATCCCGCCATCGTGCTGCTCGAATTGTCGGGGCAGATTCGGGAATCGGGGCTTCCGCTCGTGCTTACCGATCCCGATGGCCGCGTCACCGCAGCTGCCAATCTTCCGTTCGGCGCCCCGCTCTCCGACGAGCGGACGCGGGCATATGTCGCTGAATTGGACCGACGCAACATTCCCATTGTGCAGCCGGGCGTCGGCGCCGTACATATCGGCGACAGCCCCCTCGTCAGTGGTCTGCGCATCATTCCGCTTCTGCAGGTGATCGGTATCGGGGTGCTCCTTGCCTTTGCCTTCTACGCACTTCGCGAGCGAGGGCGCGCGGATCGCGAAACGGTGTGGGCCGGAATGGCGCGCGAGGCGGCACATCAGCTGGGCACGCCGCTCTCCGCTCTTGCCGGATGGATCGAACTGCTCCGTGAAGCGGTGTCCGGGCCGACGGCGCGGCGGGCGGTAGCCGCGATGCAGCAGGACTTGCAGCGCCTCGAGCGTGTGTCCCACCGCTTCGAGCGTATTGGACGGCCGGCACGACAGGAACAGGTGGATTGCGCTGCGCTCGTGGATCGGCTCGCCGCCTATTTTGCCGCCCGCGCACCGACGCTCGGGAAAACAGTGCACATCCGCAGCGACCATCCGGCGGGGCCGCTGTTGGTGCGGGGGGATGGCGTCCTGCTCGAATGGGTGCTCGAGGTGCTGATCAAGAATGCGATCGATTCGCTCGGCGGCCGCAACGGGGAAGTGGTGGCGTCAGCGCATCGCCTGCCCGGCGGGAGTGTCCGGGTGCGCGTGCAGGATGATGGTCCGGGCGTGTTGAGAGCCGTGCGCGGGCGCATCTTCGAGGCGGGCTTCTCCACGCGCGATCGGGGGTGGGGCATTGGGCTTTCGCTCGCGCGCCGCATCGTCGAGGAGAATCACGGCGGACGATTAGTCCTTGCAGACAGTGACCGCGGTGCCGTCTTCGACATTATCTTGCCCGCATGACTTCGACGAGTTGGTCCGGATCCTTGTTCGACGCCGCGCCCGCCGCGCCGGCACGTGATATCGAGCAGCTCATGCGCGGCCTCAATTCTGCGCAGCGCGAGGCGGTGGCGCATGACGACGGCCCCATACTTGTCGTCGCCGGTGCCGGGTCCGGCAAGACCCGCGTACTCACCACGCGCATCGCCCGCCTCATCGGCGCTCGTGGTGTGGGCGCGCATGAAATACTCTCGGTCACGTTCACCAACAAGGCCGCCGGAGAGATGCGGACCCGCATCGGCAAGTTGCTGGGCGCTGAACCGAAGGGCATGTGGTGCGGCACCTTCCACGCCCTCGGCGCGCGTATGCTGCGCGGCGCGGCCCCGCTCGTGGGGCGCGAGGCGAACTTCACGATCTACGACGAAGACGACACCATCGGCGCGGTCAAGCGCGTCATGGAGCGGCGCAAGCTGAGTCACACGCAGTTTGCGCCGAAAGCAATCCTCAGCGCCATTGCGAGTGCGAAGAATGCGTTGGTGTCACCCGGCGAATACGGACGTACAGCGCGTGATACGTTCACCACGGCCGTCGCCGGCGTCTATACCGATCTCGAGACGGTGCTCGAAAAGGCCAATGCTGTCTCTTTCGATGACCTGTTGGTGCTCCCGGTGCGTGCGATGGAACGCAACGACGCATTGCGGACGCACTACCAGCGCCGGTTCCGCTATGTCCTCGTCGACGAGTATCAGGATACCAACGCGGCACAGTATCGATTCGTGCAGCTGATCGGTGGTGGTCATCGCAATGTCATGGTCGTCGGCGATGATGATCAATCAATTTACGGATGGCGCGGGGCGGATATCCGGAATATTCTCGACTTCGAGCGCGACTTTCCGGGAGCAAAGGTGGTGCGGCTGGAAGAGAACTATCGCTCGACGCCGAACATTCTCGAGCTGGCCAACGCCGTCATCGCCGAGAACACGGAGCGACGCGGCAAAACGCTGCGCGCCACACGTCCGTCGGGTGAGCCGGTCACGCTCGTGGAAACACTCGACGAGCGCGATGAGGCCGATTTCATGGCGGAGACGATCACGGCACGGATTGCCAGAAGCGATCTCGCTCGCCGGGACTGTGCCATTCTCTATCGTACCAACGCGCAGAGCCGCGCGATCGAGGATGCGTTCCGCCGTCGCGGCATTCCGTATCGTCTGGTCGGCGCCGTACGCTTTTACGATCGCCGGGAAATTCGCGATCTCATGGCGTATCTCAAGCTCGTCGCCAACCCCGCAGACGACGAGGCGTTCCGGCGCGCGATGAATGCCCCCAAACGTGGTCTTGGTGACGCGACGCTTACGATACTCGTCGAGCGCGCTGCCGCAGAGGGCGTGCCGTTGCTCGCCATTGCGTCCCGCACCGACGTGCTGGCCACTTTGCGCCCGGCGGCGCGCACCGCGCTGCAGGACTTCGTGTCGCTGGTGCAGCGGCTGCGCACGGCGGCCATCGACGCGGCGGTCGATGAGCTGTTGCGTGATCTGGTGCAGGTGATTCGATACGCCGACCACCTGCGCGCGGAAGGCCCCGAGGGCATCGAGCGCATCGAGAATGTCCGTGAGATGATCGCCGGTGCTGCGGAAGTCGTCGCCGATGAGGGGGGAGAAGTCGGGCTCACACCCCTCGATCATTTCCTGCAATCCTCCACTCTGGTAGCTGGCATCGACAAACTCGACCCCACTGCAGACGCCGTCACCATGATGACGATGCACAACGCGAAGGGACTGGAGTTTCCGCTTGTGTTCGTCTCGGGGCTGGAAGATGGCCTCTTCCCGCTCGCGCGCGCGGCGGAGGAGCCGGGTCAGCTGGAGGAGGAGCGTCGGCTTTTTTACGTGGGTATCACACGCGCTGAGCAGAAGCTGTATCTTACCTGCGCCGAACAGCGTCGTCGTAACGGCGAACTGATGATTTCCATGCCGTCGCGCTTCCTCAAGGCTATAGGCCCATCTCTGGCAGAACGCATGAAGACGACTCGTGCGCGCACCGAGGGACGCAGCACGCTCGGCAGTAGCTTTGGCTCCGCTGGTCAGCGCGATGACAGCTGGGGCAAGTCCCGCGTTCGCAGCGGCACCGGTGCAGGAGCAGAGGCAAATCGAGCCTCCGGCAGTCGATACGGAAGCACCATGTATGGCCAGCAGCCCGAAGTGCCGTTCGGACAGGCACCCAAAGGATGGTCGGGTCGATCCCGCGGTGAACAAATGCCGGCGCCGGAAGACGAGTCACAGGATGCGCCCATGGTGGCGGTAGGTGAGCGCGTGAAGCATGCGAAGTTCGGGACGGGGACGATCGCCGAGCTGACTGGCGGCGGTCGTGATCTCAAGGTGCGCATCGATTTCGACGACGAGGAGATCGGGCGGAAGACGTTGGTACTTGCCCAGGCCAAACTCGAACGTGGATGGGAGTGAGTCATGACTGTTGGTCCTGACGACGTCCGCCATGTGGCGCACCTTGCGCGTATTCGCGTGAGCGAAAGGCAGCTGCAGGCATTGGCTACGGAACTGAACGGCATTTTGCTGCACATGGTGTCGCTCCCCGAATCGTCGGTACGACCGGACGCGGGCCATGGTGCCGACGCGGCGGTCGCGACGGCGCTGCGTAATGATGCCGTCATGCCCATCGCCTTCGTGCACGCGCGTGCGACCTTCGCGCCTGAAGCGCGCGACGGTTTCTTTCTGGTGCCACGCGTCATTACCCATCGATGACGCAGCACATGACGCAGCACAGCGTGCACGACGCGTGGCAACGATACGATGAGGTACAGGCCGGTCCCGACGGGCTGAACGCGTTCCTTTCGGTCGATCGTGAGGCCGCGACGCGCGAGGGCTACGACGGAGTCGGCCCGGACGCGCCGGGCTTGGCAGCGCCGCTCGTCGGCGTGCCGATAGCCGTCAAGGACAACATTGCGACGCTCCGGTTGCCCACCAGCTGTGCGTCGAGGATGCTCGAGGGATACGTGAGTCCGTTCGAGGCCACCGTGGTCACCCGCCTGCGTCAGGCTGGTGCCATCGTGATCGGCAAAACGAATATGGATGAATTTGCGATGGGATCGTCCACGGAAAACAGCGCGTTCGGCGCGACGCGCAATCCGCACGATCGTGAGCGCGTGCCGGGCGGCTCATCCGGCGGATCGGCGGCGGCGGTGGCCGCTGGCGTAGTGCGTACGGCGCTGGGGTCGGAGACCGGCGGTTCAGTACGTCAGCCGGCAGCGTTTTGCGGCGTGGTTGGTATCAAGCCGACCTATGGTCTGGTGAGCCGCCATGGTCTGGTCGCCTATGCGTCATCTCTCGACAGTGTAGGCGTCTTCGGTGCGCGGGTGCTCGATGCGGCGACGACCCTGGAAGTGATTGCCGGGCATGACCTGCTTGACGCGACCAGCGCTCGGCGCGGGCGCCCGGCGCTGCGCCTCGCCGCGTCGGCGCCGGTCTCCGCGCGCTCGTTGTCGGGCCTGGTGATCGGCCGGCCCGTCGAATACTTCCCGGAGTCACTGGACAGGCGAATTTGCGAGCGGTGCGATGCGGCTCTGGAGCGGCTTCGTGAAGCGGGCGCCGAGGTGCGCGACGTGTCACTGCCGCATACGGCGCTGGCCATTCCGGCGTACTACGTGATCGCCCCCGCCGAGGCCTCCTCCAATCTCGCGCGATTCGACGCGGTACGCTTCGGCAGGCGCGCCCCCGCACCGGACGTGCACGAAATGTACGAACGGTCACGTAGTGAAGGCTTCGGGGCAGAGGTGACGCGCCGCATCCTGCTGGGTACGTTCGTGTTGAGCGCCGGCTATTCCGACGCCTTCTATCGTCGCGCGCAGGCGGCACGAGCCCACATCGCTGAGGACTTCCGGCAGGTCTTTTCTTCGGGTGTCGATGCACTCTTCACCCCCACGGCTCCGACTACGGCGTTCAGGATCGGTGCGGTGTCGGATCCGTACGAGATGTACATGAGCGACATCTTCACCGTGACGGCGAACCTCGCCGGCATTCCGGCCATGTCGCAGCCGATCGGCCGGATTGACGGCATGCCGGTAGGCGGACAGCTCATGGTACCGCATTTCGAGGAGTGCACGATGCTCCGCATCGCTGCGGCGCTCGAAGCCGCATTGGAGATACGGGCAGCGGGCGCCGCATGACCCCCCTGGCAACGGACGGCCCACCCTCCTGGGAGCTGGTGATCGGACTCGAGGTCCACTGCCAGCTCGCGACGGCGAGCAAGATCTTCTGCGGCTGTGCCACGTCCTTCGGCGCCGCCCCGAACCTGCACACCTGTCCGGTGTGTCTCGGCTTGCCGGGAGCGCTGCCGGTGCTCAACGGCCACGCCGTGACACTCGCCGCACGCGCGGCGTTGGCACTCGGCTGCACCGTGCATCCGCACTCCGTGTTCGCGCGCAAGAATTACTTCTATCCCGATCTGCCCAAAGGATACCAGATCACGCAATTCGACCAACCTATCGCGACCGACGGTCGCGTGGTGATCGGCACGACGCCCGTCGGTGTCCCGCACGCCATTCGTATTCATCGCGTCCACCTGGAGGAGGATGCCGGCAAGTCGGTGCATGATCGTTTCGCGGGAGCCACCGCTATCGACTGTAACCGCGCCGGAACGCCGTTGATCGAGATCGTCTCCGAACCCGACCTGCGCTCGGCGCAGGAGGCGGGCCGGTATTTACGACAACTGAAACAGCTACTCGAATACACCGAGGTGTCCGACGCGAATATGGAAGAAGGATCCCTGCGCGTCGACGTCAACATTTCCATCCGGGCGTTCGGTGCCGTTGCCCTGGGAACGAAGGCGGAGATCAAGAATCTCAATGCGTTCTCGTCGGTCGAACGAGCCATCGAGGTGGAGTTCGCGCGTCAGCGCGCGCGCCTCGAGTCCGGCGGGCAGGTGGAACAACAGACGCTGCTCTACGATGAGCAGCGCCACACGCTGCGCCCGGCGCGCAGTAAGGAAGGAAGCCACGATTACCGCTATTTCCCCGAGCCGGATCTGCCACCGGTCGTGCTCACCGAACGCTGGATTCAGCTGCAGCGCGATTCGCTGCCGGAACTGCCCGCCGCGCGTCATGCGCGATTCGTCGAAGTGCTGGCGCTGAACGCCGCTGATGCGGAACAGCTCACCGCGAGCACGGCGCTCGCCGAGTATTTCGAGTTGCTCGTGGCTGATTCCGGCGACGCGCGGAGCGCGGCAAAATGGGTGCTGGGGCCGGTGCTCGCCTCGGTGAACGCGGCCGGCTTCACGCTCGCGCGCCATCCGGTATCACCGAAGCGCCTCGCCGCCCTCATGCATCTCGAAGCCAACGGCGCTGTCTCGAACACGGCGGCTCGGCAGCTCTTCATCCTCATGCAGGAGGATTCGCTCGACCCGATGACTCTCGCCCGCCGGGAAGGCTTACTGCAGGTACGCGACGACGGCGCGCTGCTGGCGTGGATCGATCAGGTCTTCAGCGAGTTTCCCGTGGAGACCGCGCGCTTTCTGGCTGGCGACACCAGGCTGCAGGGTGTTCTGGTCGGACAGGTGATGAAAAAATCGGGTGGCGCGGCCGATCCCCGTAAAGTCAATCAGCTGCTGGCCGCACGCGTGGGCTGAACAGCGGTGCCTCGAGCGTGACGGCATGTCGAAGGACCGACGTCGGCATGCCGAACATGCGATCGGCTTCGATGGCCGCTCTGACGTCGCCGCCCTGTCGTCGCGCGAGTCGGCGCACCTTTTTGGCTTCCCGCAACGGAGAATCGCCACTGGGGTCGAAGGTGAACGGTTCACTCGACTCCCATCGATTCATCAGATCCACGATGTAATCGAACGAGCGGGCCAGATAACGACCGACATCCGCATCACTCAGATCCCAGCGGCTGTTCGTCGACACCAACTGAAAGATGCGCTGCCACGAGTCGCTGTCCGTCACGTACACCATGCCGCGAAAAATCCGGCGGTTCGTGGACGTGCCGAATAGTGTCGGACTCAGAATACGGTCGAGATGCTGGTCAGCCCGCGAATGATCGAGCGAGAGCAGTTCCCGCGCACGCCGCGGCCAGGGATCGCCGAGATGAGTGTCGATGCGACTTTCCCAATAACTATGCCCAACCGACGTGGTGCTCGAGGTGACCGCGAGCTGTCTCGGAACATAAAAATTATGGGCCACGACGTCGGCAGCGAGATGCGCCATGTACCCCAGTGCGAATGCCCGAAGCGCCGGCGGCCTGGCATCGTCATGGATCTCGAGCCCCACTCGCCACGAATGGCAGTGCCGGCCCACTTCCGCATACTTCTTGGCGATACTGGTGTCGGCCGCAATGGAACCGTACAGAAAATCCGCCGGGTACGCCGCCAGCAGTTCGCCGATGGTGCCCGGCAAAAGCGCGAGGTTCCGAAGGACGGCGTCGCCGAGAAACACATGGGTGCCCGGCGTCCACGCCCATGCCTCGCGCGGAAAGCAGACGAGTGCGAAAACAATCGCGATAACGGCGTACGGCCATGACGACCGCGGCCAGAGGGAGTAGGTGCTACTCGTCGTCGTCATTCAGGTCAAGTGGAACCGTGCGCGTTCTCGACGGCGCGAGCGGTGACCCCAGCGCCGCCGCACCCACGCGAACCCCGCGCACCGCAGCAACCGTCGAGATGGCCGTATGCTCGAGTTCCGCCTGCAAGACATCGATCACGGCGTTCACCTCATCAACCCGGCGCGCCGTGGTTTCCGCCGCGTCGAGCAGCTGTTCGCTGATCGCCGCCGCCGCATCCGTTACCCGTTCGACATCGATTTTGACCATGGCCACGACCTCGCGGGCATCGTTCGCGATACCGGTCGCGCTTGCCAGCAGCGGACGGGTTTCAGCCGTGAGCTTTTCCACGGATGTTTCGATCTTGTCGAGAGCCTTCTTGATCCCGATCAGCAGGACGATCGCGGCCGCAAGCACGCCGATGCCGAGCAGCAGCACCAGAATTTGCAGAATACCGCTGGTCCACTCCAGCACGCCACGAACAGGCAACGTCTTCGCGATGATCGTGTCGGCGGTGCTGACGGCCTGCAGCAACGAGGGAACGAGAGAGCTCGCAGTAAGCATCATGTGATGATTTAAGGGCGTTCCGCAGTCGCGGGAAGGGGGGACGGTCTGTATGCTTCCGACTCGTCGCTGTGTTCACTGACTGCCGCGTCCAACCCCGTTCGCATGCCTGCCGTCCAGTTTGTTGTAGAAGGTGGTCAGCGCTTGAGTGGCACGATCCGTCCCGCAGGCAATAAGAATGCCGCGTTGCCGATCATTGCCGCGACCCTGCTGACCGATCAGCCGGTGCAGTTGCACAACGTGCCGCGCATCCGCGATGTCGAGACGTTGGTCGATCTGCTCCGCACCACCGGCGCTGACTGCGAATGGAACGGGACGAATGCCCTCCGGGTACACGCCCGGTCGGTGACGGCCGGAGATCTCGATCCGAAGATGTGCGCGCGCATCCGGGCGTCCATCCTGCTCGCGGCGCCGCTCCTGGCGCGCTGCGGCACCGTGACGCTGTCTCCCCCGGGCGGCGACGTGATCGGTCGGCGACGGTTGGACACGCATTTTCATGTGCTGCAGGCCCTTGGCGCAACCTACGAACTCGGTGAGCGATTCACCTTCCGGACGAAAGGATTGATCGGGGCCGACGTCTTCCTTGATGAGCCGAGTGTCACGGCTACGGAGAATGCGTTGGTGGCGGCCGTGGCGGCCACCGGGCGCACCATCCTGCGCAATGCCGCCAGCGAGCCGCACGTGCAGGATCTGGCGCAGTTTCTCGTGGCACTGGGAGCGCGCATCGACGGCATCGGGTCGAACGTCTACACCATCGAAGGGGGCCTCCCTCTCGGTGAGGCGACCTACCACATCGGCCCTGACCATATCGAAGTTGGATCGTTCATCGGACTGGCTGCGGTGACCCGCTCCGAACTGCGCATCGCCGACGCCGGGGTCACGCATCTGCGCAGCGTACTCATGGGTTTCGAGCGCTTGGGAATCCGCTGCCGTATTGAGGGTGATGACCTGATAGTGCCGGCCGAGCAATCCCGCGTGATTCAGTCCGATCTCGGCGGGCATGTGCCCAAGCTCGAAGACCAGCCGTGGCCCGCGTTCCCTGCAGATGTGATGTCCATCGCCATCGTCACGGCGACGCAGTGCGAGGGGATGATCCTGATGCACGAGAAGATGTTCGAATCGCGGCTCTTCTTCACCGACAAGCTGGTCGGGATGGGCGCGCGCATCGTGCTCTGCGATCCGCACCGGGCCATTGTGTCCGGCCCGTCGCGGCTGCGCGGTGGAAACGTGGAGTCACCGGACATACGGGCCGGCATGGCAATGCTGCTCGCCGCACTTTGTGCAGAGGGGACGAGCGTGATCAGCAATGCGCAGCAGATCGAACGCGGATACGAAAAGATCGAGGAGCGGCTCGGCGCGCTCGGAGCAAAGATCCGGCGCGTAGAACTGAGCGAACGCTGAGCCCGGTAACGACGACGGTGTTGGGAGACGAAGTGCCGGGGCTACCGGACGGGATGCACGCGTGGACGACGACACGTTCGATGGGGTCGTTCGGCCTGGCCTCGCTCGAGCCGGCGGGCGACGTGATCGCCCGATGGGACGCGTTGACCACGGCGTTGCAATCGCACGGCGTCGAACGGCTCGCCAGCGCCGCACAGGTGCACGGCGCGGTAGTCGCAACCCACGCGAATGGCTGGCGGGGCTGGCTGCGACTGCGCGGTGTGGATGGCCATGCAACCGCCACGGCCGGCACGGCGCTGGCGGTCACGGTGGCGGATTGCACGCCGGTGTTCATGTGGCATCCGCGTGGAGCGGTTGCCGCGTTGCACGCGGGGTGGCGAGGGACGGCCGGTCGTATCCTCGGCGTGGGACTGGAGCTGCTGGCGGCGCAGGGATTTCCGGCAGAGGAGTGCAGCGTCCATCTTGGCCCGTCGATCTGCGGAAGCTGCTATGAAGTCGGTCCCGAGGTGCTCGAGGCGGTGCATGGCCGGCCGACGAAGGCAAAGGGATTGCTGGATGTCCGGGCAGTGCTGGCAGAGCAAGCCGAGCGTCACCGTGTCGCCTCCCTCACGGTCAGTCGGTCATGCACACGCTGTGACAACGAGCGCTTCTTCAGTCACCGCGCCGGTGATTGGGGGCGGCAGCTGGGTCTGATTGCGCTGCAGTCATCTTGACCTTGTCCCCATGACCCCGTAGGTTGAACATCTCAGAGGGGTTTTCTTGGGGAATTCGCCTGCCACGCGCGGGTGGTGAAGTGTGGGGATGGCCCCCACACTTTTTTGTTCTCAGGGGTTTGGGTTTTCCGCGGTTCTCGGCTGAACCGGCCATCGGCGCTACAGAGAAGACGGAGGTTTACGGCCGGTGGGCGAAGTAATCGAACCCATTGTCGCACAAGAGCTTGACTCGCTTGGCTTCGATCTCGTGGAGCTGCGTCGCGGCGGATCGCGTACGCGACCGGTGTTCGAGATCCGGATCGACCGGCGGGACGGCACGAAGGTGACGATCGACGACTGCACGAAAGCATCCCGGGCCGTGGAAGCGCGACTCGAACTGGATGCGCTGGTCAGTGAGCAGTATGTACTGGAGGTATCGTCACCCGGCGCGGACCGACCACTGAAATCGGCAGCCGATTGGCGACGGTTCGTCGGTCGCCGTGCCACGGTGACCAGTAGTGCGTTGGCGGGTGGAAAGCAGGAAGTCGAGATCCTTGCCCTCGAGGGTGAGGACGGCGCTGAAATCGTCTTGGTGCGTGATCCGAAAGGGCGGGACTTACAACTTCCGCTCTCCGAGATCACCCAGGCGCGTTTGGCGTTTCACTGGAAACGATAGGGGAGTCGGATGGCCGGATCGGCGGAAATTCTCGCAGCGTTCCGTGAACTGTCGAACCTGAAACAGATCACGCGCGAGGAGCTGCACGGGCTTCTCCAAGACGGCATTCATGCCGCCTTGGCCAAGAAGCACGGGGCTACGGTACAGGCCGAAGTCGAGATCAACGAAGAGAAGGGCGCCATCCGCATCGTGCTGCTCAAAACGGTGGTCGAAGAGGTAACCGACGCTGCGCGTGAGGTGCCGCTCGAGGAGGCGCGTTTCATGGATCCCGAATTCCAGATCGGCGACGTGATGGAAACCGAGGTCGACTTCAACGAGTTCGGCCGAACAGCGGTGCAGGCCGCCAAGCAGCGCATCGTTCAGCGTGTTCGCGAAGGTGAGCGGTCGCGCATTCGTGACGAGTTCGCCGGCCGGGTTGGGGATCTCCTGTCGGGAGAAGTGCAACAGATCGAACGTGGAAAACTGGTGGTCATGCTTAACAAGTTCCGGGAAGCGGAAGCGATCATCCCGTACCGTGAGCAAAACCATCGCGAGCATTATCATCAAGGTGAGCCCGTGCGGGCGGTCCTCAAGCGCGTGGAGGACACCCCGAAGGGTCCACGTCTCATTTTGAGCCGCTCCGACGCGCTGTTTGTGCAGGCCCTCTTCAAGCTCGAAGTGCCCGAGATACAGCAGGGAATCGTGGAGATTCGCGCCGCAGCCCGTGAAGTCGGTAGTCGGACGAAGATCGCTGTCACGTCGCGTGACAGCGCTATCGATCCGGTGGGTGCGTGTGTGGGGCTCAAAGGCGCGCGTGTTCAAGCGGTGGTAAATGAGTTGGGCGGTGAGCGCATCGACATCGTACCCTGGTCACCCGATCCTGAGATCTTTGCCAAGCTGGCGTTGGCTCCGGCTCGGGTTGCTCGGGTATTCAGCGACACGCTGTCCCGGACGATTCAGGCCGTCGTTGACGAAGACCAGCTCTCCCTCGCCATCGGCCGCAACGGACAGAACGTGCGTCTGGCGTCGGAACTTACCGGCTGGAAGATCGACCTCTACTCAAGCCGTGAATGGAGCGAGAAGGGAGGAGAGGCGCCGCTGTTTGCGCCGCTTCCCGACGAGAGCGACCTGGATGCGGATGTGCCGCTCAACGAGATCGAAGGGTTGGAGACTGCCACCGTGGCTGTGCTGGGCGAAGCGGGCTACCGCACACTCAACGACATCCTCGACCTCGATCGCGACGATCTGCTCCGACTCCCGGGTATCGCGCCGGAAGAAGCTGATCGGATCATGTCGATCATCGACGAACTTACCACCGAAGATGATGGTGGAAGCGGAGACGGGTCTGCGTGAGTGAGGATCGCGTTCCCCCGATGTTCGATGACATGGTCCGCCGCAAGGTGCTGGGACTGCTCGGGCTTGGGGCGCGAGGCCGACTGGTGGTCGTAGGCGCAGAACGGGTGCGCCTGGAAGCCATGAAGGACAAGGTGGTGCTGGCGGTGGTCGCGACCGACGTGTCGCGTCATTCGCTCGAAAAGGTCTTGCCGATCCTTCGGGCTCGGCGAGTAGAAGTGGTGGAGTGGCCAAGTGCGGCCGAGCTGGGCGGTGCCGTCGGGCGTGATACGACGGCAGCGATCGGGATAGTAGATCAAGCGCTGGCGCGCGGAATCCGTGGCGCCGTGGCCGGGGCAGCCCCGGCAGGCGACGCGACGCGCGTTTCGCGGTAGGAGGACGGGTTGAGCAAGCTTCGTGTGCATGACATGGCGGGTGAGTTCGGCATCTCGGCTGATGAGGTGATCGGACTGCTGCGCCAGATGGATGTTCCGGTTCGCAGCCATTTGTCGCTGTTGACCGACGATCAGGTATCCCGCATTCGCGCCCGCTGGGAGCGCGAGAAGCGCGTGCGCGCTGAAAAAGCGCAGCCCGCAGCGAGCGCCGCGCCTCGGCGCCGTCGTGCTGGCGCTGCCGCAGCGCCTGAAATCGAGCCCGCGCCGGTAGTCGAGGCAGCGGCGCCAGCCGTGCGCCGTCGCCGCGCCGTCGATGTTGCCGAAGCAGCCGAGGCGGCCGAGGCAGCGGAAGTGTTGGTCGCTCTGGCGCAGGCTGCGGAAGCACCGATCGCAGAAGCACCGGCCGCCAAAGCACCGAACGCCAAAGCGCGAACGGCTGAAACACCGGCGGCGGAAGCGCTGGTCGCTGAGGCACCGAGAGCTGAGGAGCGTCCGGCCGCTGTCCCGCCGGTCGTTCCCGATCGCGCCGACGGGGATATCATGTACATTGCCCACGTCCCCGGGAGTAACGGCCCAGGCGTGATGCAGGGCGACAAGGTTGAACCGGTAGGATCGTCTGATTCTGTGCCCGCCAGCGTTCGCGCGGCCACGGTAGCCCCGCCGTCACCGCCCGCCCAGGTTGCGCCGACTCGCGAAGCATCACGCGAATCAGCTCGCGTCAAGCCGACGGACAGTCGTCCGGCCGACGCTCGCCCGGCGGCAGGCGCGCCCGCACGATCCGCCTCACCGACTCCACTCGCTGCGATCCCGGTCGCGCCGGCTGCCGCGTCGGCATCTCCCGCACCAGTCGACGCCGGCGCGGCGCCGGCTGAAGCGGCAGTGAGCCCGACCGCCTCGCTTCCGCCCGATCGTCCGCGTCCGCGCCCGGTAGTTCCTGGCGCGCCGCGGCCGCGGCAAGGTGGTGCGCCCAACTTCGGCTCGGCCCGTCCGATCGCCTCCGCGGCGCCTGGCGGCGGACTCGGCCAAGGGCAGCGTCGCGACGATCGTCGTCCGCCGATGCAGGGACAGGGCGGTCCGAGCAGTCAGGGCAGCAACTCGCAGGGCATCGGTAATCCGCCGGCCAGCGGCCTCTCGGTTGGCGGTCAGCAGCAGCGGCGTGGCAAGAAGGGCAAGCGAGGCGCGGTGGATCAGGAAGCCGTGTCGGCGAACATCACAAAGACGATGACCGCGATGCGCGGCGCGCCGACCCGTGGTCGTGGCGGTCGTCGCTTCGGGTCCGACATGCGCGCCGAGATGGAGGAGCAGCGCGTTGCGGCCGCGGAGCGCGAGCGTAAGACGGTTCGCGTCAATGAGTTCATCACTGTATCCGAACTCGCGCAGATCCTCGGAATTTCCGCCACGCAAATCGTCGGCTTTGCCTTCAAGACGCTCGGCTTGATGGTGACGATCAATCAGCGTCTCGACTTCGATCAGATTGAACTGATCGCCGGTGAATTCGGCTTCCAGGCAGTCAAGGAAAGCGATTACGCCGCCGATCTCCAGGAAGAGCAGGTGGTGGACGCCGAAGAAGATCTCCGCTCGCGTCCCCCCGTGGTGACGATCATGGGTCACGTCGACCATGGAAAGACGTCGCTGCTCGACTACATCCGGAAGGCCAACGTGGTGGCCGGCGAAGCCGGTGGTATCACGCAGCATATCGGTGCGTACCACGTGGAAGTCGGCGACCAACGACAGATCACGTTCCTCGACACCCCCGGTCACGAGGCGTTCACCGCCATGCGTGCCCGCGGTGCGCAGGTGACGGACATCGTCGTCATCGTCATTGCGGCGGATGACCAGGTGATGCCGCAGACCGTCGAGGCGATCTCGCATGCAAAGAGCGCCGGCGTGCCCATCATCATCGCCATCAACAAGGTCGATCTGCCCACCGCGAACATTCCCAAGGTGAAGCAGGACCTGCTGCAGCATGAGGTTGTGCTCGAAGAGTTCGGCGGATCCACGCTGCACTCCGAGATTTCGGCGAAAAAGGGCACGGGCGTAGCGGAACTGCTGGAGCAGATTCTCCTGCAGGCCGACATCCTCGAGCTCAGGGCCAACCCGAGTCGTCGGGCAGTGGGATCCGTCGTGGAAGCGCAGCTCGATCAAGGCAAGGGTCCGGTGGCCACCGTATTGGTGTCCAATGGTACGCTCAAGGTCGGTGATGATTACATCTGTGGCATCTACTCGGGCCGGGTGCGCGCCATGCTCGACGAGCGTGGCAAAGCGGTGAAGACGGCGGGTCCGGCGATTCCTGTGCAGATCCTCGGTCTCACCGGTGTGCCGATGGCGGGTGATCAATTGCTCGTCGTCGAGGACGCCTCCGAGGCCCGCGATATCGCGCAGCGTCGGGAGCGACTCGATCGTGAAGCGAAGAGCCGCCGTAGCACGCGTGGTCTGGTGTCGCTCGAAGACTTCATGTCGCAGACCAGCGCGGGCCAGAAGCGTCAGTTGCGTCTCGTCATCAAGGCAGACCAGGGCGGTCCGGCGGAAGCGCTCGCTGATGCACTCGGGCAGCTCTCCAACCCCGAAGTGCAGGTGGAAATCCTGCATCGTGGTGTCGGCGCGATTGCCGAAACGGATATCCTGTTGGCGAAGGCGTCCGGGGCCATCATCATCGGCTTCCACGTTCGTCCGGACAACAATGCGCGTGCGGCGGCTGAGCGCGAAGGCGTGGATATCAAGCTGTATCGCATCATCTACGAGGCGGTTGCCGACGTGAAGGCGGCGCTCGAAGGCATGTTGCGTCCGGAAGAGCGTGAAGTGGTATATGGCGAAGCCGAGGTGCGTGAAACCTTCAAGGTGGCGCGCGTGGGGACCATCGCCGGCTGCATCGTCCGTTCGGGAAACATCAATCGCAAGGGACGCGTCCGCGTCATTCGCGACGGTGTGGAACTGTACGATGGCGCCATCGCCTCGCTGCGTCGCTTCAAGGACGACGTCAACGAAGTGAAGGAAGGCTACGAGTGCGGTATCGGCATCGAGAATTTCAACGATGTCAAGGTCGGCGACGTGTTCGAGTGCTATCGCACCGAAGAGGTGGCGCGCACACTCGACCAGGCTGCGAAGTCCTGAGGAGGTACCATGGGCGAACCGCGGCGGCCTGACCGCGTTGCCGAATCGATTCGCGAGCAAGTGGCGACCTTCCTGTCGGAAGGCGCCAAGGATCCGCGGATCCGGGGGTTTGTCACCGTGACGGCGGTGGATATGACCCGCGATCTTCGGCACGCGACGGTGTTCGTGAGTGTGATGGGCGATGAGGCGGCAAAGAAGGAGACGTTCGCCGGATTGGCGAGCGTCGCCACACACCTGCGATCGATGCTGGGGAAAACGTTGCGTTTGCGCAACGCGCCCGAGATTCATTTCAAGGTCGATGAAAGCATCGCTCACGCGACGCGTATCGAACAGCTGTTGGCGCAGATCCGGACGGAGCCGACGTCGGCTTCGGCGGAGCCGGACGCGGCGACCGGTCCGGCGAATGAGCCGACCGGGAGCTGAGACTCGCTTGCATCGGTGGCACGTGAAGTGGTGAGTCCTGTCGAGGCCGGCTTGCTCTTTGTAGACAAGCCGGCTGGCATCACATCACACGATGTGGTGGCCGTCGTCCGGCGCGCGGCGCGCACCAAGCGCGTCGGACATGCCGGAACGCTCGATCCGTTCGCCACCGGTCTCCTGGTCGTCGCCATCGGCGGCGCGACGCGGCTCCTCAATTACGTCGTGGGCGAGCCCAAGGTGTACGACGCGGTCATCCGCTTCGGTACCGAAACCAACACCGACGACTCTACTGGCGAGATCGTCCGGGAAGCGGATCCACCGCATGCTCAGCTGTTGTGCGCGCCGGACGCCTTCCCGCTGGCTTCGGCACTGCAGGCGCTCACCGGCCCGCTGCAACAGGTTCCGCCGGCGTTCTCCGCCAAGCATGTCGACGGCGAGCGCGCGTACGCACGCGCGCGCCGCGGCGATGCGGTCGAGTTGCCGCCGGTTCCGATCGTCGTGCACGCATGGGAATGGCGCTCGGCAAGCGACAGCCGCCTGCAGGTGCGCATCGTGTGCGGCGGAGGCACGTACATCCGGGCGCTCGCGCGTGATCTTGGCCGCGCCCTGGGCAGCGCGGCCCACTGTGAAGCGCTCCGCCGCATCGCGAGCGGACCGGCCCACGTGCAGCAGGCCATCACGCTCGATCAGCTCGAACCCGGATCGATCGCCGAAGGGCGCATCGGGCTGCATGCTCCACTGGACGCGTTGGGCGACATTGCGCGGGAGGTGCTTGATGCGGAACAGCTCGCGCATCTGCGACATGGTCGCGCAGTCGTTGCCTCGCAGCCTGGCGCCCGCGCGGCGCTTCTGCATGACGGGAAGGTCGTGGCAATCGCCGATCGGAGCGGCGCGGAGCGGTGGCAACCCAGAGTCGTCCTGCTTGGAGCGGATTTGTGACCGAAATGCTGGGACTGCCGGTATCGGAGTCCGGTGCGGTTGTTACGGTGGGTACCTTTGACGGTATTCATCGCGGACATCAGGACGTACTCGCGCAACTCGTCACGAACGCGAGGCATCGCGGCATTCCCAGCGTCGTCGTGACGTTCGAGCCTCACCCGCTCGAGATCGTGAATCCCGCCAAGGCGCCGCCGCTGCTCACGCTGCATCACGAGAAACTCGAACTGTTTGCGCAGAGCGGTATCAGCTACGTCGCCGTCCTGCCGTTCACGCCGGTATTGGCGTCTTACGAGGCCGATCAATTCGTGGATCTCGTGCTGCGCACGCGGTTCAGGATGCAGGCGCTCCTGGTGGGACACGATCACGGGTTCGGCCGTGGACGTCTGGGTGATATCGAAGTGCTTCGCGCCCTCGGGCACGCCCGGGGCTTCGACGTGACGGTGTTGCCGCCTGTGCACGCCATCGACGGAAGTGCGATTTCCTCCTCGGAGATCCGGCGAGCCGTAGCGGTTGGCGATTTCCGGCGGGCCGAGTCGGGGCTGGGGCGCCCGTACAGCCTGTCGGGGGTGGTCGTCCACGGCGACCAGCGCGGCAGACGTCTGGGATTCCCGACGCTCAACTTTGACGCCCCCTCCCCGCGCAAGCTCCTCCCTCCCGATGGCGTGTATGCCGTGCGCGTCCAGACGCCGCAAGGGCTTTTCGGGGGTATGCTGAATCTCGGCGCGCGCCCGACGTTCCGTGATCAGGGTCGCCGGATCGAGACGCACGTGTTCGATGCGTCACACGACTGGTACGGCGCCGTCATACGGCTCGACTTCATAGACCGGCTCCGCGCCACGCGAGAGTTCACGGGAATAGACGACCTGCGTGTGCAATTGCGGGCGGATGCGCTGTTGGCGCGCGCGGCTCTCGGGGCGCTGCCTACCGCCACGCGCGGGGCGCCCCTAAGTTAAGACGCTTGGCGCACTTCGCGTCCGTTTATGGCGCGTTCCTCTCCGGCGCGCTGATACCACACTTTGGCCACCGGCATCGATGGCGAACCTGAAGTACCGCATCCTCCTCATCGTGGGTCTCCTTGCGGTCTCGGCATGGGCCCTCTTTCCGCGCACCGTTGTCGAACGGGTGAAGCGTAATGGTGTGTTCGTGTATGACACGGTCAAGCGGGTGCCGCTCAAGCGCGGTCTCGACTTGCAAGGTGGCATGCACCTCACGCTCGAGATCGACGAATCCAAGCAGGCGGTAGCCGACAAATCGGAAGCCATCGATCGCGCGCTCAAGGTGGTTCGTCAGCGCATCGACGAATTCGGCGTGTCCGAGCCGGTTGTGCAGAAGGCAGGAAACGAGCGCATCATCGTGGAACTGCCCGGCATCGACGATCCCGATCGCGCGCAGGACGTCGTGCAGAAGTCGGCGTTTCTGCAGTTTCAGATCGCCGACAAGACGCAGGCATTTGAAAAGGTCACTGCCCGCTTTGACGAGATCGCACGCGGTGCGGGAATCGCGACGGCCAGCAGCGCGTCCGCGGCTGGGGACTCCACCGGAAAGGCCAGCGTGACGTCGTTGCTCACGCAGCGCACCGATAGCGCCGCCGACAGCGGAAAGGTCGCTGCCGCGACGGGTACTGATTTGGCGGTCACGACTCCGGTTGCCGGCGGCCTCTTCGCGACAAACGTGCAGCCTGGACAGATGCCCGGTCAGTACATCGTCCCCGAAGCGGCCTACGGTGCGATCGAACAGGCGCTTGCGCTTCCGGCGATGCAGAATGCCATGCCGCCGGGCAAGGTGATTCGCTGGGGCGTTGACTCGCTCGTCGCCGGCACACAGCGTTTTCGCGCGTTTTACGTGCTCGATGCGCGCCCGATCATCACCGGCGAAGTGCTGACCGACGCGCGGCCGTCGGTGGATCCGGTAGAAGGCAACACGGTGCAGTTCACCCTGAACAACGAAGGGGCGCGTCGCTTCAAGGTGGAAACGGCAAAACACGTCGGTGACAACATGGCGGTCGTGCTCGACCAGCGTGTGGTCACGGCGCCGGTGCTCAACGGGGCGATCGGCCGCAGCGGCCAGATCACCCTCGGTGGCGGATCGCTGCAGGCCGCGCAGGATCTCGCGCTGGTCCTCCGCGCCGGTGCGCTTCCGGTACCGCTCAAGGTGGCCGAAGTGCGCAATATCGGCGCAAGCCTGGGCGCGGACTCGATCAACAAGGCGGTGCTCGCCCTCGCCGTGGCGCTCGGCCTCGTGGTCGTCATCATGGTGGGCTACTACCGGTTCGCCGGCATGCTGGCCGTGGCTGGCCTGGCGTTGTACCTGGTGTACACGCTGGCGATGCTTGCGGGCTTCAACGCGGTGCTCACCCTGCCCGGACTTGCCGGCTTCGTACTCTCGATCGGTATCGCGGTAGACGCGAACGTGCTGATCTTCGAGCGGATCCGGGAAGAGCTGGCGCACGGCAAATCCGTACGACTCGCGATCGACGAAGGCTTCCGTCAGGCGTTGAGCGCGATTGTCGATACCTCCGCGACGACGATCTTTTCCGGCATGGTGCTTTATCAGTTCGGCACCGGTCCGGTACGTGGATTCGCGGTCACACTCATCGCTGGCCTCGTGGCTTCGCTGTTCACGTCGATCTTCGTGAGCAGGACCTTCTTCATGATCTGGCTCAACCGCTCACGCGGTACCCAGACGCTGAGCATCTGAGAACGCCATGTTGCGCATCTTCTATAACACGAAATATCAGTTCGTGCGCCATTGGCGCATCGCGGCCATCGCAACGGCGGCCTTTATCGCGGCCGGCGCGCTCTCCTTCGCCGTCACCGGCTCGGTCAACTACAGCATCGAGTTTACCGGGGGCACGCTCATGCAGGTCGAGTTCAAGCAACCCCCCGATGTCGGGGTGCTGCGCGCCACCCTCGATAAGGCCGGTATCGCCGGAACCGAGATTCAGCAGTTCGGTGGCGCTACGGAGTTCACGATTCGCGCTCGGGATGAAGCGCAGATCCGGTCGCAGGACGCCGGTGCCGAAGGCGTGTCGCGGGCAATCGCCAACGCGCTCGATACCAAGTACGGCAAAAGGAATGCGACGGTTATCCGGTCGGAGGCCGTCGGCCCAAAAGTGGGCAGTGAGCTGCGCTCCGGCGCATTGACCGCCGTCCTCCTCGCCTCGCTTATCACCCTGTTTTATCTGGCGATCCGGTTCGACTGGCGCTTCGGCGTGGCCGCAGTGCTCTCCACCACGCACGACATCCTGGTCACGTTCGCGTTTATCAAGCTGTTCAACATCGAGGTGTCACTCACCGTGGTGGCGGCGATTCTCACGTTGTTGGGTTACTCCGCGAACGATACGATCATCATTTTTGATCGCGTGCGGGAAAACCTCAAGAAGCGTCTGAAACTTGAGTCGCTGGCGCAGGTGCTCGATCGCAGCATTAACGAGACGCTCCCACGCTCGATCATGACGCACGCGACCACCCTTGCGGCGACACTCGCGCTGCTGCTCATCGCGGGTGATGTCATCCGGGCGTTTGCCTGGGTGCTGGCGTTCGGTGTCTTTGTGGCCACGTTCTCGTCGATCTACGTCGCCGGGCCGTTGCTGCTCTGGATCGAATCCAAATATCCACGTGATTCGGCCGATTCGGCCAGCCGAGCCGTGCGGGCGGGCGCCGAAGAGGCGTCGCGCACAAAGACACCGGAACGTCTCGCCACGCGATAGGCACGCCGCCGCGCTGCGGGTCCGCTCTCGTGGCGAGCTTCGCCGATAGTCATGTGCATCTGGCGGATCCTGCGTTCGCCAGTGACACGGACGCGGTGATCGAGCGGGCCCGCGCCGCAGGTGCGCGGGCCCTCGTCTGTATCGGCGAGTCGCCGGTGACGGCGCTTCGCGCGCAGGCGCTCGCCGGTCGGTATGCGGAGTTTGTCTTTCACACCTGCGGCGTTCATCCACACGAGGCGGCGTCGTGGCACGATGGCACGAGTACCGCCGCCATACGCGAAGCGGTCGCTCGAGGGGCCGTTGCGATCGGTGAGTGCGGACTCGACTATCACTACGACGTTGCCCCACGAGTCGGACAGCGACGGACGCTCGACGCGCAGTTGGCCCTGGCGGCTGAACTCGCGAGGCCCATCGTCTTGCACACCCGCGACGCCGAGGAGGACACGAAGGACGTGCTCGCCGCCGCTGCTGCCGCGGGTATCCGCGGCGTGCTTCACTGCTTCACGGGTTCGACGACTCTTGCAGAAGCCGGACTCGCTGCCGGTTGGTATGTTTCCTTCAGCGGTATCATCACGTTCAAGGGTTGGACCGATGACGCCCTGCTGCGACTGATTCCCGACGATCGCCTGCTGGTGGAATCCGATGCACCGTATCTCGCCCCTGTACCGCATCGGGGGAAGCGCAACGAACCGGCGCACGTGCAACGCACGGTGAACCGACTCGCACAGGTACGTGGCACCACTCCCGAAGCACTCGGCGTGCGTACGCTGCAGAATACCTGTGACCTGTTCGCCTTGCCGGCGCATCTGCGCGCCGGTGCCTGACGATCTCCCGCACTCTGCTTTCGCACATGCCCATCGAATCGATCCACAGCGATAACGCCCCCAAGGCGATCGGACCGTATGCGCAGGCCGTTCGCGCCAACGGGTTTCTCTTTACCGCCGGCCAGATTGCCCTGCATCCCGTAACCATGGAGGTGATCGAGGGAGACGTGGCGGCGCAGACCGCCCAGGTTCTCGCGAATCTCCAAGCGGTACTCGCTGCCGCCGGGCTGACGTGGGCGCACGTGGTCAAGACCACGGTGTTCCTTCGCACGATGGAGGATTTCGCGGCGATGAATGCGGTGTATGCAGGTGTATTTGGAGAAGCACGTCCGGCGCGCAGCACGGTGGCCGTCATCGGCTTGCCCCGCGATGTGCGTATTGAGATCGAACTGGTCGCGGCCCTTTCGGTCGACTGAGGAGTATGACCGGTATGATCGACAAGCCGTCGCGTACCCGGCGTATCGTCACTGGCAGTCTCGCGTGGGTTTGTCTTCTGGTCGGCGGCACCCGTCGTCTGGAAGCGCAACGTCGCGATTCCACCAAGGTGCGCACCGACTCCGTATCGACGCCGGTACCGGTGTCTCCTTTGGTGACGTCTCCCACGCAACGCGGGCGCTTCACGCCGCCGCTCACACCACGACGGGCATTTCTCTATTCGCTGGCGCTCCCCGGTCTCGGCCAAGCGCGTCTCGATCGTGGGATCTCCGGCGCACTGTTTGCCAGTATCGAACTCGCCGCCCTTACGATGGTGCAACGCACCCGGGCCAACGTGCGCGAGGCACAGGTTTTTCGCTCGGATTCGCTGCCGGCGGAGTTTACCGTCGGCCCGGACGGCGTGCGGCAACCCACCGGCACAGTGCCGGCGCGCTTCGAGCCGGACCTCCTGCTCGCGCGGCGGCTCCATGTCGAGGATTGGTTGGCGGTAATTGCGTTCAATCATCTTTTCGGCGCCGCCGATGCGTTCGTCGCGGCGCAATTGTGGGACGTGCCGGTCCGGCTGTCGGCATACCCGCAGCGATCTGGCGCCGCACTCGTCGTGTCCGTGCGCTTCTGACCGCCCGCGGCGTGAGTTCATCGTCAGCGGCGATCGGCGTCTTCGACTCGGGACTGGGCGGACTGACGGTCGTTCGGGCCATGATGCGGCGGCTGCCTGCCGAGGCGCTCGTGTACGTCGGCGATACAGCCCGTGTGCCCTACGGTCCGAAGAGCCCGGTTACGGTGCAGCGCTACGCGCTGCAGATCGGTGAATGGCTGGTGGAGCAGGGTGTCAAATGCGTGGTGGTCGCGTGCAATACCGCCACGGCGCATGCGCTGCCCCTGCTCCAGACGGCATTGCCGGTCCCGGTCGTCGGGGTGGTGGAGCCCGGGGCACGCGCGGCTGCGCGTACGGCGACGCGGGGGCCGGTCGGCGTGATCGGCACCGCAGGAACCGTTGCCTCCGGTGTGTACGAGCGTGCGATCCACGCGCTTCGCCCTGAGCTCTCGGTGATCAGCAGACCGACGCCGCTGCTGGTGCCGCTCGTCGAAGAAGGATGGCTCGAGCATGCGGCCACACGACTCGTCGTGCGGGAATACCTCGCGCCCTTGAAGCGCGCCCAGGTGGAAGCGCTCGTGTTGGGCTGCACGCACTACCCGCTGCTCGCGCCGGTCGTGCGCGCGGTCATGGGTGACGACGTCCAGCTTATCGATAGCGCTGAGGAGACCGCAGCCGATGTGGCTGCCACGCTTGCCGACCACGCGCTGCTGTCAAGTCCGTCTCGTGGCGCGCAGCCGAGGCACCGGTTCATCGCGTCAGACGCGCCGCAACACTTCCTTACCCTCGGGCAGCGCTTCCTCGGGGGAGCGCTGGCCGACGTCGAGCACCACGTCTTCACCTGACGCGCTCCACGCATGACGCGCGATCTGTTCGTCCTCGATCCGCAGAAACTGCTGGTCGAGATACCATGCGCCGGCGTTGGCGTACCACCCGTTGCCAACGCGCTGCAGGGTCGGCACATGCGAGTGACCGTGAATGACCAGTTGTGGTCCGCCCGGTGCGGCCAATAAATCTCTGCCGATGGCCTGCAAACCCCGTCCCTCGTCGCCGGCGCGCCGATGTCGGCTGGTGTGTGAGGAGCGCATCGCCAACCGCGACGCCAAGTCCGGGTGCAACAGTCCGTAGGCCCGAATTGCCCACGGATGTCGCAACACGCGGCGCAATCGGCGGTACGGTGCATCCGCGACCGCACGCAGCCCGTCGCCATGCTCGAGGTGCACGCGCCATTGGCCGACCTGACCACTCCACGGAGAGAGCGTATACGCGGCGCCCGTCTCGTCCGCTAACGCGTCACCGCCCCAACAGTCGTGGTTGCCCCCGATCCACAGCACCGGCACCCCGGCGTCATGCAGGTCGGCCAGCGCGGCCAGCGCCCGAAAGCCTGATCGCGGCATCACATGGCGCCAGGCAAACCAGAAGTCGAACAGGTCGCCCATGACGATGAGCGAACGGCTGCTCGTGGGGAGCTCGCGAAGAAAGCGCAGCAGCGCGCGTTCGGCGTCGCGCGACGCCACGCCAAGGTGGGCGTCGCCGATGACGTGGCAAGGCGTGGGCAGGGAGGCCGGGATCACGTGGGCAGTCTAACGTGTCGCAGCGGCGCTCACAAACACGGCGTGCCTTGGCGGCCGTCGTCGCATGGAGCATCTTCACCGATGATCCCTCGCGGCATCTTGCCCACGAGGACTTTCACGGATCAATGCAGGGGCGCATGGTACGGGAAACCTGTTCAGAGCTGCGAGTCCGTTACGCCGAGACGGATCAGATGGGTGTCGTGTACCACGCGAACTACCTGATCTGGTGCGAGATCGGACGGACCGATTTCATCAGGGAGCTGGGGCGCTCCTATGCCCACCTCGAGAAGGATGGCGTGCGCCTTGCGGTATCGGACGTGGCCTTCCGCTTCCATGGGTCGGCACGTTATGACGATCCGGTGCGTGTGTACACGCGCCTGACCTCGCTTCGTTCACGAGCCCTCATCTTTGCGTATCGCATCGTGCACGCCGATCGCGACACGCGGCTCGTTTCGGGCACCACGACGCTGGTTTCGATTACGCCGGACGGGCACCCGGTGTCGCTGCCGCAGCCTGTACGGGACATGCTGTCGGCGGCGCTGTCGCCGGCCTCCACGATCGATCCGACTCTCACCGCGCCCGATGCCTGAGCCACGTCAGTTTTTCTTTACCTGCGCACTGATCCCGTTGGTGTGCGCGGGCGCGTTCGCGGCGTGTGCGACGGCCATCGGGCCGGTCGCCGAACGTGGTACGTCGTCTGCTCGGGTAGATGGTACAGCCAGCGGTATTCATCTCGATGCGGAGCTGCTCGCGATGGTCGACCAACGTCGCGTCGATACACTGTTGATCGATCGGGCGCTGCGCGACGCGGATCCGTTTCGCCGTGCGCGTGCCGCGCTGGCCATCGGGCAACTCCGGATGACGGCGCGCTATTCCGCGCTGCGGAAGCTGCTGGTCGATGGCGATACGGCGATTGCCGCTAACGCCGCCTTTGCCCTGGGCGTGGCCAAGGACAGTAGCTCCCGCGTCGCGCTGGCCCGCGCCGTCTCCGGCGCTCCGGATGCGGTAGCGCGTGAGGCCGCGTGGTCACTCGGCGAAATCGGCGAGCCATCTCGCGGGGTGATCACGATCGCCCTCGGAGAAGGAAGTGTCCGGCCGCGTGAAACGAGTCCGCTCGCCGCGCGCGCTCCGGCCGTACGCGCAGCGCTGCTGCTGAGTACCGCCAAGCTGCGTCCGGTACCGGCGTCGCTCATCACACCGTGGTTGGCCGACAGCGCAGCGGATGTCGTGCGTGCGGCGGCTTACGTGCTCGGACGTACCCGTCCGGCGGCGGGGGTACGTGCATTGCTCGACGTACACCAACATGCGGATGAGGAAGTGCGACAGCATGTGGCACGCGCCATGGTGCGCCCGGTCGTCGGCGATTCGCTCAATGACGCGGCCCGCGCCGCCTTGGCCATCCTGATGCACGACAGCCATGAACGGGTGCGCATCAACGCGACGCGCAGCCTCAACAGCTTCGGGACGGCGGCGCGCGCACAGATCCTCGTACTGCTGAACGACACCGTGCCCAATGTGCGCGTGGCGGCCGGAGAAAGTCTCGATGTCATCCTGGGTGACGATCGAGCGGCGTGGCGTGGTGTCTGGGCGAGGGATACCGTGCTTGCGTCGCGTACGCAGTTCCTCGGACTTGCGCGACGGGCGGGGCTTGATGTGTTTGTCGCGGAGGAGGCGTCGTGGGCGTCGCACGCGGACTGGCGATACCGGCTGGCGGCTCTCGACGTGATGCCACGCACACCGGCGGTATCCACCACGCAGCTGGTAGCGTTTCTTGCCGACGAGGATCCACGTGTACGCACCGCGGCGTTATTGCGCCTGCCGGAACCGATCACCGACACGCTCGCCCGCGCACAGGCATCCGCCGCCAGAACCGATCCGGATGCCGACGTGCGAGCGACGGCGTTGCGTCGGCTGGGACTCGATAGCACTTCCCGTACTGCGGCACCCGACCGCACCGAAGCCGGCATCGCCGTGCGACCGCTTGCCGACTATGAACAGCTGGTACGACGGTGGGTGGTGCCGGGTGCACGACAGCCGGTTGCGACCATAGAAACGGACTTCGGCAACATAACGGTAGAGTTGCTGGCGCGTGAAGCACCGCTGGTGGTGGAGTCGTTCGTGCGACTCGCACAAGCAGGCGCGTATCGCAACACGACGTTTCACCGGGTGGTACCGAACTTCGTGGTGCAGGACGGGGATGTGCGCGGAGACGGCTCGGGGCGCGCAGCATTTTCGTTGCGAGAAAGTTTCTCCCGACGACGTCATGATCGTGGATGCGTCGGACTGGCGACATCCGGTCCGGATACCGGGGGAAGTCAGTACTATCTCTGTCATTCGTCGCAGCCGCATCTCGACGGGGGGTATACGGTCTTCGGTGCGTTGCGCGATGGATCTACCGTGATGGACCGACTCACGCAGGGAGACCGTATGCGAAGGATCACGATCCAATGAGGCCCGTCGCGGCTACACGCCGGTGTCGCGCGCCGACGCTGACGGCTGCGGCAGCTGTGTTGGGGCTCTTCGCTGCATGTTCTCCGGCCGCGCGGCCGCTGCGAGGCGCCAGGGCTATCCCTCTGCTGCCCGCTACGGCGCTTTCGGCGATACCACAGCGGTTGCAGTTTGAATGGCGATACACCGACGAGACGTTCGAGGCGAACGGCGACGGTGTGGTACGCGTGCAGGGGCCGGCGCGCGCGCGACTGGACTTCTTTCTCCGGAACGGCATGGCTGGTGGCTATGCCATTCTCGTGGATCAGGAACTGACAGTTCCCGGCGTGGATCTCGTAAAGCGGTTGTTGCCGCCGGTGCCGTTGTTGTGGGCGACGCTCGGACGGGTGGCGCTGCCACCGACGCCGGACACGGTTGCGCGCGTAGAAAACGATACGTTGCGCGTGGATCTCGGTGTACTTAAAGGAGCAGACGCCTCAAAAGCGGATGGACGGGCCTGGCGCTTGACGTTCGCCGGTTCCGTCTTGTCGCGCGCGGACCGGATCGAAGGCGGGCGCCTCATCGAATGGATCTCGCGAGAACGGGGCCGCAACGGACAGTGGCAGTTACTGTATGTTCATGAGCGCGGTAAACGCCGGTTGGCGATTACCATGACTGATACCACGACTGTCGAGGCTTTCGATGACGCCATCTGGCGCCGTCCATCCAATGAGTGATCTGTTGCCAGCCGTGCCCCTCGTCAACGTTGATTCCACGCGTCGGCATCGGCGGGTCCGGCGCCCGCGGCCTATCCACGGTGTGCTCTTTGCCCTGCTGGCGTTGAGCGGGTGCTACGGCTTTTCCGGGGGCGGCGGATTGCCGAGGAACCTGCGCACGGTCGCCGTGCAGCCCTTCGACAACCAGACCGTGGTGCCGGAGTTGCAGCGTGAACTGTTTGAACAGATCAGTAGGGCGATGCGTGATCGGCTGAACCTGCGCGAAGCACCGGAAGTGCGCGCCGACGTGGTCGTGCGCGGAACAGTGGTTCGCTATGATGTCGATCTTCCGGCTGGGGTCAGCGCGGACGCCACGCAGACCACCTCGACGCGTCGGCGACTGCAGATTGTCATCGATGTCGAAATCATCGACCAGACGTCGGGCCGCACGCTGTTCAAGCGCGCCGCGCTCTCCCGTGAGGGACAGTATGCGGAGGGCGGTGAGACGGACGGTCGCCGTAATGCCCTCGAGAGCATCGTCAACGACCTCATCGAGGGGGTTCAGTCGCAGTGGTAACTCGTGATGCACCTCGATTCCCCTCGTCGAAAGTGATGGATCTCGAGGCGGCGGTGGGCTGGCGCCAAACGGTGCGTGGCGCACTCGTGTTTACGAACGGGGTCTTCGACCTGTTGCATCCCGGACACGTCGAAGTGCTGAATACCGCACGGCGCGAAGGGGCGGAGTTGGTGGTCGGGATCAACAGCGATGCATCGGTGCGGCGCCTTAAGGGACCGACACGCCCCGTGCGCACGGCGGCTGAACGCGCGCTCGTACTCGCGGGGCTCGAGTGCGTCGATTGCGTGGTGGTGTTCGAGGAAGACACACCGTTGGAAACGGTGCGGGCACTCCTTCCCGACGTCATCGTCAAAGGCGGGGACTATTCACCGGAGACGATTGTTGGCGCCGACCTTGTGACCGCACGCGGCGGACGCGTGGTCGTGGTCCCGCTGCTGTCCGGGCAGTCGACAACGTCCATCATCGAGAAAATGCGTGGCTGACGTATCATCGGAAACAGGAACGTCCCTGGTTGCACGAATTGGTCGTTCAAATAGCGAGAGGCGGGTGTTGGGTCTGGAGCGGGGGGCGGTGCCGTACGCGGAGGGCTCCTGTCTGATCTCGTTCGGCAGTACGCGCGTCCTGTGCGCCGCGTCAGTGGAAGATGGCGTGCCGGGGTGGAAGCGCGGTCGCGGTGAAGGGTGGCTTACCGCCGAGTACTCCATGTTGCCGCGCGCCACGAAAACACGCTCGGCACGCGAACGGCCGCAGGTCGGCGGCCGGACGCAGGAGATTCAGCGGCTCATCGGACGCAGCATTCGCGCGATGCTCAACGACTTTCGCTTCGGGGAGTTTACCGTCAAGGTGGACTGCGATGTATTGCAGGCCGACGGCGGCACGCGCACGGCGGCAATTACCGGCGCGTGCATCGCGGTGCATGACGCCTTCGCATGGATGGTGCAGACCGGGCGTATTCCGATCTCGCCGATCGCGCGCCGGGTTGCCGCCATCAGCGTCGGGGTCATCGACGGCGAGCCACGCCTTGATCTCGATTACGACGAGGACGTGCGCGCCGGCGTGGACATGAATGTCGTCATGAGCAGCGAGGGACGGTTCGTGGAGGTTCAGGGCACTGGAGAAAACGGCACGTTTGCCCGAGAGGAACTCGATCAGTTGCTGAATCTTGCGGTGAACGGCATTCAGGAGTTGGATGCCGTGCAGCGGACGGCGCTGGCAGAAGGTCATTACAGCTGAGTGTCGCACGTGAGTGACGTCGCGCGAAGGAGGGCGGGGCTCAGATCGCCATCCGCACTGCTTGCCACGCGTAGCGTCGGCAAGTTGCGCGAACTGCTGCCGTTACTCGCTGAGGTTGGCTGGCGCGTCGAGACGCTGGAAGATGCCGGCATCGCCGAAACGGCAATGGAAGAGACGCTCGAGGAGTTTGACAGTTTCGAGGGCAATGCGCTGGCGAAGGCGCGATGGTTCTCGGCGCAGACCGGGCGGCTGGTACTGGCGGATGACTCCGGACTGGAGGTGGACGCCCTTGGCGGCCGCCCGGGGGTGCACAGCAAACGGTGGTCAGGACGTACCGACCTGTCCGGTGCGGCTCTCGACCAGGCGAACAACGTGTACCTGCAGGAAGCGTTGTGTGCCGTCTCGTTGCCGGCTCCAGCGGAGACGCGTGGGCATTCGGCGCGGTACGTCTGCGCCGCAGCGTGCGCGTGGCCGGAGGGCGTACTCGCTGCTCGCGGTGTCACGACGGGCGTGCTGCTCGAGACACCGCGAGGCACGAACGGGTTCGGCTACGACCCGTACTTTCTTTCCGACGACCTCGGATCGACCTTTGCTGAAGCGAACCGCGACGCGAAAGCGGCGGTGAGTCATCGTGGTCGTGCCTTCGCGGCGCTGATGATCGCGGTGACGAACTCAACCGAATCTTCTCTGCGGCAGTTGACCGCAGCGGTCGTGCGGGATAACATACGCGGCCGCTGATCTGCGGGGCGTAGCGTAGCCCGGTATCGCGCCTGCTTTGGGAGCAGGAGGTCGCCGGTTCGAATCCGGCCGCCCCGATCTCGTGGATGACGTACAAGGAAACAGCGAATCTGCGTCAGGCCCGCATGCGGGCGAGCGGCAGATGCAGGCGCCAGTAGCTCAGGTGGATAGAGCGGCAGCCTTCTAAGCTGCGGGTCGGGGGTTCGAGTCCCTCCTGGCGCGCTAGGTGGATTCGCAGGTGCATGGCAGAACGCAGTCGGCGTGAGAGCGCACCCTTAGCTCAATGGTAGAGCAGCTGACTCTTAATCAGTAGGTTCTAGGTTCGAGTCCTAGAGGGTGCATGGTTGTGAGCGTGGAGGGCGGTCCCGTGCGGCACGGTACGGACAGTCGGAGAGGTGTCGAAACGTCGGTACAAACCGTGTGCGACCGCAGTGGACGGGTCCTGGTTTTCGTCTTGGCGTTGAGATGGATGCCAGCCATGACGAAAAAAACACTGGACAGAGGTTGCGCTTCTGGCAGGAATAGCCGATGATTGCGACCCCGCGGGTGACGGGGTCGAATCGGTAAGGCTGGCGAAGACTCTTCGTGGCGCCAGGACCGATTGACCGACGGCTTTCGCGCACGGAGTTGCACGGGTTGAGTCAGAAAACGACCCTTGACTTTTGGCCTTCCATTATGTAAGGTAAGAGGCTGCCCCGGAAACGGCGGCAAAAACAAAACGGTAAGTGATGTAGCCTTAAGGGGTTACAAAGCGATAGCAGGATGTTTCACGCTGTTTGACAATCGAAGTTGAGATCGAAGGATGTGCGGGGCGGTGTCACTGACCTGTGG
>JBBSCJ010000008.1:0-120345 GCA_038250435.1 Gemmatimonadales bacterium | reverse complement strand
TTGCTGCGGTTGCTGCGGTTGTCCCACTCACCGCGAGAATTCCGGTCGCGATCATACCGGTCAGCACGATCATACCGGCCGTCACGCTCATACCGGTCATCGCGATCGTTACGACGGGTGCGGTCGAAACGGCGATCCGGCTCGTGAAACGCGGTGAACTGATAGCTGTCGGCGCCACCGCGCGGATCGACGATACGTATGACGGTCGAGTAGCCGTTGCGCGCTGAGGGCTGTTCGATGACCTGCACGCTCCCCCGCCCCTGTTCGAGGCGTACGAAGACATCGCCATCGGCGCGCGGAATCGCGTTGATCACGCGCGACCGGTTGGGGAGTCGCGCGTCCACACCTCGCGTACTCACCCCGCGCCCGCGCACGACGATCAGCACTTCACGATCAACGCGCCCGCTCCAGATGAAAAGCGGCTGGTCGGTTACCGTGCCGTGCGACGGCGCCAGCGATGCGACTGGCGCCGCACGGGCGCCGACCGTCGTGGACAGGGCGAGCAGCCCCGTGAAAGCCGGCACGACCCGAGAGGTCCAGCGAGTGGTTGTACGAACGATCGACAGGGGCTCCTCCGAGAGCATTGTTAAGGAACCGGTAGCGCATCAGCGATGCCAGCTCTAGGATCAGCGATCTACCTGCGCGTCGCGCCGGTGATTTCGCACGCAAGTGTTTGCCGGTGCAGCTCTTGGCCTGCCAAGTGCATGAGGTTGCGCAAATCGTACCGTCTCTCCACCGTCCTCGAATGCGGACAGTGGTTTGTGAACGTTCGCGGACATCGCCTTGAGCGCACCTCTTCTTCTCATCCTGATTGCGGCGCTGGCATTTCTTGCCACGCATGTCGCCTACGAGTGGCTGGCCAGGCGCCTGCTCATCGTGTCGGGAGCGGAGTATCTGGTGCTCGGCGTATTGCTGGGGCCGCAGGTGACCGGCTTGTTCTCCCCGTCCGCGATGGACGCGTTCGACCCCATCGTCATTCTCGGCATCGGCTGGATGGGGATCGCCGCCGGCATGCCGCTGCGGCTGCAGCGGCTGGTCCGGATTCCATCGGTGACGTACCGATTGTCGCTCGTGGAAAGTCTGCTCACCTTCGCCCTCGTCACCGTCGGCGCGCTGTCCGCGCTCAGCTACGGCTTTCAGATCTCGCAAGCCGACGCGCTGCTTCCGGCGCTGGCGCTCGGAGCGATTGCCGTGGCCTCCACCCCCGCCGGGCTGGACGTCGCCTACGGCGAGTCGCGTCGCTCTGCACCGGTGCTGCGACAGATCGAGGTTGCGCATGGCATGGATGGTCTGATATGCGTGCTCACCTTCGGCATACTCATGTCCTGGGCGCACGAGGCGGTACCGCTGATGACCCGCGCCCTCACGCTCACGGAATGGGTGGCGGTGACGCTGGGGATCGGCGTCGTAGGCGGGGCGCTCTTTCACCTGTTTCTCGGCAACGAGCGCAGCTCTGACCGCTTGTTCATCTCGCTCGGTGGCGCCGTGGTGCTTACCAGCGGCGCGGCCGCCTACCTGCAGCTATCGCCCGCACTGGCGGCTCTCGTGATGGGCGTGGTGCTCGTTAATTCGCTGCGACAGCCGGGCCCGGTGTACGAGGTGCTGCGCGCGGGCGAACGGCCGCTGTACTACATGCTGCTGATCCTGGCCGGCGCGTCATGGTCGCCGGATTCGAACGTCGTGTGGTGGCTGGTCATCATTCATTATCTCGTGCTGCGCACCCTCGCGAAGCTGTGGGGGACGGGGATTGCCACCTGGGTCAACCGCGCGCAGCACGAAGTCGGATTGGACTGGGGACGGGCGCTGATCGGACAGGGGCGCCTCACGATTGCGCTGGCGCTCGATTATTCGCGGCGTGACCTGCCGTATGGCGATGTGGTGTTCACCTGTTCGGCCGTCTCGGTGCTGTTCACGGAGTTCTTTGCTGCCCGTTTCGTGCGGTCGGCGGCGGCACCGCTGCTTGCGCCGCTGGAGCAGCTGTCGGCCACCACCGAAGCGGTGGTCGAGTCTGTGACGGAGACGATGACGCATCGACTTCCCGGTTTGCTCAAAGGCGATCGCGACCATGACACCGAGGGACGCCACTAGATGCGCCGACTCGTGATTCTGGTGCTGCTCTACTTCGTCATGCAGGGCGTCTTCAGGCTCGGCAGTGCGAGCGCCGGCGCGCCCACGCTCATGCTTTTCGGCTTCCTGATACTCGCAGCGTACAGTGTGGGCGAGTTCGTCGCGTCGTTCGGCCTGCCGAAGATCGTGGGATATATGGCAGCGGGCGTGCTCTTCGGACCACCTGGGCTGTCCTACGTCTCCACGCAGGTGCTGCAGGAGCTCAATCCGGTCAGCAATCTCGCCATCGCGCTCATTGCCTTCCTGGCTGGTGCGGAGCTGCAGATTGCGGAAATCAAGCTGCGAGGTGTCGGCATCCTCAAGATGATGAGCCTGGAGCTGGTCCTCTGCTTCGTGGGCGTGGCCGCCACGATGGCGCTTCTGCACGGGCAGCTGCCGTTTCTCGAGAATGCGCCGACACGGGAGATCTTTGCGTTCTCTCTCCTGTTCGCTGCCGTCGCCATCGTTCACTCGCCGGCCGCGACGATCGCGTTGCTGTCGGAGACGCGAGCCAACGGGCCGGTCGCCCGCTATACGCTGGGCGTGGTCTTGGTGATGGACGTGGCGGTCGTGCTGATCTTTTCGGCCGTGCTCACCGCCGCGCGCGCGCTTGTACCGCCGAGTGGCGGGGGCGGGGGCGTACAGGTGGGAACGGTGGCGTGGGAGATCGGCGGAGCACTGCTGGTCGGTGCCGCGATCGGCGCATGCGTGGCGCTGTATCTGCGCTTCATCAGCCGCGAGCTGTTCATCTTTGCGATCTTCGTGGCGCTACTCGGGGCAGAGATTGCGCGACAGTTGCACGTCGAAACGCTGCTGACCCTGTTGGTGGCAGGGTTCGTGGCGGAGAATGCGGCCGGCGGGCTTCGCGGCGAGGAATTCCGACATGCGATGGAGCGCGCCGCCGCGCCGATCTTCGTGGTGTTCTTTGCGCTTTCCGGAGCGCGCATCGATCCAGCGTCGGTGTTGCCGCTGCTGGCAATCGTGATTCCGGTGGTGCTGGTGCGTATCGTTGCGATGTGGGGGGGGACCAGAATCGGCGGACGGTGGGCCAAGCTCGAGCCGGTGGTGGCGAACAACTCCTGGTATGGGCTGGTCTCGCAGGCCGGTGTGGCGTTCGGACTCGCGGCGGTGGTGGCGGACGTCTATCCGGAACGCGGGGAAGAGTTGCGTGAGCTGTTGCTGGCGATGATCGCCATCAATCAGACCATCGGCCCGATTCTGTTTCGGATCGGACTCAAGCGCTCCGGCGAACTGCGCCATGCCGATACGGATGCATCGGCGCTGCCTCAATCCCCTGTCCCGGTGCGCAGCGCAGCTCACGGATAGCACCTGGCGTGTGGCGTGTCGCGTATAGCGAAAGACGTTCGCGATTACTCGTTCAGTGCGGGCTTGCCAGGCGAGGCCAAGGGGAGCTCCGCACCAGGATGGCGTGTCATCGACGCGCGGTCCGCCGATCGGTTGAAGACGGCGCGTCTGATGCGAGTCAACCAGTCGCGCGACGCTATGGGCATCTCGCCGGTGTGCAGCGGCAGTTCCGGCCGATACGGTTGGATGGCCGTGTCGGCGTAGCGCAACACGTCGCGCACCTGTGCTTCCGACAACGGCTCGAACGGCTTGAAGTGAAACGGATGCTTGCGCGCTTCCTCCGCGAAGGCGTGCATCGCCGACCATTCGCGCGAGAGCTTGGGCATCAGCTCGAGAACGCTCGCCAGCAGCAGCTTCGGACTCGGCTGCTCGCCGAACGAGTACTGCAGATAGCGATCCTGCGCGAGACGCCAGAAGGCGTCGGTGGCTTCGTTGATACTCACGGCATCGTACTCAAGCGCCGTGCACATCAAGCCCCAGAGCACGTGCTGCTCGCGCCCGGACATGTTGCGCGTGGGGGACTCGGGCGCCTTGTGCCAGTGGCGCAGATAGCCACGGTCGAGCACATACCCCGTGGGGAAGCCATTCCGCCACATGCGGAGATTGAACTCGGTCCATTCGCCCCAGAACTGCCGACGGGGATTGAACCCGCCGATATCCGCAAACAAGCGGCGATAGCCCGCCACCAGCATCCCCTGCACCGGCATGTAGCGGATGCCTTCGAGATCCACGTAGGGCGTGGTTTCCCGGGGTTTGAACCGGGTATCCGTGTCTTCTTCGTAGGACGGCAGCCCGACGATGCCCAACGGCTTTTCGCGCATGGCGTCTTCGATGGCTTCGAAGATGTCGCCGTGTAGTGTAAGGTCGTCGTCGATGAACGCGGCCAGCGGCGTTCGGCACACCGAGAGCTGCACGCGGCGACCACCGCCGATCGTCGGATCGGTGGTGTTGGTATACACACGCAACGGCAGCCCTGGCGCGAGCGCCCGGATGCGGGCCTCGATCGCGAGGGGCTCTTCAGGTGTGGACGCGTTGAAGACAACCACCACTTCGAACCGTCGTTTGGTGGGCAGAGCGGCCAACGATTGCAACAGGCGCTGCAGATACTCCGCACGCGACGGAATCGTGAGTAACGTCACCGTCCACCGCGTATCTGCGGCTTCCGTGACACGACTCATCGCATCCCACCGGTCGCTGGAGCCAAACGCTTTACGCCCTGCAGAATGTCGAGCATTTCCATCCACCCTCCGATGCCTTCAGAATCGAGCACGATCGCGCCGGGAAGTGCCGCGAGTGCGGGATGCGGGCCCCGACCGGGGTTACGAATCACGAAGCGTAGATCTGCTTCAGCCAGCAACGTCACGTCGTTCTCCTCGTTGCCGATCGCGGCCACCGTCAGTGATTGTACCACATTCTGGTTGAGTTTGCGCCTCAATGCACGAAGTGCCGGCCCCTTGCCGCCTGAGGCCGCCAAGGTCAGCCAGCGGCCGCCACGCCGAAGTTGAAACCCGCGCGCGTCCGCCGTATCCCGTAATTGCCGCTGCTCGCTGATGCTCATCAGCTCCGGCACCAGCAAAACACTGTGGTGCCGGTTGACGAGCGCACGGCGAATCTTCGCGGGTGTGGAGAAGCCCAGCTCGGCAAGTTGCCCCCGATTCTGCAGCGCGGCGTCGGCGCGAGCGACGCAGGGAATGTCGGCAAAGTCCTCGCGAATACGGCTCGCCGCGGTCGCATGTTCCCAGACGTGCAGCTGGCGCGATCCGACGTGCTCCGTGCGTGCCGGTGCGTCGCATCGTCCCACCTGTGGCTGTTGCGCGTCGAGCGCGAGCAGGGCGCCATCTTCGGCGATGCAGGGGCCGTACAGCGCGGTCGCGCGCTGCAGCACCAGCAACTCGCGCAGAGTGCGACTCGAGGCCATGGCCACCGACATCGCACCGCTTCGTGCCTCCTTCCGTGAAGCGCGCAGTTCGTCGAGCCGCGCGTGCAGCTGCCGAGGTGTACAGGGCAATTGATGCGAGTCGTCGAGCAGCGTGCCGTCGATATCCGTGACGATAAGCAGTGCGGCGTCGGCGTCAGGGGGGCGTCCGTCAGGCGTCACGATACGAACGGCGCGCCACGCGCGGTTGTGAGGGTGCGCGCCACCGCCGTGATGAACGGTCGAGGATCGGTGCGGCGCGCGAGTATGACGGCGCCGTCAACTCCAGCCGCGAGCGAGCCGAGCAGCACTCCCCTCTTGGCTCCGTCGAGCAAGGGGCTTTCACCGAAGGCCAGGGCGGCGATGAACAACGACATGGTGAACCCGCCTGACCGGCCGGTGGCGGGGCTTCGGAGATCAGCCCTTCGTTTACAGGTATGGGGCGGAGGAGTCATCGGCGACGGAAAGGAAGAAACGCTCATCGATGAGCCGACACCGAGCCGGCAGCGCAAACGAAGAACCACCACCAGCGCACGGATCACGCACGGGCTTCGACGGTATGACAGCTATGCACGTCAACCACGACGGCGATCGGCGTGACGCATTGAGCGGCACCCCTTCAGCATAACACCTCTCCCGTCAGTTTCCTTCCTTTCGTCTCTCGCTGGATCATTCGAATCATGCCCGCGCCACTCCACATTCGCCGCCGCTACTGGCTGGCACCGCTGGTCGTGCTTGCTGTGGCGGGAACATTCGTGGGTGGCGTGCACGTGGGTGAGCGGCGTATGCGGGCGCGTGAGGCATGGGCCGACGCGCAGCTGCTGTCCACGGCGATCGACTCGGTGCGGGCCAATGCGCTCGACTCGCTGCCCAGCGAAGAGTTGATCCGGCGCGCGGTCGCGGGGATGTTGCGTGAATTGCACGATCCGTATGCCGCGCTGCTGCGACCGGACAGCTACGAGAAGTATCGCGGTACGCTGCATGGTGAAGGGCAGGGACTCGGTCTGATCCTGCGGCAGCAGTCCGGCTCGGTCAGCGTGATGCGCGTGACGGTCGGCTCCCCGGGTTTCGTGGCGGGCCTGCGGGCGGGGGATCGCATTCTTACCGTCGATGGCGTCATGGCGGCCGATGGTTGGGGACGACAGGATACCACGGCACTTTCCGCCACGCGCGCCGACAGTAATGTGCTGCGGGTGTGGCGCGCGCCGTTCGGCGACACACTGCAGGTGACGGTGCGTCGCAATACGTGGCACACGCCAGCCGTGACCGATCAGGGATTGCTCACCGATTCGGTGGGCTACGTACGTCTGGCCTCGATCACGGCCCGCTCCGCGGAGGAGCTGGAGCGCGCGGTCGAAGCGCTGATGATCCGTGGGGCGCGTTCGCTCGTGCTCGACTTACGTGGCAACACCGGGGGGCTCTTCGAGGAAGGCGTCAATGCCGCCGGGCTGTTTCTGCCGCGGGGATCGGTGGTGGCGTCGCTGGAGGGGCGAAGCGGCGCAGCGCCCGAAGCGTATCGTTCGAAGAGCGGCCGATGGAGCAGTATGCCGCTGACCGTGTTGGTAGACGGCAACACTGCGAGCGCCGCCGAAGTGATTGCGGCGGCGCTGCGCGAATACGACCGCGCGCTGCTGGTGGGATCGCGCACTTACGGTAAAGGCGTGGTACAGCGGGTGGTGCGGCTCTCCGCCGAACTGTCGCTGCGTCTTACCACGGCGCACTGGCTCACGCCAAAGGGCCATACGCTCGTGCGGCGTTCGGGACGGGACGCCGCACTGACAGGCGGATTGCAGCCGGACGTGCTGCTCGATGATGCGACGCGTCGTGATCTGTACGCGGTTCCACGCGCCTGGGCGGCCGGGCTTGGCCGCATGGCGATCGTCGCGGCGGATTCTCTGGCGATGCATGCGCTGCGCGAAGGCTGGGCCACGACGCCGGCGGCTGTGCTTGAGGCGCGACTTCGCGTGCAACTTGCCCAGATGGTGCCGCGGGCTGTCATTGATGGCGTGACGCGAGCGGAGTGGGTGGCCGTGGCCACCCGTCTGGCCGCCGTACGGATTCTCGAAGTGGAGCGGCAGGAGGAGGCGTTGTTGCGTTATGCCGTTCGTGAAGACGCGGGACTGCGCGCCGCCATCGATATCGCTGCACCCGGATCGGACGCGTTGCGCGTGCTCCCCGCCGTGCTGCCGGCGGCGCTTCCGCGACGGCTGCTCGTATTCCCGTGATCCCCTCCTCCCGGAATGCCGAGCTGACGTCCAGCCGCATCGACACCCTGCGGATCGTGGTCGCCGGTGCGCTGGTGATTGCGCTTACGATGGCGCTGGTGATGCCGCTGGCGCCGCTGCTCGCGCAACGCGCGTCGGCTCCGGGCGGGCGGGAGGGGCGCGAACGGGCGGAGCGTGTCTCGGCACTGGGTGCGCTCGATCAGTGGCTCGTGCAACGGTATCGTGGGGTGCAGCTGCTTCCGGACAGCGCGCGGGCGCCGTGGTCGGTCGCCGCCTCGAGTCCGCTGGCGCGCGTGGAGACGATGCGTGCCGGCGGGCAGATGGACACGCTGTATGCCGTACACGTGGGTGTACGCGAAGACATGCCCCCGTTGCGTACGCGCAGCCGCGCGCGCCTGACCGGCCCGACCGGCAGCATTTCGCCACTCGAGGTGCGGGTGATTGCGCGCCGCCCATTCCAGACGCTCGGCCGTCCAGCGGGCGTTCAGGCACCCATATCGGCATGGCGTCATGGATGGGCCTATGTGGCCCTCGTTCCTCGCACGTCGCCGCGAACGGCCAACTCACGGTATCACGGGTGGTTGTTGTTGGCCTCGCCGGACTCCATTCCCGATCGAGCGTCCCGCTGAGTACCGTTCGGCCTCTCGTGCGGCCTATTGGAAGCGCCGCGTGCCTGCGGGCCCTCCGATCGCCGGGCCCCGGGACGTTCGCGCTCGCGCTCGTCGTCAGCGCGATGCTCGCGACCACGGGCGCGACATCGCTGCAGGCCCAACGGGCGAGTTCGTGGGGTGCGCAGGCCGCCGATTCGCTGGTGAGTCGCGCCATTGCGCGACGCGGGCTCCAGCTCGCTGACAGCTCGCTCCTCAGCTACCGCGCCGACGCACGCGGATTCCTCGCCTTCCTCGCGCAGCTGGGAGAGGGGGGCATCATTCCCCCCAAGCTGGTACAGAGCGAGGAGCTGGCGCTCTCCATTGCGTGGTGGCAGCCCGGACGGAGTGCCCAACAGCTGGTCGGTCGACGGGACACGACGCTGCTGCCGGCGAGTGTCAGCTATTATCGCGATCGGTACGGCGTGGTGCTCGACAACCTCCCGGAACGCATCCGGCTGGGGGATGGACAGGACGTGCGCGATGTGCCTCATCCGCTATCGGCGAGCGCGGCGGAGATCTACGAGTATGCGCGAGGTGATGCGGTGCGGATTCGCATTCCCGGACGGGAGATCGTGGTGGATGAAGTGAAGTTTCGGCCACGCGATGCGTCGAACGCGGCCGCCGTGGGATCGGTGTTTCTCGATCAGGAAACGGCGGCGGTGGTACGCCTCTCGATGACCTTCACGCGTGCGGCGATTCTCGACCGGCGCATCGAGACGCTGGTGCTCACGTTGGAGAACAGTCTCGTGGGCGCGAAGTACTGGCTGCCGCGCCGACAGGAAGTGGAAGTTTCGCGCGGCAGCACGTGGTTGGATATTCCGGCGCGCGGGATTGTGCGCGGACGCTGGGAGATCGGCAACTACACCCTCAACGAGCGCATCCCGCCAACGGTACTGACGCTGCCACGATGGAGCGCCGTGTCGCGGGACTCACTCAAGCGATATGCCTTCGCCGATCGCATCGTGGATGTGCTGCCACCCGATATTCAGGTTGCCAGCAGCGACGACGTGGTCCGCGCACGCGTGCAAGCGGAGGCGGCGGTTCGTGCCTCGATGCTGTCGCGCCCGGCGCGCGCGACGGCATCGGCCCGCGGCGTGAGTGATCTCGTGCGCTACACGCGGACCGAAGGAGTGGCACTCGGCGTGGGTGCAGCGCATCGTACGCCCTTTGGCGTGCTGCTCTCCGGGCGGGTACGGTATGGCTTCGCCGACGAAGGGCTGAAAGGGCAGATCAGTGTCGGTAAGGCACCGGGATTTGGTCGTGTGCCGCTGCTCCAGCTGTTTGCCGAACGTGAGTACCGTGATCTTGCGCCAGCCGAGCGTGCCGGCGTAACCAATTCGCTGGCGGCACTGGCGTTCGGCAGTGAGTACACCACCCAGGTGGATACACGCGCCTTCGGCGTGATCGCGCGGCGTCACCCGATGTCGCGCTTCTCGTTGCGCGTGGCCTACGAGCGCGATGAGCCCACGCGGTTGACCGCGTCGTCGCTCAGCGGGCAGTTTGATCGGGCGCTGCCCGCCTGGTCGCTGCGCGGCGCGCGCGCGGAAGTGCGCGGTGCGCACGCGTGGCTCCCGGGCGAGACGGGCGCGTTGAGCGGTCGCTGGACGCTGGTGGCCTCGAGCGGCGCCTATCGGGGACGCGATAGCGCCGGCGTGCCGGTGACGCCCGTGGTGGCGCAGGCGTATGGATCGCTGCAGCTTCAGCGCGGGGTCGGCGGGGATCGGGCGGTGGTGTTCACCACTTCGGCAGGGGTGTCAGGTGGACGCGACCTGCCCCCGCAATGGTTGCTTTTCGTAGGTGGTCCGTGGTCGGCACCCGGGTATGCGTTTCACCAGTTCAGCACCCGGGGCTATCTGTCGCAGCGACTGGAAGCGCGGGTACCGGTCCCGGCGCCGTCGGTTGCGGTGGGGCGCATAGGTCGGTCTCCGGCGCATGTGACGCTCGCGCCGTTTGTGCAGGTGACGGCTACGGCGGCGGGTGCTGCGGCATTGCCGACGGCATCCGCTCTCTGGCCTTCTGCCGGCGTGGGCGCGCTGTTCTTTTATGACGTGTTGCGCGCCGACGTCTCGCGAGGGCTGCGCGACGGCCGCTGGCGCTTCTCCATCGACATCGACCGCGGTTTCTGGGGGATTCTGTAAGCGTGCAGGCGTCGGGCACCCGCTATGACCGGGAATATTTCGATAAGTGGTACCGGCATCCGCAGCATCGGGTGAAGTCGCGCGCCGAGCTCATGCGGCAGGTGCATTTTGTGCTGTCCACGGCGGAGTTCGTGCTCGGACGTCCGGTGCGGAGCGTGCTGGATGTGGGGTGCGGCGAAGGCCAGTGGCTGCCGGCGTTGCGCCGATGCCGACCGCAGATCGTGTACGACGGCGTAGACCCGAGCGCCTATGCAGTAAAGCGCTATGGCGCCCGTCGCCATCTGCAGCGGGGCGATATCGCGGCGCTCGACGCGCTGGCGCTGCGGGAAGGATACGATCTGGTCGTCTGTTGCGGGATGCTCAACTATCTCACGGCGCTCCAGCTGCGCGCAGGGATCGCGCAGCTCGCGCGCCGCGTGGCGGGGGTCGCGTATCTCGAACTGTTCGCGCGGCAGGATCATTTCGAAGGAGATACCGACTGGCCAGCACCGCGCTCGGCAGCGTGGTATCGTTCGGTGATGTCGAGCAACGGCCTCGTGCCGATCGGCATGCAATGCTACGTCACCGACGCGGGGCAACATCGTGTGAGCACGCTCGAGCGCCTGTAAACGCCCGTGTGCTGCACACCCGCCAAGCGGTTGGATCGTCCGGAGCCTGAATTGGAGAACGGCATCATGCTGGGTGAGTTGAAGGACCAGCGGCGCGCGGAGTTTCTGGCGTTGTTGAGTCGTGAACGGAAGCAGTGCGATGCCCCTCGCCCGTTGCGGGCCATGGCCGAAGCGTTCGCCCTGCGCGCGTTGACGCTCCTCTTTCCCCAATTCGCGCGACCGGCGCTGTCGGAACTCGACCGGGTAACCACTGCCGACCGCCTGGCGGACATCACCCGCGAGGCCTGGCAGTTGGAGACGTTGCTGCACAGCGCGATCGGGCCGTTGGTTGCCGACGCGCCTGCCGTCGCGCACGCCTTCTTCGACACATTGCCTCGGGTGCATGCCTCGTTGCATGAAGATGCCAACGCGATCCTGGCAGGCGATCCGGCCGCGAGGACGCTGGAAGAAGTGATTGTGGCCTACCCCGGTTTCCTCGCCACGGCGGTGCACCGGCTGTCGCATGAGCTGTACCTGCTGGAGGTGCCGTTGTTTCCGCGACTGCTCTCGGAATGGTCGCACCGCGAAACCGGCATCGACATTCATCCGGGCGCGGTGATCGGGCGGGCGTTCGCCATCGATCATGGTACCGGGGTCGTGATCGGTGAGACGAGCGCGATCGGCGACCGCGTGCGCATTTACCAGGGCGTGACGCTCGGGGCGCTGGCGGTGAACAAGCGGATGGCCCATCGTAAGCGTCATCCGACCATCGGCAACGACGTCGTCGTGTATGCGAACGCCACGATACTGGGTGGCAACACCGTGGTCGGCGATGGATCGATCATCGGCGGCAATGTCTGGCTGACGTCATCGGTGGCGCCGCGATCGGTCGTACAGTTCACCAGCAAGGTGGAGCCGCGGCTCACCGCCGAGGACGACGGCCTCGAGTTTCACATCTGACACTTTCTCCCTGCGGAGTTCCGTATGCGCGCATTGACTGTTCTGGATACTATCGGCAATACCCCGCACGTGCGCCTGCAGCGCTTGTTCGATGCGCGGGTGGAAGTCTGGATGAAGCTGGAACGGGCGAACCCCGGCGGCAGCATCAAGGATCGCATCGCGCTCTCGATGATCGAAGATGCGGAGCAGCGCGGCCTGCTTGCGAAGGACAGTGTGATCATTGAGCCCACATCGGGAAACACGGGTATCGGATTGGCGATGGTGGCCGCCGTGAAAGGCTATGCCCTGGTGCTGGTGATGCCTGAGTCGATGTCGATCGAGCGTCGGCGCATCATGTCGGCTTACGGCGCCACCTTCGATCTCACGCCGCGCGAACTCGGCATGAAGGGCGCCATTGCGCGCGCCCACGAATTGGTGGCGAGCACCCCCGGCGCGTGGATGCCGCAGCAGTTCGATAACCCTGCCAACATCCAGGTGCACGCGGAAACCACGGCGCGCGAGATTCTGGCAGATTTCCCGGAGGGCATCGATTACCTCATCACGGGCGTCGGCACCGGTGGGCACATCACCGCGTGCAGTGAAGTGCTCAAGCAGCACTTCCCCGGCATGCAGACGTTCGCTGTGGAACCGGCCAAGTCGGCGGTGCTGAGCGGCGGCGCTCCCGGACCGCACCGCATTCAAGGCGTAGGCGCCGGGTTCATCCCGTCAAATCTGCACGTGGATACGCTGGATGGCGTCGTACAGGTGACGGAAGAAGAGGCGTTCGCGTATGCCCAGCGTGCCGCGCGCGAGGAAGGTCTTTTCGTGGGTCTGTCCAGCGGCGCGTCGCTGGCGGCGGTCGCGAGCAAACTTCCCGAGCTCCCCACCGGCTCGCGGGTGATGACCTTCTGCTATGACACCGGCGAACGGTATCTCTCCATCGATGGACTCTTCCCCGTGTAACCGGAGGTCGTCGTGGCTGGTCGCCCGCTCATCTTGCTGCACGGCTACAGCGACAGCGGCAATGCCTTCGCCACGTGGCGTGCGGCCTTACGTACCGCCGGATGGAGCGACGACCAGCTCATCACGGTGAGCTACGAGTCGCTCACCAATGAAGTGAGCATTCGCGATATCGCCGAAGGTTTCGACCGGCTGTTGGCCGCGCGCGCAGGGCTGAACGCCGAGGAGCCGTTCGACGTAATGGTGCACTCCACCGGCATGCTGGTGTTGCGCGCTTGGCTGACACGACGCGGAGCGTGGCGGCAGCGGCGCGCTCGTCTCAAGCATCTGATCGCGCTGGCGCCGGCCACATTCGGCTCGCCGATCGCACATAAGGGACGCAGCTTTCTGGGTGCGCTGGCGAAAGGACGCAAGCAGTTCGGGCCGGACTTTCTCGAGGCCGGTGATCGGGTGCTCGATGCGTTGGAGCTCGGAAGCACCTTCTTGTGGGATCTGGCCCACGCCGACCTGTTCGGCGCGGAGGCCTTTTACGACGGCAGTCGTGACACGCCGTACGTGTACATCTTTTGCGGGACACGCGGTTATCGCGGGCTCTCGGCGCTCGCCAACACGCCAGGGAGCGATGGCACGGTACGGTGGGCTGGTTGCCCGCTGAACAGCCGCAAGCTCGTGCTCGACCTCACCAGCGACTGCGCTGACGGAGCGCGCGTGGATGCCTGTGCATGGTCGCAGGACGACGTGCCGTTCCATCCGGTAGAAGGAGCGGATCACGCGAGCATTCTGTCGGCCCCACCGGCGTCCCTGGTGTCGCTGGTGGTTGAGGCGCTCGGTGTGTCGTCGCGGGCGGCCGATGCGCGATGGCGCACATCGCTCGAAGCGACGATGGCGCCGGTGCGCGATGCGCTGACGCCGTACCAGCAGTTCGTGGTGCGCGCCATCGATGAGCGAGGCGATCCGGTGCCCGACTGGAATCTGCAGCTGTCGCTCGCGCAGGGCGCTACGCTCACGCCGTTCACGCAGGATGTGCATGTTTACAAGGGTGACCCGAGTCTTCGCACGTTTCATGTGCGACTCGACGCCCTGAAGGCGCGCGGTATGGACGCGGATGCGCGCACACGGCTCACGGCCCAGCTCTTTGCGAGCACCGGAACCGGGCGCGTCCTGTACCGCGGCGCGCTGGCCGACAGCGGGGCACCCGAGGCGCCCGGACGTGCGGGTACCTGGTACGGCACCCTCGATCTCTCGAGTGTGCTGCCGGGCGGTGCGGTGTCCTTCTTTTATCCGTTCACGACCACGTTCGTGGAGCTGCGGCTCGACCGCGAGCCGCTCACCGGACAGGGGGCCGTGATCCGATGGAGCTGATGCGCGACCATCATGGGCCTGCGCAGCTGTCGGACCCATGGTCTACCTTGCGCGAATGAACGGATTTCCCGGAGCAGGGCTCCTCACGCCTGGTGGTGTCCTCGGCGCGACGATCGGCGCCTTTGCCACGTGGCTCGTGCTGCGCCGCATCGCGGTGGCAGAGCAGTCACGCGCCGTGAGTGATGCGGTGAGCGCCACTGAAGCACGGGCGCGTGTGCAGGAACTGCAGCTGCGTGAATCGCTGGCCCGCCACGAAACCGAAGCGTCGCTGACGGCGCGTCACGGTAACGTGGCGGAGCTGCTCGCGCCTATCCGTGATACGCTCGTGCGCTACGACGACGTTCTCGCACAGCTGGGGCGTTCCCAGGCGCAGGTGGCCGGACAGATCGGCGCACGTCTCGATGCGGTGAGTCTCGCCGGCGAGTCGCTGCGCCGTGAGACGCAGCAGCTCGCGCAGGCGTTGCGCGCGCCCACGGTGCGTGGGCAATGGGGTGAACTACAGCTGCGACGCGTGTGCGAACTTGCGGGGATGCTCGCCTACTGCGACTTCGCCCCGCAAGTCACTGTGCGCGGCGACGACCTGGTACAGCGCCCCGACGTCGTGGTGCGCATGCCGGGTGGACGCGAAGTGGTGATCGATGCGAAGGCGCCGCTGGTGGCGTATCTCGAAGCGGTGGGGGCGCCCGACGAAAAGACGCGTGCCGCGCGACTGAGCGAGCATGCAGCGCACGTGCGGTCGCATGTGCAGAAGTTGTCGGCCAAGCGGTACTGGGCGCAATTCACCGATGCGCCGGAATTCGTGGTGCTCTTTCTCCCCGGCGAGGCGTTCTTTGCGGCGGCGCTCGAGGCCGATCCCTCGCTGCTTGAGGTGGCGCTGGGGGAGCGCGTGCTCCTGGCCACGCCGATCACGTTGATCGCGCTGCTCAAGTCGGCGGCGTACGGATGGCGTCAGGCGCGCGTGGCCGATGACGCCGCGCAGGTCGTCGCGCTGGGTCGTGAACTGCAGGAGCGGCTGGTGGTCTTCGACGAGCAGCTCGGCGATATCGGCAAGGGGCTGCAGCGCGCGGTGCTCGCATACAATCGCGCCGTGGGCAGTCTCGAGAGCCGCGTGCTGGTGAGTGCGCGCAAGCTTGGCGCACTCAGCGGCGGCGACACACCGCTTGATACGCCTCCGCTGGTGGAAACAGCGGTGCGCAGCACCGGCGACTGGACGCGCCGCAGTACGGTTCTTACCGAGGGTGCAGAGAGCACTGAGCGCGCTGAAAAAAGCCCAGCGGATTTTTAGCAGGGGCTCTGTACGTTTTACCCGAGGCTCAGAGCGAGCCGAGCAAGTCGTCGATGGCCTTGCGATCCGCGTCTTGCAGTGGCTCGGCGCCGTGAATGATGCGTTGCAGTATGTCGACGGCCTCGGCGGCGAGATCTTCCGGGTGACGACGGTCTTTGTCGAAGCGCACGATGTGGCCGAGCAGCACCGTCTCGAAGGGCGCCGAGTCCTCGTCCTCATCCTCATCCTCGTCCTCGTTGCTATCCGTATCGTCGCCATCCGCGTCTCGCGTGGCTTCGTAGCTGGGGACGCTCTCTTTCCATGGCTCGTCGGCGTGTGCGTCCGCTTCGAGCGCGTTGCGCGGAATCAGGGCGAAGAGCCGACACTGCAATCCCGGCGATTCCTCGTAAGCAAAGAGTCCGAGCGGTACCGGCTCTTCGAAAAGGCGGAGCGCGAGCAGGCGTGAGATCGCTTCGATGGGCATGGCGCTGCGCGCGACCAGACGACCGTCGATGTAGGCAGCCAGCGCGGAGGAGTCGGGAGCACGCGGATCGTCGAGTTGTAATACATTCACCGCGATCGGCTCGCGCGTCGTCACGAACACGGCCGGTTTGGCGTCGCCATCATCCGACTTCGCGGGCGTGTCGTCGTCGGGGGGAATCAGTTCGTCAGCCGACATCGTGCATCCGTACCGGTTCGATGATTGCGTCGCAGGCGTCATTCACACCGGCAGGTTAGGCAACGGACCGGCGTGAAGGAAGGGTGTTCAGGTTTGCGGAACGTCGTTGATATCGGTCTTCTCGAATACCGTGCCAAGCCAACGCAGCACGGGCCACAGCTCGAGCGCGACCAGAACACTGGCGAGGAGCGTGGCCAGCAAAACCGCCCATCCGCCCCAATCGTTGGTGATCCAGAGGATGATCCCACCTGCCCCAACCGGGAAGACGAGAGCCACGGCTGCCACCAGTGTCGTGGCGCCGGTGGTGAGGAGGTTCTGCCCCATCGTCTCGAAGCCACGCGATTCGGTGCCCAGTCGCACCCAGGCCGGGAAGAGGAGCGCCGTGCCGTTCTGTACCGTGAACATCAGGGCGTTGAGCACCGGCACGCCGACGACGATCGAAATGAGAATCGGAATCGTGGCACCGCTCTCGAGGAGTAATGCGGGATCCTGCGCGAACATGACGAGCGGCACGATCATGAATGTCCAGACCGTGATCGAGTGCAACAGCGTGACGCCGGCAATTTCTGCGGCGACGATACGCCACCCCGGCAACGGCAGGGTTTTCAGGATTTCCAGACGCGGCAGATCGAGGCGTAAGTCGAATCGCATCCAGAGCGGTCCGATGAAGAGCAGCATCGCTCCCCAGGCAAGCGTCATCCACAGAAACAGATAGCCGACGAGGTCGGAGGCCGATCGCGTCAGAAGAACGGCGAGGAGCGCCAGTCCGCCGGTGAAGGCGAGCACCTGGGTTCGCCACCCGCCGCCGCGCAGGGCGGCGACCACATTCTTCCAGGCGATCGCCACTTCGGGGCGACCGGTGAGAGAGAGTGCCGGGACCTTCGTGAGCTTGCCTTTGCGCGAACGCGCGGTACCCATCTGCGAGGTACGGAACCGCTGCAGGCGCTCGGCCCGATGCTGCGTGGCCTCGTGTGCGGCCTCCTCGAAGGCGCTGTCGAGGCGGATCACCCAGGCATAATGCAGGAGCAGGATCGCGAGCGACATGCCGATCCCTGGCAGCCAGAGCGCGTTGCGGTGCGCGGTGAAGATCGGCTCGAGGAGTGCACGCGCTGGCCACAGCGCGGCAGCGGGAACGGGTGCGCCGAGCAGCTCGGCAATCGTGCCGATCAGCGCCCTGAATCCCTGCGCGCTGGCGACGCGCAGATCAGGGACGTGCGTCACCAAACCGTAGACGACGGCGCCGACCAAGGTGCCGAACACCAGCAAAGGGATGATACCGCGCCGCCGCCCGGCTTGTTCGTGCTCGATGGCGCTGGAGCGAACGATGGACGCGCCCAGTCGATGCAGCGACAGTGTGGAGAAGAGCGCCCAGATGGCGATTCCGCGTCGCCATCCTTCGGCGGTACCACCCCCGCCGCGCAAGACCACGGTGAAGATGAGGGTGTTGAGCAGAATGGCGAGTTGCAGTCGAACCAGCTTGGTATGGACGAGTCCTCGACGGGTAAGCGGGGCCGGGAAGAGGAACTGGACTTCGGCCGGCGTGAAGGCGAGCGCGCCGCGATCAGCGCCGAAGAGCCACCAGCGGGCGGAGGAAAGCAACAGCAAGGCGCCACCGCCAACGAGCAGCAGTTCGACCGGGGCGATGGCGCCAATCGAGCCGGTGCGTAGGCTGCTGTTTCGGAAAAGTGCCCACCAGAGGTACAGGGCACCAACGACGACCGCCGCGAGATACCGCGGATTTTTTGCCCGAGCGAACTGCGCACGCAGGCGGTTACGAAAGGTGCGGGCGTACAGAAACCAGAGCGCGCCCGCAGGGGTCGGGGGGCCGTCGACAGATACGAACGCCGCCGCCGCCGCGCCGGGTGCGCCGGGACGCAGCACGGAAGATTCCACGGCGTTGCTCACGTGCCGGACGCAGTAACCGGGGCCGCATCAGCAGCGGCGTCATCACCAGTGAGCGCCAGAAACATCTCCTCGAGTGAACGTCCCGCGAGATGCGGACGGTCATTCACGATGTCCTGAATGGTCCCGAACGCGATCGCTTCCCCGCGCCGGATCACGAGCAATCTGGTGCACAGCTCTTCCACGAGATGCAGCAGGTGCGAGCTGAGGATGACGGCCGCGCCGGCCTGTGCTCGCGCACTGATCGTTTCCTTCATGCGCCGGATGCCGACCGGATCGAGGCCGGTGAGCGGTTCGTCGAGCAACAGGGCGGCAGGAGAGTGCATGAGGCCACAAGCGATCGCGAGCTTCTGCTTCATGCCTCGCGACAGCTCAGGCGGGAGCGCATCACGCTTGGCGGTGAGCTCGAGCTCTTGGAGCAGCTCCGGAATACGAGCGGCGGCATTCTGCACGCCGTAGAGTCGTGCGACGAACTGCAGATGCTCCGTTACCGTAAGGTAGTCAAACAGCTGCGGTTCGTCGGGGATGAAGGCGAGGCGCGACTTGGCGGCAACGGAATCCGTCTGCAGGTCGATGCCGGCGATGCGAATGGAGCCGGACGTTGGTTGGAGGATGCCGGCGAGAGCCCGGAGCGTGGTGGTCTTGCCGGCGCCATTGGGTCCGACGAGCCCGAGCACGTCTCCCGGAGCAACGGAAAAGGAGAGCGATTTCACGGCGATCGTGTCGCCGTAGACTTTCGAATACGCGTCGACCTCGATCACGGCGAGCCCGAAGCGAGTACGAGCGGTGCAGATAGCGTCACGCTGAGCGTCACCCCTGGTGGCAGGCACTTCTCCGTTGTCGCGTTCCGGGATGCGGCGATCGTACCTGCCGCTGCACCTCCGGCAGCGCCGATGATCGTGCCCTTGACACCACCGCCGCCGAGGACCCGGCCGAGGATCGCGCCAGCAACCGCGCCGCCGATGACCTTCCCCTTGTCTCCACCCTTGGAAACGCGTCGCTCCGTGGTGGTCGCATCGGAGAGCTGCACGGAGCCATCCACCGGGATGAGCTGACCGTTCACCTGCACACCCTTCACTCGAAAGGCGAAGTCGCCGCCGGCTGTAGGAGTGCTCATCTCCACCAGAATCGGCGTCCCTGCCGGTAGTCGCGCCCCATCGGCGCCGGTGACATCGGCGGCCAGCGTGGCGACAAACCGGTCACCGGGCTTGTTGGCGAGTGAGCAGATCTGGGCGTTGGTCGTACCGGCGAGTAGCGTACCGACGCCCAGCGCGCGTCGGTTTCCCGCGTCGGAAGAGGCAGCGGCGGGCTCCGGCGCGGGCGCCGGTGTCGGCAATGGTGCGGGCTCAGCCGTGGGTACGGGATCTGGGCGACGCTGCGCCGTTGCGGGTTTCGGCGTACGGATCGGCTGGGGAACCGCGCGTTTCTCAGCCACGGGAGCGTTTTCCACGCGTGGCGTCTTATTGACGGTAGCGGTGTCGCCAAGGGTGGCCGTAGCGGTCACGCTCGGGGTAGACGTGGCCAATGTGAGATCGCGTGCGAGCAGGGAGTCGACGTTGATAGCACGATCCCGGTCACGATCGTCACCGCACGCGACGATTCCCGCCCCGGCAAGGCACATTGCGATTACCCGATAAGTCCGACGATCAAGTTCCCACATAGTTCGGCCGATAGTCGCTGAAGGGTGTATACACAGTTTGAGTACGCTCTGTACCCCGTTGGCGTTCTGATGATGTATCGCTGACGTGCCGCCGGCGCGACCAGCAGATTCACTGCCCTCGCCTCCGCGCACGATCTCCAGATGAATGTTTCCGACATGGACGTGACGACCCCTCCCACGGCCCAGCACGTCTTTATTGCGCGGCAGCCAATCTTCGACAGCGCGCACCGACGTATTGCCTACGAGCTGTTGTATCGCGCCAACGCGGAGGCGACCAGCGCGCACGGAAGTGCGGCAACGCTGATGTGCAGCGACACCGCCCTGCATGCGCTCCTCTCGATCGGATTGGAGCGCCTCACCGGCGGTGCCACGGCGTTCGTGAATATCACCCGCGAACACCTGCTCGGCGAGCTGTACAAGATCTTTGAGCCGAGGGCGGTCGTGCTGGAACTGCTGGAAACGATCGACGGCGACCCCGCGGTGGTGGACGCTTGTGCACACGCGGTCGCGGAAGGCTATCGCCTGGCCCTCGACGATTACGACGGTCGGGCGTCGCTCGATGTCCTGCTGCCGTATGTCCAGATCGTCAAGCTCGACGTCCTCGAGCTCTCCACCCCGCAGCTGAAGGCACTCTGTGCGCGACTACGCCCGCTCCCGGTCACGATTCTCGCCGAACGCGTCGAAACTCCCCAGATGCTCACGCAATGCAGGGAGCTGGGGTGCTCCTTGTTCCAAGGGTACGTGTTCAGCCGACCCGAAACGCTGGACGGTCGCGCCGTGAGCATGCAAAACGCGGCCATGTTCAACATCATGGCGCTGCTCAATGAGCCGGACGTGACCGACCGCGCGCTCGAGGAGGCCTTCCGCAGCCATCCGTCGTTGGCGATGTCGCTGCTGCGCATCGTCAACTCGGCATCGTTCGGTGGACGAGCCGTGGAGTCGATCCCGCATGCCATCCGCATGGTGGGACGCGAGGCGCTCTCCCGCTGGATGCTGATCATGGTGGCCGCGGCGGTGGGGTCACACAGTCCGGTGGCCCACGAGGCCGTGGTGCAGGCGCTGCTGCGCGGACGGTTCTGCGAAACGGTCACGATGTATGGCGGCTCCGGAGACCCCGCCGCGCGCTTCCTCGTGGGGCTGCTCTCTCGCATGGACGCGCTCCTCGGCCTGCCGATGGGCATGGTGCTTGAGCGGCTGCCGGTAACCCGGGACATCCGCGACGCACTGATGGGTCGCACCGGACCGCACGCCCCGGTGTTGACCTTCGTGGAGTCTTACGAGAGTGGCGCTTGGAGTGACGTGGACTCGGAGACACCATTCGACGCCTCGTCGGAGGTGGAGCTGTCGCGTCTGTACGCCGAAGCCGCGCAGTGGTCGACCGATCGTCTCACCGCGCTGGCGGCCTGACTAACCGTCGCCGGGGTCAGCGAACGGTCGGTCGTCCGATGTTGGCGACCATCGAATCGCGCTTCTCCGTGGCGAGCGCCTCGGCGCTGCTGCTCCCTTCGATCGGACGACTGAACGGCAGCAGCACCGAGATGCGCCGATTGGCTGGCGACATCGGATTGTTGTATACGCGGGGCTTCGTCGCGGCATAGCCACGCACCTCCACGATGCGACCATCACCCAGCCCTGACGACTCAAGTACGCGTCGCGCAGCGTTGGCACGATCGGCCGACAGTTCCCAGTTGCCGTAGCTGCCGGCCGCGCCGAATCTGGCGCCGTCGGTGTGCCCTTCGAGCACCACCGGGTGCTGCAGCGTGACCAATTCGCGCGCGATGAGCTGCAGCGTAAGCATCGTCGCCGATTTCATGCGCGCTGAGCCGATGGGAAAATAGAAGTCGCCTTCGAGGGTTTCGACGAGCTCGATGCGCAGTCCCTCGTTGGTGACCTGCACCTCGACGTTGGCATCGAGCGCCTTCAGCGAATCGCTTGCCGCAAGCTTTTGTAGAATTGATTGGCGGATCTGCTGAAAGCTCTTTTCTTCGTTGGCGCGAACGAGCATACGCATCGGCGTATTCTGCACGTTGTTCGGTGCCGTGCCGGTCGAGAGCGGACTCGAGCCCGCCCCGTATCCTTTCTTGTAGCCAACGGGGTTGGAGAAGTATCCCTCGATCGCCTGTTTGGTCTTGTCGTCCATACCCAGAATCCACATGACCATGAAAAACGCCATCATGGCGGTCACGAAGTCGGCGTATGCCACCTTCCATGAACCGCCGTGATGGCCGCCGCCGCCGACGATCTTCTTCCGGACGACGATGATCTTCTTCCCACCTCGCGGAGCCATCGGTTACGCCGCCTTCTTGCGCGTGAGCTCTTCGAGTTCCGTGAAGCTCGGGCGCTCGTGCGGCTCGACGTTGCGTCGGGCAAATTCGACGGCCGTCATCGGGGCATCGCCGCGCGCGAAGCAGAGCAACGCGGTACGCACACAGAGCATGTAGTCGTGCTCGGCTGCAATGCGGTGCTCCATGGCCTTGGCAATCGGTCCGAAGACCCCATATGCCAACAGAATGCCGAGGAACGTGCCGACGAGCGCCGCGGCCACCTTCTCGCCGATCTCCGATGCCGCGCCACCGATGGAACCCATCGTGATGATCACGCCGAGGACGGCGGCGACGATGCCAAAGCCGGGCATCGCGTCGCCGACGGCGGTAATCGCATGCGGGGCCTGCATCGCCTCGTGATGATGCTTCTCGAGATCCACGTCGAGGATTTCCGAGAGGTTGTGATCCTCGACCGTGCCCGTCAGCAGCACCTTGAGCGTATCACAGAGAAGCGACACGGCATGGTGATTGGCCATAAAGCTCGGATACTTCTGAAAGATGTCGCTCGATTCGGGGTTTTCGATGTGTGATTCGAGTCCCACCAAGCCATCTTTACGAGCCTTCTGGAAGATCTCGTACAGCACCTGCAGCAGTTCCGCGTACGCGGTGGCGCCGAAAGGGTTGGGCTTGAGCAGGGCCATCATCTGCGCGACACAGCTCTTGAGCACCGCCGGAGAGTTGGCGATGATCATGCTGCCCAACCCGGCGCCGCCGAGGATCAGAAATTCGTTGGGTTGGATGAGCACGGCGATCTGGCCGTGATGCATCACATAGCCACCGATCACGGCACCCATCACAATAACCAGACCGATGATGACAAGCACGCAGACGTTCCCGGAATACGAGTGGAGAGGTCAGCCGTGAGCGATCGCGCGGGCGCGGCACGCTGGCTGTCGATACATGACGATCTGCTTCGCGGTCTGGCACACGCGATGAGCAATCGTGTCGCAACGGTGTCGGCAGCGGCGTCGCTTTTCGACGAACAGACGTTGCCGCACCTGGACGTCCTGGAAGGACTGCGCGGGGAAGCCGAGCGACTGGGGGCGCTGCTGCTGGCGCTGCGCCTCCTGCCACGTCGGGGCGACGGAGCGCTGGAACCGATGATGGCGAGTGACGCGGTGCATGCTGCGCTGACGCTGATTGCGCATCACCCGGAGTTCCGGAACATCGCCTGCCGTTTCGATCCCGGCCACGACGTGCCGCCGATACGCGCCGAGCCCGGCGCTGTTGCGCACGCGCTCTGTGCGGCGCTGTGCGCGGCAACGCGAATTGCGCGCGCGGCCCGACTTGACGGGGTGCTGGTGCACATCGAGAGCACCGGCAGTGAGGTGCACGTGTACGTGACGGCCGAGGGCGCTCACGCCGGGGTCGACGCCGGCGAAGAGACGGTGCTCGACGCAACGGCGGCCACCTGGCTGCTGTCGGCGAGCCACGCTCATGCGAAGGTGGTAGACGGTGGCTGCGTGCTGGTTTTTCCGACACTCGCCGCGTCGCGCCAGCGCCAGTAGTCCCCCCTCGGCGCCGTTCACGCCAACGGATCCGTGGCGGGAAACGTGCCCGACACCGGCGCACCGAGCGTGGCCAGCCACTCCGCGCTCGCGGATGTTGTCGCCGCCCGCTGATTCTCGCTCTCCACCTGCTTGGCGATCTCGCCGCGCAGAATCTTCACGTGGCCGGGTGCTTCGATGCCGATGCGCACGCCGCCGCGGTCACAGGAGACCACGACGATGCGAATGCCGCCATCGATGATGATCGAGTCGCCCTCGCGACGTCCGAGAATGAGCATGGTCGATCAGATCAGGTTGATGAGTGTCTGCAGCATCTCGTCGGCGGCCTTGATCAACTTCGTGGCAGCCTGATACGATTGCTGGACGCGAATCATATTCACCAGCTCTTCGTCGGTGCTCACGCCGCTCACCGATTGTCGCCGCGCATCCGCCTGCGAGGCGAGGTTTTCATAGACGGTGGCGGAATCGGTGGCGGCGGCGCTGTCGATGCCCAGGCGCGTAACCATGCCCCGGAAGAAGCCCATGAAGGAGCCGGTCTCGGTCGCGCCGGAGGGTGAGCTCCACGTGACTGTTCCTTCAGCCACCCGCAGCGCCGCGAGCGCCTGTGCCGTGCCGTTGTCGGTCGGGCCGTTCGGATTGCTGCTGGCGGAGATCCGCGATGGGTCAGCGGCGACGAGCGAATCGAGCGCGATCGTGGCGGCGCGCACCGGGTTCGCGACAGCGCCCGGATCGAAGAAGTTGCCGGCGGCGGTGCCGGGAACCGTACTGCCGTTGAAGACATAGCCCGAGGAATGCGCGCCGTTGACAGCGGCGACGAACTGCGACGCCATCGCGTCGAGCCGGCCGCGTGTGCCGGGAATATCCTTGTTGACGATGTCCACGATGGCCGACAGTTCTCCGGCGAGCGGCGTAAGCCGGTCGGGGGAGTTGCCGAGCTGGATGCGGACCTTCACGTCGGTGACCGGCACAGTCGGTGGCGGCACCGGCGTTTCCAGGCGCAAGGTGAGTGGCCGTGCGCTGCTCCCCTCGATCAGGGTGGAGTTGCCGATGAGCACCGAAACACTGCCGTTCGCCTGATTGATGACGCGGGTTCCGGCCACGCGCGCGAGCTCGTCCAGCTTGAGGTCGCGCAGGTCACGCAGATCGTTGTTGGTGTTGCCGTTGCTTTCCGACGTGACGATCCGGGTATTCAGCTCCGCCACCTGATCGGCGATGGAGTTGATGCTTGACACGGTATTCTGCAACCGCTCCAGCGACGAAGAGCGCTGCTGTGTGAGCTGCGTATCGTATTCGTTGAAGAGCTGCGCCAACTGACGACCCCGTTGCTGTACCACGGCGCGTGCGGCGAGGCTGTTGGGTGTGGAGGACAGATCGCTCCACGAGCCCCAGAACTGATCGAGCGCGTTGGCCATGCCGACATCCGACGGTTCACCGAAGATCCCTTCGACCTGGCCGAGCAGGTTCTGCCGCATCTGCGTGCCACCGGCCAGCGTATTCGCCGAACGGAAGCTGTCATCGAGCAGGATGTCACGCTTGCGAATGATCGTATCCACGCGTACGCCGGTACCCACATTGCCGAACGACAACCGCACCGGAGGAGTAGCTGCAAGCACCGCTTCCTGACGCGAGTATCCCGGCGTCTCCGCGTTCGCGATGTTCTGCGAGATGGTCTGGAGTGCGGCTTGATGCGCCAGGAGCGCGCTGCGCGCAATGCTGAATAACCCGCTGTTGGACATCTCAGGCCGTCCGGTTCACCAGCACGCCGTACGGCGCACCGGAATGTGTCGAGGGGGCACCTTCGCTGGCGTAGGTGCCGGCGGTGGGTGCGCCGCCCACGAGCGTGCGCACATGCTGGTCGGTACTCGTGAGCGCCTCGCGGAGCAGTTTGCGGTTCATGCCGACTTCCCGCGTGAGCAACTCGGCCGCGTGTTGCAGGCGACGCCTCGCCTCACGCAGCCGGTCGTCGACGCGATCGGCCAGCTGTTCTTCGAGCTCACGGAGGCTCAGGTCTTCCGTGCCGCCGAACAGAACGTTCAACTGCCGTCGGCGCTGCCGCGCCTGGCCAAGCGTGGCCAGAATGCGATGCGTGGCGAAGGTGCTGTCATCGACACCCTGAATGTCGTCGGCCGCCACGGCTGATCGTTGCCGCCGCATCTGTGCGATCAGGTCATCGAGCAGCTTCCGCTCGCTGACCAGCGCATCGTGCAACGCCTCGAGAAGCGCGTGCTGCGATGGTGTGGAGTGTGGCAAGGTGGGCTGCGGGACCGGAGTCATCATCGACATCAGCGAGAAGAAGAATCAGAGACCGGCCCGGAGGCCTGAGGGGGGTCCGCAGTCGGACCACTGGCCAGACCCTGACGGAGTTGGCGGTATAGCGCGTCGGAGATACCGCCGCCCCACTGCTTGGGAGTTTCGGCAGCAAGATGCTGATCCATCAGTGCCGTGAACATTTCTTCGCCGGTTCCGCCTGAAACGATGCCTTCCTGCTGCGGAACGGTTTCGCGCATCGCCTTGAACAGCTGTTGCACGAACATGCCTTCGAGTTGAGACGACGCCTGCTTGAGCGTGTCATCCCGTTCGGTGGGGCTCATCATCGGCGCCGCACGCCCCGCGATACCGTCGATCATCGTATGATCACTTCGGCGGTAATCGCACCGACATCGCGCAAAGCGGAGAAGATGGCCGCGATTTCGTTGGGTGGTGTGAGCACGGCATGCAGCGCGGACGCCACGCGTTGCACCGCTACACCGGCAGGTAGCCGCACACTGCCCGGAATGCCGATGGTGTCGTTTGCCGTATCGGTACCGATAGCCAGCGTGATCGCGCCGTGGCTCACGGTAGCTGCCCCGACGATCATCTCGCCGCCGGCGACCACCGAACCGTCTCGGCTATCGATGATCAGGCGCGGACGGGCATCAGTGCGCACCGCGAGTTCGCGGATGCGGGCGAGTGCGGTCGGCTTCGCCACCGCGTCCGGAAGCGTGAGAATCACCGAGCCTTCATCCTCCACGACGGCGGTTGTCTCACCGTACGCCGCGTTGATGGACGTCGCGATACGGGTGGCCATGCCCAAGTCGGGCTCGCGGAGCAGCAGGCGCGAGACGGCCACGATGGCGGGGCGCGGAAGATCCGCCTCGAGCACGCCACCGGTGGGGATGCGCGCGGTTGTTTCCTTGGTCGGGATGAAGCGTGTCGTGGCTCCACCATCGCTCACGAGCATTGAACCCTGCGCCGAGCCGAGCGATGGGCCGCTGGCGTCCGCCACGAGCGGCGTCATGTACAACACGCCGCCACGCAACGATCGCGCATCGCCTATCGAGGATATGTGCACTTCGAAACGACCGCCGGCACGCAGATACGGCGAGACTTCGGCTGTCACGAGCACCGCTGCCACATTCCGCATGCGGATGAGGTCAGGCGGCACTTCCACGTTGAACTTGCGGAGAATGTTGATGATGCTCTGGACGGTCGGTCCGGCCGTCTGTCCGCCGATCGCGCGATCGCCCGTGCCATCGAGGCCCACGGCGAGTCCGTAACCCATCAGCCGCACCGGCAACGCGCCTTCAGGCGTGGTGACGTCGCGAATCCGCACGTCGTTTTGCGCGCGTGCGAGAACGGGCAGCAGCAGGAGCGCTGCGGCTATCAGATGCCGCGCGCGAGTGAGACGGCGATTCATGGCCACACCATGCCAAGGATCTTGCTGAGAATGCCCTGTTTCGGCTTGCCGAGCGGACCGGGAGAGGCGTAACCGAGCTGCGCGTCAGCGACGCGGCTTGATTCGATGACGTTGGTGCCGGAGATATCCTGGGCGCGCACCCATCCACTGAACACGAGATCCTGCTTCGCCTTGTCCACGTCGATGTTCTTGGTGCCGCGTACCTGGAGCAGTCCGTTGGGGCCGACACTCACCACCCGCACGCTCAACTCGTTCTGAAAGCGGTTTTCACGACGCGCCTGGCCACGCTGCTGCTGATCGGCGTTGTTGCGCGCATCGATGCCGATGTTCTTGGACGAAGTGGGAAGGCGGGCATTCACCGACAGGCCGCGTGAGCGACTATCGACGGCAATGTTCTCCTTGACGGCGGTGGCGATCGTGTAGTCGTCGATGAGTACCGTGATGATGTCTCCCACCACATAGTTGCGGCGATCACCCACCCAGCCGTCACGCGGCTTGGGCATGAACACCGGCGGAACCGTACCGGCCGCGTTTGTCGCGACCGTCGACGAACTGGCCGGCGACGTGACGGGCGGCGTCGTGGGCGGAGTCGTTGGCGGAGCGGCCTGGGCGCACAACGGCCGGGCGGTCACGGTAGCGATGGTCAGCAGTGCGAGCACGGTGATGCCCGCAGTGCCGGTCACGCTCGTGAGGCTCGCAACGCTCGCGACCGCGCGGGGTGGACGGTGCAGGAATGTCATGATTTGGTTCCTCAACGAAGGCGAACGGTATTGGGCGCTACGGCGATGCCGTCGAGTCGACGGGTCTGTCCGACGCGCACGCCGACTGGTGCGCCGAGCGCAGCAGTATTCGTGGCGATGCCGGTCATCACGACCTGCACGGTGCCGTCTTGCCAGATGGCCCGTACGGTCGCGCCGGTGGTGATGAGCGGCGGGGCCATGACGGCGGGGGCGCGGAGCACTTCGCCAACCGCGATCGGCCGACGCGCGATCCATCCGGGTAGCGCCGTAGTGGTGTCGGGAGTGAGGTGGCTCCACCGCCAGACGATTACCGTATCGCGGCGCGCGAGGTCGGCCGCCCGCAGTGTGTCGCCCGTGCGGAGCGCACGAGTCGCAATTGACCGGCTCACGCGCGCGGTGCCATGCGCGACGACGTCTCGGGTAGCGCTGACGGCTGACGTGGAATCCTGCGCCGGCAGCATCGGGACGATCGCTGCCAGCATGGCAACGACGACCGCAGCGCGCAGCAGCAGCCCGCGAAGCGCTCTGCGCAAGAGCAGCTTGGTCATCGCGTCATATTGTTGGCGATCTGGCCCATCTCGTCGGATGTCTTGATGGCTTTGGAGTTGATCTCGTACGCGCGCATCGCGGCGATCATCTCCACCATCTCCTGCACGATCTCCACGTTCGAGCCTTCCAACGCACCCTGCTGCAGGCGTCCCATCCCGGCGTCATTCGGGAAGCCGACTACCGGCTGCCCCGATGCGGCGGTCGGGGCGAGCATGTTCTGTCCCAGAGAGAGCATTCCCGACGGATTGGCGAAGCGCGCCACCTCGATCCGTCCGACTTCGGTGGGCTGCAGATCCTGCCCGCGGCGCACGCTGACGATGCCGGTGTTCGAGATCGTGAGTTCCGACGAGTCTACGGGAATGCGAATGGGCGGCTGCAGCGCATAGCCGGCGCTGGTCACCAGGACGCCCTGGTCGGAGATCTGAAAGCTGCCGTCGCGCGTGTAGGTGATCTCGCCATTCGGCATGCCGATCTGGAAGAACCCCTCGCCCTCAATGGCGATATCGAGATTGCGGCTGGTGGTCTCGAGCGGCCCTTGTTCATGCATGCGCTGCACGCCGGCGAGTCGGGTACCGCGGCCGACCTGGATCGCGGGTGCGGTTTGGGTGTCGGGATCACCGAGGACCTGCTGTCCTTGCACCGTCTGGTAAAGCAGGTCTTCGAAATGCGCTCGGCTCCTCTTGAAGCCGGGCGTGTTCACGTTGGCCAGGTTGTTGGCGATGACCGACGTACGTGTCTGCTGTGCCGTCATACCGCTCGCGGCAGCGCGGAGTGCTGGATCCATGATAGTGCTCCTTAAACGGGCTTGGCGAGATCATTCACGGCGATACCGCGCGTCTCGTCGATGGTCGAGAGAGTCTTCTGTGCGGCGCCGTAGCGATGCAGGACTTCCAGCATCTCGGTCATCGCCGACATCGGGTTCACGTTGGATTCCTCCAGAAATCCCTGGTGCACATGGCGCTGCGCCGGAGGAATCGATTGGCGCGATGCGTCCGGCACGAACTGCGTTCCTCCCTCATGCTGGAGATCGACGCCGGGTGCCACGCGTTCGAGACGCAGGCGTTGCGTGGGCTTGCCGTTTACGATCACGAGTCCGGTGGCGTCGATTTCCACGCGGCCCAGCGGCAACACGAGGGGGCCGTTCTCGCCGAGGGCGGCATTGCCCCGCTCGTCCACGAGTCGTCGCTCGGGATCGAGGCGGAAGCTGCCGCTGCGCGTGAGGCGTTCCCCCGACGGCGTCTGGATCACGAAGAAGCCATCGCCCTCGACGGCGAGGTCGAGCGGGTTGTGCGTCTCCGTGAGGGTGCCGGCGGAGAGATTGACCGCCGTATCGGTGACCGCCAACGCATTGCCCATGGTTCGAGCAAAGGTCGTCTCCGCTTTGAAGCCTCGCGTGGAGACGTTGGCGAGATTGTTGGCGAGCACCTGTTGCTTGCGCTCCAGCATCTGGAGCGCGGAAGCAGCACTGCTCATTCCATTGGTTCGCACGGGTCCTGGCATCGGATGCTCGGGAAAGGGGGCACGATCTGCACAGGGGAAAAGCAACGGTCGGGCCAAACAGGCCCGACCGGGGAAGGAATTTGCAAGTTGTTGTAGCGTTGTCGGTTACGGGTTCTCATCTCACGTGTCAGCGATCCGCGCCGCTCCTGCCGAGACGGCAAAACGTGCCGATCCGGTCGTGCGGTCAGGTCACGGGCGGCTGGAGTTGCCGCGCGCCGCTCAGGTTGAGGAGCATCGCGACCGCGTCGAGGGGCAACCCGGTTTTCCACGCGATTTCGGCCGGGACGGCACCGGCAGCAGCGAGGGCGTGCACCGCGCGCGGCGTGCGCCCGCCCTTGGCGCTCAGCAGCGTGATGGTTGGCGCCGGCACGCGCACAGGCCTCGACGAGCGACGGGTCATGGCGCGCGTGATGCTGCGAATGCCGTAATACAACGCCGTGGCGGTGACGAGCACGCCGGCCACCGCCGACAGGGCGAGCAGTCGCTGCGTGTGCGACATGGCCGGCGACACGATCATCGCGCCGGTCACGAGACCGATGACGGTTACGCCGACGCCGATGATGGTGTACTGCACGCCCTGGCGCACCGTGGAGGAAAAACTCATGCGACCTGATCCCGTAGCGGCTTGAGGGCGATGCGCAGATTGCCGAGCGCCTTCGAGCGGATCTGCGAGACCCGTGATTCGGTCAACTCGAGCACCTTCGCGATCTCGTGCAGCTTGAGCTCCTCGAAGTAGTAGAGCGACAGCACCACGCGCTCCTGCTCCTTGAGATGCAGAATGGCGTCCTTGAGGTGCGTCACTTCCTGTTCGTGCGTGAGGCTCTCTTCCACGTCGCCATCGCTGCTGCACGAGAGCGTTTCCGCAGGAACCGGCGTCGAGTTCTCCCGTGCTCCCGGCGCCCGGTCGAGCGGCACGTGATGCGCCCCTTCAACGTCGGCCTTCCACCGCCAGAGCGTATCCATATCCACGCTGAGGCACTCGGCGAGCTCACGGTCTTCCGGCGCACGTCCATGCTCACGCATGAACGTTTCGCGGGCCGCGCTCATCTCGCGGGTCTTGCGACGGATGGAGCGGGGCACGTGATCCTGCTTGCGCAGCTCATCGAGGATCGCTCCCCTGATACGCGGCGCGGCAAACGTGCTGAACGCGAGACCGCGTGACGCGTCGAACCCCTCGAGCGCGGTCATCAGGCCGATCGTGCCGGCGCTCACGAGTTCATCGAAATCGGCGCGCACCGCAAGCGTACGGGCCACCTGGCGCGCGACGTGGTGCACAAGGCCCAGATGGTCCTCGAGCAGGCGATCACGGGCGGACTGGTTGCCGGACTGGTATGACTGCCAGAGGGATGTGGACATGGCGGCAGATCCTTGTGTGAGAACGAGAGACACAGTCAAGCTCCGTGACGGAAGAGTGAGGCACCGGCCAACGCGCGCATCACGATGTCGTGAGCAGCAATCGCAGCAGGTGAACCGGCAGCCGCATCGGGAAACGACATTCCCGCGCGTAGGGCTGCATCAAGGGTGGGATCGCTGGGGATCGCGCCGCACAAGCGGAGCGTCGTGCCCAGAAACTGTCGTGCACCAGCATCGATGGCGTCAAAACAGCGCACCGCGTCACTCCCTTCATGGCGATTGACGAGCACGTCCAGCGGAAGGACACCATGCCGTGCGTGCACGGCTTTGCAGAGCGCATAGGTGGCGGCCAGTCCCACCGGGTCACTGCCGGCGGCAACCGCCAGCAGCCGCTCACCGCTGTGCGGAGTGATCGCCCCAAGCACCGTGTCGAGACGGGCGCCGGCGTCGATCACCACGAGATCCATGCCGTCGGCCACCACGCTGAGTCGGCGCATGCAGGCGCGACGCTCCACCGCGTTGAGTGGCATGGCGTCGGCACCGAGGCGCGGTACACCGCCGGCCACGAGCGTGAGCGTCGCACTCACTGCGGTGGCCACGGCGGCAGGGTCCACACGTCCGCCGCGCAGGTCCTGCCACGACGCACTCGGCGTGACGCCAAGCAGCAGCGCGAGCGGTCCGACAAAATCGTCGGCATCGATGAGCAGCACGCGATATCCTTCGCCCGCCGCCGCCACGGCGAGCAACGACGACACGAGTGACGTGCCGCTTCCTCCGCGTCCGCTCGCGCACAGGAGCGTGGGGATCTGCCGCCGTGCCGGGTCGCCGGTGGTCACGCGCCCGCTCGCCCGCTCCGCAAGCAGTGTGTCGAGCTGCGTCACGGCCGACGTGCCACGCGGCGCGGACATGAGCAGGTTGGTCATACCGGCGTCCAGTCGCTTTCGGCGTCGGCCGGAAGCCCCATGCCGCGTAGCAAGCGCGGCACGCCGGGCTTGAGGTCGGCCGGCACATCCTGTCCGTCGGTGATCCAGCGTGTCGGCATCCCCAGCGAGAGCGCGAGGTCGGTCACTCCCGATTCGCGCGGCACTTCATCAACCTTGGACAGCAACAGATGCGTCGCGCCGCAGTGCACCCGCGACGCGCGATAGGCGCGACCGATGTCCACCGCGAGGTCGGCGCGCAGTGTCGCCGGCAACACGAGATGCACCTCGTCGGGCGCGAGGACGTCGAGCAGTGCGCGCCAGCGTTCGGTGAGGTCCGCCGAAGCGGGACTGCGCCCCGGCGTGTCGATGATGATCACGTCGCAGCCATCGAGTCGGCGAAAGGCGGCGTCGACTTCGCGCGCATCATACACCACCTCGAAGGGCACATCGGCCAGCTCGGCGTACGTCGCCAGCTGTTCCATTCCGCCCACACGATAGGTGTCGAGGGTAAGCAGCCCCGGACGCGCGGCGCCGAACAGTCCGCGCCGCACCGCGAGCTTGGCTGCCGTGGTGGTCTTGCCGGCGCCGGTGGGTCCGACCAGCGCAATACGATAGGGACGACCGTCGGCGTGACGCATGTCGGGCGGCAGCGGCGTGGGCTCAAGGCGCGCCCGCACCTCGTCGAGCGCCGCCGACGGCGCGGCGAGCACTTCCACCATCGGCACGCCACCATCGCGGATGGTACGCGTGTGCAGAATCATGACGTCGTCGCCCATGCTGCGACGGGCCCGATCGGCCACGCGCGACAGGTCGGTTCCACGAAAGCGTTCAGTGACCATGTGGCATTTCCCAGGTGGCGGCGCTGCTCAGCGTGATCGCGGCCGGCAGTTCGGCGAGCGACACCACGGGGAGACCGGGCAGCACGGGTTCGATCAGGCGTCGCACTCCCACGCGCAGAGACGGCGGCGTGATGAGTGGCAGGGGCCGGCCATCCACGGCGTACGTGGTGGCGAGATGGTTGAGGTCGCGCAGCAGCGCGGCGAGCGATTCCGGTGTGAGCACCGGCGCATTCGGCTGCGTGGAACGCGGTGAGAAAAGTCCTACCAGCGCCGACTCGAGTCGGCCGCCGATCGTGATGCCGCGAACGACACCACTCTGGTCGGCGAAGAGCCGGGCAATCACGTTGGTGAGCGAGCGTCGCACCACTTCGGTCAGCGCTTCGGGATCCTTCGTCTGTTCGGCGCCGTCGCCAAGCGCCTCGAGAATCGTGACAAGGTCGCGGATCGGCACACGCTCGCGGAGCAATCGCTGCAACACCCGGTGCAGCGTGCTGAGTGACACCTTGGACGGAATGATCTCTTCCACCAGCGCGGGGTGCGAGCGCTTGAGTGTCTCGATCATTTCCTGCACTTCCTGGCGGCCGAGCAGATCGGCGGCGCTGTTCTTGAGCGTTTCGAGCAGATGCGTGGCGACCACGGTGGTCGGTTCGACCACGACATAGCCCAGCGCTTCCGCTTCGGTGCGACGTGACGCGGCCACCCATTTGGCGGGCATGCCGAAGGACGGATCGACCGTTTCCATGCCGTCGATCTCGGCCACCACGCCGCCGGTGTTGAGTGCCATCATGAATCGCGGTAGCACCTCGGCGCGGGCGACTTCCGAGCCGCGCAGCTTGATCACGTACTCGTTGGCCGGCAGGCGGATGTCGTCGCGAATGCGAATTGGCGGCACGAGAATGCCAAGTTCGATGGCGGCCTGCTTGCGGAGCAGGGAGATGCGCTCAAGCAGGTCGCCGCCCTGTCCTTCGTCCACGAGCGGAATAAGCGCGTAGCCGACTTCGAGTTCGATCGGATCGATCTGCAGCAAGTCGCGCATCGGATCCGACGGCTCCGGTGTTTCGATCTCGGTGAGCGGTGACGTCACCTGCGCGAGCTGCAGGCGACGGTCTTCCGCCTTCCCCGACGCGCGGGCGATCATGGCCGCGCCACCGGCGAGGGCGAGAAACGGAAACGCGGGCAACCCGGGAATGAGACCGAACGACGCGAGCACGGCGGAGACGATCCACATGGCATGCGGATGCGCGCCGAGCTGTCGACCGAGCACCACGCCGATGCGGTCGGTGCTGGTAGCGCTCGTGACCATGAGGCCGGCGGCGGTGCTGATGATGAGCGCCGGCACCTGCGACACGATGCCGTCGCCCACGGTGAGAATGGTGTACGTGGTGCCGGCCTTGCCGAGCGGCATGCCGCGCTGCACGACGCCGATGAAGATGCCCCCGAGGATATTCACGATGACCACGAGAATGCCGAGGATCGCATCCCCCTTCACGTATTTCGAGGCCCCGTCCATCGCGCCGTAGAAATCAGCGGTGCGCGAGATCTCTTCGCGCCGCTTGCGGGCGTCCTTCTCGTCGATCAGTCCGGCGGACAGATCTGCGTCGATCGCCATCTGCTTGCCGGGCATCGCATCGAGGGTGAAGCGCGCGGCGACTTCGGCAATGCGACCGGCACCCTTCGTGATGACGATGAAGTTGATGCCGATGAGCAACAGGAAGAGCACGACACCGACGGCATAGTTGCCGCCGATGACGAAGTTCCCGAACGCTTCGATCACTTTGCCGGCGTGCGCCTGCGTCAGGATCAGACGCGTGGAGGAGACGTTCAGCCCGATGCGGAAGAGTGTGAGCAGCAACAGCAGGGCAGGGAAGCTGCTGAACTCGAGCGGATTGGTGGTGCGCAGCGCCACCAGCAGCACCACCAGCGACGTACCGATGCTCGCGGCGAGCGCGAGATCGAGCAGCACCGGCGGCAACGGTACGATGATGAGCGCGAGCACGAGAATGACGGCGATCGCGAGGGCGATTTCCGCTTTCTTCCCGGAGCCCTCGGCGACGTTCATCGGCAGGGCAGCGCTGGTCATGCGGCGGCCGTTCCGCGCCATCCGGCGCCGTAGCGATCACGTTGACGGAGCACGAACGCGAGCACTTCCGCGACGGCGAGATACATGTCCACGGGGATCATGGTGCCCACCTTGGCCACCAGGATGAGGGCGCGGGCGAGGGGGACGTTTTCGATCACGGGAACGCCATGCTGGAAGGCGATGTCCTTGATGCGCAACGCGATCTTGCGCTGGCCAAGGGCGACGATGTAGGGCGCGGGGGCGACGGTGGGGTCGTACTTGATGGCGATGGCGATATGCACCGGGTTCACGATCACAACGTCGGCCTTCGGGACCTCGGCGAACATCTGTCGCCGGATACGCTCCCGGCCGATCGATCGGCGGCGGCTCTTCACTTCCTGATTGCCTTCCTGCGCCTTCGCCTCTTCTTTCACTTCCTGCTTGGTCATCCTGAGTTTTTCCGTCGTGCTGTAGCGCTGCCACGTGTAATCGGCAGTCGCGAGCACGAGAAACATCAGCCCGGCGTTCTTGAGCAGGGCGAGGCCGTATTGCGAGACGACCTCGATGAGCGCCGCCGGCGACGGGTTGAGCGCGAGCCCCTGGATCTCGGGCCACGCGTTCTCCAGCGTGGCGTACACAGCCCAGCCGATGATGCTCAGCTTGAGCAGTGCCTTGGCGAGCTCCACGAACGACTGCTTCCCCAGAATGCGGCCGATGTTTGCCGCAGGGTTGATGCGCGAGAACTTCGGGGCAAGCGGCTTTGCCGTGAGCAGCAGTCCCGTTTGCGAGGCTTGCACGGCCACGGCTACCACCGCCATGGCGGCCATGATGCCCACCATCGCCACCAAGGAGCGAAAGCTCAGCATTTGCAGCCACGGAATGCCGGATACGCCGACCCGCTCCGGGTCGGCGGCGTGCGCAAGCGACTGTCCCATGGTGTCGAGCATGAAGCGCCAGAGCACTGGACCACCAAAGGAGAGCACGACAACGGCGGTGAGCAGAAACGCCGCCGTGGTGAACTCCGGCGACTTGGCGATCTGCCCGTCTTCGCGCGCGTCCGATCGCTTTTTGTCTGACGGGTCTTCGGTCTTTTCCCCGGCATCCGAATCGGCCATCGTCAGCGCCCCCCGGCTGGGTCGGGGGCAACCTGCACCGCCCGGACAAAGGCTTCGACGGTCCTGACGTAGCCGGGTGTCCAGTCGCTGAAGGCGTGCACCACGAGGCCGATAGAGCCGGCGAAGGTGAGCAGGCCGATGCCAATCTGCAGCGGGAAGGCGAGCGACATGATGTTGAGCGCCGGTGCCGCACGTCCGAGGACGGCGAGGGCGATGTTCGTGACGAGCACCGCGGCGATCACGGGTGAGGCAAACTGCATCCCGGTGGAAAAGACGACGGTGGTTAGCTTCACGACGGCGAGAAAGCCGCTGGCGAGTGCCAGCGGCGCACCCAGAGGCATCGCGTTGAAGCTGTGCGCGACGGCTTGCAGCATGAAGATGTGTCCGCCGGAGATGAGCAGCAGCGTGAGCGCAATCAGCTGCATGGTCGAGGCGAGAATGGCGCCCTGGGTGTTGTTGACGGGATCGAAGATCGCCGCGCCGGAGAGACCGATGGAGGTGGTCATCATTTCGCCGGCGAACTCCGCGGCAGCGATCACGAGCGCGCCGGCCAGGCCGAACACGAAGCCCACGGCGGTTTCGCTGAGGAACGTGACGGGGGTGATTTCGAGCGCTTTCATGTCGGCGCCAACGGTCGCGCTGGGGATCAGCAACACGGCGAAGATGACCAGCAGGGCGCTCCGGAGCTTCATCGGCACCGTCTTGGCCGACCACGCGGGTGCGACCAGCAACAATCCGCCCACGCGCAGCGCGGTGAGCACAAAGGCGGTCGCGACGCCCGGAGCGAAGAAGTCCGGCAGGCCGAAGATCATGGAACCGCTCACCGCGCCATTCACCGCTTTCGCTACGCGACCATCGCGGGGATGCCGCGAATGATCTGGGTGGTGAAGCGGATCAGGATCTGCAGCAGCCAGGGCATCCCGATGATGAAGGCGGCGCCGACAAGAATCAGCTTGGGGACGAAGGCGAGGGTTTGCTCCTGGATCTGCGTGACCGACTGGATGATGGAAATGACCAGACCGACGCCCAGCGCGATGAGCAGCATGGGGGCGGCGATCATGAGAGCGGTCATGATCGCTTGGCGGGTGAGGTCGATGACGAGCTGGTGTGACATCCGGATAAGCAGGGCTCGAGGGAATGCAGATCTGTCGAGCATGCTCTAAAGCAGGGGTCGTACCAACGCCCGTGATTCTGGTCACTCCGTGTAAAGTGTTGTCGGGTAACGGTTTATAAATGGGCTATCCGTACAGGGCCTGTAGGCGCGCGCGGCTTTCGGCAGAAATTGCCGAGTGGATCGGCGGTCAGAAGTGCCGGAATGGGGTGTCACGTCGTCGGCTCGGCGCCTGACTCGCCGCGCCGCGCGCACCAGCGGTAGTCGGTTCGTTGTATTGCCGGTCGCGATCACTCGCGACCGGTTCGGTGATGACCAATGCATTGACTTCATCTGCAGACGGTCGAGCCCTCATTCGCGGTGCTTGCCGGAATGTTCGTCTACTTCATGCGTGAGATCCTGCAGGCGCGCGCCACGCGGCGCGGCGTTGCGCTTCAGATCGGCGCCGGGCTCGCCAGCGGAGAAACGTTCTGACGCCTTTTGTACGCGTGACACGCCAGCATGCAGTCGAGCGATAAGCCCCGGTGGAACCGGTGACTCATGGCGCAGAGCCGAGCGTAACTCCGCGATCAGTTGGTCCACAGTCTGCTCCCGCGCGCTCTCCGGGTTCGTTGGTCGCGCTCCAGTGATGGGAGATTCGCGACCGCCTTCCACACTGGTGCGCGCGTGCCATCGTCAAGCTGAAGCGGTGATGCCTCAATCGTGGAACGTGGCAGGTCCGCTGCCCACCGCCGTCGCAGACACTGAGCGCTTTCTCTGTCACCTGGGCCCATGCGCTTTCGGAGCCGTTCGGCAAGGTCGTCAGAAACGCCGAATCGGGTGCCGTGGGTTATGCCACCGGTGAACGCCACCGTAGTCCCGGGAAGCGCGCGAAATCCCGATCCGTCGATATCCATTCGGTGCCGTGCTCGATCGCCAGGGCGGCGTGGTATGCGTCGGCGACCAGATTCCCGCGCACTCCGCCGCTGCGACAGAGAGCGAGGAAGAGGCCCCAGTGTCGCTCACCCGGGCGAAGCGGCACCACTCGCGGGTGCTCGCACAAGGCACTGACGTAGGCTGCGGCATCGCTCACCGACATCGGCGGATCGAAGACCCGGGGGTTCGTGAGCACGCGCAGTACGCCCGACAACACGAGTTCCGAGATGCCCATGGGTTCCTGGGCGGCAAGCGCGTCGTCGAGCCACGCGCGAAACTCGGCGTGGCGCGGCGCATCATCGCGCGCTGCGTACACCAGCACGTTCACGTCGGGCGAGATCACGGACGATCGTCGTCCAGGAGATCCATCAGCGCAGCGTTACTGTCCAGGTCGACGCCGGGCCGCAATCCTCGCCCTCCGCGAAAGACCGGAATGTCGTGGGCGTGACCGGACGGTTGTCGATCGTTGAGCACCGCCGACCGGACCGCGTCCTCGATGAACTCGTTCAGCGAACGGCCGGCGCGCGCGGCGCGCGCCTTGGCCTCGCGCAACAGGTGATCGTTCAGGCGAATGGTGGTGCGCATGTCTTGATGCTACTAGCCTGACATTTATGTGTCAAGCTGCGGTTTGCAAGACGCTTATCGATGAACGGTGGAGTGCGTGCTCACCGGCTCAGCCCCGACAGCGTGGCTATTCGATGCGCCGTCCGAGGCGCAGCACGACGGACACCCGCCGCTACTTGAAGCTCTGCACCAGACTCGTGATCGTGAGACTCCACCCGTCTACCAGCACGAACAGCAACAGCTTGAAGGGGAGTGATATCATCGCCGGAGGCAGCATGAACATGCCCATGCTCATGAGCACCGAGGCCACCACGGCGTCGATGATGATGAACGGGAGATAGATCGCGAAGCCGATCTGGAACGCGGTGCGCAGCTCGCTCGCCACGAAGGCCGACATGAGCACGTGCAGCGGCACGTCGTCTACCGTTTCCGGCTGCTCCATGCGGCTCATCTCCACAAACGTCTTGAGATCCGATTCCCGCGTTTGACGCAGCATGAACTCGCGCATCGGGACGATGCCCGTTTTCATCATCTCCACCTGGGTGATCTTTCCATCGAGCCACGGGGTGACCGCTTCGCGGTTCATCTGGCTCAGGGTCGGGGTCATCACGAAGCCGGTGAGCAACAGCGCAAGCGCGGACAGGAGGTGCGCGGGCGGCGCGCTTTGCGTGCCCATCGCCTGCTTGAGGAAGTGGAGCACGATCAGGATGCGCGTGAAGCCCGTCATCATGAGCATCAACGTGGGGAGCATAGTGAGCAGCCCCATCATCACGACAATACCCACGGTGCCGTTCAGACGTAGACCGCCGGTCTCGGCGTCGCCGCCCAGCTTCACATCCATCTGCGGCATCAAGCGCATGATTGCGTCGTCGGCGGCGATCGGCGCCGGCTGAGCCGCGTTCGTGAGCGATTCCGGTACGCGCTTCATGGTGTCAAGCACCATCTGCCCGGCAGTTCGTGTCGTGGCCGCACCCTGCGCGGTCGTGGCGGCGCCGTTGCCTGGTCGCGGTGCGGCCGCAGCCGGCCGCGTGGCGCGTCCCGGCTGAATGACCGGCCGTGGCGCCTGCGGAATCGCAACGGGCGGTAGCGCGATCGTCGGCGCCGTAAACTGCGGGATCGTCGGTGTGGTCGCGCCTCCGCTCAGAAGCGGCGGAGCCGACAATGTCGGTGGCGCCACTGCCGGTACGGCCGGCTGCGACGTACTCGGTAACACCGTCGCCGGTGTTACCGACGCGGGTGGTACCGTCGGCGGTAACACCGGCGGCGGTGAACCGGCGGGTGGCGTCGCGCCTGCGGCCTGTCCCCACAACGGGGTGGCTGACGCTACGAGCATCGCTCCGGTGAAGACGGCGAGACGCGTGGCCGTGCTGAGCGAGAGTCGTAGCATCGAGCGGAACGCCCGTTCGCGCGGAGCCAGCTCGATCACCAGCGGCTCCGGCGCCGCATACTTCGATGTCATCCTCGATGCCGCACCCGGCGACACGATCGGCGCGGTGATTGGTGTCGCGCGCGCGACCGTGGCAATCCACGCCGGGTCGAGCGCCGGTTCGGTAAACCATGCGTCCGGCTCCGCACCCGCCATCGAACCAACCGTCGCCCGCTGCGTCGTCTGTTGCGTCGCCGTCGCGCCTGTTGCCGGCGCGGCCGACCGCAGCACCTTGCGCAACAGCACGCCGAATCCTTCCGTAAACGCAGGCGTGGTCGCCGTCGCACCCGCCGCGGCGGCGCTTCCCGCGACACCCACCGGCGCGAACGCGGCATGGGCCGCGTCACTGGACGCCTGTGGCGTCGCAACGCGGCTCGTGGCAAGTACGCGCTGCCGGTCGTGCTCGTCGAGCTCGAACAGCGCACGGATGCCGCCGTCGCCCACGGATACGGCCATCACCTTCTCACCAACCCGTACGACGGCCAGACCGTTTTTCGGACCGAGCGCCACACGCTGCACCACCTCGAGCTGCACGCGGCATCTGGGCGTCAGCCCACCCGACGTGTAGCGCTTGAGAATCCAGAGGCTCAAGGCCCCAAGGCCGAGCACGAATGCGAGGGCAACAACGACGCCCAAACCAGCGATCAGCATAATGTCGGCGACGTCAGGTCGTGGGCGGTACAATGTCCGGTGCGGCGATCACCGCACCACTTCGGCAACGGCGCATGGTCACGCGGCGTTCGCCGCGTTCGAGGATCCGACGCTCGCGAGTACGCGCGTGATGCGCACGCCGAAGTGTTCGCCGAGCACCACGACTTCGCCTTCCGCGAAGCGCCGTTCGCCGACGAAGATGTCGATCGGTTCGCCGGCCAGGCGATCCAGCTGTATGACCGAGCCGCGGCCGAGCCGCAGGATCTCCTGCACCGTCATGCTTGTACGACCGAGCTCGATGGAGACCGGGAGCGTGAGGTCGAGCAGCATGGCGATCGGCACCTCGGTGCCGGTCAGCATCGTCTGTTCGAAGTCGGTCAGCTGCGGAGCGCGCGGAGTCGGGGCTGCGGCGGGAGCGGCCGTGTCGTCCTTGAGCGACGACAGCGGCTGTCCGGCCGCCTTGGCCGCCTGCGCGCTGGCAACCAGCGCGTCGATTTCAGCGGAGTTCATGCGGAGGGTGTCCGGGAGTCAGAGGGCGGAACGGAATCGAGGATGCGCACGGCCAGGTTGCCGTTCACGCGGCCGGGATGACCGATGAACCGCTCTTGTGTTCCCGCGCGCACGATGACGCGGGCATCCTTGGGGATACCGGTGGGGATGATCGTGCCCACCTGGATCTGCGCGATGTCGCGCATGGAAAGCTGGAAATCCGGCATGCGCGCGGTGAGCGGTACGCGCGTGGCGCGCAGGGCGGCCTCGCTGCGCTGTCGCGTCGTTTCACGTTCCTGTTCACTGGTGGTGAGCAGCGCAAGACGTTGTTGTCCGCTCGACGTGAAAAACTTGTCGAGTACCGAGAACGGCAGGCAGATCAGCAGCAGGCTGCTCACGTTGCCGGTGGTGAACTCGACGTTAGCCACGAGCACGGGATCTTCACGGTTGACGACCTGCAGAATTTCCGGTGACGATTCGAAGCCGCTGATGGTGAGCTCCATCGGCACATGATCCTGCCAGATCTCCTGCAGCAGTGCGGTCACCTTGTCGGCCACCGACCGCACGGCCATCCGCTCGATGGGGGTGAGCGCGCGCATCAACGCGCTGCCCGCGCCCTCGCCGCCGAAGAGCCGATCGATAATGTACGTGCTGAACTCCGGACCCACGTCGATGACGCCTTTCTGGCCGGTGCCTTGAATATCGAAGATGAACGAAGAGCAGGGCATGGGCAGCGAGAGCGTGAACTCGCCGAATGAAAACTGTTCGACGCTTTGCAGCCGCACTTCCATCTGGCCGCGCACACGCGCAATGAGCCAGGCTTCGAGTGCCTTGACCATGCGCTCGTACATCGCCTCGAGGGTCCGCAGACGTTCCTTCGACACGCGATGCGGCCGACGGAAATCGTAGACCTGCACGTCCTGTTCGACGACGACCGCGCTGGCCGCGCGCGGGCCGCCGCCAAGGAGCCGGTCGATGTCATGCTGGCTGAGTGTTTCGGAGCTCATCGCGCTGATCCGATGATCATTGGACGACGAACTGCGGGAAGTACAGGCGCTTCACGGCGTGCTTGCCGAATCGAGCATCGACGGCGCTCTGAATTTCGGTTTTGAACTGCTCGCGGCCGGCGATGTCGACCAGCTGCTCCACCGTTTTAGTGCCGAGCGACGTGAGGATGATGTCGCGAAGTTCGGCATCACGGGACTTGAACTTCTCCCCGGCGCCCGAGCTGCCGACCTCGATGGCTACGGAGAGCAGCAGGAAGCGACTGCCACCACTGTTGGCCGGATTGAGCACGAGATTGTCGATCAGATGGATGTCGGCCGCCGCACTCGTCTCGCCCTCCTTGCCATCGCCCGCCGCATGTTCTCCGGCTCCCGCGTCTTCGCCGAGGCTGTCGGCGGAGGCGGTGATGGCCGGAAGTTCCTTGCCCATCTTCTTGGCGACCATGGGGCCAAGCACCATCGCGCCGGTGCCACCGCCAAGGGCGAGGCCGACGGCCACGAGGCCGATCAGGAGGGGGAGCTTGGCTTTGGAGGGCGCTTCGGGGGCGGCTTCCGCGGCAGCAACGGTTTCAGTGGACATAGTCTGGAGCGGACGAGGGTGAACTCAACGCTCCCGGTAAAAGCAGGGACGATGCCACAACCGAACCGAACGGCCCATCATGCTTCAAGTCGTTGCGGTAATTACCTTTAAATGTGATTCAGCGTTGTAGGGCCGTCCGATGTTGGGAGCTGGCACCGGCATTTTTCCCGGCATTTTTCGCTCGCCGCGGCATAATCTGCCGAGTGGGAAGTGACGACGGCGGGCCGGACCGTGAGGCCCGCACCCGCCGTCGTTCGTTCATTCAGTGCCTGCCTTTCACATTAGCCGTCTGCTTACCGCTTGATGCTCATGAGCTCCTGCAGCATTTCGTCCGACGTGCTCACCACCTTGCCGTTCGCCTGGAAGCCGCGCTGGGCTACGATCATGTTCGTGAATTCCTGCGCCAGATCGACGTTGGACATTTCGAGCGCGCCGCTGGTGAGCTGCGACTGCGAGCCTTCGAGGGCGAAGCCGAGGACCGCGCCGCCCGAGTTGGCCGACTCCTGGTACATGTTGTCGCCGATACGCAGCATGCCGCTCGGATTGTTGAAATCCGCGAGCACGATGCGGGCGAGCGACGACGTGGTACCGTTGGTGAAGAAGCCGGTGATCAGGCCGAAACGGTCGATGCTGAAGTTCTGCAACGTGCCGGCGGTGTAGCCGTTCTGGTCGCGAAGCACCGCCGTGGACGCGGTCGACGCGAACTGCGTGAGACCGTTCACGCCGCCATTCAGCTTGAGATCGAGAGCGACGGCATTGGCACCCGGCACGCCGAAGTCGATGGCGGCCGTGATGTTGGTGTTCATGATGCCGGCGTTGTCGAACGTGAACGTGCCGCGGTTGGTGCTGGGCGGCGCAGCCGTCGGACTCATGAAATACGAGATCCTGATTTCGGAGTTCGACGGCATGTTGGCCGTGAACTGCAACCCGGCTGGCGGGCCAACGGTGACGGAGAAGTCGCCGGGCGTTGTATACTCGGTTCCCGATGTACTGAACACCTTCACATTCGCCGGCAGGATCTCGTAGCCGGCCGGTGGCACCGGCAGGGAGATGTCGGAGGGCGGGGAGTTGGCGTCGGTCTGGAAGTTGTCCGTGATTCCCGAGGCGATCGGGTCGATCTGCCAGTCCCAGGTGTTTGGGCTGGTCTTCCACATCTGGATCTTGATGTCGCGCTTCGTACCCTGCGAATCGAAAACCGCGATCTGCGACTCCGTCCACGACTTTTCGTTGATCGGCAGGTCGCGCGCCAACGGATCATTGAAATTGCCCTGAAACGAAGGAGCGGAGGCGTTCAGGTTACCGGCGAGCACCGCTTCGGTAGTGGGTCGGGCCGAGACTTTCTGGCCGAACGGAAGACGGATGTCCTGGAAGCCGTCCTGCAGCACGCCGTTCTCGAACATGCGTCCCTGCACGATGAAGCCGTTGGCCGGCGATACCATCTGGCCGTTCGCGTCCACCTGAAAGTTTCCGGCGCGCGTGTAGAAGCTCTGGTTGCCCTTTCGCACCACGAAGAACGAGTCGCCCTGGATCGCGATGTCGGTGTTGAGCCCGGTGGTCTCCAGGTTGCCTTGGTTGAAGATCTGGTCGATCGAGCCGATCTGCATGCCGAGGCCGATCTGGACCGGGTTGATACCACCCTGGTCTCCGGGCGGGCGGCTCGCGCCCTGCAGCAGCTGCGCGAAGCCTTCCTTGAAGGTGACGCGACCGGCCTTGAAGGCCACCGTGTTCACGTTGGCGATGTTGTTGCCGATCACGTCCATGCGCACTTGGTTGTTGCGCAGTCCGGAGACGCCGGCGAAGAGAGAGCGAAGCATATGTGGGGATTCCTTTCGGTTCGGGTCGCGTTCAGCTGCGAACCTGGGTGAGTTGCGACATCGGCACATGCAAGGCGTCGCCGATGATCAGGATGGGGTTGCCGTTGTCGTACCGCATGCCGGTGATCCGTCCGACTGTGTACGTCTTCACGTTCTCAAACGGGCCGCCATCCGTTGCGACCTCGAACTTGTAGCTGTGCTTCCCCGCCGTGAGTGGCGGTGTGAACTCGTAGTCGGCAAGTTCAAATGACTGGAGTCCGGTTTTCACTGAGGCAATGTCGGCGACACTGACCACGTCGCCCTTCTCATTGGTGATGGTGAGACGTCCTGCGCCACTCCGTGTTCCCGTGTCCACGACGATGCTGCCGTTGCGGTCACGGTCCACGAAAGTGTTGTTGCCGATGGTCACGCCCGTCTTGCCGACGGTGTTCACCGCCATCTGCCCCTCGATGAGCTGCGCGAGTTCATCGGAGCGGGCATCCTGCGTCTGCCCGAGCAGCGTGAGTGCATCGAGCGTATTCTGGGTGGACAGCGTCTGCTCCTGCATCGACGTGTTCAGCGTGATCAGCTGCTCTACGGTGGAGAACTGGGCGAGCTGCGCCGCCATGTCCTTGCCGTCCATCGGATTGAGCGGATCCTGATTTCTGAGCTGCGCGACCAGCATTTTGAGGAACTCGTCACGTCCGATACCGGTGCCGTTGGTCGGCAGAGCGCGCGGGGCGCTCGGTTCGGCGGCGCCGATGGGCGCGGCGGTGGGCGTGTTACTGAGGATGTTGTTGCTGCGAGTGGTCGTGATCATCACTCGGTACCGGTGAAGGGGTTGCGGCGGCCGCGCTGGCCGTCGTGCCGGCGCTGCTGTTCATCGCGGGCACGCGCTGCCTGTTCACGACGGTGGTCGTCCGGCTTTTCGCTGTCGCGGGGCTGACGCTCGCGCTGCGGGTTGTTGGCGTTCTGCTCGGCCGATGACTGCGGCGTCGCCGCGAGTTTCATCAGGTCACGCTCGCCGAGGGTGGAGCGTACCGCGTCGGCGATGTCGTTGCGCGGCATGGCACTGATGCGCACCGTGTCACTGTCGAGACCATGACGACCGAGGGCATCCTGAAGTTGCGCCGTTTGCATACGCAACCGCGATGCGTTGGCGGCGGTCGTGTCGATGGTGGCATCGACACTCGTTCCGCGCAGGTCAACGGTGATGCGCTCCTGGTGGCCATCGGGTGCGTTCACGTTGAGCGAGAGGCGCGAAATCATGCCCGCTGGTGCATTGTCACGAAGCTGCTGCACGTCCGCGACGCGCTGTGCCGGCGACGTTCCACTGTTCTCGGCAATGCTGCGCAGGTGCCCGGTGCTGCCCACCTGCGAAATCGACGCGCCGTGCAGCGCGCCGAAGGCTGGGAGGTTCTCGGCGTTCAGCTCGCGCGCCGCGACACCGCGGAGGCGTGTGTCGTCGCGCGACTCGCGACTGAATGCCCCGCCGTTGCTTCCTGCTGGCTGACCGTTGCCATGCGATCCGCCGTCGGCGGTCTGGGCGAGACCGGCAACACCGGCGACACCCGCAATGCCGGCCACACCGGCGACTCCGCCGACACCGGCAGGAGCCGCCGGTGTGCGAGCCGTCGCCGGATGGTTGATGACGGTGTCGATGCGCGCGGCGACTGCCGCCGCGCGACTGGGTGCCGCACCGTTACCCGGTAGTTCGAGGTGACCGGGATCCTGCAACCCGAGCGTCCGCAGTCCCTCTTCGCGGGCGATCCGCTGCAGGCGGCCAAACCCTTCGGCATTATTCCACGAGCCGTCCACGAGCACGTCGACGGCCTCACCACGCGTGTGTGCGGAGTCACGGGTCCAGGTGACGATCGGCCCGGGACGCGTACGTCCCTGCTCATACAGGCGATTCTGTCGTTCCTGCGAGCGGGCGGACTCCACGATGGTGACGTCGTGTCCGTATTCCTTTTTCATGCGATCTATCACACGACCGACGCGGGCGCGCAGCTCAGGCGAGACGTCGGAGAGGTCTTTCACCGGCGAGGTGACGTCGGTCGCCGACGTGGCGTGCACCGACGTGGCGAGCACCGCGTGCTGCGCGGCGCTCTGAGTAGCCGCATTTGCTTCGGCCGCCTCGCGCGTACTGTCGGCAATGAGGCGACCTTCGGGCGTACCCGCCTGTGCGAGCAGAGCGTCGAGCGCGGCGCGCGCGTCGGCGCCGCGGACGTCGCCGATCGCCAAAAGCTGCTCGAGCGTTGCCCCCTTTTGCGACGCGATGCGCGTGAGCACGTCCTCCGCGTCGTTCCCGGTGTGCGTGGCACCGTTCCCGGCTATCAAACGGGCGGCGCGCGCCATCCCGATCAGGCCGTTGGCGCCTTTCAGGTCACGGGCGCGGGCATACGCCTGCAGATCGATGATGTCGTCGCTGTTTGCCGGCGCGGGTGCTGCTTGCAGCATACCGTAACGGAGTGCGGCACTCGCGTCAGTCTTGGCGTCAGCACCCGCCTCAGTATTGGCGTCAGCACTCGCGTCGCTGGCGTGGTTGTCGGCCGCCGTGGCGTCACCGGTGACAGCTGCACCCGCTCCGTCCAATAGTTGGTCGATGAGTGTGGCACCGTCTGCAGGCATCTGCGGCACGAGATCGGCGCGCACCTTGGGACCCGCGCCGGAGAGCAACGCGAGCACGGCGGCAAACTCGGCACGCGCCGCGCGCGGGGCGCTCGGTTCCGCGTTCGAAACGTCGTCGCCCACCGGAGTCTCCGTTTCCACTCGGGCACCTCTGGGGATAACGGCAGGACGGGCGGCTGCGGCCGGAGCGCTACTGATAATGGCGTTCAGGACGCTCATGGCGTACCTCCTGATGGCTTCGCACCACCTTTGGTGATCAACGCCGCGCGAGTCGCAGGAAACGTGGCGAGGATGCCCGCAGCCTGCCGGTCGCCCATCTTGCTGAGCACCGTGCGCACGTCGCCGTCGGTCATCTGTTCGAGGACGCGGCCGGCATCTTTGGGGGACATGGCGGCGAAGATCTTTGCCAGGCGCGCTTCCGGGAGCGCGCTCTCCATCGCCGCCTTCGGTGTGGCGGCCGTCGGTCCCGGTGCCGCTGCGCTTGGTGTGGCTGTTGTGGCGGTCGTGGTTGGCGTAGTTGGTGAAGGCGCCGCCGTTGCCACCGCGTGCTGCGTCATCGCGGCACGGGCCTGCTCCAGCGCACGCAGGCTGTCGGCAGGCGTCATCGGCAGTACCGGCTCATGCACGTTCACCGCTGGCGCCTCTGCGGGAACACCTTCGCCATGCTCCGGGGTCGCGGCCGCCGTCTCGCCGTGCGCGTCGGCGTGAGTGCTGTCGGCAGCGAGCGAGTCGGCGTGCGCCTTCGCGCTCTCGGCGCTGCGCGTCGAATCTGCGGCGAACTTCGCCGTGGCTTTCATGTAGCCGTACCCGGAACCGCCACCGAGGCCGGCCAGGAGCCCGATGATGGCCGGAATGATCAGCTGTTTCATGGCGTCACACCGTTGTTGCTGGAGGTGGAGGCGCCGGTGCTTCCGCTGCCGGTGCCCTGTTTCCGCGAGAACTGCGAGAGTGCGATCTCGTCCATCTGCACGCGATCCTTCTGCGCGGCATCGACGCGAAAGGATTCCGCGTGACGGTCCTTCAACCGATCGAGCACCCGCCGGTCGCGGGCCGCGTCTGCGAGCCGGCGCTGCGCCAGCTGCACCTGCGCGATTGCTTCGTCCACCACACCACTGGCACGCGTCACGCGCGCGTCGAGCGAATCCATGGCAACGCCGAGCTGTGTGAGATGACCGACACGTGATCCCCTCGTTGCCGACGTGCGGACATGGGCATCGGACTCTGCCCGAAGTGCCGTGAGCGCGTCATGCTCGCGCTGCGCCTCCTCGGCGGCGTTCTGTGCCGCCGCGAACACGCGCGCCTGCGCCTGTTCGTGCTGCTCACGCAGCTCCAGGATGCGCTGTAACCGGAAGCGGAACATCAGGCGCGCCTCTTCACGGCATTCTCGATCGCTTCGGCGATCCTGACCAGTGCTCCGTACGTATCACCGTAATGCGACACTTCATCAGGGCGTTGCTGCAGAAAGTCGAGCACGTGCTGGCGATACACGATCGCCGCGTCCACATAGGGATCGCTCCCCTTCTGGTACGCACCCACCATGATGAGATCCTCCTTTTCACGAAAAGCCGCCTCGAGCCGCAGCATCGCGCTGCCGGCGTTCCGCTGCACCGTGTTCGTGATCTGATCCTTCACCCGACTCTTGGAATCGAGGACGTCGATGGCGGGAAAGTGATTCTGCGCGGCGAGTCGGCGCGTAAGCACGATATGTCCGTCAAGGATGGAGCGGGACGCATCGGCAACGGGCTCGTTGAAGTCGTCGCCGTCCACGAGCACGGTGTAAATGCCGGTGATGCCGCCCGTTACGCCGTTGCCGGCCCGCTCGAGCAGTCGCGGCAGGTTGGCAAAGACCGACGGCGGATAGCCCTTGGTGGTGGGCGGCTCGCCGGTCGCGAGGCCGATCTCACGCCACGCCATCGCCACGCGTGTTACCGAGTCTACCATGAGCAGGACGTGCTTCCCTTGATCCCGGAAGTACTCGGCGATGGCCGTAGCTACCAGCGCACCACGCGCACGCACGAGCGCCGCCTGATCGCCGGTAGCGACAATCACCACCGAACGCGCCAGCCCTTCCGCCCCCAACGAGTTTTCGATGAACTCGCGCACTTCGCGTCCGCGCTCGCCGAGCAGCGCGATCACGTTCACGTCAGCCTGCGCATGACGCGCAATCATGCCGAGCATGGTACTCTTGCCCACGCCAGAACCGGCAAAGATGCCCACGCGCTGGCCGCGACCGATGGTGAGCAAGCCATCGAGGGCGCGAACGCCGGTCTCGAGCGGGCGATCGATCGTCTCACGTTCCAATGGATTGGGTGGCTCCGCGCTCAGCGGCACACGCTCGACCACATCGAGCCTCCCTTTGCCGTCGATCGGATGGCCGAGGCCGTTCAGCACGCGGCCAAGCAACCCGGGACCGACATCCACGCCAAAGGAACGGCCAAGCGGCTGGACGATCGCTCCCGCGTGCAATCCGTCGAGCTCACCGAGCGGCATCAGCAGGACGTGCCGCTCGTTGAAGCCGACGACCTCGGCCAGCACCGAGCGATCGCGCGCGTGACTGGTGATGCGGCACAGCGATCCGAGGCCGACATCGATACCGGTGGCCTCCAGTACGAGTCCCACCACTCGCGTGACGCGGCCGTATGCACCGAACCGGTCAGTGTGCGCGAGTCGATCCGACATGGAGTCCAGGAGCGGCAGCATACCATGTGCGAGTGGTGCGGCAGTGAATGGCGTTGTCGCGGCCATCATGCCTGGATTCCTCCCAGGGAGCGGTAGGCGCGCTCGAGGGCGGCATCCACGCGACCGTCGATGATGCGCTCACGCCCCTCGCTGAGGCAGCCACCGCGCATGATCTGCGGGTCGGGAATCCACCGAACTTCGTGTGACAGGCCCACCGGATCGTTGGAGAGCACGCCATGGCACGCCCGCAGGTCATCAGGATGTACGCGCACCGTGATGATCTGATCGATCGGATACTGGGCTATCGCCTGCTGCACGAGATCACGCACAAACGTCGGATCGGTGGTGATCTCGCGCTGCACGAGGTGCTGCGCGATCATCACCGCGAGGGCCGACACATTCTCTTCCGCGTTGCCGAGCCAGCGGGTTTCATGCAGGCGTACATCAGCCACAATCGCGCGCAGGGTAGCGGCGGCAGCGGTTAACGGCTCCTCGAGCTCTGCGCGCACCGCCCGCTCGCCTTCGGCACGGCCGCGAGCAAACGCCGCACGTTCCGCCTGCGCACGCTCGCTGGCGTATTGCGCCTGCAACACGGCTTCGACATCCACCGGCGACTGCGGCGCGGCGTCCTCGTCAAGCGCACCTGCGTTGAACGCGGGAAACAGATCCGGCATCGCGAGCTCATCGAGCGCCCACGGTGTCGCGGTGAGGGCAGGCGTCTCAGATGATGACATCGTCGCTCCCGGCACTCAGCACGATCTCGCCGGTCTCTTCGAGTGCGCGCACCTTCGAGACGATATCCGTCTGCGCCGCTTCCACGTCGCGCATCTTGACCGGGCCGAGGAACTCCATTTCTTCCCGGAGTCCGGCCACCGCACGCTGCGACATGGTCGCCATGATCTTGCTCTTGAGCTCCGGGCTGGCGGCCTTGAGGGCGAGCGCGAGCTGCTTGACGTCCACCTCACGCAGCAGCCGCGAGAGCGACTTGTCGTCGAGCGAGACCAGGTCTTCGAAGACAAACATGAGGTTCTTGATCTGGTCGCTGAGATGCGCATCTTTCTCTGCGACCAGGTCGAGCACTTCCTTTTCCAGCGACGAGCTCACGAGGTTGAGCACGGCGGCAACTGCCGCCGGTCCGCCCACGCTGCTCATGCCCTGCGAGAAGGCGAGGTCGGCTTCACTGCCGATCGCGCGCTCCACCAGCGAGATCATCTCGGGCGAGACCTTCTCCATCTTCGCGATGCGGAACATCACGTCGCCGCCGAGCGCAGGCTCGATCTCGCGAAGAATGGCGGCCACGTGGCCCGGGTCCAGATGCGCGAGAATGAGCGCGATGGTTTGCGGATGCTCGCCGCGCAGGGTGCTTCCCAGCTGCTGCGGATCGGCGCGGCGCAGCCGGCCAAAGCGATCGCTGTCGGCGAGTTGTCCCTGAATGCGCTTGAGAATCTGCTGCGCTTTCACGTCGCCGAACGCCTTCACGAGTACGTCGCGCGCGAACTCCACGCCGCCGGCACTGAGCGAGTCGACACCGAGCGTGAGCTCCAGCCATTCGGAGAGGACGGCGTCCACCACGGCCGGTGGCACCCGATCGAGCTGCGCCATTTCGAGCGCCACGATCTCCGCCTCTTCGGGATGCAGCCCCGCCGTGATCGTCGCGGCGTGCTGCGCACCGAGCGCCATGCACAAGATTGCCACTTTCTGGCGACCGGTCATGCGCTCCGGTGAGTAGCGGTCCGTGCCGCTCTTGGCGAGAGGGATCATGGTGTTTTCCTTTCCACTCACGAACGCAGCCAGCCACGCACCACACGGATCGCAGCCTCAGGACGCTGCTCCACCGTGGCGATCGCCTGCTCGCGTTCAAGGGTGGTGGGCGGTGGAGGCAGCACGATCGGACGGCGCTGCTCCTCGATCATCAGGGGTTCGTCCATCTCGCTGGAGACGGAAGGGAGCGCGCTCCGCATCGGCGCGCCGGCAGCGAGTTCCTGATAGGTCGGCGACGCTGGCAGCTCGGGTGTCCCCTTCGCCATCTGCGTATTCTTTTTCGGACGCAGCGCGCCCACCGTGACCAGCGCGATCACGAGCAGCACGACAAGCGCAGCGATCGCCACGACGGGCTTGGGATTTGCCTGCAGCAACGTCATGACCGTTTGCGGCGCCACCACGTCTTCGCGCACCACCATCGGAGCGGGCATGTCGAAGGGCGCGCTCACCACCGAGATCATGTCGCCGCGTGCGGAGTCTACCCCGAGGGCGTTTCGAACGAGCGATTCGATGCGGGCAAGTTCTTCGGGGGTGCGCATCGTGATGAGCGGAACGGGAGCGAGCGCGGAGGCCGAGTCGAGCGCGGGCATTGTGACCTTGTCGGCAATGAGTACGGCGACCGTGAGCTTCTTCACATTGCCGATCGCGCCGCTGAAGCTCTCGACGCTCTTCGTGTTTTCGTAGGACGTGGCGGTGGTCGAGTAGCCGGCACCCTGTTGCGGCGTCTGCGGCGTGACTTCGGCCTTCTGTTCCGTCGACAGGGCCTGGCGATCGGGATCGACCGCCTGCACCGTGCGCTCGACCTTGTCGAAGTTGATCGAGGCCGCGACCTGCACCCGGGCATTGCCGGCGCCGACGAGGCTCGAGAGCAATCCGTTCACCTTGCCTTCCATGTACGTCTCCACTTCACGCTGCACGCGTAGTTGACGGCTCGAGAGTCCGGCGAGCGAACCGTCATCGTCCATGGTGAGCGCCTGTCCGCGTTCATCCAGCACGGTCACGTGGGCGGGCTCAAGACCGCCGACACTGCTGGCCACCAGGCTGGCGATACCACGAACCGATTCGGCGCCCGGTGTCTGGCCTCCGCTCATCTTGAGTGTCACGGACGCTTTGGACTGCCGGGCGTTTTTCTTGAACAGTTGATCATCTTCGAGCGCGAGGTGAACCTGCACGGCGTCAATATCCTTCATCTTGCCGATGGTGCGCTCCAGTTCTCCCTCGAGCGCGCGGCGGTAATTCACCTTCTGCGTGAAGTCCGTCATCCCCCACGAGGGCTTGTCGAACAGCTCGAGCCCGGGACGACCCGTGCCGGGCATCGCCTCGGCGGCGAGATCGACGCGGGCGCGTGCCAGATCGGTGCCGGACACGAGAATCGTGGAACCGGTGCGATCGAGTTCGTAGAGGATCCCGGACTCCGTGAGCTTGTCAGTCATCTTCTTGACCTGCTCCAGCGGGATGTCGGCATACAGCGGTACCATGGTGGGCTGCGTGGCCCAGCGAGATACGCTGAACACCAGCGCTGTCACGAGGATGCCCACCGCGATGACGCCGGCCTGGCGCGCACCACCGACTTTCGCGTACAGAGAATCGAGCGGCGAGTTCATGCCCGGGCTCAGGACTGCATGGCAATGACGGAGCGATACGCTTCCGTGACCTTGTTACGCAGCTCGATCATGAGATCGAGAGCGATCCCGGCTTCCTCACTTGCGGCCATCACCTGATGCAGTTCGACGTTCTCACCAGCCGCGAAGCGCCGGGTGAAATCACCGCTGCGATCGCGTGCATCGGACACTTCGTTGATCGCCCGCGTGAGCGTATTGCCGAAGGAATTGTCGCTTTCGCCGATGACCTGTAGCTGCGTGGCACCGGTGTCGCGCCCGATGAGATCGGGCATGGAGCGAGTGAGAAGATCGAGACGGGTTTGCATGAGCGGGATCGGAGAGTGGGCGTGGGAATCAGGCGCGGACGTCGAGCCGAACGCCGCGCGCGGCGGCCGGCGCAGGGTTCGTGGCGGCCTTGATGCGTCCGTACGTGAGTGGGCCGAGCGCGGCTGTTTTGGCGAAGAAGTGGCGCTCGTCGTTTGTGAGTACGCTCCACAGCGTGGGATCGGTGCCGGCGGGCGCTTCGGCGGGCACCGTGCTCTGCGTCGTCGCCTGTCCGGCGATCGGCGTCTGCGGCTTGAGCGCGGCAGCCGAACGGGCCTGCTGCTGTGCCTGCAATGCCTGCTGCGCCTGCTGCGTCGCGGTGGCGGCGCGATCGAGACCGGTGCTCGTACGCGACGTCTCGGAACGTGCGATCGAGCCGAGGGTCAGTGGGGGCGGGCTGGTGGCGATGCCGTTGATACTCATGCGAGGTCTCGGGTAATGCGAAGTCGAGCAGGAGCGAAGTGCTCCGGAAGCGTGCAGTGGTGATGCAGAGTCAGATGTCGAGCGCGGCGCGGAGCATCGATTTGGCGTTCAGGAACACCGCCGCATTCGCTTCGTAGAGGCGCTTGGCGTCCATCATCTTCACGAGCTCTTGCGTGGTGTCCACGTCGGGATAGCGCACATAGCCGTTCTCGTCGGCATCCGGATGACCGGGTTCGTATGCGAGCCGTCCAGCGCCCTGGTCTTCCGCGATGCCAGCCACCCGCACGCCGTACTCGCCGTTGCGTCCGACACCGTTCGGGCCGCCCGTTGTTGGGAGCACGGGGACTTCGATCGGGGCGCGTACATCTTCCGTGACCGGCACCTGAAACGCCGGGGAGCCAAAGACGCCGTTAGCGGCCGCAGCGCTGCCCAGTGCCACGGCAGCCGGATCGCCCGGATTGAAGAGGGCGTTTTGCGCCGTGGCCGACTCCATCACTACGTCTTTCCGCTTGTACGGCGTGCCGTCCGGGCCCCGCGTGACATCGGCGTTGGCAATATTCTGGGCGATCGTTTCCATGCGCTGGCGCTGCGCGCTGATTCCGCTGGCGGCAATCCCGAGCGTCCGGAACATCGGGCGGATGATCTGCTGACCCGGAATCGGGAGCAGTGCAGGACGGCGCGTCGGATCAATAGGCATTAGCTGTTGCCTCCGCCCTTGATGGCGGTGCGAAGGCTCGCGTAGGTCTTTTCGAGCAGGCGGCTGGTGGCGAGGAAGCGAAGCTGCTCATCGGCGAGCGACGCCATCTCGTCTTCGACATTTACCGGGTTGGCGTTGGCTTGGGCGCTCGCGGCCGTACCTTCAAGCGCGAAGCCGTCGCTGTTCTGCAGGGTGGCCTTGGCTACGCGATCGGCAATCCCGCGCGACCGATCGACACTCCGATCGAGTGCCGTCTTGAGCGGCGAGGCGCTGGTGGTGCGATCAATGAGTCCAAAGAGCATCGTGAGATCCGGAGTGAGAGGGCCTTCGTCTACACCTCCGGGAAAAGCAATGGCCGGGCCACACGGGCTCGGCCATGAAAACCACTGCCGATCTCATTGTCTAAGCTATTACATTTAAAGGACTTGCTCAGCTATTGAGAGCGCTCCTTTTCGCCTGATCACGACGGTCCGGGTACCGGAAAAGTACGACAGAGCGGCAGGAAGTGCCGATTTGGAGAGGGCCTGAATTACCGGCTACTCGTCGTCGGCGTCGGTGTCTTTTCCCGGGCCATTGAGCTTGTTGCGCAACGTGCGGACACTGATGCCCAACAGTTCGGCCGCCTTCGTGCGGTTATTGTCGGCAGCCGTGAGCGCATGCTGAATAAGCACGCGCTCCGCATCGGCGACGTTGAGCGAACTGAGGGCGATGTTGCCCCCGGAGGCGCCGGCTGACGAACCGGTCGGGGCTCCAGCAGCCGCCGCGCGCGCCTGGCCCGCTCCGGAGTTGGTGTCCCACTGATTTCCCGCCCGTGCGGCCAGCCCCCCGCCGATAGTGCGCGGACGGATGGACGGGCCACCCAGCGAGTGCGCCAACCCGAAGCGCGTCCCTTCCAGGCAGTGCGGCTGGATAATCGCGTCGGGGGTGAGGATCACCGCCCGCTCGATGACATGCTGCAGCTCCCGGATGTTGCCGGGCCACGGATAATGCTGCAACGACTCCAGCGCATCCGGTGACAACCCCTCGATCTTCTTTCCCAACTCGGCCGCCACGCGCATTGCGAAGCGGAGCGCCAGTACCGGAATATCCTCCGGGCGGTCGCGCAGCGGCGGAATGAGGACCGGGATCGTGGACAGTCTATAGTAGAGGTCTTGCCGGAACGTCCCGTGGTCGGCCTCGGAGGCCAGGTCGCGGTTGGTCGTCGCCACGATGCGGACGTCCACCTTGATGGACGACGTGCCACCCACCCGCTCAAACTCCTGCTCCTGCAACACGCGCAACAGCTTCGCCTGCAGGTCGAGGCGCATTTCCGAGATTTCGTCGAGAAGCAGCGTTCCGCGATTGGCCCGCTCGAAAGCGCCCTCAACGCGCTTGATCGCGCCCGTAAACGCCCCCTTCTCGTGGCCGAACAGTGCCGACTCCACCAATCCCTCCGGAAGTGCGGCACAATTGAGCTTGATGAACGGCTTGTCGCGACGATCGCTCTGGTCGTGGATGGCGCGGGCAAACAGCTCCTTGCCGGTTCCCGACTCCCCCTGCAGCAGCACCGTGGCGCGCGTGGGCGCTGCCATCGACACCGTTTGCAGGATGCGCCGGATCGCCGGCGAGTCGCCGATGATCTGCCGTTCGTTGCGGAATTGCATGACCTCCTTCCGCAGCGACTCGTTCTCACGCCGCAAACGCACGAACTCCAACGCCTGGTCCACGGCAAGCTCCAGCTGCTGTGGGCGCACCGGCTTGGTGATGTAGTCGATCGCCCCCGCCTTGATCGACATCACCGCATGCTCGATGCTCGCGTGCCCGGTGAGCATGATCATCGGGATGTCGTACCCCTCGCGCGCCAGCAGCTGGAGAAACTCCAGACCCGTAAGCCCGGGCATCCGGTAATCGGAGATGATCAGGTCCACGCTGCCGCGCTCGATGACCTGCAGCGCTTCGGGGACACTCCGCGCACCGATGGCCGTATGACCGGCCTGCACAAGAGTGTCCTGGAGAATCAGGCCGACTGTGGGCTCATCATCGACGTACAGAATGGTGGCCATACAGAGCACCGCTGGGACGAAGGGAGGCGCCGGACGCGTGCCTCAGCAGGGCACCCGGCAACATTAGCCGCATGTTCTCCAAAACGCGAAGAAAAGTGGAAGCCGAGGCACTAAAACGAACAGGGGCTAAAGGATTGGCGCACCAGTCCGATACTGACAACAGAGTGCCGGCTCCGTGTTGCAATCCATCAGGGATGTAACGGTCACCGATTCCACAGGTCAGATGCGCGTTACCAATTCGATCATCACCCGGAACAGCCAATCGCGCCTGCCGGCCAACCTGCAGGCGCTCGACCGTGTTCGGGAGGACATCTCCTCCGGCATTCGTCTGCGGAAGATCTCCGACAACCCCACGAATGGTGGCGAACTCGTGCGTATCGGTAGCTCGATGCGCGCGCTCGCGCAGTTCAGGCGCAACGTGGACCGAGGGGTCGCCCGCGCCTCCGCCGAGGAGAATGTGCTCGACCAGCTCACGAACGCGCTCACGAGGGGCATCGAGCTCGGCATTGCGCAAGCGAGCGGTACCGCGAATCCGCAGTCGCGCCTCATCGTGAAGGCCGAGGTCGATCAGCTGATCAGCTTCGCGGCAAACCTCGGGAATACGCGTATCGGCGACGAATATCTGTTCGGCGGCAACCGCGCCGGCGAAGCACCGTTTACTACGCCCGCTCCGGCAACCGGCAGTTTCTCGCGACTGACGCTGGCTGGCAATCCGGTCAATCCAAGCGGAAACACCACGCTTGAGATCGGTGACAACACGTTCGTCACGCCCACGCACAACGGCACGGAAGTGTTCATCGATACCGATGCCCTCGAGTCGCTTCGCGCCCTCTCGACGGCGCTCGGCAACAACGATCCGGCGGCCATTCAGGCCGCTGCAGATCGCATCACCGCGTCGAACGATAACGTGCAGTCGCTCATCGGAACGCAGGGTGCACGCATCAACGAGTTCGAAACGACGACGGTCAATCTCAATTTGATGGAGCTGAACCTGATGGCGTTCCGCTCTGACCTGCGTGACACCGAGATCGACAGAGCGATGGTCGAACTCGTCGGCAAGCAAACGCTCTATCAGGCAGCGATGAGCGCGACGTCGCGCATCCTCGGACTCAGCCTGGCCAATTACCTCTGACGTCAATGAGTCACACCGTGATGAATCAGCAGGATCGCCACTCCAGAAAGTATATGATCACCTCGCCGGCCGTCGGCACCATCGAAGTGCGCGGCGAAGCCGTGATGCACTTCACGGAAGCGTTGTGGGGCTTTCCGGAGCGCACCGACTACGCGTTGGTGCCCGCTGCGCGACACGGGCTCTGGTGGCTACTCTCGCTCCACGAGCCGCAGACGACCTTCGTGCTCGCCGATCCGTTCGTGGGGCACCCTGGATACGGCATCGATCTTGGCGAATCGGAGCGCAACGCCCTGCAGATCGCGGCGTCGACCGACGCACTGGCGTTGGTGATGGTGGCGCTGCCGATGACGCCGAGCGAATCCGTGACCGGCAATTTTCGTGCGCCGATCGTATTCAATATCGGCAAGGGGCTCGCGCAGCAGGTGGTCAACCGCGACGAGCGGTATTCTCTGCGCGAACCAATGGATCTGGCCGAGTATCCGGTAAAGGCCGACGGGGTTCGGCTCGCGTAGGGTGTCCATGTTGCCCACATCTTCATCGCCTTCGGTCGCGGTACCGCTCGAGAGCGCGCAACGCCGCGACGATGGAACGCCGCGCTTTCTGATTCCCGCTCGCGCCGAGGACACCGCGTGGCGCGATGCCGTCGAGGTGGAACAGTCGGTTGGCGTCGTGGCCGAGTTGCGTCTGTTCCTTGATGCGCAGCTCGAAGCGGGCGACGCCGTCATCGATATGGCACCAGGGTTCGGCTTCGTCTCGCTGTCGGCCGTCACCGCGCCCATGGGTCTCCCCAGCGTCTTCATCCGTGATGACCGGACCGGCTCACTCGACCCGCTTCAGCATGCCGCACGGGCGGCCGGCGGATGGCTCGACTGCTTCAGCGACGTCGACCTGGCGAATGACCAGCTGGTTACGCTCGTTGCTGAACGCATCGGGTTGGAGGGACGGGTGTTCGCCCACGCCGATGCTGTCACGCTCCCCGCGCTTCTGCGTGGTCTGGATGCGTTGCTTGCGCTTCAGCGTGTCGTGGCCGTCTGTCTGTCACCGCGACCGGACGTCGCGGACTCCGCGCGCGCCGACGCCTGCGCGCTGCTGCACTCCAAGGGCTTCGGGTTGCACGAACTGCGCGAAGTCGGCGGCGCACCCGCGCTCTTCGCCGTCGCGGAATGGGGTGCGCCTACGCCGGTCATCGCTTTGGCGGGTATGGCGATCGCACAGACGCCCATCGGACTCGTCGAGGCCGAAAGCCCGCCCGTCGTCGCCCGCTCGTTCGTGTCAGTGCCCAGCAGTGCCGTACCGCCGGCCCTGCCGCGTTTTTCGTGGATCGCGCCGTACTGCCGGACCGGTTACGGCGTCGTGGGCGCGCACCTGCTGCGGGAGTTTACGCAGCTCAAGGCGCCGGTCGCGTACTTTCCGCTGGGTCATGTCGACCGCACCCTCGTGAGAAACGAGCAGCTTGGCGCGGCGCTGAGCCGACAGGGCGAGTTTGACGATGGCGCACCGAGCGTGCGACTGTCGCAGCAGTTTGATCTCGCGCTTCACGTGGGCCGCGGGCCACGCATCGGCTTCCCGATTTTCGAACTCGACAGCTTCACCGCCGCCGAACGCCATCATCTGGAGCGCCAGGACCGCCTCATCGTGACCTGCGAGTGGGCGCGCACCGTCCTGTTGGAAAACGGCATCTGGCGCACGCCGATCGACGTGGCGCCGCTTGGCGTCGATCGCCAGGTCTTCAACGAACAGGTGGAGCCCGCGACCAAGCGCAGCCACGACACGGTATTCATGAGCGTCGGCAAGCTCGAACGACGGAAAGGACAGCGTGAACTCCTGAGCGCGTTCGAAGCGGCCTTCTCGCCGAAGGCCCCCGTGCGCCTGGTGCTGATCTGCCACAACGCATTCGTCGACGCTGCGCACCTCGAGGAGATGCTCGCCCCGTTCCAGCGCTCACCGATGGCCCGACGCATCACGCTCGTGACCACGCCACTGCCGCACCAGAAGGATCTCGCGGCCGCGATGGCCGTCGCCGACTGCGCGGTGTTTCCGGCGCGGGCAGAAGGCTGGAACCTCGAAGCGCTCGAGATGCTCGCGTTGGGAAAGCAGGTCATCGCATCCGCGTGTACCGCACACACGGCATTCCTCACGGAAGGTAATTCCAGACTCGTGGCAATCGACGCGCTCGAAGAGTCGGTGCCGGGAGAGCACTACGGCCGCTGGGCGGCGTGGGGCGACGCGCAGCACGAGCAGTTGGTCCAGCATCTTCGCGAAGTGCACGCCGAACGCCAACATGGTGAGCTGGCGCTCAATCAGGGCGGCCTCGCCACATCAAAGCAGTTCTCGTGGACCGCGTCCGCACACGCCGTCATCGCCAGCGTCGTGTCGGCATAGCTGCCGGATTGTCGCTAGTGCATGCGGATCGCGATGCCGATCGGCACGATGGAATCGAACGACTCGATGAACTCCCACCCGTCAAGCACGCTTTTGAGGTGCTCCCAGAGCCAGATGAGCGACGGCCGTAGATCATCCGGGTGCGTGCGGAGGAGCGCGTACCGGCTGCTCGGCGAATCCCCCAGCAGTTCATCGGCAGAGTCGAGCAGATCGTCGAAGACCAGCGCGCCGCCGATGGCGATATGCGGGATGACGTCGGCGAGATCCCACCAGGTGCCCAGTGCCGTATGATCGCCGTCAACGGTCACCAGATCGAACATGCGTGGCGCAGCCTCGCCGGTGCGCACCAGCGCTTCCTGTTCCAGCTCGGCGGCATCCATCCGGACGTCCTGAAAGAACACGGGAAGCGTATCATGGCTATTCCCCGAAAGAAAGTGCAGCGCGCCCCGATGCCCGGGCGCCACGCGTCGCATCTCATCACGGACAAAGCCCGGACCAGGGTTGTCGACGCCCCCGTAGTTGTGCGTCCACCAATCAAAGCAGTACGCGTGCACGTCGGGCGACTCGGCCAGCACCTGCGCGAGACTCCATCCTCGCCGCGTGCCGATCTCCAGATAGCTACGCGGCTGGATCGCATGTGCGATCGCGCGCAACGCAGATCGAATCTCGAAGCGATGCGCGTTCAACGCCACGCCATCACGCAACCACGCGATCAGACGGGGCTTGTTCACGTCGTCCGGGGCAAGCTGCGCGAGTGTATCAGCGGTCGCACGGTTCAGCGCCGGCAACCCGATCACGGCGCGGATGGCGTCGAGATTGCGCAACGCCACCGGAGAAGCAATCATGGCAGGCATGTCGTTCATCGATTCGGAAAGGGTGGATAATCGGTGACGCTCCGCATCTTTCTCACGACAGCGGGAACACCAACGGCCAGTGCGTAATCATCGATGTCTCTGGTTGCGACGGCTCCCGCGCCGAGAACGGCGTGCGTGCCGATCCGCACATGCTCGAGGATGGCGGCACCGGTGCCGATGTACGCGTGGCTCCCGAGGTGTACGCCGCCGGAGATGTGACACCCCGGGGACAGCGTGGCAAAGTCGGCAATCGTTGCATCGTGTCCGATGGTACAATCGAGATTGACCGCGACATGCGCCCCGATCACGACGTCGGTCGTGACGATCGTGCCGGCACAGATGATCGTCCCGTCGCCGATGGTTACATCGGGACCGACACGAGCGCTCTCCGCGATGATCGCCGGCGCAAATCGGAAGCCCGCCGACTGCGCAGACGAGACGACACGGTCTTTGATCTCGGGCATTCCACCAATGCCGCATACCAGATAAGTATCGGCGGCCACGTCGGAGAGAGAGCCGACCGGCAGGCCTTTGATCGTCGCCTCATGTGGTGCGCGATCGACGAACATGACCGCCTCGAACCGCAGGGTGCTCTCGTGTGCGCGCGCGTCGCGCAGTGCCCACCAGACCTCGCGCGCAAAACCGCCCGCGCCCAGAATGGCGACCCTGATCGTGCCGTGACCTCCGCTGCTCATGCGGCCGCCTGTGCTGCCAGCGGTTTCGCGTCCGGTACGCCGGTCGCGTCCGGTACCGCGACAGATACCCCGCCAAACACATCGCACATGTCGATCGCCGTCACGTGATATCGAATCCGCTCGGCGATCGCGAACACCTCGTCCCGGCGGAGTCGCGGGGATGACGGCACGTTGATGCCCGAAGAGGCGATGGCATCCGCGACCGGAAACGCCTGTGACGACGCGTATGGTGGCATGCTGTGCATGGGATAGAAGAACGGACGCGTGTCGATGCCGTCTGCACGCAGCCGCGCCATGAGCTGGTCCCGCACGGCTGGCCGATGCTCCGCCGAGCGGAGGCGAATGCTCGTGAGCCATTGTACGCTCATCGTGTTCGCGCGCTCGCCTTGCCACGCGAGCTCCGGCATATCGCCGAGCGCCTCGCGATACCACGCGTGAACCTGCCGGTGCGCAGCGATCAGGCGGTCGACTTTGGCGAGCTGTGACACACCAAGCGCAGCGGCCAGGTTCGTCATGCGATAATTGTAGCCGACGACCGGAAACCAGTAACGGCGTGAGGGGTCCATCCCCTGCCCTCGCAGCAGCGCCATGCGCGTCGCGAGGACGGGGTTGTCGGTGGTGACGATGCCACCTTCTCCGGTCGTCATGATCTTGTTGCCGAACAGGCTGAAACTGGCGATCGTACCGAGGCTGCCCACGCGTTGCCCGTTCACGGTCGCACCATGCGCCTCAGCCGCATCCTCCACGACCCAGAGCTGGTGCCGTGTCGCGATCTGCGCGATGGCCATCATGTCACAGGGCATTCCGTACAGATGGACCGGCATGATGCCGACGGTACGACGCGTTATCGCGGCCTCGACCGCAGCAGGATTCATGTTCCAGGTGTCAGCGGAACAGTCCACAAACACCGGCGTTGCCCCGCAATAGTGCACGGCATTCGCCGACGCGATGTAGGTGAACGTCGGCACGATCACTTCGTCGCCTGGCTTGAGATCGAGCGCCATCAAGGCCAGATGCAGTGCGGTGGTCCCGTTACACGTGGCCAACGCGTGCGCGGTCCCGGCGAAGGCGGCGAAGTCGCGCTCGAAGCGTTCGAGATACGGTCCCTGCGAGCTGATCCAACCGGAGTCGAAAGCGTCCAGCAGGTGCGACCGATCGATATCATCGAGGTGTGGCGCGGTAACCGGATAACGGATGGCGGTCATGGCAGAACCCGAGGTGCGGGAAGATCCGAAAGAATGAGCGCGTACTGCTTGTCGCGTTCCGACGACAGGCGCAGTCTGACGGCGTACGGTGCGTCCGCGAGGAGGGCGTGCATGATCGCGTGAACGGGTGCAAAGACCGGATGGTCGCTGCTCATGTCTACGCTGCCGATCGTGATTTGCACCTCTGATGCCACGCGTTGCGCGGCGCTCGCGAGCACCTCGTAGTGCTCCGGACGGAAGCACTGCACGTCTACTGCGCCGAGCGTGTACTGTTGCCGCTTCCAGAGCGACGTGGGATGCACGACAGCGACGCGACTATCCATGAAGGTGTGATAGCCGAGCGCGGCGGCGTCCCGGCATACCCCGACCAGCAGTCCGTCGTCATAACTGCCGCGGAAACGCACGCCCTGATCGAACAGCTCACGACGGAAGAGTACGCAGCTGCCGACACTGCTGAGTGGCACGCGCGCCTGGTGTCGGAATTCGCGATGATATGGTGCTTCGTTGCTGAAACGAATGCCATCCTGCCCGCGAAAGCCCCACGTATCGTAGAAAAGCGTGCCGAGAAAGATTGCCGGAGCGACGATGTCGGCCGGGTCGGCGAGCAGCTGATCGAGCAGGTCGAACGGGATCACAAGATCACTCTCACACCAGAGTACGTGCGTGCAATCGGTGGGAAGCGCCTGCTCGACCGCCACGTTGCCGAGCATCGCCCACTTCGTGACGCGATCGGCAAAGTCGGCCACCGGCTCGACGTCCACATGCGAGAGTATGACGCGATCGTCCGCGGCGGCCCAGGCCTGCAGGCGCGTCTTCGTGTCGTCGGTCGAATCGCCCTCGACGAACGAGAACAGCAGTTCGATGTGTTCGCGTGTCTGCGACGACATCACGGCGCGGAAGTAGTCCACGTAGGAGGCGCTGTTCCGGAACAGCGCACAGATGGCGACTTTCCGGCGAAGCGGATTATTCATGGAAGCTCATGCCGACAGTCTGGAAGGAAGTTTGCGGGTGCGCGCGCTCGCGAGTGCGGTGCGCCACGCCGTGGCATGCAGGGTGTCGATCACGACGCAACCGGCAGCTCGGCCGGCGGTCGCGGCGATCGGGTCACGCACCGCGACCACGATATCGGATGCGGCGCGCAGACGGTGAAACGTGTCGGCGTCGAGCCGCTCTTCAACCAGCAGCACGTCGGGCCAATCGCGTTCCTGACGGCCTGCCAGTCGCATGGCGAGCGCCATCCGCTCCGTTGCCTCCTCTGCGGTCACCTGTTGTGCGGGATCGAGGCAGATCGCGAGCGTAACGTCATCATGCGCGGAGCAGGCAAGGACGAAGGAGCGAGCGATTGCGGGTGCCATGCCGGAGTGCCAGTCGGCAGAGGCCAGAATGACCAGGCCGCGCGGGCTGTTCAGCGCAAACGGCGTCGTGAGCGGTGCGGCGCCGATCTGACGCGCGCGCGGCGAGAGGGCGCGCCAGTGTGCGAGTTTCGCCACCATCGCAGTTCGTGCGACGTGAACGGCGGTAAAGGTCTCTGCCTGGTGCAGGGCGGCACGCGCGGCGGCGTTGCGCGCCGTGATGACGGTGGCCGTGCGCATGGCCCGGGTCAGTGCGCGGCGCCACGTGTCGTGGCTCGCTGGCGTGGCGCCGTACGCCGGTATGAGCCATCCGGCGTCGGGTCCGACGGTACGCCGCGTCATGTCGTCATCGGTGGCAATTACCGGCACCCCGCACGAAAGCGCTTCGCACAGCGTGCGACCGCGACCCGATGCGGTCCCGGCATGCAGCAGCACGTCGCTGGAACGATAGAGCGAGGGCATTTCGTCGCCGGTGATCGGCGCGTGATCGATCCAGAGCGTCGGCAGGTTCGGATGGCGGCGGCCAGCCGACGCGTCAGCGAGGCGACGTGCGCTCCAGGCGCTCAGGTCGCCGACGTATCCTTGCGGCAGCACGAGGTGCAGCAGCACATCGTCGTGTGCGGAGAAGGCGTGTTCATAGGTGGCCACCACACGGGCGAGCGCGCGATGCGGACGGTCGCTGCCGATGAGGAGAAACCTGGTAGCCGCCGCCGCAGGTTTACCGTACGGGGCACCGGTCGGTGTGAAGGGACCGGTGTCCACCGGCGACGTGAATATTGCGACGCGTGTCGCTTCGGCACCGATCGCCAGTACGGCGGCTCGCGCCACCTCGTGCGGGACGATGACAAAGTCGGCACGGTCGCGCAACGTCGTCACCAGACACGCGGGTACCTCGTCGATCACGACGCTGCCGGTGTCTACGACCCACACGCCTTCCGTCGGAGCACGCGGCGTCGCGACGTCGGCGTCGTCGTCCAGCACCGTGACGTGTACGCCCACCTCTGTTAGCAACGTTGCGGCGTGTTGCCATGCGTCGATTTTCGGAGACGACCAGGACGGGCGAATGCCCCGATCGCGGGTCCGCCACGAGTACGGAAACTCGCGGTGCTGCTGCAGGGCAAACAGCCACTCACTCGCGTTGGAGTGGCGGCGCCGCGGATCGCCGGTGCCGCCTTCCACGATCACGCCGGATGCCGTCGGTGTTGGTGTGGTGAGAGACGGCACGATGGCGCACGATGCTGAAGCGGCGCAGACGTGTTCCGACCGGTTGATCTCCCTGAGCCGCGCACCGATCGCCGCACCCACGCGCGACCACGGCCAGTCCGTGACCATATCGTGTCGCGCGCGCGTGCCGAATGCGCGAGCTTCCGCCCGGTCGCGGTGCACGCGGCGGAAGAGCGTGGCGAGATGGGACGCGCTCGGATCGGCCCACCGCTGCCCAGTGTACGCCGGCACTTCGGTCGCGTCGGCGGGCACGAGGCCGTCGACGTCGATCAAGTAGCCATTGGCGGCATTCAGAAAGGCCAGGTGCGCGCTCCAATTCGTCGCGATGACCGGCACCCCGCACGCCATCGATTCCATGAACGGGCGTCCCCATCCTTCACCGCGCGTCGGCAGCACGAAACTGTCGGCCATACGGTACAGCGCCGGCAGGTCGCGCGAGGGGACGCGCTCGCCGATCACGACGATTGGAGCCACGTCGGCTCTGGTACGGTCGCAGGCATCGGTGAGATACTGGTTGATCCGCTTGTTCAGAACGTCGGCGTTCCGGCGGCCATTCACGTGGCCGATCGGGTACGCGCGAATGACCAGCGTGACGTCGTCGTCGGGTGTAAAGGCGTTGGCCCAGGCGCGCAGCAGAACATCCCACCCTTTCCGCCGTCGCCATTCGAACACGCTCAGAAACACCGTGCCGCGCACGCCGGGAAGCTGATACGGCGCGACGTCCGGATGAAAAGTCTGACTATCGATACCGCCCGGGATGACGTGTATCGGAACGCGGACGCCGGCGTCGCGAAACGTCTGCGCGTTGAAGTCGCCCGTGACCCACAGTTCGTCGAGCGCGTTTGCGCCGGAGACAAAGTGCCCTGGCAGGCCGTCGGTTTCGAACATGGACCGCCCGACGGAGTAGAGTGCGTCGTCGTGGGCCGGCACAAAGCTGTCTATCGTCGCATGCTGAACCTGAACGAACGGTCCGGGCACGGGACGCGCGATGCAACGGGTCAACGCTGTGAGCTGGTCGGCGCTCAGCGTCTCGCGAAAGCCGGGGGATTCGAGGGCACTGTTGCGCAGGCTGATCGGAAACCGCTGGGACTCGAGCGACGCGACCATGCCGCGCACCTCGTCGGCATAGCCCGTTGGCTCGAACACCGGCCCTACCCACACGACCGGACGCATCAGCAACCACCTGGCGCCGACGGCAACGCGAGGGCGGAGCAGGGTGGGTTATCAACGATCAGGAGCGACGCGACGGAAGGCATGATCGCCACTGCTTTCGCACAGGCTGTGCCATTCGTAAAGCATTGCAATGAAACGACATAGCAAATCGTACAAACAACTGATTCGGCTACCGCTCGGAAACGACGACCAGATAGATCGGCAAAAGCTGCCGATGTCAGCCCTCGAAGGTGCGCGTCAGCTGGTCGATCACGCTGCTCCAGTCACGCGGCGTCCGCTGACGGAACAGACGGGCAGCCGGGTACCACGGGGTAGCGTCGGTACCGAGGCCCCACCGCCAATCCGGGGTGAACGGCAGCATGACGTAGCTCCTGACACCCATCGCTCCAGCCAGATGCGCAATGCCGGTATCCACCGTCACCACGCCATCGAGCGCAGTCAGTAGGCGAGCCGTATCGAGCCACTCACCGGACAATCGGCGCTGCTCGAGCCTGGAATGGCTCACGGTGGTGTCGCTACCGACCTGCAACGATACCCAGCTGATGTTCGGGATATCCAAGAGCCGCGGGAGCAGCCCTGGATCGAAGTCGCGAAGCGTGGTCGACAGAAACGCGGGGTTCCCCTGCCACACGAGTCCGAGGCGTCGTCGGGGCGTGTCAAGGGTGTCAAGGGTGTCAAGGCGCGCCGCCGCCTGTGGGTCGTAAGCGCTCGCGACTCCGGTGTGCAAATACGGTATATGCGCGCTGGCCACGTCGGCGCTGACGCCGAGTCGGTGCGGCAACGAAAGCATCGGCACGTACCAGTCGGTCGCCCGCGCCCCGCCCACGACTACCGCATCGAAGCCGCTGGCGATAAACAGTGACAGCGCGTGGCGATGACATTCGACGATCACCCGAGACGCGCCGAGCGCCCGTAGCGCCGGCACGTAGCGGACGAATTGAAAGTGGTCGCCCTGCCCTTGCTCGGCGGTGACCAATATCGATTGACCGGCAAGCGATTCGCCTTTCCACGGCGCCGCGCCGTTCACGGGCGGAGTCGGAAGCCCCCGATGTTCGAAGTCGGCCCATCCGTCGGCGGTTGGCCCTCCGAGCAGTGAGGTCAGCGCACGCTGTAACCGCGTCGGCGCGTGGTTGGGACGCACCGCCTCCGCGCGGTCCAGCCAGTATCGCGCGCGGGTGAGATCGCCCAGTGCATGGCGGATCTGCGCGGCCGTGAGGAGCAGCGCCGGCTGCTTCCCCGCCGTTGCCAGCGCCCGCTGTACGATCGGCCACGCGCGCTGCGGATCACCGGCAGCTCGCGTCGCACCCGCGAGGGCACCGAGCGCCGCCGGATCCTTCGGTCGCCGACGCACGACGCGCTCGAAGAGTTGCCGCGCCTCTTCGGGGGCACCCGCATCGAGCAGCGAGGCCCCGAGCTCGAAGACCGCAGGGATGTCCGCCGCTTCCAGAGAGTTCGCCGCAGTTTCACGCGCATACACCGACAACAACGACTCGCGCGCGGCCACCGCATTGCCGGCGAGCTTCCAGGCGTTGGCCACCATGAGGGCGGCGGTAATCTCGTGAGGCAACGCGTGCTGCACACGCGCGAACGCGGCGGCGGCTTCCGCATGGCGATTCTCGCTGAGCAATGACTGGCCCGCCAGAAGCCACGCATCGATGTTTTTGTCTCGGTTTGCCATGCTACCGGACCACCGGCGTGACGATTTCGGCCCCGGGTGTGAGTGATCCGTCGGTTCTGTGACGACCTGTTCCGGAGAGCCCGGTCATTCGAACGCTCCTGCTCAAGTTTCTCACGTCACGGGCGAAAATAAACCATGACTGCGATTCGATCGTCGGATCCGGGCGAGGCACGGATGCCTCAGAGTAAACATCACGGAGGATAGTTTCATGCGTATCAATACGAACGTCGGCGCCCTTACTGCTTCGAAAAACATCTTCGTCAATAACATGGCGACGGAGAACAGCATGCGGAAGTTGAGCTCCGGCCTCAAGATCAGCCGTGCGGCTGACGATGCGGCAGGTCTCTCGATCGCCAACAAGCTTCGCACGCAGAGCCGCTCGCTTACGCAGGCGGCTTCGAATGCGGAGCAGGGCAACGCCATGCTTCAGATCGCGGAAGGTGCCGCGTCCACGATCCAGCGCATCATCGAACGGCAGAAGGAACTGATCACGCAGAAGGAGTCGACCGGTAACAACAGCACCGTGTCGGCCACCCTGGGTACCGAAATCGCCACGCTCCAGGTCGAGTCGGCTCGTATCCTCGCGGATGCGGACTTCCAGGGCGCCTCGGTGTTTGCCTCGCTCACGTTCCAGGTTTCTGATTCGTCGACCAACGGTACGGTGACGGTAAACGCGGCCTTGTCGTTGACGGCGCTCTCCGCGAGTTCGACGCTTGCCGACGCAGACACGGCGCTGACCGCGGTGAACGCCACGCTCGCCACCATCGGTGCCGGTCAGAACGTGCTCGACTACACGGTGCAGAACTTGAAGTCTGCGGTCGTGAACGTCCGCGCGGCCGAGTCGACCATTCGCGACGTCGACATGGCGGAAGAAATGGCCAACTTCACCAAGAACAACATCCTGACGCAGGCGGCTCAGGCCATGCTGTCGCAGGCGAACCAGGGTAGCCAGAGCGTGCTCCAGCTCCTCCGTTAACCCCGAAGTTCTTGAGTGGATGATTAACCCCGGGGTCGGCGAGTTCGCCGGCCCCGGGGTATGGCCTTAGAAAAGCAGTACGGAGAAAGCATGTCGAGTCCGATCAACATCAGTGGCCTGAGCACCGGCATTCAGTGGGGCGACATCGTCGATACGACGATCAGGGCCTACGAAGCCCGTCAGGTCACCCCGATCACCGATCGCATCACGAAGCGGGCGGCGCAACGGACGGCGTGGACCAGAATGCAGGGCCTCGTCGAAACGCTGAACACGAATGCGCGCAATCTGCGCCGTACCGGGTTCGGGGGATTTCTCGCGACCGTTCCCGCCAGTCCGAGCACGTCGCGTACGCTGCTCTCCGCCACGCCGTCGCTCACCGCGACGCCGGGGCGCTACCGTGTGGAAGTGCTGCAACTCGCCGACACGGCGAAGATTGGCGGCAGCTCCGTCCCGGATACAACGGCGGCGCGCGGGTTGACGGGGTCCATGTCCATCAACGGGACCTCGATCGATATCGTCGATACTGACACGCTGGCAGATATTCGTACAAAGATCAACGACGCAAGCATCGGCGTCACGGCGACCATTGTGAGCGAAGGCGGTGCCGCAGGTCGCCTCGTGCTGACCGGTAACATTGCCGGCGCGGGTGGCGTGACCATCACCGACGGGACCGGCGGCATGGCGCGTGCGCTCGGCTTCATCGACTCGCGCACGAAGCCCGTCTCGTCGGCCAGCGTCAGCGCCGCCGCCGCACTTGGCCTCGCGATATTCCCGCAACCGGCATCCATTCGCGTCGGGAACACGGTTATCACGGCCGATCTCTCCACTGATTCGATTGCCTCGATCGCGGCGAGGATCAACGCCGCCGGTAGCGCGGCGTCGGTGGAGTCCGAGGCGTTCGGCGACGAGACGCGCTATCGCCTGGTGGTCGACGGCAACGTCTCGGCCGTCGATGGCGACGCAAACTCACAGGCCGTGATCGATGCACTGGGCTTCTCCGCCGGCACGTCGGGAAGCGTGAAGCAGACGGTGCAAACGCCGGCGTATACCGACCCCTCAAATGCAGTGGCCAGTGCCTCGACCTCGCTCGTCGGACTCAGGACCGGCGGCGTCGCGTCTGATCTGGCGGTCGGCGATGCCCTCAATATCCGCGGTGTGCGCGGTGACGGAACGGCGGTGACGATCGGGCTCGTCGTGGGTGCGAACGACACGCTGCAGACGCTGCTCGACAAGGTGAACGACGCGACGACGGGGTTCGGCTCGGGTGCGCGCACCGCAACGGCAGCGCTGGGCAGCGACGGCCGCATTCGTCTCACCGACGATACCGGCGGCGCTTCGCGCCTCTCGCTGTCGATCGCGGTCATCCGTGCCGATGGCACCACCGGTACACTGGGATCGGCCTCGACCTCGGTACCGGGCCGCAGCCGCGAGCTGCAGGTTGGTCGGGATGCCGTGATCCGTGTAGACGGCCGTGAGATCACGCGGTCGACCAACAACATCACTGATGCCATTGCCGGTGTGACACTATCGCTGAGCACCGCCGAACCGGGCACCGAGATCGACATCACGCTGGATCGCGATGTGAAGGGCGCGGTAGACTCCGTGCAGACGTTGGTGGATTCCTACAACGAGATCCGGAAGTTCTTTGACGACCAGCGCACGGTCGATGCCCCACTGTACGCCGATACGCTGTTGCGTGGAGTGATGACTACTTTCCAGGATGCGTTGCGTACCGACGTGCCGAGCAACAGTACGTACAACAAGCTGACGATCGCCGGTGTGACCCTCGATCGGAGCGGTATCCTTACGTTCAACCGGGATACCTTCACGACCGCGCTCGCCGACAAGCCTGCGGAAATCGAAGCGCTGTTCGGCTTCTCCGGTGTCGGTCAGGCCTTTGTGACCGCGTCAGATAATGCGACGCAGTTCGGGAGCGGGACGATCAGTGCGCAGCTCAAGAACATCAACCAGAACACGATTCTCCTGAAGAAGCGTGAGACCGACGCGCAACGGCGTATCGAGCTCAAGCGCGAGCAGCTCGTGGCCCAGTTCACGCGCATGGAAGAGGCGATGAGCCGATTGACCTCGCAGAGTAGCTCGTTGCTTTCAAGCGTACGCGGACTTCAGGGTAACAATTAACTGCCGATACTCGGTAGAGAGACGCAGTTCCCGGATCAGTTCTGACTCCAGCCAACGCCCTGATGTCCTACGCCAGCCAGTCCTCGTCCTATCGCGAAATGGAAATCCATTCGGCCTCTCCCGAGCGACTCGTCGTTATCGTGTTCGAGCAGCTGGTCGTGAACCTGGAGCGGGCGCGAATCGCGATGGAGCGGCAGGATGTCGAGCTGCGGGTCACCGCGCTGAAGCGGGCCCGCAGCCTGGTCACGGAGCTCCTCGCCACGCTCGATTTCGAGAAGGGTGGTGCGATCGCGACGCAGCTGGCCGATCTGTACCAGTTCATGCTGTACGAACTCGTGGATATCGGACAGCGGAAGGACGAGGCGACGCTGCGCAAGCTGGTCAACATTGCCAGCGCGCTCCGCGACGGTTTCACCACCGCCGCGCGGTCGGTCTCGACCGGCGCCCGCCTGAAGACCGCGTGACCCGGCATGCACCGATGAAAGGTTGCGATCCGTTGCGCCGCGGCCGAGTCGGCCGTCGCGATCCCGAGGCCCGTCACGCCGCCGCCCACGACGCCTTGGCCCTTTGTGGCAGCGCCGATGCGCTCGCCCACGAAGCGGCCGGCGCGATCGGCGTCAACGACGACCACCTCTTCGACCTGCTCCAACAGCGTGATGCGCTGCTGCAGAATCTGGCCGAGCCTCTGGCCGTGATTCGGGAGGACCGTCCGGTTGCTGACCGTGCGCGCCTCGCCGCCACCGAACGCGCCATGCACGAGGCCGACGCATTGCTCCTGCGCGTACAGCATGCTCTCTCGGCGTCGCATCGGATCACGATCGAGCTGGCGGCCAAGGTGGCGCAACGATCGGAGGAGATCCGCGCTGAGCTGCACACGGTGCAGCGGGCCAGCAGCGCCGGGCTTGGCTACGCGCACCCGTCCACGGCGCACGCCGTGGACCGCATTCGCTGATTCTCATGGAACATGCCGCAGAAACGTTCCGCACGCTGCTCCGAGAGAAGATGGCGGAGCTGGATGCGGATGAGGCCGCCTGCGCCCTCGCGGCCGACGATCCAATCGAGCGGCTCGGCCTGGAGGCGCAGCAAACCATCCTGGCCACCGACGGGACGCCACTGCCGCGCGGCGGGCATCAGGCCTACATCCACCCGCCTACGGAACCGCAGGCCCCGGGCTCCCGGCAGCTCAACCTGTTGCATTGACAGCATTTATCAGGATCGCGCACGATCATGGGTACAGCAGGCAAGACCGGATACTCAAGTTGCGGCATCCGGCGGCCGATAGTCCAGTATAGGAGGAGGAAACTCTATGCGCATCAACGGTAGTCATCTCGATCCGATCCGTTCGACGCCGGCAGCACCCCCCGCCGTGTCGCGAACGCAGGAGATCAGTCCGGTCCCGGCCTCGAAGCCGGTCAAGTCCGACTCCGTCCGGATTTCGGACGCGGGTCGTCAGCTCGCCACCGATCACAGCGAGGGGCTCAACCCCGAGCGGATCGCCGAGTTGCGCACGAAAGCGCTTACCGGCGCGTACAACTCGCTCGATATCGTGGACCAGGTGGCGCGTCGCATCCTGACGCGCGGCGATCTCTGAGTCCCTCAATTTCTTCCCAGACCGGCGCGATCAGGAGATCGGTGGCATGAAGTTTCTAGTGGTGGACGACTCCGCGACCATGCGGCGCATCGTGATCAATTCGCTTCAGCGAATCGGATACAGCGACACCGTCGAAGCCGGTGACGGTCAGGAAGCGCTCGCCAAATTCGACAGCTCGGTGAACTTCGTGATCACCGACTGGAACATGCCCAACATGAGCGGCACCGAATTCGCCAAGGTGCTCCGCTCCCGCGACGATGGACGGCACGTGCCGATCCTCATGGTCACCGCTCGCTCGGTCAAGGAAGATATCCTTACAGCCATGGAAGCGGGCGTCAACAACTACATCGTCAAACCCTTCACGCCACAGGTGTTGAAGGAAAAAATCGATGCACTGCTGCCCGCAGCTGCAGCCTGAGGAGTGCCCCCATGACCAGCACCCGTACGCGTGAAGCGCTCTACGACTCGGAAGCGGCCTTGCGCTTGGTCGACAACCAGCTCGATCAGCTCCACGGACATGATGTGCGCGACGTCAAGACGGCGTTGGCGATTCCCATGATCTCGCTTTCCGAACTGCCGCAGATCCTCGAGCAGGCGAACAGCCAGATCATGACGGTGTTGCAGCGCCTGCGCGAGAGCCGCGCAGCCCTGCAGTCCACGGCACTCGAGAAGTTTCAGACCACGCACGACAAGATCCGGGAAGTCACGTCGGCGACCGAAGACGCGGCCATCAACATCATGGACGCCTGCGATCGAGCCACGCAGATGGTCGACGACCTCGACCGCCTCGACGCCGAAGCGGTGCCGGATCGCGAAAAAGCGTCGGGGCTCCGGTCCACCCTGCGCGACGAGCTGTTCGTGATGATGGGCGCGCTGCAGTTCCAGGATATCACCTCGCAGCAGCTGGCCCATGCGTCGGCCGTCCTGGTGGAGATGGAACAGCGCCTGCTGGACGTCGCCAAGCTGTTCGATCACAATGTCGACGCCGATGGCATCGACACCATCACGGTGGCCGAAGAGACCACGTACGATCCGAATGCGACCACGCGCAATGCGGAGGGACGCCAGGCGCTGGCGGACGAGATTTTCACTGCGGTGCGTAGCTCTGCGGCGTAACGCTGCGCGCTGTACGTTTGATCATTCACTGAGCACGCCCGTGACCCCTCTCACGCTTGACGATGCCGCCATGCTGCTGATGCAGCTGGAGGTCAGCGATACCACCGATCTCGCCCTCGTGCGCGATGCGCTTACTGCGCTGGCCTTCGAGAACCGCGTGCCCCTGACGGCCCAGCCGTTTGTGGCCCGCGCGGCGCGTGTGCTGGGCACCCTGATCAATGGAACCGCCGCGAACGGCGTGGCCGCCATGCAGGAAGTCAGCGCCGCGATCGACGACGCCATGCGCGCGGCCGACGGCCTCGCGCCGTCGGTGCCGTCGGTGCCGTCGGTGGTGACGGTGCCGTCGGTGGTGACGGTGCCGTCGGTGGTGACGGCACGAACGGGCGTCGTCCCGACACCGGTGGCGGAGGCGACGCCCGCGATGGCCGTCGTCGACGTGGATCGGCTCCCTGACGACGCCGATCGGGATCTGCTTCCCGACTTCCTCACGGAAAGCCTGGAGTGCGTGAGTGCCTCCGAGAACGCGCTGCTCCAGCTTGAAGGGAATCCCGGCGACGAAGAAGCGGTGAACACCGTGTTTCGCGCCTTCCACACCGTGAAGGGGACGTCGGCGTTTCTCGGCCTCGCGCGCGTGGCCGCCTTCGCGCACGAGGCCGAGTCGCTGTTGAGCCGGGTGCGCGACAAGGAGATTCGCTATACGCGCGGGTGCGCCGACTTATCGTTGCGCGCCGCGGACATGTTGAAGGCGCTGCTCAGCGTCGTGCACACCGCGCTTGCGACTGACGGACGGCTACCGGTGCCCCCTGGCTACCAGGCGCTGCTCGACGCGCTGGCCGGTTACGATCCGGAGCAGCACGCCAACGGTGTGTCGGCACAGCCGACCGCGCTGTCGGAGAGCGCCAGCCTTGCCGCCGCGCCAGCGAAGGCCCGCCCCGACAGCACCGCCGACACCACGATTCGGGTGCGCACGGACCGTCTCGACCGCCTCATCGACATGGTGGGCGAGCTGGTCATCGCCCAATCCATGATCGCCGGAGACGACCACTTCGGCACGGCAAAACAGCATGACCTGCTGCGCAAGGTCACGCACGCGGGGAAGATCGTTCGCGAGCTGCAGGACCTCAGCATGTCGATGCGAATGGTGCCGCTACGGGCCACTTTTCAGAAGCTGGCGCGCGTGGTCCGCGACACCTCGGTGAAGGCCGGTAAGACGGTGCAGTTCATCACCGACGGCGACGATGTGGAAATCGATCGCAATATGGTGGATCTGCTCAGCGACCCGCTGGTGCACATGGTGCGCAACGCGGTGGACCACGGTGTCGAGCCGCCGCAGGAACGGGAAGGCCAGGGGAAGACGCCGTCGGGATTCGTGCGCCTGCATGCGTACCATGCCTCTGGCAACGTGGTGGTCGAGTTGCGCGATGATGGCCGCGGACTGCACCGCGACAAGCTCGTGCAGAAAGCGATCGAAAAAGGCTTGATCGAATCGGACAAGGGGATGAGTGACAGCGATGTCTTCAACCTGATCTTCGCTCCCGGCTTTTCCACCGCCGACAAGATCACGGATATCTCCGGTCGCGGCGTCGGCATGGATGTCGTGCGACGCAACCTCGAACTCATACGCGGCCGCATCGACATCACCTCCGCACCCGGCCAGGGTTCCACCTTCGCCATCCGTCTGCCACTCACGCTTGCCGTGACCGACGGCATGCTGGTTCGCGTCGGCGAGGAGCGCTTCATTATCCCGCTCACGCACATCCACATGAGCTTCCGTCCGGAGCCGTCGATGCTGTCCACGGTGGTGGGGAAAGGGGAAGTCGTGCTCTTGCGCGGCGAGCTGTTGCCCATTGTGCCTCTGCATCGCCTTTTCGGCGTGCCCAACGCGGTGCACTCGCCGCTCGACGGACTGTTGATGATCGTGGGCGATGGCGCACGGCGCACGGCGCTGCTCGTCGACGACCTGCTCGGACAGCAGCAGGTGGTGGCCAAGACCCTCGGCGACGGGTTGGGCAAGGTGCCCGGCGTGAGCGGTGGGGCCATCCTGCAGGACGGTCGCGTCGGCCTCATTCTCGACGTCACGGAAACGGTGGCGCTGGTGCAAAGTCCCGATCCCCAGTTGCCGTACGTCGACCTCCGCGAACGGCGCGACGTTCGCGATCTCGCTGCGTAGTGTAGCGACACGAGTGGCGCGCCGATACTCCGCAGGAAGCGAGTGCCTCGCTTCCGGACCCACCCTTCACACTGAGTGAGCCATGAACACCCAGGCCAATGTCAGCACTGCCGTCCTCGCCCGCGCCGGCAAGTACCTCACGTTCTTTCTCGCCGACGAAGAATACGGACTGGAAATCCTGAAGGTCAGTGAAATCATCGGCCTGCAGCCGATCACCCGCGTTCCCCGCATGCCGGATTTCGTGCGCGGCGTCATCAATCTGCGTGGCAAAGTCATTCCCATCATGGACCTGCGCCGCAAGTTCGACATGGAGACTGATGGCATGCAGGACAGCTGTATCATCGTGGTACAGATGCGTGGCATACAAACCGGCATTGTCGTGGATCGCGTCAGCGAAGTGGTAGCGGTGGCCGAAGCGGAAATCGAGGACGCCCCCAGCTTCGGCGCGGGTATCCATACGGAGTTCCTGCTGGGCATTGCGAAGTCCGGCGGGCGGGTCAAGCTCCTGCTCGACATCGATCGGGTCTTACGCACCAGCGAGATCGAAGCGCTTGAAGCCGCGCAGCTGCACGAAAGCTGATCGTTCGCCTACGCCACGCCACGCCCACCACTCATGCCGCTTCAATCACCGCCGCTCTTCGCCGAATGCGAGCTCTCGCCCGCGCTGTTCACGCGCATCACCGGGATGCTCTATGAACATGCGGGGATTCGCATGCGCGAAGGCAAGGAAGGGCTCGTTCGCGCCCGCCTGGCCAAACGGTTGCGCAAGCTGGGCGTTCCGGATTTCGACGCATACCTGACGCTGGTGGAATCGCAGCCCGATCGGCGCGAGTTCGCCGAAATGATCGACGTGCTGACGACAAACAAGACGAGCTTCCTGCGCGAGGTGTCGCATTTCGATCTCCTGCGTGAAAAAATCCTTCCGCAGCTGAGCGGACCGGTGCGTCTCTGGAGTGCCGGCTGTTCGAGTGGCGAGGAACCGTATACGCTCGCAATGCTGTGCCAGGAAGCGGCGAGTCCCATCGCATCGCGCGAGGTGCGCATTCTGGCGACCGACATCAGTCATCGCGTACTCGCCACGGCCAAGGCGGCCACCTACACGGCAGAGCTCATGCGCGACGTCCCACCGGAGTGGCTCAGAAAGTACTGGATCAAGCACACGGATGCGCAGGGACACGAGCAATACGAGTCGGGGCCGATGCTCCGGAAACTCGTACACTTCGCACGGCTCAACCTGATGGAGCGATGGCCGATGCAGGGGCCTTTCGATGCCATTCTGTGCCGCAACGTGATGATCTATTTCGATAAGACGACACAGCAGCAGCTCGTGGAACGCTACTGGGCGCTGCTGCGTCCCGGCGGGCACCTCTTTGTCGGGCATTCGGAAAGCCTGACCGGGTTGACACACCGATTCCGGTACGTGCAACCCGCTGTCTACGTGAAGTAGCATGACCGCCTTGGCTCAGTCCTCGGCCGCGTCTCGCGCGCGAGATCTGGTGGTCGGCGTGGCCGATCTCAAGGTGTCGCGTACGTCGGGTGATCGGTTGATCACGTATGCGCTGGGCAGCTGTCTCGGGATCGTCGTGTACGATCCGGTCGTCGCCGTCGCGGGATTCCTGCACGTCATGCTTCCCTCGGGTACCATCGACCCCGGGAAGATGCAGGACAAGCCGGCGATGTTCATCGACAGTGGCGTACCCCTCCTCTTCAAGGAATGCTACAAGCTTGGCGCGAAGAAGGAACGCATGCAGGTGCGGGTCGCCGGTGGCGCCCATGCCGGGACCTGCGAGGAGGAGGATCGATTCCAGATCGGCAAGCGCAACATGATCGCCCTGCGCAAGCTCCTGTGGAAGAACGGTGTGCTCGTGCACGCCCACGACACCGGCGGCGTGCAGACGGCGAGAACCATGTGGGTGGAGGTGAGCACGGGTACGGTGACGCTCAAGATCAACGGCGCCGAGTGCCGGCTCTGACCAACTACAGGGAACATAGCAAACATGGCCTTCAACGTGCTCGTGGTCGACGACAGCGCCGTCATGCGGCAGATGGTCGTGCGTACCCTCAGGATGAGTGGACTTCCGCTGGGAGAAATGTTCGAGGCGTCCAACGGTGAAGAAGGACTCTTCATGCTGCAGGAGGCCTGGGTGGATCTGCTGCTGCTTGACATCAACATGCCGGTGATGAACGGCGAGGAGATGCTCCGCACGCTGCGCGCGTCACCGGATACGGCCACCCTGCCGGTGATCGTGGTGTCGACGGAAGGCAGTGAGACACGTCTGTCGGCGCTGCAGGAGTTGGGCGCCGCCATCGTGCACAAACCCTTCGCGCCGGAAACCCTGCGCGATACCATTTTGCGTGTTACCGGAGTGACTGATGTCGAGTACTATGGTCCAGTGCCTGTCGCGAGCAACGACGGCGACTTTTGAAGAGCTCGCGCTGCTTTTCCCGGATCAGGAGCTCACTCCTGATCAGGCGGCGGCGCCGCTCGATGTCGCCGTATCGGTGGAGTTTCGCGGGCCCGTGATCGGTCGGTTGATCGTGCGAATATCGTCGACACTGCTCCCCACGATCGCCGCCAACATGCTCGGCGAGCAGGGGGCCAGACAGGCGCCGTTGCAACGCGATGCCTTCGGCGAGATCGCCAACGTGATCTGCGGCAATGTGCTGCCCGCGATCTGCGGCGCAGAGGCCGTCTTTCATCTGCAGGCGCCGTACCTGTCTGCGGCGGGTGGTGACGTGTCCGCCCGTCCGGCCGACGAGCCGCAGGCCCGTGTGGAGATCGGGCTCGAACAGGGACGTGCTGAGGTCTCGCTCTTCCATTTCGCGCCGCGCGTTGCATCGGATGAGCAGGCCGTGCCGTCGCTCAAAGCGACTGCGGCGTGAGTGTCCCGTTGCGAACGCCGGTGCGTCCCTCACCACGCGCCGCACCCATCCGCGTGCTGGTGGTTGACGATTCCGCGCTCGTGCGACGTATACTTTCCGAGTCGCTGTCGCGGCATGAGGACATCGACGTGGTGGGCACCGCGACCGATCCGTACGTCGCCCGTGAGCGTATCGTTCAGCTGCAGCCGGACGTCATCACGCTCGATATCGAGATGCCGAGGATGGACGGGCTGTCGTTCCTGTCCAAGCTCATGCGGCACTTCCCGCTGCCAGTGGTGGTGGTAAGCTCCCTGACACCGCAAAACAGCGAAACCGCACTCCGTGCGCTGGCACTCGGTGCAGTGGAAGTCATCGGCAAGCCCGGATCGGCGCTCTCTGCCGGAGATCTCGGTGAGGAACTCGCGCGCGCTGTGCGCGCCGCGTCGCAGGCGCGAGTGGTCAAACGGGCGGAGCCCGCTGCGGCCGCCGCGTCGTCAACGGTGTTCAACGACGGTGCGTCGGGCGCGGCGGTCGGGATCGCCGCACTCAACGCCACCAACAAGATCATCGCGCTTGGTGCCTCGACGGGTGGCACGATCGCGCTTGAACAGCTGCTGCGGCGCTTTCCGGTGGATGCGCCGGGGACGGTGATAGTGCAGCACATGCCGGAGCAGTTCACGCGGTCGTTCGCCAAGCGGCTCGATCAGCTCTGCGCGATGCGCGTGCAGGAGGCGAAAGATGGCGACCATGTGGTGCCCGGACTCGCCCTCGTGGCCCCTGGAGGCAAGCATCTCGTGGTGCAGGCCAGCGGATCACGGTGGGTGGCACGGGTGAAAGACGGGCCCAAGGTGCACCATCAACGGCCGGCCGTGGATGTGCTCTTTCAAAGCGTAGCGCGCAGTGCGGGTCGGAATGCCGTGGCCGCCCTGCTCACCGGTATGGGCGCGGACGGTGCCAAAGGGATGCTCATGATGCGTGAGGCGGGAGCCTTCACCGTGGCGCAGAATGAGGAGACCTGCGTGGTGTACGGCATGCCGCGAGAAGCGGTGAAGCTCGATGCGGCGGTCCAGGTGCTTCCTCTCGACCGCATCGCGGAGGCACTGCTGCTCGCCGTGCGTATCACAACGGCCTGACCGTCGGCAGTGCGAGGGTGACCACGGTGCGCTCGCCTGCCGCGGTCGTCTCGCGCGACCAGGACAGTGACCCCTCGATCGCCCTCACGAAGGCGTTCACAATGGTGAGTCCCAGCCCCGCTCCCCGCACGTCATATTTTGTGGTCACGAACGGCTCGGCGGCGTCCTCGTGCACCGCCGGGGGAAAGCCGGGCCCCGCATCGATAACGCGCACGATGACGCGCCGTCCTGCGACATCGCGCATGATCTCGATGAGCACTGCGGCGTTTACCGGTGACGCCTCGCAGGCATTCCGGAGCAATTCGATCATGACCTCACGCCACCACGTGACGTCGGCATGCACCGCGTCACGCGCGCTTCCTTGCGCGGACACAGTGAGACCCCGGAATCCCGGTTCGATGGCGGCGATCGCGTCATCGACACCCCCGACAATATCCACGTTCACGCGGCGCATCGCGGGAGCCCGGGTGAAGCGCATGACGCGCTGGAGATATCGCACCATCTCGTCGGTGGCCTGATTGATCTCCCGGACGTCCGCATGATGTGTGGAATCCTCGGGGAGGTCCGCCAGCAGCAGCTCGCTGTACGTGCGGATCACCGTGGAAAAGTTGTTCAGGTCGTGCACCATTTTCTGCACAACGCGCGGTAACGAATCTTCGGGGAGCACGGCATTTGTGGAATGGGCCATGAAATCAGTACAATATGCTATGTGAAGTCGCCGATCGCACGGCACCGGTCCGGTCTCTCATCAGGAGTCTGTATGTCCTCTCTGCCAACTCGCTTGTCCGTAGCTGCGGCGGCGCTGGTACTTGCGGCGTCCACCGGAACGGCACAGGCCGTTCCGGATGCTGGACAACAAATCACCGCAGCGATCCAGGCGTTACCCAGGGAAATGCGCGAGGGAGCGGGTGTGATGGGCTACAGGCGCGCCGGCCAGCTCGAGCTGATCCGCCCTTCGAAAAACGGCATGCTGTGCCTCGCGGATGACCCGGCGGACGACCAGTTCCACGTCTCCTGCTACCACGAGGCGATGGAGCCCTTCATGGCGCGCGGACGTGCGCTGCGCGCGCAAGGGGTCAAAGGGGCTCAGGTAGATACGATGCGATACGCTGAAGTGAAAGCGAGCAAGCTGAAGATGCCTACGCAGCCGGCCTCACTCTATCAGATCTTCGGCCCCAAAGACGCCTTCGACGCGACGACCGGAACCGTCACTAAGGGCAATGCACTGTTTGTAGTCTACATCCCCTTTGCCACCACCGAGAGCACGGGGCTCTCCACCACGCCCTCAAGCACGAAGCCTTGGCTGATGCTCCCCGGCACGCCAAAAGCGCACATCATGTTCAGCCTGAGCATGTGAGCACGTAGGCATGAGTTCGGTGGTGCTCGCGCCGATGGTGCACGTCCCGCTCACGTCCCGCCGCCTCGCCAGCGCCGTCGCGGCGCTTCGCGCGGGCGACGCCCGGATGGCTCTTGCAATCGATCGCGTAGGGCCCTGCACGCTCGTCGCACGCCAGGACGGCACGCACTTCGATCACCTCGCCCGCGCGATCGTCTTTCAGCAGCTCTCCGGCGCCGCCGCGTCCACGATCTACGGGCGATTCGTGGTACAGTGCGGGAGCGGCAATCAGCCACCTGCACCGCACGAGGTGCTCGCGCACGATGCGGCCACCCTGCGCGCCTGCGGACTCTCTGCCGCGAAAACCGCCGCCATTTGCGATCTGGCGCAACACGTGCTCGACGGGCGCCTGCCGTTGCACGCCCTGGACGGCATGAGCGACGAAGCCGTCATCGAAGCGCTCGTCCCTGTTCGTGGCATCGGCCCGTGGACCGCGCAGATGTTTCTCATGTTTCGGCTTGGCCGTCCCGATGTGCTTCCCGTGCTCGACCTGGGGGTACGAAAGGGTGCGCAGCGCATTTACCGCACCAGGGCGCTTCCCGATGCGCAGCGTCTCGAGAAGCTGGCGCGGAACTGGCGGCCTTGGGCCAGCGTTGGCAGCTGGTATTGCTGGCGCGTGCTCGATCTGGAAGACGGCGGCAATTGGTAGCAGGTTCAGCAGTTCATCGCGCAGGTGGCTATGCAGGAGTTTCGTCGCAGTATCCGCGTTCCCGTGCCTGTGGAAACTCTGTTCGCGTGGCATGAGCGACCCGGAGCCTTCCAACGGCTGTCACCCCCATGGGACCGTCCGAAGGTGTTGGAGCAGACGGGGGGTATCCGTAACGGTGCCAAGGTCGTGCTGCAGGTGCACGCCGGCCCGGTGCCCACCACGTGGGTCATGACGCATCGCGACTACATCGCCAATGCGCAGTTCCGCGACGAGATGGTGAGAGGCCCCTTCGCGCATTGGGTGCACACGCATGCCTTCCGTGCCGATGGCGCCAGCGCGAGCGAGCTGGAGGATCACATCGCGTATGCGCTGCCGCTGGGCGCGCTTGGGCAGATGGCCGGCGGCGGATACGCCGAAGACACACTCGCTCGCGTGTTCACGTATCGGCATGCGGTGATGGCCGGTGACCTGGAACGCCATGCGCAGTTTGCCGATCGCCCGCGGCTGCGCATTGCCATTACCGGAGCAAGCGGCTTCATCGGCACGCAACTGTCCGCCTTTCTCTCTACAGGTGGGCACGAGGTCGTGCGCATCGGTCGTGGAGCCCTGCAACCCGGGGTGGTGGATGTCCAGTGGAATCCGGCACGCGGACAGCTCGATCCGCGCGCGCTCGAAGGGGTCGATGCCGTCATTCATCTCGCCGGTGCCTCAATTGCGTCGCGCTGGAACGCCGAACATCGCGCCGCGATCAAATCGAGTCGGGTAGAAGGGACGTCGTTGCTCTCGCACACGCTCGCACAGCTCGACCGCACGCCTCGCGTGTTGCTCAGCGGTTCGGCGATCGGCATCTATGGCAGCCGCGGCGACGAAGTCCTCGACGAACGCAGCGCGCTTGGCAGCGACTATCTCGCCGAAGTGGGACGGGCGTGGGAAGGCGCCACTGCCCCGGCCGAAACGGCGGGAATTCGCGTTGTTCACCTGCGAACGGGGATCGTGCAGGGTGCGGCCGGCGGTGCGCTCGGCACGCAGGCGCCGCTGTTCAAGGTTGGCGCGGGCGGGACGCTGGGCCCGGGGACGCAGTGGATCAGTCCCATCGCGCTCGACGACGAGATCGGGGCCATCCACTTCTGCCTCATGCGCGACGACGTGCGAGGTCCCGTAAATCTCGTGGCGCCCGAGCCACTCACGAACATCGTGTACACGAAGATGCTGGCCGACGTGCTGCACCGTCCGTCGGTGGCCGCTGCCCCCGCCTTCGCGCTGCGCCTCCTTCTCGGCGCGGAGATGGCCAACCTTACCGTGCTCGCCAGTCAACGCGTCACGCCGCGGGTGCTGGAGCAGGCGGGCTTTCACTGGCGATTGCCGAAGCTCGAACAGATGCTGCGCTTCGAACTCGGCGCGTGAGCTGATATCCGCCGTGGGGTGTGAGTGGCCCAGGCAGTGCCGTACTTTCGAAAATGCCCACGCTTCCGCTCACCACTCCCGCCGCGCTGCTGCTCACTTTCGGGTTGCTGCTCGGGGTCAGCGTGCTCTTCAGTCGCGCCGGGACGCGCACCGGCGTGCCACTCACGCTCGTCTTTCTGTGCATCGGCATGCTCGCCGGCGCCGAAGGGATTGGCCGGATTGAATTCGCCGATTACGAGATCGCGCTGTGGCTCGGTACCATCGCGCTCGCCTTCATTCTGTTCGACGGCGGATTGAACACCACCATGGGGTCGGTGCGCGGTGTGCTGGCGCCTTCGGCAATGCTCGCCACCGTGGGCGTCGTAACGACGGCAGCGCTCATGGCCACGGCGGCACATGTCTTCGGGCTGCCCTGGTCCACGGCGTGGCTGATCGGCGCGATTGTGTCCTCCACCGACGCGGCGGCGGTCTTTTCCGTACTGCGTGCCTCGGGAGTGCACCTCAAGCGACGCGTGGGGCTGACGCTCGAGGTGGAATCCGGCGTGAACGATCCGATCGCCTTCATCCTCACCGCCGTGGTGGTGCAAGTGGTGATCGGTACCACCGAGCTCTCCATATGGCGCACCGCGCTCGCCGTGGGATTGCAGTTGGCGATTGGTGCGGCGGCGGGGGTGGTGATCGGACGCCTTGCGCGGGACATGCTGCAGCGGTTTCCAATACGTCCGAGCGGACTCGTTCCGGCATTTACCATCGCCGCGGCGAGTCTGGCCTTCGCGATTCCAGCGCTGCTCAAGGGCAGCGGACTTCTGAGCGTGTACATCGCCGGCATCGTGATCGGCGCCGACCGATTGCCGTACAAGCTCAGCGTGCTGCGCGTGCACGATACGCTGGCGTGGCTCAGCCAGATCGCGATGTTCTTACTGCTCGGGCTTCTCGCGTACCCGTCGCGCATCGCGAAGGTGTGGGCGATCGGCCTCGGGCTGGCGCTCGGCCTTGCGCTGTATGCCCGGCCCCTCGCGGTCGTGCTGTGCCTCGTCCCCTTCGGCTACCGTCCGCGTGAAGTCGCTTTTGTGGGATGGGTGGGGCTGCGCGGGGCGGTGCCGATCGTGCTTGCGACGCTTCCTGTGATCATGCAGGTGCCCAATGCAACCCGCATCTTCGACGTGGTGTTCGTCATCGTGGTGGTAAACGCCGCGTTGCAAGGGACGAGCGTACCGTGGGTGGCCAAATGGCTGCGGGTGGATAGCGCAGAGCCCCCCTCGGCTCCGGCACTGCTCGAGTTCGAGGGGCAATCGCCATTCGAAAGCGACATCCGCTCGTACTATCTCGACGACGCGCTTCCCGTCTGCGGCTCGCACCTCGCCGACGTGCCGCTCCCGTCGTCCACATCGGCCATTCTCGTGATCCGCGGACCGAAGCTGCTCACGCCGGCCGACGCCATTGGCCTGGAAGCCGGAGATCACGTCTATCTGCTTGTGCCGCCAGCGGATGCGGCCTTGGTGCAGCTGCTGTTCGGACAACCGGAAAGCAGCTGACACCCGCACGGCCATGGTTACGTAGTATCCTTCATCATGAACGTTATACTGCTCGAGAGCGTCCTCCTCATCGCCTTGCTGGCGGTAGTGGTCGCTCTCGTCATTACTGCGCTCGGCATCACGCCATTGGGTCGTCGGCTTCGGCAAACGGCCAATCGCAAGCGCATCGACAAACAGGCCGATCTGACCTGTCTCGTACACGGGTTGCAGCGCGACGCGGATCTCGTTCGTCTGCCGACCGGTGAACCGTTCTGCCCTCATTGCTACAAGGAGGCTGTCTATGGCCACATCGCTGAATGACACACTCGACGGGCTGCGGAGCTCGATGCGCGGCTCCCTGACGAACAGGCCGCGAGGCGGAGATAATTCCGGGCTGGTGAAGAAGCTGGTTGCCGCCGTGGTGGTCGTTCTCGTGCTCCTGATGCTTGTCCGGCCCAGCGTCGCCTATATCGAGCCGGGCCACGTGGGGATCGTGATCCACCGCGGCGGCGGCGGGGTGGACCCCGTGCCCCTTGGCCCCGGCTTCCATCTCCGGAATCCGCTGATGACGCAGATTCAGGAGTATCCCACCTTCATGCAGACGCTGGTGCTCACGCGTGAAATGACCGAGGGATCGGAGTCCAACGACGAGATCAACGTGAACTCGGTCGAAGGGCAGCCGCTGTCGCTCGACGTATCCATGTCGTTCGAGTTGCGCGCGGACAAGGTGCCGGCGTTGTATCAGACCTTTCGCACCGACGTGCAAACGATCTCGCATGGCTACATCCGTCAGGCGATTCGACAATCGTTGCAGGAAGTCGTGGGAAACGAAGAGATTGCCGCGATCCTCGGACCGAAAAAGGCGCAAGCTGTCACGGAGACCCAGGCACTGCTACAGAAGCGTCTCGATCCGTATGGCATCGACGTGCGGCAGTTCACGCTCAACGAGTTCCGCGCTCCCAAGGCGGTCATGGATGCCATCTCGCTCAAAAACGTGATGCAACAGCAGGCGCTCACGGCGCAGAACGAGTTGCAGAAGAACACCTTTCAGGCTCAGGGTGACAGCATCAAGGCGGCCGGACGCGCGAAGGCGATTCTCACGGAAGCCGAAGCACAGGCAAAGGCGAACGAACTGCTGTCGCGCAGCATAACCGGAAGTCTCGTGCAGTACGAGATGGCCAAACGGTGGAATGGGCAGATGCCGCAGGTGACCGGTGGCGCGATGCCGCTGCTGCAGCTCCCGGGCGCCGCGAAGCCGTAATACCCTCCATATTCGAGCACATGCCGATCACTCAGTTCGCTGATTTCCCCGACGATGCCCGGTTATGGGTGTTCGGTGCCGCTGCGCCCGTGACGGGCGCAGCGCGTGACACGCTGCTGCAGCGGGTTGATCAACACCTCGCGCAGTGGGCGGCGCATGGGATGCCTTTGGTGTGCGCGCGCGAGTGGCGCGACGATCATTTTCTCGCCATCGCGGTAGACGAAGCGGCCACGGGTGCCTCGGGCTGTTCCATTGACGGACTCTTCCGCGTGCTCGCGTCGAGCGAGACGGCGATCGGTACGAGCATGGTGGGCGGCGGTCGCGTCTTCTGGCGCGAGGCGAATGGCGCGGTGGCCGTCGGTAATCGCGACGCGTTCGGGCGCGCTTCCACCTCCGGCGCCGTCAGCGCCGCTACAAGTGTATTCGACACCACCGTCGGTACCGTAGGCGAATGGCGTGCGCGATTCGAGCAACCGGCGGCGGCGAGCTGGCACGCGCGGTTGTTGCGCTGACGTACCGCGGCAATCACCGCAGCCAGCCATCCAACCGCTCTGCGACAAAGTCGTCGTCCGCGAGCAATGGATACATCGCCGTCATCCGCGTAATAAGCTCGTCCTGCCCCGGCGACAGCTGTTCGTGGATGTCGAACGTCCACGTGCCGCGCACCAGGCCCTGACGGCGCAGCACCTCGAGAATGCCCGGCAAGCATCCGGAGTAGCCGTTCGCGGCATCGAACACGGCGGCGTTGGCCATGGTGAGCGCCGCGCCGCGTGTGAGCCAATCGCGCGGCACACCATCGGCACCCGACGCGCGCCACGTGCGGATCTCTTCGAGCATCGCGACGGCGCGACGCGTCCACACCGCCCACTGGCCAAGCAATCCACCAACGAAGTGCCGCGTATACGCGCGTCCTCCGCTGAACACGGGCACATCGGTAACGAGATCCGGCACGATTGCGTCGTCGTTGCCGGTATAAAGCTGAATGTCGTCGCGGCCCGCATCCGCCAATGCGCGCACCACGTCCAGCGTGGCGTAGCGGTCGAAGGGCGCCACCTTGATCGCGAGCACATTCTGAATCTCCGCGAACTCGCGCCAGAACGCATACGACAGGCGACGACCACCCACCGTCGGCTGCAGGTAGAAGCCGAAGAGCGGAATCGTGTCTGCTACGCGACGGCAATGCGCGAGAATGTCGCGATCCGATGACTCGCGCCACGCGCCGAGCGACAACAGCCCGCAGTGATAGCCAAGCGCCAACGCGATCTGCGCTTCACGCAGCGCCTGCGCGCTGTTGCCGAGCAAGCCGGCCACACGCACGAACGGGCGCGGATCCTCGCCAAGTGCGTCGGTGGCCGTTTCCGCGGCCAGCTCGAGCACCGGACGGTACAGCCCGATCTTTGCGTCGTGAATGGGGAAGCCGGTCGTGTGCACACCCACCGCCATGCCGCCCGCGCCCGCACTCACGTAATAACGCGTGAGCGCACGTTGATACCGCTCGTCGAGGGTGCGGGACGGCGTGAGCGCCAGCGGATGTGCCGGTATCACCTGTCCTCGGGCCAGATGACCTCGTACATCCGGAAATGGCGGACGATCAGAAGCGCCCATCGCGCACCTCAAACCTGGTGGGCTTGTGCAACAGGCGATGGCCGTCACGTATCCATTGCACGGCCCAGGCGCACAGCGTGGGTAAGGGCAGCGGCGTGTACGGCAGCAGCGCCTCGAGCTTCGACACGTTCGCGGTGAGGGCGTGCGTACCGACGTCGCCGATGTATATCGGCGCCATCCCGGCCACGTCGCCGATCATCCGAGCCAGGTCGCGCACCGCTACCGCGCTGCCCGTGACATTCAACGCCACCGCCGACGCATCGGCCACGCTCAGGGCGCGCAACGCGAGCCGGTTGGCGTCTCCCTGCCAGATCACGTTGACCTGCGGCGTGTCGAGCCCGATGGGGGCGCCGTGCAGAACCTGGCGCGCAAGCTCGGTGACCACGCCGTAGCGCAGGTCGCAGGCGTAAAACAGGCGGTACAGCAGCAGTCGCGAGCCGTTGCGCCGGGACACGCTCGCAAACACGCGCTCGCGACCGATGCAGGAGGCCGCGTACTCGCCATCGGGGTTGAGCGCATCACTCTCGCGCGAACCACCACCCGACTCGAGAGTGCGCCCGTACACATTGCCCGTCGAAAAACAGACGATGCGCGATCCCGCATATCGCTCGGCGGCGTGCACCGCCGCCACCACGTTGTGCGTCCACGTGCCCACCGGATCGTCGGTGGTGCCGAACTTCTGCCCGGCCAGCCAGAGTACATTCGCGGCATCGGGAAGGCGTCGTACCGCTGCCGGATCGGCGAGATCGGCGCGCACCACCGTCACGCCGTGCGCTTCCAGGGCGAGTGCGGTGGCAGGATCGCTGAAGCGCGACACGGCAATCACACGGCGTGACCGATCGATGATCGCACGTCGCGCCATACGTGCCAGGGTTGGCCCCATCTTGCCACCGGCCCCGAGAATCAGTACGTCGCCATCGAGCGACGCCATCGCGGCGATGGTGGCATCGTCCGGCGTGGACAGCCGGTCGTCGAGCGAGGCTTCGCTATCCGGTGCGACGAGCATGATGTGCGCGTCTCAGGCGATGACGGCCCGCTCAGCGGGCGCCGGAATGCGTACTCCGAGTTCGCCGGCCAATACGCGCCGCCCCTGCTCGATGCGCTCACGCACCATCTGCTTGAGCATCGGCAGGTCGGCCATCGTAAGTCCCGTGGTATTGATGGGTTCGAGCAGCTGCGCCAGGGCGCGAGCGCGCTGGAATCGGAACGTCCCCTTGGCCATGGCATGGCGGGTGCCCGCGACGGCAATCGGAAGAATTGGTGCGCCCGACTCGATCGCCAGGCGGAACGCGCCGTCCTTGAAGGGGAGCATCTCCCATTCGCGTGAGCGCGTGCCTTCCGGAAAAATCATGACCGACACCTTCTTCGCCAGCCGGTCACGGCACTGCAGGATCGCGTCGGCGGCGGAGTCACGGTTGCCGCGGACGAGTCGCACGTCGCCGGCCATCTGCATCATCCAGCCCATGCAGGGAATCTTGAACATCGTATCCTTGCTGAGCCACTTCATTTCCCATGGAAAGCAGCTGATCAGAAAGACGTCGGCGTACGACTCGTGGTTGGCCACCACGACGTACGGGCGCCGCGAATCCGCGAGCGTCCCGCGCGCCGTAAAGCGCCACAGCCCGTTCAGTCGCAAGGCGGTGACCCCCACCAGCCGGAAGGCGCGCCCGGCCGCGTAACGGCCGGGATCGAAGGGAGCGGTCACAGCAAAAATGAGTGCCACGACCGGCGTCCCCAGGATCACTATCAGTACCGTCTCCGTCCACGCCCACCAACTCGCCGCGTTGCGCAACAGCTGCCGCATCAGACCGCCGGGGCGTCCATCGGGTCGGTGGGATCGATGAAGCCCAGCTCCTTGTGCGAACCGTCGCAAAACGGCTTCACGCTGGAGGCGCCGCAGCGACACAGCGACATCGGGCGCCCTTCCGCGCGCGGCGGAATGACCTGTCCCTGGCTATCAACGAGCGTAATCTGGGCGGCGTCTTCGGCAGAAATCCCGAGCGAACCGTTTTTGCGGACAGTAATGGTGATCGGCATGTAAGGAGAACGAGAGAAGGGGACAGACCGCGTCAGACGGCGAGGTCGGTGGCGTAGCGTTTGAGGCGGGCCACCATGGCGGCAAGCCCGGATTCGCGCGCGCCGAGACCGATATCCTGCATCAGCATGCGCACGAAATCCGCCGGAAGGGCCAGAGTGACCGCCGGCGGTTCGTCATTCACGGCGGCGAAGGTGATCGCCAGGACCGCCGCTACCGTTGGCGACTGCCGGGCGTTCACGTCTGCGTAGAAGTGTAGCGACCCGTCGGCGTTGCGCTCCGGGAAAATGTCCACCCGGGTTTGGCATTCGGGTACCGTGAACGTGGTTCGGTCGAGCGCCGCCAGTCGCTCGGGGAGCGGTTCGAGCTTTCTCGACCAGCCGAGTAGCGCCTGCATTTTGTCTTCGCGACCGAGCATCCGGAACTGACGCAACGTTCGGGCAAGCGACGGGGGCAGAGTATCAGCGGCGGAATCGGGCATGCCCCAATGCAATGGTGATACGCTCAACGGGTCAAGCGCGTCCGGTTTCTGTAGCGGTACCTTCCACACGAATCGCTCCGGTCGGGAACCGGGAGACGTTCCGATGGCTACCATTCCCGATCTGCAGCTCATCCCCCACCCGACTGCCTCATGCACATCCGCCGACCCGATGATATCCCGTCGTCCGAGATCACCTCGGAATCCAGCTATATCAACCGGCGTTCCTTCATGGAAACCGCCGGGGCCCTGGCGCTCGGCGGGCTGATCGCCCCCACCGCGTTGCCAGCGATGGCGTGCGCACCGGCTGAAGGGCTGACACAGGACGAAAAGATCACCGATGAAGATGACGCCACGAGCTATAACAATTACTACGAGTTCGGAACCGGGAAAGAAGACCCCAAGGAACAGGCGAAGAAGTTCCGTCCCATGCCGTGGACGGTGAACGTGGAGGGCATGGTGAAGACGCCGCGTCCGTTTTCCTTCGATGACCTCGTGGGTAAGCTCGCCGTGCAGGACCGCGTCTATCGTCACCGGTGCGTCGAAGCGTGGTCGATGGTGATTCCGTGGCAGGGGGTGCAGTTGCGAGACGTGATCGCGCGCTGTCAGCCGTTGCCGAGTGCCAAGTTCGTGGAGTTCACTACGCTGTACGACCCACAGCGGATGCCCGGTCAGGCGCGCTCCGTGCTGCCGTGGCCGTACAGGGAAGCACTGCGCATGGACGAGGCGATGAATTCGCTCACCCTGCTCGCCACGGGGATGTACGGCAAGGCGCTCCCCAACCAAAACGGCGCGCCGCTGCGCCTCGTGGTGCCGTGGAAGTATGGCTTCAAGGGGATCAAGGGGATCGTGAAGCTGCGTTTCACCGATAAGTCGCCGCAAACCACCTGGAATGACGCAATTCCCAGTGAGTATGGATTTTACGGAAATGTGAACCCGGCAGTGGATCATCCGCGCTGGAGCCAGGCGAAGGAACGGCGGATCGGGCAGTTCCTCAAGGTCGCGACGCTTCCCTTCAATGGGTACGCAAACCAGGTAGCCTCGATGTACAGCGGCATGGACCTTCGGAAGTTCTACTGACGCCGGCCTGCCGTTCCCCGTGACCTCCACGACGCTCTCCCGCGCCGAACCGCTTGTGCGGCGTGGTGTCCGTCCGGTGCTGTGGCTGGCCGTTCTGGCCCCTGCGGCGTATCTGATCACGGCGCTGCTCACAGACCAGCTGGGGGCCAATCCGATCGAGGAACTCGAGCGGGAGTCCGGACGGTGGGCGCTACGTCTGCTGGCCGCGTCGCTTACCGTGACGCCGTTGATGCGCCTCACCGGGTGGGGCTGGCTGGTGCCGCAGCGTCGCTTCCTGGGGCTGGCCACGTTTTTTTACGCCCTGTCACATCTCTCGGTATACATGGTACTCGATTGGTTCTTCGACTGGGACGAGATCCTCAAGGACGTCGTGGAACATTGGTACATCACGGCGGGGCTGCTCGCCGTCACCCTGATGATTCCTCTCGCGCTCACCTCCACCAAGCGCTCGATCCGGTGGCTCGGCGGCAAGCGATGGACGACCTTGCACCGGCTGGTTTATGTCTCGGCGGTGGCGGGGAGCGTGCACTTCTACTTTGCGGTCAAGAAAGACGTGACACAGCCGATCATCTATGCAGTGCTTTTCGCAGCGCTGCTGGCCTTCCGCATCGTTTGGAAGCGCCGCGCGGCGAAGACGCGACCTGCGCCGGCTGACTCCCGCAAACCGCGTGATCCGGTAAACACGCCAGTGGCGTGACGGCGCGGGTCGGCGAGCGTCACTGTCTTGACGTTTTGTCGGATGCCCACCTTTGCCGCTGATGATGCCCGCACCAGCCGATGCCTCCGTGCGTCGACCGGAACCGACGCTGACGCCGGGACTTCGAGGTTCTCTCGAGAGTCTGCCGGCAATTCCCGCTGCTGTTTTCGGTGCGGGATGGGATCGTGCGATCCTGGTGTCGCTGATTGTCGTCACGGCGTGCATTCTGACGTGGCTCGCAGGGGGTGCACCGATCTTCGGCGCGCCGGGGGCGCACGCGTCGCTCCTTGCTCGGCATTCTGTGGCGGGAATCGTGACCGCCCTTGCGGCGTGCATCGCGCTGCGCGCCGGCTTCGATTCGGCCCTCGATCATCGGACCCGACGATTCTGGCGAATCACTGCCAGCGCGATGACGCTTGGCACGGTTTTCAGTCTGATCGCGCTTGGCGCTGGTCAGGGAAGCGACCCCGCTTCGCTGATATCGGACACCGCCGGGCTTTTCGCGTCGCTGCTCAGCGGCGTCGTGTTGCTCCTGGCGCTGCTGCAACTCCCCAATGCGCCCATGAACGCGGTGGACCAGAGCAAGCTGTGGCTCGATATCGCGACCGTGGCGGTCGGGGGCATGCTGGTGGGCTGGTACGATTACACCACCGTGCAGGCGCCGCCCGTCGCGTCCTGGACCATGACGTTTGTGCTGCTCCATCTGCTCACCACCGTCGAGCTGATTCTCATTCTGGTGGTGGCAGTGCTCTGGCGTCGCACCGTACTGCACCATCGGGCGAACGTGCTCCTCGTCGTCGCCGTGGCCCTGACGATCGCGTTTGTCGCGCACGGAGCGGCGGTAGTCGAGATGGCCTGGAGTGGCGCGCTGCCGGGATGGCTCCATCTGACGATACCGCTCAGTCACGCCGTCATCGCCGCTGCGGGATGGGTGAGCTGCGTGACCGTGATGCAACGGGCCGTGCGCACGCAGACACGTCACGACCATTCACCGTCACACCTGATTCCGTACGTGGCCGTGCTCCCCGGTTTCGTGCTGCTGCTCAGACTCGCGCACGCTCAAGGCACGCAGCCGCTGTTGGGGCTCGTGTTCGGCGTGGTGGTGCTCACCGTCCTTGCGTTCGCCCGTCAGCTCGCCTCCACGCGTGAAGTGGTTCGTGCGCTTACCGAAGCAGCGGCCAAGCAGAACGAGGCGCGATTTCAGGCGCTCGTGCAGCATTCGAGCGATGTCATCACGATCCTCGACACCGACGGCACGATCCGTTATGTAAGCCCTTCGATGCTGGCGGTGCTTGGGCACGACCCGATAACGCTCGTGAACACCAACATCGGCGCCCTGCTGCACCCCGAAGATGTGGAGGCGGCAGGCCAGTTCCTCGAGGAGCTTGCCCGTACACGCGACGTGGTGAGCGGTGCCAAGGTCGCTCCGGGATCGCGCAAACAGGAGTGGCGCATCGCGCATGCCAAGGGTGGTTGGATGACGGTGGACAACGTGGGGACGAATCTCTTGCAGGAGTCGGTGATTCGCGGACTCGTGCTCAATACCCGGGATGTCACGGAGCAGAGCGTCATCAAGCAGCAGTACATGCATCAGGCGTTTCATGATGCGCTCACCGATCTCGCCAACCGCTCCCTGTTCCTTTATCAGGTGGGGAACGCGCTCGCACGGGCGAAACGGCAGCAGTCACCGGTCACGATACTCTTTCTCGACCTCGACAACTTCAAGAACGTCAATGATTCGCTTGGGCATGCCGCCGGCGATCGTCTGCTGGTCGAAGCGGCGCGCCGGCTCGCCTCCAGCGTGCGCGACAGTGACCTGCTCGCGCGATTGAGCGGCGACGAGTTCGCGGTCCTGGTGGAGAATTCGCACGATCAAGCCGAGTCGCTGGAGATCGCCGAACGTATCCGTGTCTCACTGGCCCGGCCCTTCCTCCTGAGCGGCAAGGAAGTGTTCGTCACGGCCAGCGTCGGCATCGCGCAGACCGCGCACGGTGAGACGGCCGATGATCTCGTGCGCAATGCAGACGTGGCGATGTACGTAGCCAAGACGCGAGGGAAAGGACAGGCGGTGGTGTTCGAGCCGGCAATGCATACCGCGGCGCTGGAACGGTTGGTGGTGGAGGCGGACCTGCGTCGGGCGGTGGAGCGCGAAGAGTTCTTTCTGCAGTACCAGCCCATTGTTGAGCTGAGCACGGGCGACATCGTTGGCGCGGAAGCGCTGGTGCGGTGGATGTGCCGCGACCGCGGCGCCGTTCCGCCGGCGGTTTTCATTCCCATCGCGGAGGAAACGGGGCTGATCGTCACGTTGGGGCGCTATGTGCTGCGTCGCGCCTGTCGCCAGGCCAAACAGTGGACGGACGAACGTGGCGTGCCTTTGCGGATCACCGTGAATCTTTCGGGGCGTCAGCTGCAGGAACCGGGGATCGTGGACGACGTGCGCGACGCCCTGCACGATTCGGGGCTCGACCCCAGCCAGCTGGTGCTCGAACTCACGGAGAGCATGCTGATGCAGAATACGGAGCTGTCGCTCGTGCGTCTGACGGCGCTCAAGACGCTCGGCATCTCGGTGGCTATCGACGACTTCGGAACCGGTTATTCTTCCCTCAGCTACCTGCAACGTTATCCCGTCGACATGCTCAAAATCGACAAGACGTTCGTGGATGACATCGATAACGGAGGCGAAGGACCGGTACTGGCACGCGCGATCGTGGCCCTGGGTGAGACGCTGCAGATGAGTACTGTGGCGGAAGGTATCGAGACGGCAGCACAGCGCGGACACCTGTTGCAGCTCGGTTGCGAGCTCGGTCAGGGATTCCTCTTCGCGCCGCCACTCGATGTCGAGGAGTTCTGGCAACTCCTCCTCGCCCGCGGCTCCACGTCGCCGATGACGGTGCGCCGGCGTCGCGATATGAGTGTCCAAGCCGCGTAAGACCTATCGTCCAGCTCCGGCTCGGCCGATCAGCCCATCAGCACCTGCACCGCAGTCTTCGGGCATCGCGAAGCCGCCCTCGGCCCTCCGGGAGCCGCCATCGGCGTCACCGACGTTCGATGCCTTTGCCATTGCGGCACCCGGGCTCGCGCCCTTTATCGAACGCGAACTCGGGGTACTCGGGATACCGGTGCGCGAACGCAGCGCCGCCGGGGTGGGCTTCGATGCCACGGCCCCGCAGCTGCTCGCCGTGAATCTGTGGTCGCGCATGGCCAGTCGCGTGTTGGTACGGCTCGCGCACTTCGAGGCGAGAGATTTCGCCACGCTCGAAAAGCAGGCCGCGCGGGTCGCATGGCTGCGGGTGCTCGCACCGGGGGCACCGGTGCGCCTGCGGGTGACATGTCGGAAGTCCCGCCTCTATCACTCCGACGCCGTGGCCGAACGCGTCGCGCGCGGCATCGAGACAGCGGTGCGCGGCGCCCACGCCAGCGGCCGTGCGCGTGACGATGATGAGGACGAAGGGGAAGCGCCGGCGCAGCTCATCGTGGTGCGCTTCGATCATGATCGTTGCACGATCAGCGCCGACAGCTCCGGCGCACTGCTGCACCGGCGCGGCTGGCGCCAGGCGATCGCCAAGGCGCCGCTGCGGGAGACGCTGGCCGCGTCAATGCTCGCCGCCTGTGAATGGAACGGTGACGTGCCTCTGGTGGATCCGTTCTGCGGATCAGGGACGATCGGCATCGAGGGCGCGCTGCGCGCACGCAATATCGCGCCCGGCATCGGTCGGGTGTTTGCCATGGAGCAGTGGCCGCACGCCGATGTGACGCTTTCCCGGCAGCTGCGCGATGACGCGCGAGCGCAGGAACGACCATGGGAAGGAGTGCCCATCGTTCTCCGCGACCGAGACGCGGGCGCCTGCGCCGCCGCCGTCGCGAACGCCGAGCGAGCCGGTGTTCGCGACGCCTGTACGATCGAGCACGGATCGCTTTCGGAGACGGATCTCGCGGCGATTGGTGAGCGCGGACTCGTGCTCACCAATCCACCGTACGGGCTGCGTATCAGCGAGGGCGCCGATCTGCGCAGCCTGTACGCGCGACTCGGCGACGTGGTGAAGGCCGGTGGACCCGGATGGCAACTCGGCATCCTGGTGCCCGATCAGCGGCTGCTGTCACCGACGACGCTGTCGTTCGATCCGGTGCTGCGCACCACGAACGGGGGCTTGCCTGTAACCGTGGAGCGATCATGCACCACAAAAAAGACCGCGACTCCGGTGCGGCGGGAAAACCGGCATCAGGCGCGGAAGTGATCGGCACGCCACTGCTTGACGCGGCTCTTGATCGCTTTCGGCGTGATGGCCGGATCGGCCACCAGGGCGCGTACCAGCTCCGTGACTTCGGTGTCGGAGGCGAAGCGGAGCGCCACCAGATGGCCGACGCGCAGCCCTTCGATGTGCGGCTGCAGATCGGCCGGCAGGATACGCGACAGGCGTAGCCGTTCTTCCAGACGGATGAGGCGATCCTGTACGCGAAGCGGAGACATCCGCGAAACACCGATGACGCCGAAGAGCGCCAACGCACCCACCAGCATGCAGGCCGTCTCGGCACCAGGATTGGCTATCACGCGCTGCACACTCCACAACACGAAGATGAGTCCGAGCGGGGTGGTGAAGTAATGATAAAGCGGCGTGAACTGCGCATGGTTCGAGAAGTTCTGTGTGTCAGTCATGTGGAGAACCGGAGGGTGATGAGGAACGAAAGTGACGAAGAGATTCGTCGATCTGCCGTACGGCCTGAGCAAACCGCGACGCCCAATTTCCCTGGATGCGCGCCACGGGAGCATTGAAGCGGTGTAGCGTGTTCACGAACAGCTGCTGGACGAGCTCGCGCCGGTCGCCGCAGTCCCGAACACCGTCGGCCACCCATGGTACGTCGATATCGGGAAGCAGGTACAGCGCCGGCATCCGGGCGATGGCCGCTGCTTCGATGAAGTCGGGACAGCGGCCGAAATAATGATGACAGTAGGTGACCGTGCTGACGAGGTCCGTGTCCTGCACCAGCAGCGCCGCGTGGCGCGCGCGGGCGTCAGCGATGTGGCGATCCTCGAGCGCCATCTGGCCGTGCGCAATCGGTCCATGATCACGGAAGTCCAGCGGCGCGCCCTTTTCCGCCGCGTACGTGCGCACGAATTCCGGCACCACACGCACGTCGTAGTACGCCCCGAGTTGCTCGGCGAGCGTGGTCTTTCCAATCGATTCGGAACCGGTGAGTACCACGCGCATCAGCGCTTCCGGTGCATTCATCTCGCGTTGTTCCCGGTCTTGACGACGATGCCGGAGTGCCGCGAAGCAGACCGCGCCCATGAGCGCGCGCCGGATACGGCGAGCAGCAGAAAGATGGCATAAAGTACGGCCGTGAGCGGCAGTGCGCGATTGATGAACAGTCCGATGTATCCCACATTGACGATGATCCACAGCTTCCAATGCTCGAGCAGCTTGCGTGTCATCATCCATTGCGCGACGAGGCTCGCGGCGACCAGCGCGGCGTCGAGCCACGGGAGCGCTGCACCGGGGATGCGGGAGGTGACGGTGGCGAGGGCGATCCATGCGATGACGCCCAGCGCGACCAATGCCAGCGCGGTGCGCCGCGTGGTGCGCGTGACCGGCAGCCGCCCCCGTTTCGCGTCACCGCGCCACCAGTGCCACCAGCCGTACAGCGACAGTAGCAGATACACGACCTGCAATCCGGTATCGGCGTACAGGCCGGCGCGTGAAAAGACCACCAGATAAAAGCCGGCGTTGATGACGCCGACGGGCCAACTCCAGATGTGCTCGCGCGTGACGAGCCACACGTTCACCACGCCTGTCGCAAAGCCGAGAAGCTCGGGGCAGGAGCTGCCGTGCGCGGCGAACCAGCTGCAGAGGGTGGTCATGGGAAGCAAAGCTAATTACGATACGCACACAAGACCGGGGTGCCGACGCCGCCAATGAGCGTCGGCTGAGAGAGTCCCGTAGAACCTGATCCGGTTCGTACCGGCGTAGGGAGTCCAACGATGCAGTCGATACCACACGCGCGCCCGTGGCGCACTCGGCATGTCCATGCCGCCCACGCATGCACCCTGCTGGCGCTCCTCGCCGCCGCCATTCCCGCGTCGCTCGACGGGCAAGCCCGCCCCGACAGCGCGGCCCGCAGTGACTCGGCCCGCCGTATAGAGGGCGTGTTGGTGCGGGCGATCCGCGCCGACAATACTGCGCCGATCGCGCAGACAACCATCAACCGCGCGGCGATCACGCAACGCCACTTCGGCCAGGACGTACCGCTGCTGCTGCAGAACGCGGCGCCATCGCTTGTGGCGCACACCGAGACCGGCACGCAGTGGGGCTACAGCTTCCTCCGATTGCGGGGCATCGACCAGACGCGCATCAACGTCACCATCGATGGTATTCCGCTCAATGACATGGAGGATCAGGTCCTCTTCTTTGCCAACTTCGCCGACCTGCTGTCAAATGTGCAGTCGGTGCAGATACAGCGTGGTGTCGGTACCAGCACCGCTGGTACGGCGTCGTACGCCGGCAGTATCAATTTCGAGACCATGCCCGTGGCACGTCCGCGTGGCGGCGACGTCGAGCTGCAGGCGGGATCGTTCGGCGCGCAGCGGGTGAGCGCGTCGTTCAACTCGGGTCTCACCACCGGTCGGCTGGCGGTGTACGGCCGCGCGAGCGCACTGCGCACGAATGGATATCGCGATCACAGCGGCGTTACGGGGCGCTCGGCTTTCGTGGGCGCCGGCTGGTTCGGGCAGCGCAACATTCTCAAGCTGACCACGCTGGTGGGGCTTCTCGCCGACACGCTGAGCTATACCGGCGCGACGTTGGAAGAGCTGCAGCGGAACCGTCGTTTCAATCCGCTGCAACCCGATGAGCGGGACCGGTTCGGTCAGCAGCTGGTCTCGCTGGCGTATACGCGCCTGCTCGCCAGCGGTGCCACGTTCAGTACTACCGTGTATCGCAACTCCGCGAGCGGCAGCTTCGATTTCATCGACCTGCCGGATCGTTTTCGTTTCAACCTGGCCCACACCTGGTACGGTGTCACGAGCGCGTACAACGTGGAGCGCGGCAACGTGCAGCTGCACACCGGCGTGAACGCCAACACGTATCAGCGTGCGCACCGGGGCTTCCTGCAGCCGGATGTCGCGCTGTACGACAATACCGGCTTCAAGCAGGATGTCAGCGGTTTCGCCAAGCTGTCCTACCGCGCCGGACGAGTGCAGTACTTCGCCGACCTGGCCGGTCGCTACGCCCGGTTTCGTTACGCGCCGGATGCCAACGCCGGGATCGATGGCCGCAGCGTCGACTGGGCGTTCTTCAATCCGAAAACCGGCGTCACGTTCGCGCTGGCGCCGGGACTGTCCGCGTTCGCCTCGTATGGGATCACCGGCCGCGAGCCCGCCCGCATCGATCTGTTCGGCGGAGAGGATGACCTGAACGCGGGCAACGTGGCCAACTTCGGCGATTTCACCCGCGTGAAGCCTGAGCGCCTGGCCGATACCGAAGTGGGGATCACGCTGGCCCGCCCCGGATTCGACCTAGCGGTGAATCTCTTCAGCATGGACTTCCGCAACGACATTGCGCGTATCGGTGCGCCGACCGCATCGGGTTCGATCCTGCGTCGCAACGTGGGCAGCAGCTATCGCCGCGGCGTGGAGCTGGACGCATCCTATCGTGGCATCAACCGCGTGGTGCTCGCGGGAAACGCCACCGTCAGCGACAACCGCATTCGCTCGTTCACCGATTCGTCGCGTGGGACGCCCACGGTGCTCTCCAATGTCGAGCCGCTGCTGACACCGCGATTCCTCACCGCGCATCGCGTGGAGGTTACGCCGACGACCCACACGCTGTTCAGCGTGGAAGGGCGCTATCAGTCCCGCGCCTTCCTCGATAACACCGCGAGCGCCGACCGCGTGCTTCCCGACTATTACACGGTGGACGTGATGGCTCGCGTCACCCTCGACCGCTACGCTCTCACGCTTCGTGGCGTGAACCTGGGCGACTCGCAGGGGTTCGGCAGCGGTTCGGTGGATCGCGACGGCACGGCTCGCTTTTTCGTCCTTCCGGCGCGGGCGATCTTCGCCACCGTGAGCGTCGACTTTTAGTGAGAGGAGCCCGTTTCGGGTTTTCTTCGCGCGTTTCCGGTGCAGTCCGCGAACGCCTGGGTCTGGGCGCTATGAGCGACGATCGGCGACGTTCATGCGTCCGGACACCAGGCGACGGGCATCGTCGAGGGCTCGGCGCAACTCCAGCGCACGGCTGCGCGAGGAGCCGTGCGACGCGCGTAGCGCCATGCGCAGCTGTTGCCTGGTTTCTTCGCCAATTTCGCGTTCGTCCAGCGCGAGGAGGCTCGTGATCACCACCTCGTACACCGCGACGGTAGCCGATGCCTGTCCGTCGTTGAGCAGCGCCGCGCCGCGGTCCACCGCGTAATCCACCAGCGCCACAGCCGTGCGACCAGCACTGCTGCCAGCACTGCTGCCAGCCGCCGCGCGCTCCTCCGGAATGAGGACGCGGTCGATGATGTGAATGAGTCCATTGCTCGCGGGGACGTCGGCGATGCGCACCGTCGCGTCGTTGACGCGCAACTCCCCGTTCGATTCGCTGAGGCGTACCGGCTGACCGGCGAGCGTCTGGGCACGGCGCACGGCGCGCGCCTCGGCCGCCGTGACGCGCCCGGCGACGACATGGTAGGTCAGGATCGTGCGCAGCCTGTCGCGGTTTTCCGGCTTGAGCAGATCGCTCACCGTGCCATCCGGCAAGCGTTTGAAGGCGTCATCGGTTGGTGCAAACACCGTAAACGGCCCGCGGCCGATGAGCGTTTCTGTCAGGCCCGCCGCCTCCACGGCCGCCAACAGCGTCGTGAACTGCCCGGCTGTCCTGGCCACTTGAGGAATCGTACCGGCGGTGCGCGACGGGTGTTGCGCCACTGCCGTCGTGAACGGCGCGGCAAGAAGCAGGGTCCAGGCTAGAAGGCGGGAGAGGCGGGATGGTCGGGACATGGGCACTCCTGGCACACCGTGGTGCCGTGAAAAGGTGATATGTGCCAGTTCGCGCCGAGGCCCGTTCCGGATGCAGTGGGTGTACCGGTTGCTGGGTACGGCCGCGGCTGCATCCAAACCGGTACTTCGGACGAACACGCAATACGCGCCCTGAATTTGGCGTCGTCACGCGAACGATCGCGCGTAGCTTTCACCTGTGCGCACAACGGAATTTCATGCTTGAACGGGCTCATCACACGTGCATCGACATGTCTGCTACTCCGCCTGATGCTGCGCGGTCGCATCTCTCGCTTGTGACGGCGCATGCGCTGCCGCAACCGTCCTACGGTCCGCCGTTGCTGCCACGCATCGCGGCCGGCGACGAACAGGCGGTGGCTGAATGCGTAACCCGCTACGGGCCGCTGATCTGGGCGCTCGCGCGACGCTGGTCGCCCGACGGGCGTGACGCAGAAGATGCCGTACAGGAGGTGTTCGTGGATCTGTGGCGCAGTGCGGCGCGTTACGACATCACGCGCGCCACCGAAGCCGGGTGGGTAGGCATGATCACGCGTCGTCGGCTCGTCGACCGGATGCGGCGTCGCCAGCGCGCAGTGGAGCTGGAGCCGTTGCCCGACGGATACGACAGGGCCGACGAGCGCGAACCGGATCTCGATCGGCAGGTACGCGTAGAGCGGGCGCGCGCAGTGTTGCGCTCCTTGCCTACCGCGCAACGCACGATGCTGGAGCTGTCGTTGCTGCATGGCCGTACCCATGAGGAAATCGCACGGGACACCGGCACGCCGCTGGGTACCGTGAAGTCGCACATCCGTCGCGGATTGCAACGCGCGCGCCACCTGCTCGGCGAGTCGTCGACGGAGTCATCGGAGGAGCAGGAGTGATGCAGAACATGGGCGGGGACATGAACGCGAAACACGGCGAGACATCCGACGAGCGCCTGATCGGCGAGATCACCGCCGCGCTGGCCATCGATGCGCTGTCGGTGAACGATCAACTGCCGGTCCATCTCGCGGCCGCAGCGGTGCGGCTGGGCGAAGCGCACGTGCGGAGTGAGCGTGAACAACCGCAGCGCGCAGGGCGGAGTCGCAATTGGACCACGTGGAGCGGATGGCTCGCGGCGGCGGCGGTGCTGGCGCTCTGGGTGGGGATGCGCGCTCCCCTGCGTGCGCCACACACCCCGCAGGCGCTGCGGGATTCGCTGCAGTCGGCGCAGTCTGCCGGTTTCGCCGTGACACGTCTGGCGTGGGCGCCGAGCACCGACGCGGCCGCGCTTGGTGCCGGCGGTGACGTGATGTGGAGCAATGAGGAGCAGCGCGGAGTAATGCGCTTCGTGAACCTGCAACCGAACGACCGCACCAAGTGGCAGTATCAGCTGTGGATTTTCGATAAGTCACGCGACCAACGCTACCCGGTGGACGGCGGCGTTTTCGATATCCCCGAAGGAGTGACCGAAGTGCTCGTGCCGATCACCGCGCGCGTACCGGTGGGTGACGCAGTGCTGTTCGCCGTGACCATCGAGCCGCCCGGAGGCGTGGTGGTCTCCACTCGCGAACGTATCGCACTGCTCGCGAAGCTGTAGCCAGCGCGGTCGCTCCGGTCGCGTCAGAAAAAGCCTCAGGTCGTGCGTCAGGTCGTGCCTTTCCCCATCCTGCACCGGTCGCTGCAGTAGCGCACCGACTCCCAGTCGCGCTCCCATTTCTTTCGCCAGCTGAACGGGCGACCGCATCGGGCGCACGTCTTGTCGGGGTAGCCGTTGACGCTTCCTCTGCTTTCGGGCCTCTCGCCTCCCCGCGATTCTCGTCTGCGCATCGCTTCCGAAGCGACAGGCCGAGCCCCAGAGTTCCCACATGGTTGATTCTGCCGACTTTCTGCCGCAGCGCTCCGAAGACCTGTTGTACTCCGATTATCGGAAAACAGAGGAGCTTGGCAGTATCCGTCAGGTGGCCCGCGCCTTGGCGGCTGAGACAAACTCCCAGCAGGTGCTCGAAACACTCTGTCGACTTTCAATGATTCGCGGACGTGCGAGCGGCGCGGCAGTGGCTGAATTACGTAACGATACCGGCGCGTATATCGCCGTTTCCGGAAAACTGTCGGAACTGCTCTCGCTTTCCTTTCCGCTCACCGGGACGGTAACCGGTCGAGTGGCTCGGGAGCGACGCGCGCTCTCCATCAGATCTCCCGCCGAGAGCTCACCGTTTTTTGCGTCCTTCCTCCCTCGACTCGGCGTGGGACCGATCCTTCTCCTCCCCTTGCTCGCTGATCAGCAGCTGCTGGGAGTGCTCTCCATCTCGCGAGATGAGGGGCACCCGTTGTTCGATGAAACCGACGAGGAACGCCTTGGCGTGATGGCGGACCTCGCCGCGTTGGCACTCTGGAAGGCACAGCTGCTGGAGGAGGCCCAATCGGCAGATGCCGCAAAAACCAGCCTTTTAGCGACATTATCGCACGAGCTTCGCACCCCTTTGGCGGCACTCGAGGGGTACGGAGAGCTTCTGGAAGACCAAATCCTGGGACCGCTCTCTCCTCCGCAGCAGGACGTGGTGATGCGCCTGCGTACCGTCGGCCGACATCTGGGCGCCCTCATCGAGGACATTCTCACCTACGCGTCGCTCGAGGCCGATCGGCTTTCCGTGCGGGACGCGCCCGTGGGCACCGAGGAGTTGATCGATTCGCTCCTGCCCTTCATGGAGCCTCTGGCCCGCGAAAAGGGCATTGCCTTCCAGATCACCCTCGAACCCGGACTGCCGACGCTGACGACGGACGAGGCGAAGGTACGGCAGATCCTGCTCAACCTGTGCCAGAACGCCGTCAAGTTTACCGACGCGGGACGCGTGGACGTGCGCGTGTCACTCGCGCCGCCCGACGCCGATCACCCCGAATCGGTTCGCGTAGCCGTCACCGATACCGGGGCCGGGATCGAACCGGCCGACATGGAGCGGCTCTTCCGGCCGTTCTCGCAACTCGAAGATGTGCGCACCCGTCGGCATCGGGGCACCGGACTGGGGCTCTATATCGCTCAGCGACTGGCCACGCTGCTCGGCGGCCGCATCGAAGTCGTCTCCCGGTTCGCGCACGGGTCGGCGTTCACACTTGTGCTCCCCGTCGCGCACGGAAGTCGTCCGTGACGCCTGTCTCCGTCTTCGCACACCGTTAAATTCGCCAGTTATGACCGCAGCCATCACGAGCGTTTTTAACGACGGCATCATTGCCGAGCAGTTCGAGCAATATCGCCACGATCCCGCGAGCGTGGATGAGAGCTGGCGCCAGTACTTCCGCGTCGCCGAGGCGCTCTTTGCCAACGGGTATGGGGTCGACGCGACGCCCACCGGTGCACCGGCGTCTGCGGCGGGGCGCGCGATGGACGTCGCCTTCCTCACCAAGGTCGCGTCGGCCGCCTCGCTGCAGCAGGCGATCCGCAACTACGGGCACTACGCGGTACAGCTCGATCCGCTTGGCTCGCCTCCGGCCGATGCCGATGAGTTACACGCCGAATTCTACGGCCTCACCGACGAAGATCTCGCGTCGATTCCCGGCGCGGTGCTCGGAGACGACCGGTATCCTACGGCCCTCGATGCCATTCGCCGCAAGCGTGAAGTGTATTCGGGCAGCATCGGGTACGAGGTGTGGCATCTCGAAGCCGACGACGAACGTCGCTGGTTTCGGCGGGCCTTCCGCGACGGGGTGCTCACCCGCGTGCTCACGGACGACGAGAAGAAGCAGATCCTGCACCGCCTCAATGAGGTGGACGGTCTCGAGCGGTTCCTCGGCCGCGTCTACCAAGGCTACAAGCGATTCTCCGTCGAAGGCACCGATGCGCTCATTCCGCTGCTTGATGAAGTCATTCGCGAGTCCGGCCGTTCGGGTGCGCAGGAGATCGTCATCGGCATGGCGCACCGCGGACGCCTGAACGTGCTCACCAACGTGATGGGCAAGCCGTTCGAGAATCTCTTTGCGGAGTTCGAAGGCCGTCACGACCAAGCCGACGAGAAGGCCACCGGCGATGTGAAGTACCACATGGGTTACGTGGGTACGAACGATGTCGATGGCAGATCGGTGAAGCTGCGGCTCGTGCCGAACCCGTCACATCTGGAAGTGGTAAACCCGATCATCGAGGGCATAGTGCGCGCCCTGCAGCGCGTGCCGGGCAAACCGGGCAAACGCGATGAACTCGCGGTGGTGCCGGTAGCCATTCACGGTGACGCAGCGTTTCCAGGCGAAGGAATCGTGGCCGAGACGCTTAACCTGTCGCGGCTCGACGCCCATCGCACCGGCGGTACGATTCACATCATCGTGAACAATCAGGTCGGTTTCACGACCGATCCCGTCGATGCGCGCTCCACCCACTATGCCTCGGATCTGGCGAAGGGTTTCGAGATGCCGATCTTCCATGTGAACGCCGACGATGCGCAGGCGGCCATCACGGCCGCGCGTCTGGCATGTGCGTATCGGACCACTTTCGGCAAGGACGTGCTGATCGACCTCGTGGGATACCGTCGGCACGGACACAACGAAGGCGACGAGCCGATGTACACCCAGCCCACCCGGTATGCGCAGATTCGTCAGCACCCCACGGTGCCGCAGGTCTGGGCCAACCGGCTGGTGGAGGAGGGCGTGCTGAGCAAGGAAAACGCGGCGGCGGTCGAGCAGCAGGTATCTGCGCGCTACGCGGAGATTCATGCGCGCTTCAAGCAGTCGCTGCTCGGCAGCGAAAAGCATGCGCCGTGGCCGGCCGAGCCCTCGGCGGCGCTCAACGCTGTCGTGACGAGCGTGTCGGTGGAACGGCTGCATTTCGTGAACGAATCGCTGCTGCAGTGGCCTGCGGATTTCACGCCGAACGCGCGCCTCGCCAAGCAGTTGGAGCGTCGTCGCGAGGCGATGGGCGACCAGGGCGGCATCGAGTGGGGACATGCCGAAGCTCTGGCGTTCGGTTCGCTGCTGGTTGATGGCATGTCGGTGCGTCTCACCGGCCAGGATGCCGAGCGCGGCACGTTCTCGCATCGCCACGCAGTGCTCAGCGACGCGGGGACTGGTCGCAAATATGCTCCGCTCGCGCATATCCCCGGGGCGCAGGGCGCGTTCGAGATCTACAACTCCGCGCTGTCCGAAACGGCGGTGCTCGCGTTCGAATACGGCTTCAGCACCGTCGCCGCTGACGTCCTCACTTTATGGGAAGCGCAGTTCGGCGACTTCGTGAATGTGGCGCAGCCGATCATCGACCAGTTCCTCGTGTCGGATCGTGCCAAGTGGGGACAGGACAGCGGTGTCGTCCTGCTGCTGCCACACGGCTACGAAGGACAGGGACCGGAGCACTCGAGTGCGCGTCTCGAACGGTTTCTGCAGCTGTGCGCCGAAGGGAACCTGACGGTCGCCTATTGCAGCACACCGGCACAGTATTTCCACTTACTGCGTCGTCAGGCGCTGCGCAAGAGTCGCCGGCCGTTGGTGTGCATGCAACCCAAGTCGCTCCTGCGATTGCCGCAGGCGGCATCGAAGCTGGACGACCTGGTGCACGGCACCTTCCAGCCGGTGATTGACGATCTGTTCGCCGCGCACCGTCGCGACGATGTGCGGCGGATCGTTTTTTGTACGGGGAAGATCTATTACGACATGGCGCTCGCGCCGTCGCGCAGTCCGCATGTGGCGCTGGTGCGCGTGGAAGAGCTGTATCCGTGGCCCCACGAGGAGATCGTGCGCATCACGGATCTGTACCCGGCCATCGAGCAGGTGGTGTGGGCGCAGGAAGAGCCCAAGAATCAAGGCGCTTGGACGTACGTACAGCCGCGCCTGCGTGCGTCGGCGGGCGCTGCCGTCGGAGTGCGGTACGTCGGCCGTCCCGAGCGGGCCAGCCCGGCCGAGGGATACGCCGATGCGCATCAGGTGGAGCAGGCGCGCATTATCGCGGCGGTCATGGATACAGGAGAGGTCAGGGAAGAGCGTCCGACCGAGCCGGTGAACCCGTGACGAGGCGGCGACGCTCACGCACCAGTTCTCTGACGATGAGCGTTGCGGCAGCTACCGCGGCGCTCCTCGTTGGTGGTGGCGCGGCACGCGCGCAAAACGTGGCGCCGGAGCGTGGCGCTGCGGCACTCGGCTCCACCTTGGCGGGACTCGGCACGACGGCACGCGTTCTCACGGTTGCCGCTCATCCCGACGATGAAGACACCCCCATCATCGCGTGGCTGGCCCGCGGTCGTCATGTGGAGACCGCCTACCTCTCGCTCACGCGCGGCGATGGTGGCCAGAACCTCATCGGCAACGAACTTGGTGAAGCGCTCGGCGCGATTCGTACGCAGGAACTGCTCTCCGCCCGCCGCATCGACGGTGGCCGCCAGTATTTCACACGCGCATACGACTTCGGGTTCAGCAAGAACGCCGAAGAAACGTATGAACACTGGCCGAAGGATTCGATTCTCGGCGATGTCGTGCGTGTGGTGCGCGCCTTTCGCCCTCATGTGATGATCGGCTTCTTCAGCGGTACGCCGCGCGACGGCCACGGACATCATCAGGTATCGGGGCTGCTCGCGCGTGAGGCGTACGAACTGGCCGGCGACACCGTTCGATATCCGGTGGTGGACTACGGCGCACCATGGACGCCGCAAAAATTCTACCGCAGTGCGCGGCAACAGCCCGACTCGGCCACCCTGCGCGTGAATGTGGGTGAATACGACCCCCTGCTCGGCCGCAGCTATTTCGAGGTGGCCGCCGAGAGTCGCTCGCAGCACAAGTCCCAGGGGTTTGGCGTGCTGCAGCGCAAAGGCGCCGTTCACGGATATCTTCGGCGCGAGGCGGCGCGTGTCGGCCCGGCGAACGCGAATGCGGAGCAGTCGTTGTTTGAAGGGATCGACACGACGTGGATACATCTTCCCGCCGCACTCCCCGCTGCGGCGCGAAGCGCGTTTGATTCGGCTGCGGTAGCCATGCGCGATGCGAAAGCGCGCTACGTCGCGGCCGACCCGTCCGCGATTGTCGCCCCGTTGGCGATTGCGCTACGTCAATTGCGCAAGGCGCGGAGCCTCGCTGGCAGTCCAGCACCGCGGCTCATCACAGCGCGTGTCGGCATGCCGCCGCGCATGCTGAGCGTGCCAGGTGACTCGCCGGTCGAGCCCGGGCTGTGGGATGCGTTGTCGCTCACGGTGTCGCGGTTGGAGACGGCGTTGGTGCTTGCGGCCGGCATCGCCGTGGAGGCCACCGCGCCCAAGGCCACCGTTCCCGTGCGCGAGCCCGCGAAAACCGCGGTGAATGATTCGATGCCGGTGTCCATCACGGTGTACAATCGCGGGCGCGCGCCGGTGCGCGTGATGGGTGCGCGCGCCGATCTGAATCAGACGGCGGCGAACGACATCGGCGTAATGCTGGCAGCCGACAGCGCGACAACGGTCGTACGCTTTCTTATTGCCACCGAGAGCACGTCGCCTTGGTGGCGTTTCAGCGGACGTCGCGGTGGCGACTGGTTTCTCACGCCGTTGGATGCGCGCGACGAGATGCAGCGGCAGGAAAGTACGTTGCCCACCGCGCGTGCCGAGCTGCAGATCGCCGGTGTGTCGGTCACGGTAGCCGTCCCCATCGTGAATCGCTTCGCCGACCCGATCAAGGGTGACCAGCAAGTACCCGTACACGCCGTCCCGGGGATCGCGATCGGTCTCGAGAATTATGCGGAGTACATCCGCGCCGGTGTCCCTGTCGAGCGTGACCTGCGCGTGTACATCCAATCGGCGTATCCGGAATCGGCCACCGTCACGGTGTCGATCGACTTGCCCACGGGATTGCGTGCCGACTCCGCCGATCGCGCGCGAAAACTGGGCCCGTTCATGGGAGCGGTGGTGACGTTCAAGGTGCGTGGCACGGTGGCCGAGGGGCGTCATCAGATTGGCGCGCTGGCGAGCCACGAAGGCACCATCAGCGCTACGGGTTATGCCACCGTGGCGTACGATCACATCGCGCCGCAGCGCCTGTACGGCGCGTCGGGGTTGTACCTGTCGGCGGTGGAGGTGAAGCTGCCGGCGCGGGCGCGGATCGGCTACGTCGTGGGCGCCGGCGACGCCGGGGTCGAGGCGCTCCGGCAATTGGACATCGTCGTGGAGCCGATTGAGCCTGCGACACTGGGGAGCATCGATCTGTCGCGATTCACTTCCATTGTCCTCGGCCCGCGTGCGTACGAATCGCACGAGGCGGTGGTGCGCAGTAATGCCCGCTTGCTCGACTACGTGCGACGCGGCGGTAATCTCGTGGTGCAATACGGCGCGCAGGACATGAACCGCTTCGCGGTCACGCCGTTCCCGTTGCAGTGGACGCGCCCGGCGGCTCGCGTCACCATGGAGACCGCACCGGTAACGGTGCTCCAGCCCGATCATCCGTTGCTCACGTCTCCCAACCGCATCGGGGAGCGAGACTGGGCAGATTGGGTGCAGGAGCGGGCGACATACATGCCCAGTGCCATCGATCCGCGCTATACCACCTTGCTGGCGATGCATGACCCGAACGAAGCCGAGCAGCGTGGAGGCTTGCTGGTCACGAACATCGGGCGGGGACGCTACGTGTACGTCACGCTCGCGCTGTTCCGGCAACTGCCGGCCGGCGTGCCCGGTGCGGCACGCCTGCTGACGAATTTGGTGAGCGCACCGCCAGTGGCTGTTCCTGCCGCGAAATCACGGTAGCCGCGCGCCGCTGTTTTACTACACAGCCTACCGCTGATGTGCGCGGTCCGCAGCAGTCGCAGGCCCATGGCTCCCCTTGCCGAGCGAGAGCAGGGAGCCGACCGCGACAACGACTACCGCGCCAACCACGTTGTGCCAGAGGAAGCTCACCTGCGGCAGGAAGATTGACACCGCCGCCACCGCCCCCATCCCCGACACGAGCCCGACGAACGCGCCGAGCGCGCGCGTACGACGGATCATCGCCAGCAGGAAGACCCCCAGAATCGACCCGTAAAAGAACGAGCCGAAACGGTTCACGACTTCGATGAGGGAACCCAGCGTGGCAGCATAGGTCGCGACCACGCAGGCGAACAGCCCCCAGATCGCCGTGGCGGTCTTCGACACGTTCAGGAAATGCGCGTCACTCGCCACCGGTCGGAACCAGCGCTGGTAAAAATCGATGACCGTGACGGTGGAGAGCGAATTCAGCTCGGCGGCCACGCTCGACATGGCGGCGGCAAGAACTGCCGCGATGAAGACGCCGGCGAAGCCGAGCGGCAGATGATCGAGAACGAAGCGCGGCATGATGTAGTTCACGTCGCGTGACGATTCACCCGTGACGCTACTCGCGAGTGCGAGCGCCTCGGTGCGCACCGTTCCTACCTGGGCCTCGAATTCCTTGAACGTGCTGAGCGCCGCCCTCGCGGCCGCCGCGTTGCCGGCGCGATTGGCGTCGGAGGTGGCACGCGCCGCCGATTCCCGCGCGGCGAAGGCGTTCGCATACCGCGCCTCGAGTGCCGCGTAGGCAGCCGGCTGCTGCTGTTCCACGGCGGCACCGTGTGCCGGGTTGTAGAACAGCGGGGCAGGCTTATACAGGAAGAACAGAAACACGAGCACGCCGATCAGCAGGATCAGCGCTTGCAGAGGAATTTTCCAGTACGCACTCATGAGCAGCGAGCTGCGCGCTTCGTTCACGCTCCTGGCGGCGAGGTAACGCTGGACCTGACTCTGATCGGTGCCAAAATACGACAGCATCAGAAAGGTCCCGCCCAGAATCCCCGACCAGAATGTGTACGTCTTCGAGAGATCGAAGGAGAAGTCGAACACCTGCAACCGCCCCGTCGCTCCGGCGATCCGCAACGCGTCGTCGAGGGGAACCGGCATGCGGACGATCAGCACCACCACGATCGCCAACAGCGCGAACACGATGATGAACATCTGCTTCACGTCGGCCCATGCGACCGCCTGCACGCCGCCGAGCACGGTATAGAGCACCGTCGGCAAGCCGATGAGTGCGACGCTCAGCGGCAGGTCCCAGCCGAAGATTGCCGACAGGACCACACTTGGCGCCGCGATGATCGTTCCGCACGACATGCCGCGCGAGAGCAGGAAGAGGAAACTCGTGAGCGACCGCGTTTTCGCGTCGAAACGCTTTTCGAGAAACTCATAGGCCGTGTACACCTTGGCGCCGTGCAGGAACGGTACGATCGTCACGCCCAGCAGCACCATCGCGATCGGCAACCCGAAATAGAACTGCACGAACTTGAGCCCGTCGGTGGCGCCTTGTCCTGTTGTCCCGATGAGCGTGACAGCCGATAGCTGCGTCGCCATCACCGACAGCCCTACCGCCCACCACGGGAGGCTCCGACCGGCCAGAAAATAGCCCTCGATGTCGGTGGTCCCACGCGTGCGCCGCAGTCCGTCCACCACCACGACGGCCAGATACACGACCACAATGACCCAGTTGATCCAATGCATCGTGCCCGATCAGGAAGGAAAGGCGTAGCGTGACTGTACCAGCCAGAGCAGACCAAGCGTCACGATTTGAATGAGCAGCACGCGCCAGAGGGTAGTACGAAACGGAGTTGGCATCGCATCAAGCTACAGGCGGGGCCGGCGTTGGGGTATCGAGCGGCGTCGTCGTTGCCATCGGCTCCGGCGCGACGCGCGGGCGCAGCGCCCGCTCCACCACGCGTTGCACCGTGAGCCCCTGCACGAGAATCGAGAAGCACACAACCACGTAGGTCATGGTGACGAGCGTGGATCGATACGGTGAGAACGGGAGCGAGAGCGCGAGAGCGACGCTGATCCCACCTCGCAGCCCACTCCACGTGAGAATCGGCAGCGTGCCGTGCAGGGCCGGACGCACGCGTTGCAGCGATAACAGCGGCGCGCCGACGCTGATCAGCCGCGCCAGCAGCACCAGAGGGATCGCGAGCAGCCCGGCTATCCCCGATGACCCGGTGAATTCGACGATGACCACCTCGATCCCCATCAGCACGAACAGCATCGCATTGAGGAATTCGTCCACCAATTCCCAAAAATCATCGAGTCGCTCCTCGGTGCGTGCGGACATGGCGAACGCGCGCCCTCTGCCCCCCACCAGCAGTCCGGCCACGACCATCGCCAGCGCCCCGGAGAGATGCAGACGATTCGCGAGCACGTAGCCCCCGGTGGTCACGGCGAGCGTCAGCAGGATCTCCACCTGGTAGTCGTCCACGCGCGACAGCAGCCGGTTGGTCCCCCAGCCGAGCGCCGCCCCGAAGAGACACCCACCGAACACCTCCACGGCAAACAGCTCGGCGATGTGTCCCGCGCTGACCGTGCCGCCGCCCGACGCGATGCCAAGCAGCACGAGGAACACCACGACGCCCACGCCATCGTTGAACAGCGACTCGCCGGTAATCGTGATCTCCAGCCGCTTCGGTACGCCGGCCTTCTTGAGGATGGCCCCGACCGCGATCGGATCGGTCGGTGAGATCAGCGCGCCGAACACCAGGCACCAGATGAACGGTACAGGAGTGCCCACCAGCGTCGTGATGGCGAGCGCCCCCAGGCCAACCAGAACCGTCGATGTCATCACGCCGACCGTGCTGAGTACGCCAATGATGAGTTTCTCGGCACGCAACTGGCTGATGTCCACGTGCAGCGCTCCGGCAAAAAGCAGGGCGCCAAGCATGCCGTTCAACAGGGTGGCGTCAAAATCCACCGCGTTGACAAAGGCTGTGAGTGGAGCGAGGTCCACCCAACCCGCGCGTCCCATTCCCAGCAACACCAGCGAGCCCACCAGGGCGATCGCCATCAGGCCGATGGTGGTTGGCAGGCGCAACCATCGGAAATTGACGTAGGCAAAGATTGCCGTCGCTGTCGTCAGGGCGGCGATCAACTCAAAAGGGGTCATGGCTCTTCCACACGTAGTCATCGTTGGAGGCGGATTCGCCGGACTGGCGGCCGCACGGGAGCTGCGGGAGGCGCCGGTGCGGATCACGCTTCTCGACCGCAACAATCATCACACCTTCCAGCCGCTCCTCTACCAGGTGGCTACGGCCGGACTCGCGCCCAGCGATATCACCGTCCCCATCCGCTGGCGACTGCGTAGCCAGCAGAATACTACGGTATTGATGGCCGAGGTGCGTACGATACTCCCCGGCGACCGTTCGCTGCAGCTCATGGACGGCCGCACGTTGACCTACGATTATCTGATCGTGGCCACCGGTGCACGTCATGCATACTTCGGCCGACCCGAGTGGGAGGCGTTTGCGCCTGGTCTCAAAGGCATAGAGGACGCGTACGTGATGCGGCAACGGTTCCTGCTTGCGTTTGAACGCGCCGAAATGTGCGCCGACGCCGATGCGCGGCGGGCGTTTCTTACCTTTGTCATTGTGGGTGCGGGCCCCACCGGCGTGGAGCTGGCGGGGAGTATCCCCGACGTCGCGCGGCGCGCCCTCCGCAAGGATTTCCGCAACATCGACACGCGCACCACACGCGTGCTGCTGGTGGAGGCCGGCCCGCGCATCCTGACGGCGTTCCCCGAGAATCTTTCGCGCGCCGCGCAGCGCGACCTTGAGGAGCTCGGCGTCGAGGTGCGGCTTGGCGTGCCCGTGACGCACATCGACGCCACTGGCGTAGTCGTCGGGGACGAGCGGATCGCCACGCGTACCGTGTTCTGGGCGGCCGGCAACGAAGCCTCGCCGCTGGGTCGCATGCTGGAGGCTGAGACGGACAAGGCGGGGCGGGTTCACGTGGCCGACGACGGCTCTGTCCCCGCGCATCCGGAGGTGTTCGTGGTGGGCGACTTGTGCACAATGCTGCGCAAGGACGGCAGCCCTGTGCCCGCCGTGGCACCCACGGCCAACCAGACGGGACAACATGCGGCCCGAATGATACGCGACACCATCGCCGGAAAAGCGCGCACCCCGTTTCACTATGTGCACAAAGGAGATCTCGCCACGATCGGTCGGCATAAGGCGGTGGCCGCCTTCGGCCGCCTGCACCTCGAAGGCTATTTCACCTGGTTCCTCTGGCTCTTCGTACATCTGATGTACCTCGTGGGGTTCCGTAATCGCGCCACAGTGCTGCTGCAGTGGGGATGGGCGTACGTCACCTACGAGCGCGGTGTGCGGCTCATCGCCGGTTTGCCCTCGAATGGGCATGGCCGCTAACCTATGGCGATGCGCGATATGACGGCGGTCCTGGAAAGCCTGCCTTCGGCGTCGGCGCTGTTCGACCGGCAAGGCATGCTGCACGCGGTGAACGCCCTTGGTCGGCGGTGGTTCATCGTCGACGAGCACGCGCCGCTCGATTCCCAGTCGTGGCGTGTGGTGCTCTGGCGCTTGCACGACCTCGCGGAGCCGCTCATCGACGCCGTATGGAACGGTCAGCCCGGTGAAACTCGAACAGGCGTACTGGACATAGACGAGCGAGTGGTCGACCTACGCGTCGCGCCGTTCGGTACGGAGTTCCTGCTCGTGAGTGCCACGGATAGCCCGGCCCAGGTGCACGAGTGGCAACGGCGAACGGCATCTGTCGCGCAGCTCGACGCCATCTGTGCGGTGACACCGTCATCGGTTCGCGTCGCCGATGTCTCCGGCGTTCTGCTGCGGGCGAATGCGCACGCGCTGGCCGAGCATGCGGTGCGGCGCCCGGGCACCGTTCGCGAGTTGTGGGAGATGGATGCACCGCATGATGTCGCGAACAAGCGCCCGCTGCCGTTTCTGGACAGTCCCGGCATGCAGGCGCTCGCCGGAATGATGGTGCGGAAGCAGATCCTCGAAGTGCGTCGGCAGGAATCGGTGAGAGTGGTGGAGTCGTATGCCGCGCCCATGATCGACAGCGACGGACGGATTACCGGCGTCGTGCTCCTCGATCAGGACATCTCCGCCTATGGCACCCTCGAGCGAACGCTGCGCGAGCGGCAGCTGGCCGCAGTCGCTCAGCTGGCGGCGGGCGTGATGCACGACGTGAACAATACCCTGAATCCGATTCTGGCGGCCGCGTATCTGCTGCGGCATCATGCCGAGTCACCCGAAGCCGTGCGCGACTACGCCGATCGCATCCGTATCGCCGCGGAGGCGGGAGCGGTCACCGCGTCGCGCGTGGGGCGTTTCATTCGGCAGGAGCCGCTGTACGTCGGCAGCGACGAGATGCTCGACCTGTCGGCGCTGGCAGACGACGTCATCGCTTTCACTGAGCCGCTGCGCGTGCGTCGATCGAGTGGATCGGCGCAGGTGACGATCGAGCGGCAGTTGGGCGAGCGCGTGGAAACGCGCGGACTTCCCGGCGAGATTCGTGAAGCGCTGATCAGTCTCATCCATAACGCAATCGATGCGATGCCGGAGGGCGGGCGCGTGACCGTCCGCACCTACGTAGCGGAGGGAGCGGCCTGCGTTGCGGTGCGTGACACCGGGCTCGGCATGAGCGCGGAGGTCCGCGAGCGAGCCTTTGAGCCGTTCTTCACCACGAAGGGTGCTCGAGGCTTGGGCCTGGGGCTGGCGGAGGTGTACGGGATTGCCCGGCGGCATCGCGGCACTGCCGAGATCACGTCGGGTCCGGGGCAGGGGACGGAGATCACGATCCGGCTTCCGGTTGCGCCACATGCAGCGCTCGTTTCGGCCTCCCCAACGCCTCCAGCGCCCGTATCGCCCGCGACGCCCGTAACGACAGTGCCGCAACGTATTCTTGTCGTGGAAGATCATGACGACGGCCGCGAGTTCCTGCGGCGGATGCTTACCGGCGTCGGACACACCGTCGAGGCGGTGGCCAGCGGTGAGGAGGCGCGAAGACACCTGCTGACGTCATCGTTCGATCTGGTACTCACCGATGTCGGGCTTCTCGACGGCAGCGGTTGGGAACTGGTTCGGTTTGTGCGCGAGCAACGTAGCGCGGAACGTGGCGACCAACGTCGGGAACTGCGGGTGGGGGTCATGACCGGAGGGGAACCACGCACCGGGAATCGCGAGCTCTACGGTGCTGACTTCGTTTTGCGCAAACCGTTGCGCGCCGAGGAATTGCACGCGCACATTGCGGGACATTCGCCTGCCGCGTCCACAACCGGGTAAATAACCAATGTCTGATCTGCCATCGACCATTCGCGTTCTTGTGGCCGAAGACAACGCGCTCGAACGCTCCACGCTGGTGGATCTGCTCCACGCGTTGGGGCACATGGTGGTCGCCGAGGTGGACTCCGGAACGGAAGCCATCGAGAAGGCGCGGCAGTTTACGCCTGATGCGGTGCTGCTCGACATGCACATGCCTGGCGCGAGTGGCGTACAGGCGGCCGAGGAGATCGCTACGGCACTTCCCGGTACGGCGGTGGTGCTGATCACCGGAGACCTGTCACTGTCGCTCTCCACCGCCGATGTGCTGCGAAGCACCGCTGTGGCGCTCCTGCCCAAGCCCACGCCGCCGACGACGCTCGATGCAACCCTGCGTATGGCCGTGAGCCGCGCTCGTGAGCTCATCGAAGCGAAGCGCGAAGCCGCGGAGGCCAAGGCGCAGCTGGAGGCACGCAAACACATCGAACGGGCGAAGGGCATCCTCATGCGCCGTACCGGGAGCACCGAGCAGGAAGCCTATCGCATCATGCAGCGCAGCAGCCAGGATCGCTCAGTCCGCATGGTCGATATTGCCAAGGCGGTCATCGACAGCGAACCCGGAATGAAGGCGTAGGCTTACGACACCGGCTTGGCGGCCGCCCCTGCCACCTGCTTCACCAGCTGGTACAGGAAATCGAGCCCGTCGTAAAAGGATTTCACCCGCAGCTTCTCGTCGCGGCCGTGCGCATTTGTTTCCCCTGGCGCCGAAAAGATGCCGCTCACGCCGTACGTCGGTATACCCGCACCACGAAGGAAGCGGCCGTCGGTGGCTCCCGTCGACATGGTGGGAATGACCGGTACCCCGTTGAACATCTTCCTGGTGAGCGCCTCGGTCGCCGCCAGCAGGCTCGCGTCGATCGCGGCGGGTTTCACGCCGTACGTTTCGCGGTTGGTGACGCGCTGCGTGATACGCACGAGCGAATCGCCGATGAGGCGCTCGAGCGTGCGCCGCACACTGTCCGCCGTTGACGTCGGGACGATGCGGCAATTGATGTTCGCCGTGGCCGTCTGCGGCAGCGCGTTCTCCGCGTGGCCGGCCGACAGACGCGTCGCGACGCAACTCGTGCGCAGCATCGACGCGTAACGTGGATCGGTCGAGATGATTCGTGCCGACGCGCTGTCGGAAGGGTTGGCGACGATCGCGCGCATCGCCGCCGCAAGCGAAGGCATCTCCACTTTGGCCGTCTGGGCGAAGAACGGACGGGAGACGTCGTTCAGCTCGACCGGAAAGACGTATCGCTCAATTCTCGTGAGCGCATTCGCCAGCTGATAAATCGCGTTGTCCTTGCGCGGCACGCTGGAGTGGCCGCCGGTATTCAGCACGGTCAGCGTGAAGTTCGCCGGAACTTTCTCGGCGGCCTGGATCGAGTGAAAGAATGGCTGGTCGTCCCGGAGCGTCCCCCCGCCACCTTCATTGATCGCGTACTCCGCCTCGATGAGCTCTTTCCGGTTGGCAATGATCCATCCGACACCGTTGCTCCCGCCACCCTCCTCGTCGGCGGTGAGCGCCAGTATCAGATCACGCTCCGGTATCCACCCTTCACGCCGATAGCGCAACAGGTTGGCCACCAGCATCGACGCCATGGCCTTGTCGTCGGCGGTCCCACGCCCCAGGAAGAAGCCATTGTCCTCGACAAGGGTGAACGGATCGCGCGGCCAGTCCGCTCGCCACGCGGCCACCACATCGAGGTGCGCCAGAAGAAGCATCGGCTTCCCCCGTCCGCTGCCACGATAGCGCACCACCAGGTTCTGTTTGTCCGGGACGTTCGCCGGTCCGACCAGGTGAATGTCTTCGGCGGCAAACCCCGCCGCAGTGAATCGTGCCGCTACGGCCTTCGCCGCCTTCGTCACCGATCCAGCAGAGTCGACCGTGTTGATCTCGACCATTTCTCGGTAAATCGCTCGCGCCTCCTGTTGTGCAGGCGTGAGCGAGGTTGGCGCACCCGGAGCGCGCGGCGTGAACTGCGCGCCGGCGCGCTGCGGGATGAGGATCCACGCTGCCGCCACTACCGCGAGCGAAGACGTGGAGGAGAGACGATGGGCCAAGCGCATAAGCGACTGCTCCGGCAAGACAGGGGATACGCGGGCCGCTCGAACCGCCTGTTCGAAGCACCTGAGAAGCAAAGTTACGCCAGCAGCAGTTCCGCCGCCCGAATCCCCGAGCGCAGCGCGCTCTCCATCGTACCGTTCATGCCGCGTTCCGCCGTCGCCTCGCCAGCCAGCACCACCGTGGGAGACACGGGAGTGACCAGCGTGCCCGGCGCGTCGTGACCACCTACGGCGGCGTAGCTGTAGGCGCCGCGGGAGAAGGGGTCGCCGCTCCAGTCATGGCTGTAACACGCCAGTAGCTGCGCGCGCACCTGTGCCACGCTCAAGGCGAAGACGTCCGCCAGCGACGCCACCGCCGCTTCGTGGAGCTGTGCCGCGCTCGCGCCGCGCTGCACAGCCGCATGCATGCGCGGACCTGCCGCCCACCCGACCAGCATCGGGGTACCGGGCGGATCGGCCCGCCACCACGTGGGCAACGGCGCGCTGAACGATAGGACGAACGACAGGTCGCGCACGTCGTGCACCGACTCCCAGAACGGCTCGCGGAAGGTGCACACTACGCGTCGGGCGTGTCCCATCACAAGGCGGTCGATCGGGCCTTGCCGTTCGCGAAGCGGCGGATGAAAGTAGACGCCGCCGTTGGCCTTGGTGTTCTGCAGCAGCGCCAGCGGAAGTGTGACGATTACCGCCGATGCCACGCGCGAGTGCCCATGATCATGGTGCTGTACGTCAAGCACCACACTCGTGGGCCGCCATCGCACCTGCGTGACTTGATGCTTCATGCAGACCGTGGCATGCGGCGCCAGCTGCGCCGACAGCCCGGCAATGATGGCATCGTTGCCGCCGGCGCATCGCCATCCGGCGGCGTGTGCAGAGTGCCGCGCCTCGGTATCCAGCAGCCACTTCGTGGACAGCGAAACAGGGTCGGCGGCGTGAAACCCTTCTACGTAATGACGCAGCATCGCCCGCCCCCCATCGAGCGAGCGATCCGCACACCACCGTGCGAGCGCGTCGGTGAGCGAAACGTCACGCTGCTCCGCCCCGCCCACTTCCTGCTCCAGCCGCTCGATGATCTCACCCCTCGGCACAGCGGCGTCGTCGAGCTCCTCCACGCCGGTGCGCTGTCGCACATGATGTTTTCCCTCCAGCCGGTGCAGCGGCGGCTGCCGGGCACGCAGGGCGTCCAGAATGCCGCCGTCGTTGCGAATCCATTCCGCGCCCAGCTCGATGGCGGCGTGGATATCGGCGCGGTGCACGGTGTGCACCCGGCCGCCGAGGCGGTCGCGCGCTTCAAAAACGGTGACAGCCACGCCAGCCGCATTCAGCCGGACGGCGGCGGCCAACCCGGCCAATCCGGCGCCGATAATCGCGACGGAATCGCGCCGACATAACCCCGGAGGTAAACCCTCGAGCATCACCTCGCGACCGTTCAACAGGACGGCGAGCTTTGACGTAACTTCCGGGAGCTGCCGGATGCTACTGCCGCGC
>JBBSCJ010000007.1:0-124717 GCA_038250435.1 Gemmatimonadales bacterium | reverse complement strand
GTTCCCATCCCGAACACGGTCGTTAAGCCAAGCAGCGCCAATGGTACTCCGGTCGAGAGACCGCGGGAGAGTAGGCCGTTGCCGGCACCTTTTGACACGGCCCCCGTCGCCTTCGTGCGATGGGGGCCGTGTCGTTTTTGCATGAGCGGCTCTCGATTCAGTTGCGGCCCAATAGCCGAAGAAACTCCTGCAGTTCGGATTCGGGAAGACCATACTGTTCCTCCGCGGCAGGATAGCTGCCGGAACGTACGTCGCTGGCGAATGCGCTGATCGCGCCGCGCCAGAGCTCCCGCCCGTTGAGATAGTGGCGAACGAAGCGGGGTACGTGTCCCTCACCAAGCCCCAGCAGGTCGGTGTATACCAATACCTGTCCATCGACTGCCGCACCGGCGCCTATACCGATTACCGGGACAGCGGAACGCACCGCAATCTCTCGCGCCACGGCTGACGGTACCGCTTCAATCACCAACATGGATACTCCGGCCTCCGCCAGCCCCTGCGCGTCCGCAATCAGAGCGAGGGCGTCTGCAGCCACTCGCCCCTGCGCGCGCAGATCGGCCGGCGTGCGCGCCTGCTGAGGAAGCAAGCCGATGTGTCCGACGACCACAATCCCTTCCTGGACGATCGCCCGCACTCGCTCACACATGGTGCCGGCACCCTCAAGTTTCACGAGTTCGCATCCGACGTCGCGATAGGCGCGTGCGGTGCTCACGGCCTGCGCATCACTCGTTTCATAGCTACCAAAGGGAAGGTCACCGATGAGCCGTGCCTTCCGGACGCCGCGCCGAGCGGCTCGGGTGAGCATCAGCATTTCGGCCTGTGAGACGTCGCGCGTGTTCTGATAGCCCAATACCGTGGTGGCCGCTGAGTCGCCAACCAGGATGTAGTCCGCGCCGGCTTCGTCGGCGATCCGCGCCGACAGCGCGTCATACGCCGTCACCATCACGATTCTGCCGATTGCCGTGTCCGAGGACGTCCTCACGTGGATTCTGCCTGCAGCAGGAGGTTGTCGATCAGCCGCACGCCATCCACATGCGCGGCGATGGCGATCATCGACGATGCGCTCGCCGTGGCGCATGACTCAAGGGTTTGCGCGTTCACGACGGCAAGGTAGTCGATCGCGATGGATGCAATACCATGCTTGACGAGGATATCCTCGCCTACGCTGATCAGCTTGCTCACGTTTTGGACGCCGGCGCACCAGTGCGCCTGCATTGCGAACAGCGCGCGGGAAATCCCCGGGGCCTGCATGCGCGCGCTCGCACTCAGGCGGGCATTTCGGCTGGACATGGCCAATCCGTCCGCCTCGCGGATGGTGGGGCAGCCGACGATGCGCACGGGAATGTCGAGATCCCGTACCAGCTGCCGAATCACGAGCAGCTGTTGGGCATCCTTCTGACCAAAGTAGGCGCTGTGCGGTTGCACGAGATTGAACAGCTTCGCCACCACGGTGGCGACGCCGCGGAAGTGTCCGGTTCCCCGTGACGCGCCTTCGAGCGGTTCCGCTATCCGTCCCACGTCTATCGTCGTGTGCGCCCCTTCGGGATACATCTCCGTGCTCTCCGGCACAAAGATCTCGCGCACGCCAACGGCGGTGAGGAGCGCCACATCCTGCTTGAGAGTGCGCGGGTACGCTTGGAGATCGTCGGCGTTGTTGAATTGAATGGGATTCACGAAGATCGAGCACACCACGACGTCGCACTCTGCCACGGCCTGCCGGGCCAGCGCCAGGTGACCGTCGTGGAGCGCGCCCATAGTGGGTACGAAGCCGATACGTTGGCCGGCGTCGCGCGCCGCGAGCAACGCCGTACGCAACGCGGCACTCGAGTGATGAACGCGCGTATGCGCGGCCTGCGGAGAGCGCTCCACGGTTGATGGGCGATGCGAGGCACCGGTTGCCGCGAGGGCGTCGCGAGTCGCTTCGGTCAGCGCATCGAACAGCGCTGTCAGATTCGGGCGAGCTTTGTGCACGGCGGCGCGTTGCGCGGCGACCGTGTCTGCGTCACCACGGGAAACCGGGCCGCTAATGGCGGCATTGAAGTCGGCGCTGACGACAGCGTTCAGTGCCGCGCGCGCCAGCGGGGCCAGGTCGGAGCGCGCGAGGCCGGCCAGTTCGCCTAACTGTTGGGCGCAATACAAAAGGGTGACCAGATAATTGGCCGCCATCGACGCCGCTGCATGGTACAGGGCGCGATGTTGCGCCTGCACGCGGATAGGGCGCATGCCAAGCGCCGTACCGAGTGACTGCGCGATCAAGAGGGCGTTGTCGGTGCTCCCGTCAACGGCGCAGGCGGCGCCGGCGAAAACATCGACGGTTGTGCGCACCGCCGCATTCAGCGTCATGAGCGGATGCAGATTGAGCCGTTCGCGCGGGGCGAGGAGCTCGAGTGGGGCAGAGGCACTGCAGTGGCCGACAATGCCGTCCGGCGATACGCGATAAGCGGCGGCGACCAACTCGCGTTCAGGTACCGCGAGCAGCGTGAGGGTGGCAGGAGCGATCGCGTCGGCGCGTCCGAACGGCCCAGCCACGCGGTAGCCGCGCTCGCGGAGGGCTACTGCCAGCGCAGAGCCCAGCCTGCCACGACCTACGATCGCGATGGAGATGTCGGAGAGCGAAAGCACGCCCAAAGATAAGGCTCTGTTCCGTGATTGCGTGGGTTGCAGATGGAAAGGTATGACGAGAGGGGGCCGCGCACTTCATCGCCCCGGAAGATCTGCCCGAGCTGCAGCCGGCCAATCGTCCCGCTTGCCTGCGCCGAAGAAGCACGGCGACGTTGCTACCCGCCTGAGGAATCAGGGGTAAATTGCAGAGGAAACCGGGCGCAACCGCGCGCGGCTCACCGTTTTCGACCCTCTCCCAGATTCGGACTGTAATCGTGTCCACGCTCGCCGCAAGATTCATCGTGGTCGCCCCGCGACTGCTCTTTCCGGCGGCCGCCTTGATGTGCGCCTGTGTTTCGGGCCCGTCTGCTGCCGCCGACGCTGCCGCCAGCGGAGAGCGGCCCGTCCCAGTGCCGGCGCCGACGGGTGGCGCACGCCTCGAGCCTCAGGTGCGGCAGCTGGAGCCACTGGCGCCTGGCGCGGCGCCATCGGCGACGGTGACCGAGCGCGAGCGGTGGGCTGATTCAGTCCTCGGCACGCTCACGCCACGGCAGAAAGCGGCCCAGATGGTGTGGGTGTGGACACTTGGCGATTTCACGGCTGCCGACGCCCCGGCGTTCATGACCATCGAGCGACTGGTACGGGAAGAGGAGATTGGTGGCGTGATCGTCTCTGTTGGCGGGCCGATGGATATCGCCAACAAGGTCAACGCGTTGCAGCGCGTGGCGCGGCTGCCGCTGCTGGTCGGTGCGGACCTCGAAACGGGGGCGGCCTTTCGCGCTCGTGGCGGCTGGTTTCTCCCGAATGCGATCGAACTTGGCGGGGCCACCGCGTTTCCGTATGCCATGGGTCTCGGCGCGACGCGCGACACGATGCTGGCGTACGCGATGGGTCGCGTGACCGCCGCGGAAGGGCGCGCGTTGGGCATTCAGATGGCCTTTGCGCCCGTGATGGACGTGAACAATAACGCGCACAATCCGGTGATCGGTGCGCGGTCGTTCGGCGAAGATCCCGCGTTGGTCGCGAGGATGGGGGCCGCGTTCATTCGCGGGATGCAAGACCACGGCATGCTCGCAACCGCGAAGCATTTTCCCGGACACGGCGACACCCGGCAGAACTCGCACCTCGAGCTCGCTCGCGTGAACGTCTCCATGGCGCGTCTCGATAGCGTGGAGCTGCGCCCGTTCCGTGCAGCGATCGCGGCGGGCGTGCGCGGGATCATGACCTTTCACGGCGATCTCCCAGCACTCGACACCACGCATACGGCGGCCACGCTGAGCACGCGTGTGATGACCGACCTGTTGAGACACGAGATGGGCTTTCGCGGTATTCTGGTGACCGATGCACTCGATATGAACGGCGTGCTTGGCAACATGACCATGGCCGAAGTGACACAGCGCGCAGTGGAAGCCGGCAACGACGTGCTGCTGATGCCCACTGATGCGCGCGTGGCGATCGAGGCCGTCGTGAAAGGCGTCGAGGGTGGCCGATACTCCCAGGCTCGCGTAGACAGCTCGGTACGCACGCTGCTCATGGCGAAGCACGAGTTCGGCTTGCATCGCGTGCGCGACGTGGACCTGAACGAAGTGCGCAACAGCGTGGGCATTGCCGCGCACCTGGCGTCGGCGCGCGCGGCGTCGGAGAAGGCGATCACGTTGGTGCGCGACACGCTCGCCATGGTCCCGCTCACGCTGCCGGCCACCAGTCGCGTGGTGAGCATTACCGTGACGCCCCGCGTGGATCTCAGTGCGGGCCGTTCGTTCGATGCAGAACTCAAGAGCGCGTATCCGAATCTCCTCTCACTCACGTTGAGCCCGGAGGTGGTAGCCGACAATACCGCAGGCGCGGCGGCTGGCGGCACTGGCACATATCGCATCAACCCTGATCCGGCGTTGCTGCCGGCATCGATCGAGAACGCGCTGACGATCGCGCGCGGCGCGGACCTCGTGATCGTGTCCAGCTACGTCGGCGCGAGCACGAACACGGCCACGATGGGGCCGACGCGTGGCGTGCCGGAGCTGTTGAACGGTTTGCGCGCCGGGAAAACGCGCACGGTTCTGGTGTCGTTTCTCAACCCGTACCTTTCGCTCGGGCTGCCGGTCACTGACGTGCATCTCATCGCTTGGAGTCCGTGGACACTGTCGCAGCGTGCGGCGGCCCGCGCCTTACTCGGCCGAGCGCCGATCACCGGGCAGTTGCCGATCACCCTTCCCGGTATTGCCTCGTTTGGCGACGGACTGCGTCGCTGATGCTTCATTCTTTCACCCGATTCACTCGTATGCACATTGCTCCTCGCCTGGTCGCCTGGTCGGCTGCGTCGCTCATGGCCGTGACCGTCTCGGCGCAACGGCTTGCTCTCGACCTCACCGGCAACTGGCACTACAAAGTCGTCACGGAAAACGGGACCGGCACACCAACGGTGACCATGACGCAGAAGGGCGACTCCCTCCGCGGCACGTACAGTTCCGGACGCATGGGCGTATTACCGTTCGCGGGTGTGGTGAAGGACTCGACTTTCACTTTCGCGGTCAACACGGCCGGTGGCGCCGTGCTGACGTTTACCGGCATTATCGATGACGCGAACCACGTGCGCGGCGACGTGGACTTCGGCGGTTTGGGGAGCGCGACGTTTACGGGAGAGCGCAAGCCGTAGTGCACAGAGTGTTACGACGGCCGTCGGAAACGAGCTTCGTCAGGGCATCAACAGTTCGAGTACGCTGAACGTCTGGCTCGGCCCGATCGGCGTCACCGTCGCGCCCACCATCTTGCCGATGCTCGCCTTGTAGATGCCGGGCTCGACGCGCTGCGCCTGACCGCCACGCAGTCGTGCGGCAAAACCACCAGCACCCGGTGTACCGGGGGGAGTTGGCGGCGGAACGCACAGCGGCAGCGCGTTAAGCACCGTGCGCGACGCCCGAACCGCGCTATCCGGTGCGGCACGAAGGGCAGGGGGTACCTGTCCGTCCGCCTGCGCCATCAGCCGGCGCAGCTGCGCACTGTCGGGCGGCGTAGGGTCGCCGTTCAGGTTCCACACGAAGCGGCGCAGCCCCGGCGTCTGGTCGAGTGCACAACGGCGCACAGCCTTGCCGCTGTTGTCGCTGATGGTGAGCACCAGCGTGGTGTCACCCGCGATTCTTGTCGCCACGTTGTAGGTGATCCACGCGCCTACGGGTGGGTTGGGGGTACTGTAGTTGCCGCTGATCGCCAGTACGCCCCCCGCTCCGGCGGGCGCAATACCACCGGGGGTGAAAGCGTAGGCGTGGCGCAGCGGAAAAAGGCGCGCCTGTTCGGCGAGCGTGGGTCCGGAGATCTCGCGCAGCGCCGAGTAGTCGTCGAGCACATAGAAACCGCGGCCGAAGGTGCCTACGACGACATCATTTTCTCGCTGGTGGAGCGTGAGGTCGCGCACCTGTGTGATGGGCAGACCGCCCTTCAGCTGGACATAGCTCTTGCCGCCGTCGACGCTCGTGAACAGCCCGAACTCGGTCCCAACGAACAGCAAGTCGCCGTTGACATGATCCTGCGCGATTGTCCACACATCATGTCGCGCGGGGAGGTTGCTCGTGATATTGACCCATGTGCGGCCACGATCACCGCTCTTCACGATGTACGGCGCGTAATCGCCGCGTTGCCAGTTGTTGAACGTGACAAAGACCGTATTGGCGTCACGCGGCGAGGCATGCACATCGCTCACATACGTGAACCTCGGCACGCCGGGGAATGCGTCAATACGGCGCCAGCTCTTGCCGCCGTCTTCCGAGACCTGGACCAGGCCGTCGTCGGTGCCTGCCCAGAGCAATCCTTCAAGCAACGGCGACTCGTCAATCGCCACCACGTTGCTCAGCGACGTCGTCGATACGTGCAACGCCACCGATCCGCGCGGCCACACCTTGCCCATGATCGGCAGCGTATCGCGGTCGAGGTTGCGTGACAGGTCGCCGCTGATCCGCGTCCAGGAATCCCCTCGATCATTGCTGCGATAGACGAACTGGCTGGCGAAGTAGATGCGACGGGAATTGTGCGGACTGAGCACGAACGGCGCGTCCCAGTTCGTGCGGTCGCGTTCACGCGCTGCGGCGGTCGGCGGACGTACGGCGCCGGCGACTCCGCTTGGTCGGCTTGCTCCGACCGCTCCACCGCGAGCGGCCGTGCTGTCGGGGGCGCTGGAACCGGCGTCATCACCACCTGCGGCAGCGACGGTCGGCCGGATCCCCTGTCCGCGGCCAGAGCGCATGTCGAACCGCGACAGTCCGCCGTTCTGCGATTCGCCGTAAAAGATGTGCTGATCTTCCATGTCGCCACGCGCCTGGAAGCCGTCTCCTCCCGCGATGTTGAACCAATCGCTGTTGCGGATGCCCCACGAGTTGGTGGTGCGGGAAGGGCCGCACTGCGAGAAATTGTCCTGTGTTCCACCGCAGATGAAGTAAAACGGCTTGGCGTTGTTGATGCCGACGCGATAGTACTGCGTGATCGGCAAGGTGGCGTGAAACTTCCATGTTTCACCGGCATCGTACGTCTCGTACAGGCCGCCGTCGTTCCCGAGGAGCATGTGGTTCATGTCGGTCGGATCGAACTCGAGCGCGTGATGATCGACATGCACGCCGCGGCTTTCCCACCCCGTGTTCGACCACGTGGCGCCACCGTCGGCGCTTCGCGAGAGGTTGGTCGCCACTTCGTAGATGTGGCTGACGCGATGCGGGTCGATGAACAGTTCACTGTAGTACTGGCCGAGACCGTTGGTGAACCAGTTCGCGCGCGCCTGCGCGGCGCGGGTGCTATCGGGAGCCGCGACCGGCGTCGTGGCCGGCCCGGCAAGAGCGTTCCTGCCATAGCGCGCCCACGTGTTCCCGTCATCGGCCGAACGATAGAAACCGGATTGCCCGGCGCTCGCTTCAATGAAAGCGTACACCTGCACCGGCGAGGTGCGCCCCTCGATGGCGAGTCCGGCGCGTCCGACATCGCCGGTCGGAAGACCATTTGTCAGCTTGGTCCACGTCTTCCCGGCATCCGAAGACTTGTGAATCCCTCCTTCGGGGCTGCCCCCAACCGCCTGTCCGACGTGCCGGCGGCGGGGATACGCCGACGCGTAGATGATATCGGGATTCTGCGGATCGAGGACGATGTCGGTGATCCCTGTGTTCTCGCTGACGAACAGCGAACGTGTCCAGGTTTTGCCGCCGTCGGTGGTCTTGTACAGGCCACGCTCACCTCCGGCAGCAAAGAGCGGGCCCTGCGACGCGACGTACACGACATCGGAGTTGCGGGGGTCGATGCGCATCTGTCCGATATGTTCGGATTGCGCGAGTCCGACCCGCGCCCACGTCTTGCCCGCGTCGGTGGACTTGTAGACACCGTCGCCGAAATGCGCGCTACGCTGACTATGATTCTCGCCGGTGCCCAGCCACAACACGTCCGAGTTATTCGGGTCGATGAGGATACAGCACAGATTGTGCGTGCCGCCCTCATCGAAGATCGGCGTGAACGACGCGCCACGGTTGGTGGTCTTCCAGACGCCGCCGAAAGCCGAGGCGATGTACCAGGTGCTCGGGTGCCTTGGATCGATCTTGATGTCGGCGATGCGACCGGTGACCAGGCCGGGACCCACGGAGCGGAGCTGGATCCCCGCCAACGCCTCGGCGGTGAGCGCGGCGCCGGCGGCCGACGCCGACTGCTGGTTGCGCTGCGCGTGCGCGAAACGCGGCGCGAGCATTGACGATACCGGCGTCGACATCAGGCACAGCGCCAGCACGCGCCGGGCTTTCGCAGAAAAAATGGCGGTCATCGGTCGAGGGCTCGAGGGGCTGAACGGGGGGAAACGCGCTTCGGAAGGCACGCGTGCTCACGCGAGACTACGCGACAGTACCATCGGTCGTTCGGACATGCCGTCGGCCGTCAGCAGCGGGTCAGAGCGCGCAGGTCAGGCCGGCGCAGCCTCCATCAGATCGGCGCACGCGTCCACGCCGCAGCTGGGGCAGTACGGGTAGAACGCGTTCTTGCGCGCGTGACAGCGGCCGCACTCGTTGAACAGATGCAACCCGCAGTGCACGCAGTAGCTCGACGGGGATCCTGGCGCGCCGGCGATACCGCGCTCGCACCCGGGGCACACCCCTGCGCGGATACGCCGCAACGCCTCGTCGTACGGGAGCGCGCGACGGCGCTCCGGCTCGCTCTGCTGCTCCACCAGTGCGCGCTGCGCCAGGTAGCGTCGCATGGTACGGATGAGGTACACGCCGGCCACCGCGGTGAGAATGATGCCCACGGTGTAGCGCACATAGCCACCGTAGCTTGGCAGGTACGGTACCAGCTCCACGAAAAACGCAAAGAGCGCGAACAGGACGAAGCCGCGCCAGAGCGGCCAGTACTCGCTCTTCCGCTTGCGCGCGATGAGCCAGCCGGCGATCAGCAGCAGCGGCAAAGTGAGCGCGAGGCGAATCCCGAAGACGCTGAGCTCCTGCCAAAAGCGGGCTCGCTCAAAGCTGCCACGGGAGCTCGCCTCCAGCTCGCTCAGCGAGCGCTGTCTCGCGTCGATCGTTTGCCCCGTGGTGATCAGCTGTGCATCCAACCGCTCCACATGCGCTTCCGCTTCGCGTTCAGCGGCCTTGAGCGAATCAAGCGCCCGCGTGCGCGCGAGCACTTCGGGATCCTGTTGTGGATCGGTCGTGGCGGTGCGCGTCGCGATCCATGCATTGAACGTCTCGCGCTGCGCGGCGTAGCGATTGCGCGCCACGGTGAGTTGCTGTCGTGCGCGATCGAGCTCCTCCTGCGCACTCCGCAACTGCTGACCCAGTGAGTCGAGCGCTCGCGTGAGCGGTACCCGCTGAGCGGGATTCATGAACTCCTGCAGCGAGAGTCCGCGATCGACGCCCGGGAGATCGCCGACGATGCGGCCGCCGAGGCCGATCAGGAAGCCGGCGAAGACGAGGGACAATGTCCACCGGGCGATCGCGAACAGCTTTTCCGGGACGCGCAACGTAGAGAACATGTCAGCGGGTGAGGAGTGAGCCGAGCGCCTGCACGATCAGAACAGACGGGACCCGTTCTATGGGATGTGGAAGGTCATGCAGGAGCGTCGCACGCCCTTGGGGTAGCCGTGCCGCGATCCGTTCCGTTTCGTCATACGAAACGGTGTCGTCTCGCGCACCGACGAGAAGCTCCACCGGGAGTTGCAGGCGCGCGAGATCGGCGCTGTTCACCAGTGGTTCGCGCCCGAGGGTGCGCAGCAACGACGCAGAGCGCTCCAGCACCTTGCGCCAGCCACCGGCGTGCGCATGTCGTGCTTCGAGCGCTGCGGCGAAGGCGGGGACCTTCTGTCGGATGCTCTCGGCGTTCATGCGACGCGCCGCTACTTCGGCAACGTCGGCGTTCCACTCGAACTTGGTACCCAGCGTGATGATGCCGCTCACGCTGCTCGGGCGCATCAGCTCGAGGAGCATGCCGATGTATCCGCCCATGGAGTAGCCGAACAGCACGGGCTTTTCACCGGCGTCTGCGGCGCCGTTCGTGATGTCGTCGCCGAGGGTGTTGGCGAAGTGCGCGATGGAGAAGTGCGCATCGTCGGCGAGCGGGGTGTGACCATGCCCCGGCAATTCGTACACTCGCACCGCATGCGCGGGATACGCCGCTCGCACCGCGTGGCGCAGTGGCAACAGCTGCTCGGCCGAGCCAAGCCCACCGTGCACGAGCACGATCGGCGTGGGCATTCAGCGCGCCTTGAAGGCGCCGATAGCGCCGCGGGTGAACTCCGACAGCACCAGTGTGCCGCTCATGGCGGCGCGTTGCGCCAGGAGCGACTCCCACTGTTCGGTGCCTTCCCAGAACACGCGCTTGAGCAGCGCCATCGCCTCAGGATTGGAGTTCGCCAGCGTTGCGGCGAGCGAGTCGATGGCTGTGTCCATCGCGGCGGCCTCGTCGAACAGACGTGCGTACAGTCCGTGTCGTTCACACCACGCCGCATCGCGCCAATCGGCATCGACGGACATCGCGCTGAAGGGTGCGAGACCGATCTTCTTTTCGATCACCGGACCAACCACAAACGGCCCGATGCCGACGGCCAGTTCGCTCAGCTTGGCCGACGCCGACCGCACCGCCATGCCGAAGTCGGAGGCGGCGATCAGCCCCACCGCTCCGCCGGCGGCTTTCCCGTGCACCCTCGTGAGCACGAACTTGGGCGCGCGAATCATGGCCAGAATCACTCGCGCGAAGCCGCTGAAGAACTCTTGCCCCTGCTCGGCGGTACTGATGGCGGTGAGTTCGTCGAACGAGGCACCGGCACAGAAGGGACCGTTGCCGCCACTGCGCATCACGACCACCCGGACGGCGGGATCGTTGCCGAGTGCCGTGACGGCAGTGGCGAGATCCGCCAGCAGGCGGGCAGGCAACGAGTTGCCTTTGGGGTGAAAGAACTCGAGATGGCCGATGCCGTTGGCCACGTGAGTGCGGACGTGTCCGTCCGGACCGTGCGTGCTGGAAAGTTCCGTCGTCATGGCAAGAAAATAGCGACTGTTGGCGATTGTCGAATCCCGCCGGAATCCGGTAGATTATATAGATGGAGAAGACATCGCCCGTCCCCGCCGAGGATCCGGCCCTCCTGGCCGCTTTCGAAGCCCGCATCGCCGCCGGCGAAAGCATCGAGCCGAAGGACTGGATGCCCGAGCGCTACCGGAAGCAGCTTACGCGCATGATGTCACAGCATGCGCACTCGGAGATTGTCGGGATGTTGCCGGAAGGCAACTGGATCACCCGCGCACCGTCGCTGCGCCGCAAGCTGTCGCTCATTGCCAAGGTGCAGGATGAAGCCGGGCATGGGCTGTACATCTACTGCGGCACGGAAACGCTGGGTGTCGATCGCCACGAACTCGTCGAGCAGCTGCTCGATGGCCGCGCCAGGTACTCGAGCATTTTCAATTATCCCACGCTGTCGTGGGCGGATATGGGCGTGATCGGCTGGCTGGTGGACGGGGCGGCGATCGTGAATCAGACGGTACTGGCAAAGGCGTCGTACGGGCCGTACGCGCGCGCGATGGTGCGTATCTGCAAAGAAGAGAACTTTCACAAGCGCCAAGGCTACGAGATCTGCTCGGTGCTGGCCAACGGCACGCCGGCGCAGAAAGCGATGGTCCAGGAATCGCTCAGCCGCTTCTGGTGGCCGTCGTTGATGATGTTCGGCCCCAGCGATGCGAACTCGCCTAACTCGGCCGAGTTGCTCAAGTGGCGCGTGAAGCGGAAGACGAACGACGAACTGCGTCAGCGATTCGTGAATCTCACCGTGCCGCAGGCGATCGCCATCGGTCTCACCATTCCCGACCCCGACTTGCACCTTGATAATACCTCGGGCAACTGGGAGTTCGGTGCGATCGACTGGAGCGAGTTTTTCGAAGTGCTCAAGGGCAATGGCCCGTGCAACCGTGAGCGTCTCGACGCTCGGCGCAAGGCGCATGATGATGGCGCGTGGGTGCGTGCGGCGGCGGTCGCACACGCCGCGAAGCAGCGTGCCCGCGCGGCGACTGCGGCGGCGTGATGGGCGAGCTCAGCACCGGCCAGCCGCTTCCCGACGGTCAGTGGCTGCTGTGGGAGGTGTTTACGCAGGGTGTGCACGGCAAGCCGTTCGAACATGCGGGGAGCGTGCATGCCGCCGATGCCGAACAGGCGCTGCAGAATGCGCGAGATGTGTATGCTCGACGCGGAGAAGCGGTGAATCTGTGGGTGGTGCCGAGCAGCGCGATCGTCGCGTCGGCACCGTCGGATGCCGGGCCGTTCTTCGACCCCGGCAACGAAAAGCCCTATCGGCATCCGCAGTTTTATATCGCGCCGCGCGGCGTGCGCATTTTTTAAGCGCCCGATGACCGTCCCCTTTCAGGTGGCTGCCCCGCGCACGACGCCAGTCGCGAATCCGCTGTTCGAGTACTTGCTGCGCCACGGTGACGACCGCCTCGTGCTCGGCCACCGGTTGTCGGAGTGGTGCGGACACGGACCGATTCTCGAAGAGGATATCGCCCTTTCGAACCTGGCGCTGGATCTGATCGGTCATGCCACGTCGATCCTGGCGCTGGCCGGTACGGTGGAAGCGAAAGGGCGCAATGAGGACGCGCTCGCCTACTTTCGTGATGCCGTGGACTATCGCAACGCGCTGATCGTGGAGCTTCCGAACGGCGATTTCGCGTTCACCCTCGTGCGGCAGTTCCTGTTTGATGCCTACAGCGTACTGCTCTGGGATGCACTCTCCGGTTGCGCGCACGAATCGCTCGCGGCCATCGCCACCAAATCGCTCAAGGAAGACAAGTACCATCTCCGGCACAGCGGCGAGTGGGTGGTGCGTCTTGGTGATGGTACCGAGGAAAGTCACGCGCGCGCGCAGTCGGCGGTTGACACACTCTGGCGCTACACCGGTGAGCTGTTCGATCCTGACGGTGTTGACGAGTCGATTGTCACGCTTGGTATCGCGGTCGACCACGCCGCACTCAAGTCGCGGTGGGATGGCCTGGTGAGCGACGTGTTGCAGCGTGCGACGCTCACGGTGCCGGTGGACCGTGCCATGCGCGGCGGTGGACGCACCGGCAAGCACACGGAGCACCTTGGGCATATGCTGGCCACGATGCAGATCGTGGCGCGTTCGCACCCCGGCGCCAGCTGGTAATCGACATGCTGTCGCGCGAAGAGGTGTGGACGGTCTTGCAGACCGTGATGGATCCCGAGGTGCCCGTGATCAGCGTGGTAGAGCTTGGGATCGTGCGCGAGGTGCAGGTGCACGACGGCGGCGTGCGCATCACGATCACCCCGACCTATTCCGGGTGCCCGGCCATGCACGAAATCGAGGCGGACATCCGCACAGCACTCGCGGCGCATCAGGTGCCGCTGCTCGGGATCGACCTCGTGCTGTCGCCGGCATGGACCACCGATTGGATCGGCCCGGAAGCGCGCGAGAAACTGCGAGCGTACGGCATTGCGCCACCGGGTCGGGCCGAGCCGCAGGGGCTGATCACGCTGACCCGCGCTCGGCAGCCCGTTGCGTGCCCGTTTTGCGGATCGAGTGATACGCACTTACAGTCCGAGTTCGGCAGCACCGCGTGCAAGGCCATTCACGTATGCCACAGCTGCCGTCAGCCGTTCGACGAGTTCAAGGCGTTTTGATTCAGGCGGCGAGCACGCGGGCAATCGCCGCCTGAATGCCGTTGACCGTGGGCACCACCGCTTCGAGTAACGCCTCGTGATACGGTACGGGAATGTCGCGGGGCGCGAGCCGCTCGATAGGGGCGTCGAGATGCCAGAAGGCTTCCTGCGCGAGCACGCCCGCGATCTCCGCACCAAAACCTGCCGTGAGATTGTCCTCGTGGACGATGAGGCATCGCCCTGTTTTGCGCACCGAGGCGAGCACCGTATCGCGGTCCCACGGTGAGATGGTGCGCAAGTCGATCAATTCGACCTGATCGCTGAACGCCGCGGCCGCCTCACGGCAGCGATGCACCATCGCGCTCCACGACACCACGGTGATCTCGGTACCTTGGCGCAGGATACTCGCCTGGCCGAGCGGCAGCACGTAGTCGTCGCCGGGATAGCGCGCGCTGCCGTCACCGGTCATCAGCAGCGAGCGATGCTCGAAGAAGATGGTCGGGTTGGGGCTGCGCATCGCGGCACGCAGCAGCCCCACGGCGTCGGCAGCGTTTGACGGCATCACAACCTGCCAACCGTATGCGTGCGCGAACCGCACTTCGTCGCTGAGTGAGTGCCACGGATCGCCGACATCTTTTCCGAAGCCGCCGGGCATGCGTACCACGATCGGCGCGGCAAAACGATTGGCGGTGCGCCAGCGCATGGTGCCACAGTTGTTCAGCTGCTCGGTCGCCGGATCAGCGTACTTGCGGAACTGAATCTCCGCCACGGGCATCAGCCCGCTGATGGCCATCGCGACGGCGCGCCCGATAATCCCTTCTTCGCTGAGGCTGGTGTCGAAGACGCGCGCTTCGCCGAACTGCTTTTGCAGCCCTTCGGTGACCAGGTGCACGCCCCCTTTGCGACCGACGTCTTCACCGAACACCACGACCTTCGGATTCACCGCGAGTTCATGGCGTAGCGTACGGCGAATGGCCTCGGCATAGCGCAGCATGTCCCCTTCACCGCTGGTGTTCCCGGTGTCGGTGTCGCCGGTACTGCCAAGTGCTGCACGTTCGGCGCGGGTGAGTCCGCCCATGGCTTCGGCGACATCGGGGGCGTCATCGGCGAACAGGTGCTGCGCGACGGTGGCGGGATCGGGCATTGCGCGCGCGCGCGCCGCCACAAGCGCCGCCTGCACGTCGCGGAGCACCTCAGCCTCGAGCGCCTCCCATTCGGCTTCCGCCATCAATGCGGGCACGAGGTAGTCGTGCAGGCGCGGCAGCGGATCGCGCAGCTGGTCGGCGGTGATCTCTTCGTCGCTGCGGTACCCCCTCTGATTGTCCGGACCGGAGTGGCCGGACAGCCGCGGGACGCGCAGGCGCACGAGCGCGGGCCCGGCGCCGCTGCGTACATGCGTGACCGCCTCCTGCAGCAGGCCGGCTGCCTCGTGAGGTGCGCTGCCGTCACCATTCCGGATGAAGAGATTGCCGAACGAGGCAAGATTGCTCGCAATGTCGGCGCCGGGGGTCTGCATGTCTCCGCGCACGCTGATGCCGAGGTTGTTGTCCTCGATGTAGAAGAGCATCGGCAGCTTGAGCGTCGTGGCCATCGTGAGTGCGGCCCAGAAGCCATTGGTGGCCACCGAGGCGTCGCCGCCGAGGGCTACGCTGATGCCGTTGGCGAAGCTCGCATCGCCCAAGGTGTCACGATGATACAGCACCGATTGCGCCCAGCCGGCCGCTGGCGTGTACTGCGAGCCCACGTCACCGGACATGGGAAGCACGGTACAGCCGTCGCGATTGGGGAGGTTGCAGACGACGCCGATGTCGCGCCCGTCGCTGAATCCGCCGCTGCGACCGAGCGGGCTGCCGAGAGCGTCTTCCAGCGGCAAACCGACCGAGAGCAGGAAGGGACGGGAACGATAGTACGCGCCCGCGCCATCGCGTGCGCCGTCGATGAGCGAGCCGAGGATTACCTGGGCCATGTCGTGGCCGCGTGCCGAGAACTGATAGAGCACGAGATGCTCGCGCGGCACCGTGGCGCGGTTCCGATTCGCGGTCTCCTCGACGTCGTCGAGGGCGCGAGACGCCAGCGTATGGTACGCGATCCGCCGCCAGTCGAAGCCGCGGCGCGGAATGTCGGTCATCGCGGGCGCCCGTTGAGCGGACGCGCGCGAGGCAGTCTTGGCAGGCATGCCGTATAATCTGCCGCAGGGACTCCCGCGACGGGAGCGCTGAAGCTGACGAAGGCCGGAATCGCGAAGCCGCTCGCCAGCCGAATGTGGTAGCTTTGAAGATGTCCAGTTCCTCTCTTTTGGTATCTCAGGATGCGGGCGTGCTGCAGCTGACGCTGCACCGTCCCGATGTGCTCAACAGCTTCAATCGTGAGATGGCGGCGGCACTGCAGGACGCGCTTCGGCACGCCGCGACAGATCCGGCCGTACGGGCGGTGGTGCTGACCGGCGCGGGGCGGGCGTTCTGCGCCGGTCAGGATCTCAGCGAGGCGCTCCCTGAGGGAGACGGCCCCATGCCGGACATCGGCGAGATCGTGCGCACGAGCTATAACCCGATCATCCGCGCCATCCGCACGCTCGAGAAGCCGGTACTGTGCGCCGTGAACGGTATCGCTGCCGGTGCAGGCGCCAACCTCGCCTTCGCCTGCGATCTCACGCTCGCGGCGGAGGAAGTGAGCTTCGTGGAGAGCTTCGCGAAACTGGGGCTGATTCCCGACACCGGCGGCACGTTCTTCGTGCCGCGGCTGGTGGGGATGCAGCGGGCCACCGGCATGTTTTTTCTGGCTGAACGAATGCCAGCCGCCCGAGCGAAGGAGTGGGGGCTGATCTGGGAGGTGGTGCCGCACGCGTCGCTCATGCGCACGGTCATGGAGCTGGCGCAGATGCTCGCCTCACAAGCCACTCGCGGCTTCGGGCTCACAAAGCGCGCCCTGAACGCAAGCTTCGCGAATTCCCTCGATGCGCAGCTGGACGTGGAGGCGGCGGCGATGCACGAAGCGGGGCGCACCGCTGACTACCAGGAAGGCGTGCAGGCGTTTCTCGATAAACGCGCACCGGTGTATCGTGGCGCATGAGTCACCGGTGACCGACCCGATCGGCGTGGTTGGCGCCGGTGCCATGGGGACGGGGATCGCGCAGGTGGCGGCGGTGCACGGGCACGAGGTGATGCTCGCCGACGCGCAGCCGGCGTCGATCGAGCGCGCGCGCAGCGGACATGCCAGAGCGTTCGCGCGAGACGTACAGAAAGGACGCCTTTCCGCGGACGCCGCCAGCGCCGCCCACGCTCGGATTCACTACATCAGCGGTGTGTCCGCCGGCGAGCTCGCGGCCTTTGCGCCCTGTGTCATGGTCGTCGAAGCGATCGTGGAGGCGCTCGAGCCGAAACGCGCGCTGTTGCGCGGGCTCGAGGAGCACGTTCGCCACGACGCGATCCTCGCCACGAATACGTCGTCCCTGTCGATCGCGGCCCTCGGCGGCAGCTGTACCCGCGGCGAGCGAGTGATCGGGGTGCACTTCTTCAACCCGGCGCCGGCGATGCCGCTGGTGGAAATTATTCCGTCGCTGCTCACGGCCCCTGCTGTCGTCACGACGGCGCGCGCGTACGCCGAGGCGTGGGGGAAAACCACGGTCATTGCCGCCGATACTCCCGGTTTCATCGTGAATCGCGTGGCGCGTCCGTTCTATGGCGAGTCGTTGCGACTGCGTGACGAAGGAGTGGCGGACAGCGCGACGATCGACTGGGCGCTGCGCACCTTCGGCGGATTTCGCATGGGGCCCTTCGAGTTGATGGACTTCATCGGCCTCGACGTGAACTACGCCGTGACACGATCGGTGTTCGAGTCGATGTTCTTCGATGCGCGCTACCGGCCAAGTCTTGCACAGCAGCGGTTGGTGGAAGTCGGATGGCTCGGGCGCAAATCCGAGCGAGGCTTTTACGACTATCGCGATGGGGCGGTGTTGCCGGCGCCGATTCACGATGAGCCGCTGGGGCGGGCGATCGTAGCGCGCGTGCTCGCGATGCTCGTGAATGAGGCGGTCGAGGCCGTGCACCTGCAGCTGGCATCGGTAGAAGACATCGAAGTGGCGATGACGACCGGCGTAAACTATCCGAGAGGACTGTTGGCCTGGGGCGACGAGATCGGCGCGTCGGCGGTGCTGGAGCAGCTCGAGTCGTTGCAGGCGCAAACCGGGGATGACCGCTATCGCCCCAGCGTGCGGTTGCGCCGCGCCGTGACGGCGGGGGTCTCGTTGCGGGATCCCCGGCGGTTCGCGCACATGAGCCATTTTTTCAGCGATACCGGAGAGGATGGGAAGCCATCATGACCGAAAACATGCAGCAGGATGCCTACATCATCGACGGCGTGCGAACGCCCATCGGCAACCTCGGTGGTGCTCTGAGTGCGGTGCGCGCTGACGATCTTGGTGCACACGCGATCGCCCGTCTGGTGGAGCGCGTGCAGTCGCAGGCGCCCGGGTTCGATCCGGCGGCAATCGACGATGTCGTGATGGGGTGCGCGAACCAGGCGGGTGAAGACAACCGCAATGTGGCGCGCATGTCCGCGCTGCTCGCCGGATTACCGGTTACGGTGCCGGGTGAAACGGTGAACCGTCTCTGCGCGTCGGGGTTGAACGCCATTGCCACGGCGGCACGGGCCGTACGCACCGGAGAAGGCGACCTGATTATCGCAGGCGGTGTGGAGAGCATGACACGGGCGCCGTTTGTCCTGTCGAAGGGAAGCACGCCGTTTGCGCGTGACGTCCAGCTGTTCGACACGAGTCTGGGGTGGCGGTTCGTAAATCCGCGCATGCAGCAGATGCACGGCACCGACTCCATGGGCGAGACCGCCGAGAACGTGGCGGCGCACTATGGCGTGTCACGCGAAGATCAGGATGCCTTTGCGCTACGCTCGCAGCAGAAGGCGGCTGCCGCGCGCCATGCGGGACGGCTGGCCGAGGAGATCGCGCCGGTCTTGATCCCCCAGCGCAAGGGAGAGCCGATAGCGGTGTCGCAGGACGAGTTCCTGCGGCCCGACACGAGCATGGCCACGCTCGCGCAGCTCCGACCGGCCTTTCGTCACGATGGTTTGGGCTCGGTCACGGCCGGTAATGCGTCCGGACTCAACGATGGCGCTGCGGCATTGCTGATTGCGTCGGCGCAGGCTGCGCAGGCCTATGGACTGAGACCGCTCGCGCGCATCGTGACCAGTGCGGCGGCAGGTGTCGAACCACGATTCATGGGATTGGGTCCCGTACCGGCCACGCGACTGGTGCTCGCACGCACCGGCCTCACCCTCGCGCAGATGGATGTCATCGAACTCAATGAGGCCTTCGCCGCGCAGGCACTCGCGTGTTTGCGCGAGCTTGGCCTCGCCGACGCCGATCCGCGCGTGAACCCGAACGGTGGCGCGATCGCACTGGGGCACCCGTTGGGGATGAGCGGCGCACGGCTGGCGCTCACCGCCACGCGCGCATTGCATCGTGCAGGTGGTCGATACGCGCTGTGCACGATGTGTATCGGCGTGGGCCAGGGGTACGCGATGATCCTTGAGCGAGTGTAAGACCATGTTCTATGCCTTTGATGGCTTCGTCCCCGTGGTGCACGAGAGTGCCTTCGTGCATCCGCAGGCGGCGGTGACCGGCAACGTAATTATCGGGCGGGATGTCTACGTGGGCCCCGGCGCTGCCATCCGTGGCGACTGGGGAGGCATCGTGATCGAGGGAGGGTGCAACGTGCAGGAGAACTGCACCATTCACATGTTCCCCGGGGTGGTCGTGCGATTGGAGGAGAGTGCGCACATCGGTCACGGCGCCATCGTGCATGGCGCACATATCGGCCGCAACGTGCTGGTGGGCATGAATGCCGTGATCATGGACAACGCCGTGATCGGTGAGGAATGCGTGGTCGGGGCGTTGTGCTTCGTGCCCACCGGCATGCAGGTGCCGGCTCGTACAGTGGTGGTAGGAAATCCCGCGAAGATCGTGAAGGACGTGAGCGACGAAATGCTCGAGTGGAAGAGCGCCGGCACGACGCTCTATCAGCAACTTCCCGCAAAGCTGCGCGAAAGCTGGCATGCGGTGGAGCCTCTGCGTGAGGTGCCCGCCGATCGGCTTACGCAATCGCGGATGCTCGGCACCTGGCAGGAAACCCGGCATTCACGCAAGGAGTCGCACTGATGTTGATGCTACAGAACTTCGCTCTCGGCGACTGGGTTGACGGGACGGGCACGCGCGCCGATCTCATCGACGCCGTCACCGGCGAGAAGATCGGGGAGTCGTCGAGCGGTGGTCTCGATTTTCGCGCGATGATGCAATACGCCCGTGCGGTGGGTGGGCCGGCGCTGCGTGCGCTCACCTTTCATCAGCGCGCCGCCATGCTCAAGGCGATCGCGAAGGTGCTCATGGAGCATACGCCGCGCTTCTACACGCTGTCGTACATGACCGGTGCGACCAAGGCGGATTCGTGGGTGGACATCGATGGCGGTATCGGTACCATGTTTGCGTTTTCGAGCCGCGGACGACGCGAGTTTCCCAACGAGCGCTTTCATGTCGAAGGGCCGATTGAGCCGCTGTCGAAGGGAGGCACGTTCGTCGGGCGCCATATCCTCGTACCACTCGAAGGCGTGGCGATACACATCAACGCGTTCAACTTCCCCGTGTGGGGAATGCTCGAGAAGATGGCGCCCGCGTTGCTCGCGGGCATGCCGTGCATCGTCAAGCCGGCCACCGCCGGCAGCCACCTCACGGAGGCGGTGTTTCGCACCATCATTGATACGGGCATTCTCCCGACCGGCGCGATTCAGCTGATCTGCGGTGAGCCGGGAGACCTGCTCGATCATGTCGAGGAACAGGACGTGGTCGCCTTTACTGGCTCTGCCGTTACCGGGCAGAAGCTCAAGAACGGCGCGCCGATGGTGCGACATTCGGTACGCTTCAACCTCGAAGCGGACTCGTTAAACTGCTCCATCCTCGGTCCTGACGCGGCACCGGGCACGGAAGAGTTCGACCTGTTCATCAAGGAAGTCACGCGCGAGATGACCTCCAAGGCGGGACAGAAGTGCACCGCGATTCGACGCACCATCGTGCCGAGCGGCATGGAAGAAGATGTGGTGAAGGCGCTGGCGAAGCGGCTCGCGGGAACGGTGATCGGCAATCCGACGGCCGAGGGGGTGCGCATGGGCCCGTTAGCCAGCATGGGTCAGGTACGCGCCGTGGGCGTGAACGCGGCGCGCATTCGGGACGCCGCAGAGCTGGTATATGGCGGCGGTGATTTCGCGGTGGTGGGTGCCGACCGCGAGAAGGGCGCATTCTTTGCGCCGATGCTCATGCTGTGTGCCGAGCCGCTGCGTCGGCTCGAGCCGCATGACATCGAGGCGTTCGGGCCGGTGAACACCGTCATGCCGTACGGATCCATCGCCGACGCCATCACACTGGCGCGCATGGGGCGTGGCTCATTGGTGGGATCGGTGGTCACTGCCGATCCGGCCGTCGCACGCGACATCGTGCTCGGTACCGCAGCGTATCACGGCCGCCTGCTGATTCTCGACCGCACCAGCGCCAAGGAGAGTACCGGGCACGGGTCACCGCTACCCAACCTCGTGCACGGCGGCCCCGGACGCGCCGGTGGTGGCGAGGAGATGGGCGGCGCACGGGGCGTTTCGCACTACATGCAACGTGTGGCGCTTCAGGGAAGTCCCACGGTGATCACGGCCATCACCCGCGAGTGGAGCAAAGGCGCGACAGAGCACATCGACGCCGTGCATCCCTTCCGCAAGACGTTCGATGCACTCGAGGTCGGTGACACGATTACCACCAAGTCGCGCACGATCACGCTCGAGGACGTGGTGAACTTCGCCAATCTGAGCGGCGACAAGTTCTACGCGCACATGAACGACGCCGAGGCACGGAGCAACGGCATCTTCGAGGGTCGTGTGGCGCACGGCTATTTCATCGTGTCGGCAGCGGCCGGGTTGTTCGTCGATCCCGAACTCGGGCCGGTGCTCGCGAACTACGGACTCGACAAGCTGCGCTTCACGAAACCCGTCTATCCCGGCGATTCGATTCATGTGCGTCTGACGGTGAAGCAGAAAACGGCCAAAGACACGCCGGAGGGCGGAATCCCTCAAGGCGTGGTGGAGTGGGATGTCGAAGTGATCAATCAAAATGGCGATGCCGTGGCCGTCTACTCCATCCTGACGCTCGTGCGTCGCGGCGAGGCGGCGCTGGCAGCGTGACCGCGACCGCGCCGACGACCCGCAAGTTCGATCGCTCGCTTGTCGAAGGTCCGATCGGACCTGCGGTGTGGAAGCTCGCGTGGCCGACGGTCCTGCAAAACATGATCGGTGGGCTGCAGGGGATGATCGATCATGCCATGGTGGGCCATTTCGTGGGCTTTGCCGGCAATGCCGGGATCGGTGTCGGACTGCAGATCTTTCTGGTGGTGATGGTGTTCGTGTCCTCGCTGTTCAGTGGCATGGGGGTACTCGTGGCGCGCTTCGCGGGCGCCGGCGACGAGGCGGGCGTGAATCGCGCCGCCTCGCAGGCATTTCTGCTGGCGCTTGTCATGTCGCTTGGCATTCTTGCCCCCATCGGTTACTTCGCGGCACCAGCGCTGCTCGGAATGATCAACGCCTCGGCGGCGGTACAGGCCGAGGCACTGCCGTACCTGCGCATCATGTTCGTGTTCGGATTCGGCATGATGATGTTCTTCATGCTTGGCGGCGCGCTGCGCTCGGCGGGCGATGCCCGCACGCCTCTCAAGCTCGGCATCGCGCTCACGATCGGCAATGTCGTGTTCAATGTGCTGCTTATTCGCGGATGGGGACCGATTCCGGCATTCGGGACAGCCGGTGCGGCGATGGGGACGATGCTCTCCAGCGGACTTGTATCGTTCTACGCGGCGTGGAGGCTGTTCAGCGGCGCGTGGGTGATCGACTTTCGCGGAATGCAGTGGAAGCCCGACTGGGAGGTGATTCGCGCGCTGTTCCGCTTCGGATTGCCCACCGGGATTCAGGGGATCGCCATGAACGTCGCCGGCGTGATGATTTTGCGTTTCGTGGGGTCGACACTTATGAGTGCGGAGGCGCAGGCCGCGTATGCCGTGGGGTATACCGAGCTCTTCTCCCTCGTGACATGGACTTCCGTGGGACTCATGGGCGCGGCGGCCGCGGTGGCGGGGCAGAACCTGGGTGCGGGCTTTCCTGAGCGCAGTCGCCTGGCCGTGCGCGAGGCGGCGAAATACGGACTCGGTATCGCGATTGTCGTGGGTGGGCTTTTCCTCGCGATCCCCACCACCTTGTTGGCACTGTTCGGGATGACCGATCCGGATGTGGTCCGACTGGGGGTGCAGTTGCTGGCGTATCTGAGCGTGTCAGGGTTGTTCATCACGGTGGCGCTCACGTACACTGGAGGCCTGCAGGGCACGGGCGATACGCGAAGCCCGCTCTACATTTCCCTCATCTCGCAGTTCGCCGTGCCGATCGGTGGTCTCGCGATTGTGCAATCGATGCGTGCGCTGGAGCCTGGCGACGTCTGGACCGCGATCGTGATCGGCCACGCGCTGCGCTGCCTGCTCTCCGTTTGGCGCTTCGAGCAAGGGAAGTGGCGGCAGATTCGCGTTGACGTGAAAGGCGCGGCGTAGGGACCGTCGCAGGGCGGCGCGACGACGCATAGATTCGCGGTAGGTCTTCGTCCTTCCCGACAGTGCCTTTTATATCCTCGCCCCGACGTGCGCGCGGAGCTCGTTGCCGTCGGCGCGCTGTCGGATCACGGGGGCGCGGTACCCGGTATCATCACGCGCCCGGGCTTCGCCGAGCGACCGCGGCTGAGGCGCTCGCCGACTTTGCCTTTCGCTGTGATGTCCTGGCGTCACGTTGACGATAGTGGACATGCGAGCAGCTATCGCGGAATGAACCACCGTTGCGCAAGCTCGCGATAGCTGCGCACCGCAGCGAGGTCGGGTTCGGTGCTGAACGCCGCGAGCGATTGCAGCAGCTGGGTGCTGTAGTAGCCGGGCACTGATTGGGAGTGCGACATCGGGCCGCCGAAGAGGCTGCGCACCAGCACACTGCGTTCGGTGCGCGGCAAACGCCGGACCACGGCCGCATACGCAGGAAACCGACCGTCGCGGAGCAGATAGTCTTCCACGTTGGAGGTATAGAGTACCGACACGGACAAGCCGCGCGCGCGGAGTTCGGCGCCTATCGCCGGAAGTGTCCTGGGGCTGGCGAGATCTCCGACCAGCGGGATCACGAGATTGCGTCGCTGCAATGACTTAAGAAACCGAAAATCGACTTCGCTCGCGAGATAGCTGGATTGCTGTCCGTTCAGGTCACGCTCCTGAAGCAGTTGACGCAATGTGGGATAATGACTTTGCGGTGCGCGTCCGGTGCTCGTGAAGCGCAACGACAGCCCGCTGTCAAGGAACGCCTGATGAAAGCGGGCGATGGTGGCGAGATCCGCGGCAGTAAGGTGAAGTCCGTACCGTTGCACCTCGGCCGTGACCGCGCTGAGGGCAGAGTGTTGGCTGGCGGCCGTCGGCTGCGACGCATCGATCAGGTTGACCAATGCATCAATGTCACGCGTGCCGTATGCGTCGACATTGGCCGGCACCGGCCGCCCCGTCCACCGTGCCAGAAACTCAGCGCGGTTTTGCGACAGGGCGAACAGCGCCTTGAGTAGCAGGTGGTGCAGTTGATTGTCGCGTCGGATGTCCACGATGAAGACAATTTCCGGGCGTACGCGGGCGATATACGAGAAGTTCTGGTCAGGGCCCACGCCGATGTAGGCTCCACCGCGCACACCGATCCTGTCGAAATAGGTGAGTGCGTGGAGGTAGCTGCGCTCGTTGGAGATCAGATTGTCCGTGTCGAAGTATCCACCGGAATCCGAGAGCTGCTGCACCAGCGAGGCGAAGTCACTCGTGGAGAGTGGCGATGTTCCCGCCGCGACCGCCCGCTGTGCGTCCAACCTCACCGCTGGCGCGGCAGCAACGCCCGACACCAAGACTACCGCCAGAAGCTGTCGGCGCACCAAAGTGCGAGCGTGCCGGGCGATCGTCATGGGGCGATAGCTCCGGCGATACCCATCCGATCGGCGGCCGATTTGGCGTGCACGGCAGCACGTCCCCCATTTGGAGCGTGCAGCGCGCGTACCGCAACCAGGCGATCGCGCTGGAGAGAATCCGCGACCAACCACGTCGCCTCGCCCGCGTCGGGCGCCCACGGTCCCGACGCGCTTGACGTATCGGTGCTCGCCACCATTTCTGCACCGCCAGCAAGCATCCGCGCGCCCGGGCCGTACGCCGGCTGGCGCGCACCGCGCAGCATCGCCGACTCGCCCTTACGCGCGCGTCGGCGCTCGCCGTCGACTAAGGGGCTTACCGCTTCGATGACATCGCCTTCCTGAATGCGATCGATGAGGTCGAGCCCCGCCGTGATCGTGGCAAATACCGTGTAGTCGTGATCAAGCCGGAAGTTGTCCACGAGATTGATATAAAGCTGCCCATCGCCGGTATCACGACCGCGCGTGGAGATGCCGAGTGTGCCGCGAAGGTTGTGTCCGCCGACTTCATCGCGCATGAAGTAGTCGGTGGCCGGATCGTACTCGTCGGCGCCGGGGCTTCCGCCCTGCACGACGAAGTTGGGTACGATACGATGAAAGGTGCGTCCCGTATACACATCGGCACGTGCAAGCGTCAGGAACGCCTGCGTTGCCATCGGGGCCAGGTCGTGGTGCAGGGTAATTTCCAGCGTGCCCAGATTGGCCACACGCAACTGCACGCGCGATGTGGAGGAAGCGCGCGCCGCGCGATCGTCGAATGGCTCGGGAACGTACCGTGTGGTGCGCGCCGCAACCGGTGTACCGGTGATGCGCGTGATCAGTGCGGCGGCGCGTGCGGCGACCTCCGGGTCACGGTCAGCGAGGTGTGATCGCAGCACGCCAAGCATGCTGCGGTCGGGGATCTCGGCGAGGCGCTCGAGGATGGCCACGCGCGGATCACGCAGCGTCACGCGTTGGAGCGAAGCCAAACGCGTGAGTGCCGACAGGAGCGCGGGGCGCGCACGTACCAGCGACGTATCGCCCTTTAGTCGTATGGCGGCTTCGAGCAGTAGTCCGGCGTGTGTGCCGTCGCGGGCGCTCGCATGGCGCTCGGTGAGCGCGCCAATCGCGTCGTCCGTCGTGCGCATCGCGGCCATCGCCACATTCGGCTCCACGTCCCGCGCCAATCGTTGCAGCGTGACCGTGTCGTTCAACTGACGGGCGGCCGTTGCGGCATAGACCCGCGCCTGCCACGTGGGCGATGCGGCCATCGCCGGCAAGGCGGCGTGGGCAAGGGCAGGGGCGACGCGTGCGAGCGCCACCAGCGCATGCGCGCGCATGCGCCACGTGGCGCCGGATTCGAGCATGCCGGTAAGCGCCATGGCGTCGGATGCGCAGCTGCTATCGCCGAGGAGGGCGATGCTTAGCAACACGACATGCTCGTTAGTATCACGAAGTGCGGCGGCCGCGCGTGCGCAAGTACCAGCGACACGAAGCGCCTGCCAGCGTACCATGGGCGCGGGATCGTCAAGCCACCGGCGACCGAGCGCGACCGCGACCCGCCGTACCTGCGCGCTGCTGTCACGCAACGCGAGATCGACGGTGGCGACATCGCGGTCGTTCAGCGACGTCATGGCGAGCAATGCCAGCTGCCGTACCTCCGCGCGGGTATCCACCTTGAGGAGCTGGTGGAGCGCGCCCGTGAGCTGAGCGCGTTGCATCGAATCGAGGCGGAAGGTACGGCTGTGTCGCCGAAGCAGCGATTCCACTCCCGTAGCGGCCCCGTGCTGTTCGGCCCGATGCAACGCGCCGAGGCCGTTGGCCAGCGCGCGCAGCGCAACGGTGTCGGCGGCGGACGTCCGCCCCCACGCGGCGTAGATGGCTCCACGCACGGTGGGCTCCCGCTCCGCGTTGAGGGCGGCGCACCACGGGAAGACGGGCGTACCGCGAGATCGCGCGGCCACGATCTGCGCGAGCGCCTCGACGACCACGATGCGATCCCGGGCATCGGCTCGGCGAAGGAGCGGCTCGAGGATCGGCAGTGCCACGGCGTTCTCCAGCCGACCGAGTGCCCGGATGGCGAGTCGGCGGATCGCGGGATCCGGATGCACCACCGCTGCCCGGAACGCCGCCGGCGCCGCCCGCTCGTACTCGGCGCGCAGCACGCTGACGCGGGAAACTGTCTGCGCGGAGAGCGGTGACGCCAGAATCAGCGGAAGCAGCGAGCGCAACAGTCGGCAGCGCGGGACCGAACGCGGCAACCGGCGCGACAGGTGGGGGACGGACGGAAAGAGTCGGCGCATCAGGACTCGGCGCGTAAGATCGGAAGACAGGGGGTGCGATGAGTGTACGCGATTGCCGGCAAGACGACAACGGTTGAGTGTACCGATCTACCCTGCTCTACAACTACGCCCAGCAGGGCATTCCCATCGCGTTTTTCTTCACGGGGCTTCACGGGAATTACCATCAGCGCAGCGACGAAGCTTAGTTCATCGACTATCCGCATTATGCCCAGAATAACAAACTATGCGAAGGACTTGGTGACGGATGTCGCAAACGGTCCGCGTCCGCGCCTCAACGGCACCAAGCCGGCGAATCCGAAGGTGATCGTGCCCTAGGACTCCGGCGAGCGCTGGCATTGGATGTGCTTCAGTGAAGGGGAACCGCCAACACGCGTTCCCCCTTCAACCGCTCAAGGCGTGTCCCTGCCTGATCTGCCGCTCAGCATCTTCCGCTATCCTGTCAACGGGCCAGTCGGGGGACGTTTTTCGCGTTTCGCTCTCGTGGTGCTCGTCTGGCTGGCGGCCTACGTGTGCACCGCTCTGGCGGCACCGCATATCTACGGGAAAACGTTCGCCTTTTTCTGGGTCGCGGTGCTCTTCGCGGCGTGGTCTGAAGGTCTGGCGGTTGCGATCGTGGTTGCGCTGGCTGCCGTGAGCTCGACGTACTTCCAGTTGCCGGACGGCCTGAGCAGTCGCGGCGTGATGATCGAGTCGTTTGTTACCCTGGCGATGTTCATGTTGGCCTCCACGCTCGTGAGCATGCTTACCGCCCGCGTGTCCATGACCACAACCCGGCTGCGTGCGAGCGAGGGGCAATTTCGCACGCTCGCCGAGGTTGCCCCTGTTGGTATTCTCATCGCTTCGCCCACCCTCGATTCGGTGTATGCGAATCCGCGCGCGGTGGAGATCACCGGTCTCGAGGGTCTCGCGATTACGGTGGCAAGCTGGCGACAGCTGATGCACCCCGAAGATCGGGAGGTGGCATTTGCGGCGCACGCCGCGTTCCGCAATGGGCTCGTCGAAGATAGCACCAGCGAATTCCGCATCGTGCGTGCTGATGGCGACACGCGCTGGATTCGCACCATGTCCCGGTGGGTGCGCGGCGAATCGGACAGCTACCTCGCCATGGTACTCACCCTTGATGACATCACGCGCGAGCGACAGCTCGAATCGCAGCTCCAGCACGCGCAGAAGACGGAGGCCATCGGGCAGCTCGCCGGTGGCATTGCGCACGATTTCAACAACCTGCTCACGGTGATCACGGGGAATCTGGAGTTCCTGCGCGACGAACTCCCGCCGCAGCATCCCGCGCAGCAGGATCTCCAGCATATCTCGGGGGCGGCGGAGCGGGCACGCCTGCTCGTCAGGCAACTGCTGGCATTCGGGCGAAAGCAGATGCTCAAGCCTCGGGAAGTGGATCTCGGTATCGCCATCCGTCAAGCCGAGCGTTGGTTCCGTCGCGTGCTTGGCGATGAGATCACGTGTCGCGTGCACATTACTCCCGGCCAGGATCTGCGCGTGCATGCCGATCCATCACAGCTCGATCAGGTACTCCTCAACCTCGCGGTGAATGCCCGCGACGCCATGCTGACCTCTGCCCACGGGAGAGAAGGCACGGGCGGCGAACTGCGCTTCGAGGCGGACCGCGTGACGCTGACGGGCGAGGATGTGGCGTTGTGGTCGCCGCTGTCTGCGGGCGAGTACGTGCGATTGCGCGCGAGCGATACGGGTCATGGCATGGACGAGGCAACCAGGTCGCGGGCGTTCGAGCCGTTCTTCACCACGAAGGATGTCGGTGCCGGAAGCGGTCTCGGTCTCGCGACCGTGGAGGGGATCGTCGCACAATCTGACGGGGCCATTCGGGTAGACAGCCGCGCGGGACTTGGCACGACGTTCACAATGCTGCTTCCCGTTGTGCTGACGGCACAAGAACCGGATGAAGTCGGCGACGAGCTGAGCGCCGAGGCGCGCGCAGCCGTGCAGGGGGTCGTCCTGGTTGTCGAAGAAGATCGTACGGTGCGCCGCACGACGCGCCGGATGCTGGTACGGGCCGGCTACGCGGTTGAGGAGGCCGAGCATGGGGTTGAGGCACTGCAGCAGTGGGGCGACCGCACAGCCCACCTGGCGGCGTTGGTGACGGACATTCGCATGGCCCACATGAACGGGCTTGAACTCGCGCGCACGATGCGTCTTCGTGCACCCGATCTGCCCGTCGTGTATGTCTCGGGTTTCAATGACGAACTCGATCGGCTGCACAGCGTTTATGACGTGTTTCTCGAGAAGCCGTTCACGCGAGAGGCGCTACTCGAGGCGATCGAGCGTGCCCGCACCGGGCGCGTTGTTTGATTTGCATCACCAGCCCGGAGCCAGCTGGAATCCGAATAATCCCGGTTGTGGCGGCCGTTGAAACGGACGCGCGTTCGTGTGGGCGAATCCGGGCCGAAGCGGCGCGCAAGTGCCGCCGACTGGGCCTTGAACCGATCACACAGCGGGCGCAGAGTTACAGAGGACGCCGGGGATGGATGCCTGCGCATTACCGTTTCGCGCCGCCTACATCGCGGTGCCTTTCCCCTTCTGCACGGGGTTCTTCACGTACTTGTCGAGCCACGCCACCCACCGCGCCCACTGATCGAGCACGGTCTCGCGCGCAATGGGCCCGTGATCCTCGTACGGATACATGTACAATGAGGACGTCTTGCCGAGCCCCTGTAGCGCATGATACAGTCGTACGGAATTGGTGGGATCGGTGCCCACATTCTGATCTTCCGCGCTGTGGTACATCAGCAGCGCGCCGTTGAGCTTGTCCGCGAAGAGCAGCGGCGACATCTCGAGATACGTCTGCCGGCCCTGCCACAGGTCGCGACGTTCACTCTGAAAACCGTTCGGCGTAAGCGTACGGTTGTACGCCCCGTCACCGGCGATGCCGGCCTTGAAGAACGGCGTGTGCACCATGGCGTTCACCGCGCTGAACGCCCCGTAGCTGTGGCCGCCGATGCCCAGACGATGGCGATCGATGATCTCAAGCGTGTCAAGCGCATCGATGATCGCTGCCACGTCGTTGCGCAGGTCGCTCACATAGTTGTCGTTCGGCAGCTGACCTTCGCTGGCGAAGATCGGCGCGTCGGGTTCCACTACGGCGTATCCCTGCGTGACCAGGTACGCGAGGGAACGCGGCCCGAAGCTCGGGAAGCGCTGCGCGGTGTTGGCGCCCTGCGCCAGACTGCGGTTGTACGCTTCCTGGTTGTCGAACTCGCGCGGATAAAACCAGAACATCGCCGGAAGGCGCGTGCCGTCGCGGTAACCGGCGGGCAGTGTCACTTTGACGTTGAAGCTGTACCCGTCCGCACGTCGCGCCGTCACCGATTTCCGCACGGCACCCGTCATCTCGGGCATCAGGTCCCGATTGCTCGTGAGCTGCCTGGCATCCTTACTCGCCAGCGTCACCACGTAGGATTGCGGGACCATCGTCGGCGATTCGCGCTGCATGACCGCGCGCGTGAAGTCATCGTCGAGCGGCGCCGAAATCGTTTCAAGCAGGTCGCCGGTGCTCTCGTACAGGCGCGTGCGCACCCCGGTGCGAATCTCGATCTTCTCGACATGCACCTTGGCGATCCTGGCGATGCTGTCCGGCGTCGTGCCTTGAGCGAACACGAACTTGCCGTCAGTGGACACGATCACCACCGGCATGCCGTTCGTTCCCATCCGCGTGACCAGTCCGCCAGCGGCCGCACCGCCACGGCCGCCCGCTACCGGCGGCTGCGCGCGCGAGGCGCTGTCCCCATTGCGAGTGCGGGGGCGCGGTGAGGTCACGGCGAACTTCGTGTTCTGCTCATCGAGGAACACGGCATATTCGAACGCGCCGCCCGTGGCGGTCTCGTTCACGAACATCACGCGCCCGCTTTCATTGAAACGCACAGCAGTAATACGATTGGGCGTCTCGTACAGCACCATGCTGCTGCTGCTGTCGAACGGCGGCATCCAGTGCATGAGGCGATCGCCGCGGCGCGCCAAGGAGGCCGAGTCCACGCGGGCCGGCTCACGATTTTCCGCCGGGCGAGCGGCGGCGTTCCCACCGGGCACCGTCTCGAGCTGCAGGTACAGGAGTCCCGGCGCGTTCGGATGCCACGTGATGGAACGCTTGCCGGTGTCAGGCACTGAGCCACGACCGAAGGTCGGCGTCGGCCTCGCACGCGAGGTCGGATCGCCGGGATCGTTGGGCTCTTCACCCTCGCGTAGGGGGCGCCTGGCGAGCTCCGCACGCTCTCTCCCTGTGGCATCGAGAAGCACGTCGCGCGTGCCGAAGCTCGATACCGGCAGGGCGTACGAGAACGGCTTCTCGGTGTACGTCACACGCACATACGTCGCGTCGGGAGACGGGTGGATGGCGCGGATGAGGCCAGGGGTGCCGATTGTGCGCACCGCGCGGGACTTGACGTCGATCACCGCGAGCTGTCCGGTGAGGTGATACTCGAGCAGATCTTTCTCGTACGGCGTCATCAACAAGTCGGCGTATGTGCGCGTCTTGAGCTTGTTGTTCTCGTTGGTGCGCACCATCGGCCCCGTCGCGAGCGCCGGCTCCTGCGGTTCGGCGCCGCGCCCGTCGGGTACGAGCACCGTCGTGATCGATTTGCCGTCGGCGGTCCACTCGATGTTGTCCACGGCAGTCGCGAGCAAGGAGCGCGTGCTCACGGCGCGCGAGCGACCGGTCGTCGCATCCGCGACATACAGCTGTGTCGCATCGGCAAAGAGCGCGAGAAACGCGATCTGCGTGCCGTCCGGCGACCAGGAGGGAGCACCGACCCGCGCCCCGGCGGGCACGGCGACCGCGATGCGGCGTCCGGTTTCCCACTCCGTCACCTCGATGCCGGCGCTGCTGCGCATGGTGAGCGTGCGGCTGCGATTTGCCCGCTGGTCGATCTGCAGGCCGGCGAGGTTATGGTGCGCCTTGCCGACGTTCGCCAACGTCGGCAGTCCGTCGCTGACCGTCCGCATGAAATACTTGCGCGACACCGGACTGGGTGAGGTGAAGCTGGCGTTGAGGTCTCGCGGCGCGGCAACGAGCCGGGCGATCGCCTCGGGGGGCAATACATATCCTTCGGCAGTGATCGGATCGCGGGCAGAAGCGCTGGTGGGGTTTGCCGCGGCGGCCGTCGGTCGAGGCTGCGCGTCAGCTGATGCAGAAACGACCAGCGGCGTGATGGCCAGTGCGCCAAGCGTCAGCAGGCCAAAACGGGCAGAATACCGGGACAATCCGTGCATGGAATGCGGCCTCGCAAAGCGGAGGAAATCGTATGTCAAACGTGACCTGCTGAGGAACGCAGCAGGCGCGAGAAACGTTTGGAGCGCAATCACGGTGCGTGACCGATTCTCACGAGGCATTGCGCGGTTGGTCGATATGATCGAGGATCAGCATGAGGGTGCCTTCGAGCTCATTGGCGCGGACGTGCGGCAGCGCCACCCACTGTTGCAGCGAGAGCACGTCAAGCCGCTGCGACGGCGTGAGGGGAATTCCTGCGCCCACTGAGAGGGCCCGCCGCGCAAAGCGACTCGGACCGAGCGACCGGTCACCCGTGGCGTCAGTTTCGATATCGCCGAGCGAGTGGTTCTCAAAACGGTAACGGTGCATGAGAGCGTACTGGCCCTGTCGGTGGTTCACCTGCGCTACCGGAAAGAGCGGGTGATCACGACTGGGTCGCGCGGCGCGGAGTTGGCCGTACGGGACCGACGTGACGCGATATAGTCCGGCGCCGAACCGGAATTCGGGAGCGAGTTGGCAGGTCAGGCTACCGCGCGTCAGGGATTGCTGCGGACTCTCACCGAAGGCTGTACGTCGCAGATGCACGTCACCGTGAAACGCCCGGCGAGCGGTGAGTGGCTGATCGGCGGTGACCGCCAGCCACAGCTGCGACTGGCGCACGGTGCGCCAGTCGGTCTGCGCGTGTAACGCCGATGGCGACCGCAGCGACAGCGCCACCCCAACCATAAGCACGACGGCGACGGCGGCGCGTGTCCTTCGACGGCCGATGAGGTTGCGAATGAATCCCGTAGCGGCGATCAGTGCCATGATCATCAGCGCGTCACCGCGGCCGCGCAGCACATACAATGTGAGGTAAACGGTTGCCACGACCAGCGTGAGCAGCGTGACGGGGACGCCCGAGCGCAGGAACTCCCGGAAAGTGATCAACACTCCTCCACGCTCGGCCAGTCCCAGCGTGGTCACGTTGGCGGATGCACCCACCGGCGTGCCGTTGCCACCAAGGCATGCGCCGAGCGAGAGAGCCCACCAGACCACCTCGCTGTTGCCGCTCAGCGAGGGGAGCAAGCCGAGAATGATCGGGATGCTGACGGCCACGAACGGAATATTGTCGATGAGTGCCGACAGTACCGCCGCCGACCAGAGCACGAGCAACGTCGCCAGCAACAGCGTGGACTGCGGCGACAGCGCGTAGGTGGATTCGGCTGCGGTGATACCGTCGCGCAAGGCGGTGGCGATACGTTCCACCAGTCCGGTTTCCACCGCGGCACCGACGATGATGAATAAAAAGGTGAAGAACGCGAGCGTCGGCCACTCGATCTCGTGCTCGAGCACCTTGAGGATGCCGTGCGTTCGTTCGTCCTGGGTGGCATCGTGCGTCCGCAGGTAGCGGATGTCCTGCAGGATGAGCGCTGCGCCGGCACCCAGCACCGCCGGAACGGCTGCCGGCATGCCGGTAATGCCGTGTGTGAGGAAGCCGATCAGCACCAGCGCGCTGATCACGATGAGGCCGCGCAGCAGCACCGGATCGCCGGTGAGCGTCGGCGAGCTCCCCGTGACCGTCACGGTGAAGGCCGTAGGCACGAGATCCTTCGCGAAGAAGCGCAGGGCGAACCAGTGCAGCACCATCAGCATCACGATCACCGGCACCAGCAGGTTTACCAGGAAGTCGGTGAACGTCAGCCCCGCCCCCGACCCGATCATGATATTGGGCGGGTCACCCACCAGCGTCGCCGTGCCGCCGATGTTGGAAGCGAGCACCATGGGGAGCAACAGCGCCGATGCACGGATATTCAGGCTGCGCGCCGCGCCGATCGCCAGTGGCGTCACGAAGATCACGGTGGTCACGTTATCGGCGAGCGACGATACGATACCGGTGAACCACATCAACATGACGACGAGCTTCGCCGGGTCACCGCCAGCGCGGATCAGCAGCTTGGCCACCATCCACTCGAATATGCCGGTGGCGCGCAGTACGCCCACCATCGCCATCATCCCGGCGAGCAGCAGCAGCACATTGAAATCCATGTGCGAGACGGCACCCTCGAACGTGATGAGGTGCCACGGCGTGAAGTACGTGGTAAGCCAGAGCACCGACACCGCACCGAGCGCCACCAGCACGCGGTGCGCCTTCTCGAGCGTCAACAGCACGAACAGCGCAATGAGAATGACGGCGACGAAACCTTGCGACGCGGCGTCGGTGGTGCTTGTCAGGAGGTGACCTTCGACAGAGGAACTCATTGACCGAAACTCGCTGGCGCGCGACCGCAGCGGGAGTGTTGAGCTCGGATTCGTCCGCGCGATATCTTTGGGTCACGCCTCCGTGTCCGCATCAGCGCGCCAGAATCCACCTGTGGAGAACCGATGACCGAGCCCGCGTCCGAACTGCCAGCTGCTTCCGTCGATGACCTCCAGCGACTGGACGTGGCGCGCAACGAACTGTTGCGGGTACATCGGGCACTGCTGGAAACGGAGCGGGCCCGCTACGAGAAGGTGCGCGGGCGGATCGCCAACAACAGCGCTTTCCTGCAGCTCGTGATCGCCGATCCCTGGTTCGACTGGCTGCGTCCCATGGCCCAGTTCGTTTTGCTGATCGACGAGCGTACCACGGATAAAAAGAACGGGCTGGGGAGCAACGAGGCCCGCACGCTCTTCGACCGCGCCCGCGCGCTGCTGCGGGCGGACGCCGAGGGGGACGCCTTCCAGCGGCTGTTTTATCAGGCGGTGCAGTCGTCCCCGGATCTGGCCGTGCTGGCCCGACAGGTGGCCAAGACGCTCGGAAATTGACCTGAATCGCCTGGCGCCAGTCTGCCGTAGGGAAGAGGTGGGGGTGGCGACTGGACCGTGAAGGCTTCATCGACAATGGCTCATCTATGCGACAGATCGGACGGTTGAGAGTTACGGCCGCACTTGGAGTTGCGGTGCTGGCGTCATGCGTCCGCTCGTCACCGGAGTCGACGGCGGCGTCGTCGCCGGTGCAAGCAGCGCCCTCGTACGTCGCCCAATTCGATTCCCTCTGGATCCGCTTCGAGACGGTCTATCCGTCGTTCGGATACAAAGGGGTGAACTGGCAGGAACAGCGGGCGCTGTATCGTCCGCGCGCTCAACGCGCCCGCTCGCAGGACGAGTTCGTGACGGTTCTGCTGGACATGCTTCGCCCGCTGCGCGACCTGCACGTCTTTCTGATCGATCCGCAGGGACACACGGTGCCGACCTATCGTCCGCCAGGAAATCTCAACTTCAACGAATCGCGATGGGAATTGGCGCTTCGGGAGACGGGCTACACGCAGCATACGGCCGAGTCCGGCGAAGCGAACATCGGCGGCTACCCCTACCTGTTCATTGGAAGTTGGAAGTCGCCCGTGACTATCGAGACGCTCGACGTCATGCTGGCGGGACTTCGGGACGCGCCCGGGCTGATTCTCGACCTCCGCACGAATGCCGGGGGGAGCGACGCCACGGCCTTGGCTTTTGCCAGTCGGTTCACCCGGCGTGCGTTTACCGCGTCGTACGTCCAGATCCGCACCGATCCTCTTGTGCGCGACGTGAAGATGCCGCTCGCCAGGACCATCACTCCGCGTGGCCCGTGGCAGTTCATCCGGCCGGTCGTGGTCATCACCGGACGCGGCGGCTTCAGCGCCACGGAAAGTTTCGTGGCCGCCCTGCGGACGCTGCCGCACGTGACCGTCATCGGGGACACCACCGGAGGCGCCTCCGGCAATCCTGCCACCTTTCGGTTGGCGAAGGGGTGGCGATTCACGGTGCCGCGGTGGCTCGAGTTTGGCCCGGATCTCCTGCCCATTGAAGGTCGTGGGGTCGCGCCGCATATGGCCATTCGATGGAATCCCGACGAGTACGACAGCGATCGTGATCCGCTCATCGATGCCGCCGTCGGGCTCCTGGCGGAGCGCAACGGCATGTATCGGATCGCCCCCGTGCCCTCGCGATGATCGACAATCAGCCCGTTTGGGACGACGCGCCCTGGACACCGCCACCGACGCTGACAGGTGAAGTGCACGCCGACAGCTGCGTCATCGGACTGGGCGGCTCGGGTCTCACGGCGATCGGCGAACTGTTGGCGCGCCATCTGTCCGTGGTCGGTCTCGATGCCATCGATGTCGGAGCGGGTGCTGCCGGCCGGAATGGCGGCTTTCTCCTTGCCGGAGCGTACGACTTCCATCACGACGCGGTGCGCCGCCACGGACGAGCGCGGTCGCGCGCGCTGTACAGGGCAACGATCGCGGAGATCGATCGGATCGCCGCCGCCGCATCGGGCACCGTACGCATCCCGGGCTCGCGACGCCTGGCGGCTACGCGTGAAGAAGTGGCCGATTGCCGCGAGCAACTGGCCGCCATGCAAGAGGATGGGCTGCCGGTATCCTGGTACGAGGGCGACGATGGCGTCGGGCTGACCATCCCGACCGACGGTGCCATGAATCCACTGGCCCGCTGTCGTTTGCTGGCGACACGTCTGCTGGCGAACGGCGCGCGCCTTTTTGCCGGGTCGCCGGTACGCGGGATCGAACGTTCCGCCTCGGCCGTGCGCGTGGTTACCGACACAGCTGTCGTTCACTGCGCGCGTGTGATCGTGGCGGTGGACGGCCGGCTCGACGTGCTGCTCCCCGAACTGGCTGACCGCGTGCGGACGGCGCGTCTCCAGATGCTCGCCACTGCGCCGGCGACGGGCATCGTGGTGCCGTGCCCGGTGTACCGTCGCGACGGCTTCGATTACTGGCAGCAACGCGCCGATGGAGCGATCGCCGTTGGCGGGTGCCGCGATCGTGCCGGTGACGTCGAGTGGACCACCGACGCGGAGCCCACCCCTACGGTGCAGGCAATGCTGGAGCAGGTGGTTCGCTCGCACCTTCAGGTGACCGCGCCGATCACGCACCGATGGGCGGCGAGCGCCGGCTACACCACCACGGGGCTGCCGGTAATCGAACAGGTGCGAGCCGGTGTCTGGGCGATCGGCGGCTACAGCGGCACGGGCAACGTGATCGGGTCGCTCGCCGCCCGTGCGGTAGTGGCGGCATGCTGCGACGGAGATCCGGCGCGTGCGCAGCTGTTGCTGGGTGCAGAATGGGAACCCTGCGTCACGGATGGGGCTAGCAGGTAGGTAATCGACTGGTGACCTGCCGGACCGGTTTGGCACTACATTGCAGAGTCTGCGCGACGGACTGCGCGACTGTCTTCAACCACCTGCCATGTCTTCTGCTCCACGCTTCCTCCCGTTGCTCGGCACGGCCGCCGCCCTCCTGTTCCTCACCGCACCGTCGGCCGCCGCGCAGCTGCCGACCCGCGAGGGGAAGCCCGGCGAGCGGATACGGGTGCCGGTCGACCCCGAAGTGGCCAAGGGGATTCCCAGCACCATCAAAATCCCGGGCAGCTTCGAAGGAATCTTCAACCTGCGTGACGATCGCGCCGAAGCGGTGCTCGGCTACGTAAAGTGCGTGCGGTCCACGCTGGCCGCTCAGCGCGCCGGATCACTCGGGCCGATTCCGCCGGAATGGACGCTCACGTGCGTGAAGCAGGGCGCCGAGTGGCGTGGCGTCTTCACGGAGCCATTCGACGGCGGACGGTTCGTGGCGGTGAAGATGCAATTTGCGATGCGAGCCGGTGGCAGCGGCGGTGCGCTGGTCCGCACGCCCGTCGACACGTCGACGGTCGTCGCCACGGCCCGAGCGCTCGCCCGCGGATTCAGCGTTCCCCGTCCGGGGACCATAGCCGAGGAGTTCGTGCCGATCCCGCTGCATCAGGGTTCGTTCATCGAAGTGTGGTTTCTCTCGCTCACAACCGATCCTTCACGAGTGACCGTCGGTGGTGACTCGCTTATCCAGATGGAGCGCGACGGGAGTCGGGAACTCGGCCACACGTCGAAGTCGCCTGCCAAGCGTCTGCTCGCGCTACCGACAAGTGGCAAGGAGTTTGTGCTCGAGAGCAGCGAGGAGCAGCTGCCGTTGCTCAGCGAACTGGTGACCGCGCGCATGGCCGCAGAGCTTGTGCCCACCGTGCGCGTGCTCACGAAGCGCTTCGAATCCACGTGGATATCCGCGCAAGGGAGTTGGACCCACCGTTCGCGATAAGGATCGTCACGCATGACGCCGCTCTTGCCCTGCCCGAACGCCCCGAACTGTGTGTCCACCGAGGCCACGCGCGAATCGCAGCGCATTCCGGTAGTCGCTTTCACGGACTCAACGGTTTCGGCGCAGCGTCGGGCGCGAGCGGCGTTGCTGGTCGAGCCGCGGAGCACGGTGACGGTCGAGCGCGAAGGATATATCAAGGGAGAGTGTCGTAGCTTGCTCTTTCGCTTCGTGGATGACGTCGAGATCGTGGTGGACGCGGCGGTGCATGTCTTTCGTTTCCGCTCGGCGTCGCGCGTGGGGCGCTCCGATCTGGGGGTGAACCGGAAGCGCGTCGAGCGGCTCTCGGCGCGCCTCACGGTTGGAGGCGCCTCATGACGACGTTCGCCGCGTCGCTCACCGTGGATGTCCCGGCATGGGCGCTCGAGATGGGCGCCGCCTGTGACCCGTGTCTCACGGACGACGCGCGCATGGCTTTCGCCGTCGCGCTGTCGCGGGAGAACGTGCGCCGTGGCGACGGGGGCCCCTTCGGCGCGGCGGTTTTCGAGGAGACGAGTGGTGCACTCGTGTCGATCGGCGTGAACAGTGTGCGGCGCCTGGAAAACTGCGCGCTGCACGCCGAGGTCTCGGCACTGATGTTTGCCGGACAGGCGGTGGGTTGCCACAACCTTTCCCTCGTAAACGGACGCGCGTACGTACTCGCCACCTCCTGCGATCCGTGCGCGATGTGCCTCGGTGCCGTGTTATGGAGCGGCGTGCCGCGCGTCCTGTGCGGAGCCACGCGAGAAGACGCGATGACCATCGGCTTCGATGAGGGGCCGGTATTTCCCGCGTCGATGACGTATCTGGCCGACCGCGGCGTGCAGTTCGTGCATGGCCTGCGGCGCGCGGAGGCGCGCGCGGTGCTCGAAGCGTTTGTCGCCGCAGGCGGCGCGCTGTACTGAGCAGTCAGACCGCATGTCGCTAGCGCTACGCGCCGCCCGTCCGGCAGATGTTCCGCTCATTCGCGAGCTCATCGAAGCGCTGGCGGAGTACGCCCAGCTGCGCCATGTCTGCGTCGCGACCAGCCCGCTGTTGCACGAGGCGCTGTTTGGCGTGCATCCGGCCGCCGAGGTCGTGATCGCGGAGTGGGACGGGGTGCCAGCGGGTTTTGCGCTGTACTTTCAGAACTTCTCGACCTTCCTTGCGCGATCCGGGATGTATCTCGAAGATCTCTTCGTGCGACCGGAGTTTCGCGGACGCGGGGTCGGCAAGGCGCTGTTGCAGCATCTGGCGCGACTCGCGATCGAGCGCGGATGCGGTCGCCTTGAGTGGTCGGTGCTCGACTGGAACACCGACGCCATCTCGTTCTACCGGAAGCTCGGCGCGCAACCGCAGCACGAATGGACGGTGTACCGGCTCGCCGGGGACGCCCTGACTGACCTCGGCAACGGAGCCCGTTGAGATGCACACCATCAACTGCTCGCACGACCCTGTCGAAGTATCGTCTCGCGGTCCGCTTGCACGCCGGCGCATGCTTGGCCTGCTGGCGGCTGGGGTCGCCGGAAGTTCGTTGCTGCCGCATCTGGCGGCCGCAACGTCGGGCCCCGGTGCCGAAGACTCGCGTCTCGATCGATTCGGCCTGCAGCTTTACACGGTGCGCAACGCCCTGCGAACCGACATTGAGGGGACACTCGCGGCGATTGCCGCGATCGGTATCAGCGAGCTCGAATTCGCGGGCTATTATGACCGCGACGCGGCGTGGTGGCGCGCGCTGCTCACGCGCCACGGGCTCACCGCTCCTTCCACGCACGAGGCGTTGCCTGACAACGACGAGGGCTTTGAGGCGATCTTTGATCGCGCCAACAGCATGGGGCACCGGTTGGTGCTCGTGCCGTCATCGGGCGCGCAGTATCGCGGATCGGTAGACAACTGGAAGCGTCTCGCCGATCGGCTGAATGTGGGCGCCACGCGCGCGAAGTCTGCGGGGCTGTTGTTCGGCTATCACAATCACGACTACGAATTCACGCCGGTCGGTGACACCACCGGCTACGACGTGATCACCTCGCAGACCGATACGTCGCTGATGAAGCTGGAACTGGATGTGTACTGGGCGGTGAAGGCCGGACAAGACCCCCTCGCGATCCTGGGGAAGTGGCCCGGGCGCGTGATCGCCTGCCATGTGAAAGATGCCGGACCGGCACCCGGGCGACAGATGGTGGATGTAGGCGCCGGCACCATCGACTTCCGCACGATCCTGCAGAAGGGGCGCGCGTCGGGGCTGGCGCATTACTTTATCGAGCACGACAACCCCATCGATCCGATGGCGTCCGTGCGCGCGAGCGCGGCAGCGATGAAACAGTACTAGGTCGTTTCTCCACTCCCTCTCTCCTTCCGCATGCAAGCCCAGACACGCCGTCCCACATACGATGTGTGCATCGTCGGCTCCGGTGCCGGCGGCGCCATGGCCGCTTACGAGCTCACGCGACAGGGCGCCAACGTGATCATGCTCGAGGCGGGTCCCTGGTGGGACAACACCAAGGATTCCTCGATGCTCAAGATGCCGTACGATACGGCGCGACGCGGCGGCTCTACGCCGGAACGTCCGTTCGGTGAGCACGACGCCTGCCTCGGAGGGTGGGACCTTCCGGGTGAGCCGTACACGGTGGCGCAGGGGTCGCAGTTCCGCTGGTGGCGCGGGCGCATGCTCGGGGGGCGCACGAATCACTGGGGACGCATCTCGCTCCGCTTCGGTCCGCAGGACTTCAAACAGAAAACCCACGACGGGCTGGGCGACGACTGGCCCATCGGCTACGATGACATCGCGCCGTACTACGATCGTGTAGACCGCCTGATCGGTATCTTCGGCAGCCGCGAGAATCTGTTCAATCATCCCGACGGCGACTTCATGCCGGCGCCGGAGCCGCGCTGCTACGAGAAGCTCGTGCAGAAGGCCGCGAGGAAGCAGCAGGTCACCTGCATTCCTGCGCGACTCTCCATCATCACCAAGCCGCTCGGCAATCGCGCCCCGTGTCACTACTGCGGTCAGTGCAATCGCGGTTGCATGACCAACTCGAACTTCTCGGCGCCGAACGTGCTGCTCTTTCCGGCCCAGGCCACGGGTCGGCTCAGGATCGTGAGCAACGCGATGGCGCGTGAAGTCACGGTGAACGTGCAAGGACTCGCCACCGGCGTGAGCTATATCGACAAGAAAACGGGCCGGGACGAGCACGTGCTGGCGAAGGTGGTGGTGCTGGCAGCATCGAGCTGTGAGTCGAGCCGCATCATGCTCAATTCGACGTCTTCGCGCTTTCCGCAGGGGCTCGGCAATTCGAGCGGTATCGTCGGCAAGTACATCACCGACTCTACCGGTACCGATGTGGCGGGATACATTCCCGCCATGGAAGCGATGCCACGTCACAACTGTGATGGCGTGGGCGGTGGCCACGTCTACATGCCGTGGTGGCTGGACAACAAGCCGCTCGACTTCCCCCGCGGTTATCACATTGAAGTGTGGGGCGGCTTCGGCATGCCAAGCTACGGATTCATGGGCGGGATTCAGCGCTATCCCGACGGCGGTGGTTATGGCGCGTCCCTCAAGGACAGCTACCGCAAATACTGGGGTACCACCATCGGGTTTTCCGGGCGCGGCGAAATGATCCCGAACGAGAACAGCTACTGCGAGCTCGATCCGGAACGCAGGGATCAATGGGGCATTCCGGTACTGCGTTTCAGTTTCAAGTGGTCGGATTACGAGTACAATCAGGTGAAGCACATGCAGGAGACGTTCCGGTCACTCATCGCCGTGATGGGTGGCAAAGTCTTCAATGACATGCCCACGAAGGAGCAGGGGTACGGTATCAGCGCCGGCGGCCAGATCATTCACGAACTCGGCACCGCGCGCATGGGTGACGACCCGAAGACGTCGGCACTGAACGCGAACTGCCAGGCGTGGGATTGCAGGAACCTGTTCGTGGCGGACGGTGGCCCGTTCGTGTCGCAGGCCGACAAGAATCCCACCTGGACGATCCTCGCGCTTTCCATGCGGGCGTCCGAGTACATCACGACACAACGTAAGGCGGGGGCACTCTGATGGAACGGCGCGAGATGATGAAGCTCCTCGCCACGCTGCCGATCGGCGCGTGGGCGCTGTCAAGCAGCGAGGTCGCCGATGCAGCGGAGCATACGCACGCCGTACTCGATGCACTCGACGATGAGGGCGCGCAACCACGGGCGGCCTACGTGCCGAAGTTCTTCCAGCCGCTCGAGTGGCGTACGGTGCGAGTGCTCACCGACATCGTGATCCCGCGCGACGCGAACTCCGGCAGCGCCACCGATGCCGGCGTACCGGAGTTCATGGACTACGTGATGATCACGTACACCGGCAATCAGACGCGCATGCGAGAGGGACTCGGATGGCTCAACGCGGCATCACGAGCGCGCTACGGCAAAGCCTTCCCCGATCTCGCGGCACCGGACCGCGTCGCCATTGTGGAAGACCTCGCGTGGCCCGCGAGGGCCAAGCCGGAGCATCAGGCCGGCGTGCGATTCTTCAACGCCTTCCGTGACCTTACCGCCGGCGGCTTCTTCACCAGCCGCATTGGCGTCAAGGACATCGGTTACATCGGCAACGTACCGATCGTGGCCTGGACCGGCTGCACCAGGGCCGCGGAACAGCACATCGGTGTGAACTTGTGACGACCGTAGCATTACCCGTATCGGAGCCGCTCGCATGGAAGTCCCGACAATTATTCGGAGTCCGCATCCCCCGGTGGCTATCCCGGACGTATCGCTGGTGCCCTTCGTGCTGCGTCGTGCGGCGGAACTCGCGGACAAGCCGGCGATTGTCTGTGGCGCCACCGGCCACTCCTACACGTACGGCGCGCTGGCTACAGCGATCAACCGTGTGGCCGCTGGGCTTCACGCCCACGGCATACGCAAGGGCGATGTTGTCGGCCTCGTAAGCCCCAATCACCCGGACTTCGCGGTGGTGTTCTTCGCCGTCGCGTCAGTCGGTGCGATCTGTTCCACTGTCAATCCGGTCGCCACCGCTGAGGAGATCGGCGCACAGTTTGCCGACAGCGAAGCGGTGATGCTGGTCACCATCCCCGCGCTCTACGACAAGTGCGCTACGGCAGCGCGACTTGCGGCCACCGTGCGCGAGATCGTGGTCATCGGCGAAGCGGAGGGCGCGACACCGTACGTCGAGCTGTTTGCCCATGGCGATCTGCCGCCCGCCGTGGAGATCGATCCCGCGACCGATGTCGTAGCGCTGCCCTATTCCAGCGGCACATCGGGCATTCCCAAAGGCGTGATGCTGACGCACCGGAATCTCGTGGCGAATCTGACACAGGCGCGCGGCAGCGAGTTGCTCTTCTCGGAGCGCGACCGGTTGCTCGGCGTGCTGCCGTTCTTTCACATCTACGGTATGGTGGTGATCATGGGTGGCGCGCTGGTCGAAGGCGCGACGCTCATTTCGCTGCCGCGTTTCGATCTCGAGCAGGTGTTACGGCTGATCCAGGACGAGCAGATCACGTATGCCAACGTCGTTCCGCCCATCATTCTCGCGCTGGCCAAGCATCCGATGGTTGCTCAGTACGACCTTTCATCGCTGCGTATGTTGCTCAGCGGTGCGGCGCCCCTCGGTGCGGAGCTCGCCGACGCCTGTGCGACGCGGCTCGGCGTCGCGGTGCGGCAGGGATACGGCCTCACCGAGACGAGTCCGGTCACACATTTTCATCCGTACCGAAGCGAGCGTCTGCTCCCGGCATCGGTGGGACCCGCTCTGGCGAACACGGAGTGCCGATTGGTCGATCCGCTGAGCGGCAACGATGTGCCCACAGGCACGCCGGGCGAGCTGTGGATCCGTGGCCCGCAAGTGATGAAGGGATACTTCAACAAACCCGAGGCAACGGCCGCGTGTCTTACGGCAGACGGCTGGTTCAAGACCGGCGACGTGGCGATAGCGGACGATCACGGGTGGTTTCAGATCGTCGATCGCGTGAAGGAACTGATCAAGTACAAGGGGCAGCAGGTTGCGCCGGCGGAACTCGAGGCCGTGCTGCTCTCGCACCCCGCCATTGCTGATGCCGCCGTCATTCCCGTTGCCGACGACGAGGCCGGGGAGATCCCCAAGGCGTTTGTCGTGCTGCGGGCACCGTTATCGCCCGTGGAGATCATGGCCTACGTCGCCGAACGGGTCTCGCCGTACAAGAAGATCCGCCAGGTCGAGATCACGGAGCGCATTCCCAAATCGCCCTCAGGCAAGATTCTGCGTCGGCAGCTCGTGGAGCAGGAACGACGCCTCACGCGGTAATCGCCCCGACGCTCTTCCCCTTCACCCTTTCGCGCATGTCCTCCACTCGTCTCGGAATCGGCTTCATCGGCTCGGGTTTCAATGCCCGTTTTCACATGCAGGGATTCCGGCAGGTTCGCGACGCGGACGTGCTGGGCGTCTGGAGCCCCAACGCGAAGAATGCCGCCTCTGCGGCGACGTTCGCGCGCGAGCTCGATATCGGCGAATGCAAGCCCTACACGTCGATCACGGCGATGGTGGCCGATCCCGCCATCGACGCGATCTGGCTGAATAGCCCGAACCATACGCGTATCGAGAACGTCGAGGAGATCTGTGATGCCGTCAGGTCGGGAAAGGGGACGCTCAAGGGCATCGCCTGCGAAAAGCCGCTCGGCCGCACGGTGGCGGAAGCGAAACAGCTGCTGAAGCTCGTGGAGAAGGCTGGCATCATGCATGGCTATCTCGAGAATCAGTACTTCGCGCCGCAGGTGAGTGTTGGCCACAGCCTGATCTGGCGTCGCGGTGCCTCGACGACCGGCCGGCCGTATCTGGCGCGCGCCGCTGAAGAGCACAGCGGTCCGCACGGCCCGTGGTTCTGGAACGGACGGCTGCAGGGTGGCGGCGTGTTGAACGACATGATGTGTCATTCGGTGCTCGTCGTGCGTCAGCTGCTCACTCCGCCCGGCGAGCCGCTGTCGTCGCTCACGGTGAAGCGCGTGACGGGGCATATCGCCTCGCTCAAATGGTCGCGCAAGGATTACGCGGCGCAGCTGAAGAAGTCGATGGGCGTCGATTATCTCAAGGCGCCGTCGGAAGACTACGCAAGTGTGAACATCGAGTTCGAGACACCGGACGGCGGTATGGCCATCGGCGAGGCCACGACCAGCTGGAGTTTTGTCGGCCCCGGCCTGCGGCTCAGCGCGGAGCTGCTTGGCCCGGAATACTCGATGAAATGGAACTCGCTCGAAACGGGGCTCGATCTGTTCTTTTCGCGCGCAGTGAAGGGCAAGACCGGCGAGGATATCGTGGAGAAGCAGAACGCCGAAACCGGACAGATGCCGGTCGTCGTCAACGAAGCCATAGCCTACGGTTACGAAGCAGAAGACCGGCACTTCGTGCGCGCCTTTCTGGGAAAGGAGAAGCCGTTGCTTACGTGGCACGACGGTCTCGATGTCGTGCGCGTGCTCATGGCGGCCTACATGAGCGCGGAGGAGGGGAAAACCGTGGAGTTTCCGTCCCGCAAACTCGACAAGTTCGTGCCGCAGGTAGCGCAGGGTCTCTGGAAACCGCGGTGATGGAGAAGCACGCGGCGAGGGCGCGGTCGTTACGCGGCAGCTAATCCTGAACCACCAACCGTGGCGTGCTGCCAATGGCCGCGCGCTCCATGTCGGCGAAACGATCCTGCATCCACTGCATGCTCCCGGAGCGTGCATCGTCGCGCGACGCTATGACGACGCGCGCGCGCTCGATCAGGGTAAGCGCATCGTGCATCCGCTCCTCGGCAATCGCCATCGACGCGTCGAAGCGTAGTCGGTCGGATTCGGGGAGCAGTGGCCACACCTTCTGATGAGCACGCAGGCGTTCGCGCGCCTGCGCGGCGTCACGATCATACCAGGCGAACGCGACGGCCTCTTCGAGGGCCATGGCGGCGTCAAGATTAAAAGGGAGTCCGTCTGCCAGCGCTGCCGCGCGCGCGAGATGCAGCCGGGCGGTCGCGACCTCCCCATGCGCGACGAGCCACGCGTACGCCGCCGCGCGCGCGAGAACCTCGTGCATCGAGGCATCAGCAGGGATGAGCTGATCACGTAGCAGCTGCGCCGACAGTTCGCGCACCGGCACCCCCTGCTGATCCTTCACCAGTGCAAGGAACTGCGCCGCATCACGCCGCGCCTCGGCTCCGCCGCGATGGAGCTGGAGAAAACGCTTACCGTCAGTAACGAAGCTGCCGTTTTGCATCGGCACGGTGGTGGCGAGCGTCAACGCTGCACAGATGCTCGCGAACAAGAGCGCTGCGCCGCTCCACCAGTGGGGCTCCGGTACGAGGGCCAGGGACGCTCCCAGAGCGGTGAAGAGCGCGCTCGCCAGCGGACCGCCCGCCACCAGCCACTTCACACGGCGTACCAAGTCATGTTCATCAACCGGCATGCAAGCTGCTGCACCACCTGCCATCTCGAGACTCCGGTTTCGTCCCACGCGGAGCGTGCCGATCTCCGGATCCCGATCGATTCTGAATGGTCCGACGATGAACAACACGAACCGGAAGCCCTGCAGCATTCCGCCCACGACATGCCCGAGCTCGTGCACGACGATGGCCAGCACGAGCATGAGTGCCGCCAGCAGGCCGTTGAACACCGCGAGCGACGGCATGGCCTCGAGCAAAGGGGTGAGCAGCTCGTCGCCATACTTCGCTGCGAGGATCGCCAGCGTACCTCCGAGCATCGCGCCGCCGAACGCGCCGACCACAATCGATCGCCATTTGTTCATGCCGCGTCTCGGCGGCACGACAGTGGCGGGAGGTAAGGGAAGCAAGAGATCAGTCTGCATTGCTATGTCCGGTGGTTCATGCGCGAAATCGCCTGCGACGGGTCAATCGGATCGAACCATCGGTCGAGGCGTCCGGTCATGTCGTTGATCGAGGCGATGGGAATCGGTGCCGGGCATTTGCGACATCAGGCACAGTGTCGGGATCGGCCGCACGCGCAGGTACCGCCGTTACCTGCGCACTGCATCACGATGCGGCGCGCGCCGTGCGCAGCAAATCACAGCACGGCTCCTCGAGCGGCATCGGGGCGGTCTTCACCGGCGAAGCGGTGTCGGCGGCATGGCGCCAATCACCGGGCCGCTGCGGCGACCGCCGCCCGCTCTACCGTCGGTGACGAGCGGAAAAATAGCAGGAACACGACGAATACCGCAAGCGCCCCCAGCGCGGCAACTTGCCACACTCCAGCCCAGTCGTGCGCTGGAGCGCCGGCGGCACTGATACGCGCGTAGCGATTCACCACCGCCCCGGACACCGCGGCGCCGACGAAGTAGCCCACGCCGTTGGTGACGAGGTTCAGAAATCCCTGCGCGGCTCCGCGGATCGTCGGGCCAGCCCGTTGGTCGGTGTAAATCTGGCCGGAGACGAAGAAGAAGTCGTAGCAGATGCCATGCAGCAGGATACCGGCGTACACCAACGGCATCACCGGTCCGTTGGCAGCGGCACTGAAGGCGAAGTAGCGCAGTGACCACGCCAGCATGCCCGCGAGCATGATCCATTTGATCCCGAACTTCCGCAGCGCGAACGGCAGCAGCAGCATGAAGCCGATCTCCGACATCTGACCGAACGTCTGAATGAACGCGGGCTCCGGGGCGCCGATCTCATTCAGGTACGGATTCGCAAACGCGTAGTAGAACTGCAGCGGGATGCACAGGAAGAACGAGCCGAGCACGAAGATGAAGACGTCGCGATGGCGGAGCAGTTGCAGTGCGTCGAGTCCGAGGGCGTCACGCACGCTGAACGGTGCACCGGCGGCCTTCGGCGGCGTTTTCGGCAGCGCGAACGCGTAGAGGCCGAGCAGCCCGGAGGCTCCGGCGGCGAGCTGCATCGGCAGCGCCAGTTTGTCCGCCTGCAACACCTTCCCTACCGTCACGCCGGCGACGATCCAGCCGATCGTGCCGAGTACCCGGATGATCGGGAAGTCCCGTGCGGCGTTCTCGACGTGGCTGAACGAGATGGAGTTGGTGAGCGACAGCGTCGGCATGAAGCAGGACGCGTATGCCAGCAGAAGGACATAGAAGGTCGGCCACTCGGTTTGCACCGACATCAGGTACAGTAACCCGCCGCCAACCAGGTGCAGGATCGCCAGCAGCTTTTCGCTCGCGAAAAACCGGTCGGCGACGATCCCCATGAAAAATGGGGAGATGATGGCGCCGATGGCCATCGCGCCGTACGCCGCGCCGATGTTGGTATCGCTGAAGCCCCGCGTCTGTCCCAGATACGTGCCCATCGTGACAAACCACGAGCCCCAGATGAAGTACTGAAGGAACATCATCGTGGACAGGCGTCCTTTCGTACCCATTACGGCAGCTCCCGGAAACGGATGTGCCGGGCGACGACCGCCGCAGACGGGAACCGGAAGAAGGACCACGCACGAAAGCGGCGCGAACCGGCGGTGATACGAGCCATGCAGTACTCCGGCAGTCGAGCGTGGCGAGGGTAGGAAACGCGCCCAATGGTATGATCGGTGCTAGCACTACGGAAGACTTGGCCGCACCTTTCCAGCATGGATCACGCCCCCGGCTTTCTCGCCCTGGTCGAGGCACGACGCATGAACGTGCATGAAGTGTCAGTCGCCGAGACGGTGGCGGCGCTCGTCGATCCTTCGGCGCGCCTGATCGATGTACGCGAAGACCGCGAATGGGCGGCCGGACACGCGGCCGACGCCGTACATGTGGCGCGAGGCGTCATCGAGCGGGACATCGAGCTGCTGATGCCCGATCGTGGCACCCTCATTTTCCTTTACTGCGGCGGCGGCTTTCGCTCGATTCTTTCAGCGGACTCCCTGCAGCAGATGGGCTATACCAACGTGCACTCGGTGACGGGCGGTTGGCGAGCGTGGCTGGACGCTGGGGCGCCGATCGATACGCCCGTGAAACCAGGCCGGTGACCCGACGCAGCGACGGACGCCCTGCGTCGCCCAGCGGTGTCACCGGCGGAGTCGCCCAAGCCGCGTCGCGGGATCGCCATCGGACAGTGGCACCGGACGTGCACTGTCGTCGTTCCAGCGCGGCCTCGTGAACGCGCTCTCCCGTTCACGAGGGCGCCACCGTGCGAGATGTCGCACGACACTTTTCTGCAACGGAGTCGACCACCATGTCCCTTATCTGGACAGCTATTATCGGCATCATCGCCGGCGCGCTCGCCAAGGCGATCATGCCCGGACGGGATCCGGGCGGCATCATCATCACAATGTTGCTGGGTGTGGCCGGCGCCATGCTCGGGACCTTTCTTGGCCGTGCAGTGGGCTGGTACGAGCCGGGTGAGGCTGCCGGTCTCATTGCGGCGATCGTCGGTGCACTACTGATCCTTTTTCTCTACCGCCAGTTCCGCGGCCGTTCCACCGCCTGACATGGTCTGAGGGTACCGGTCGAATCGGCGGATCGCGCGGCAGGACAGTAAATTCCAAGCGTGAATCCGATGTGGTTTGCGTGCGATCCGCCTCTCACCGGAGTTTGTGCATGTCCGTTGCCCCCGTTGTCCCCGTGGCCCCCGTGGCCCCAACCGCTGCTGCACCTGGTGCCCACACTGACGGCACTACCGGAGATGACGCGCGGCGGTTTCCGATCGGCGCCTTTCGTCGCCGGGATCGCTATTCCGATGTAGAGTTTGCCCATGCGGTCGAACGGCTGGCCAGCCAGCCGCAGCGCCTGGCGGACGCGCTGCATGGTCTCACCGAGTCCGATTTTGCCTCGCCGTACCGTTCGGGTGGGTGGAGCGTTCGACAGTTGGTGCATCACGTCGCGGACAGTCACGTCAACGCATACATCCGCATCAAGCTCGCCCTCACCGAGCCTGAGCCCCGGATCACCGCATACGATCAGGATGCGTGGGTGACGCTCCCCGAGATCGACGCCGTCTCGCCACACACGTCGGTCGCATTGCTCACCGCGCTTCATGCGCGACTGGTGCCTATCCTGCGAATGCTCGATATCCGCGCGCGCGAGCGACGCCTGCTCCATCCGGATAATGGCCCGATGACGGTTGATCAGGTGACGGCGCTGTATGCGTGGCACGGCGACCATCACATCGCGCACCTGCTTGCGTATCGCGCGACAAACTGAGGGCGTCGCGCTGAACGTGGTTCTGAACGGAAAAACTGCAGGTGGCGCGCCGACCGTTCGGGGCGCCTTGCAGCGCGTCTCAACCGAGTCGAGCACCACCCGCCCGCTGCCGTGTTTACTTCTTGATAAGCGGCTTGATTGCCTCGGGAACGTCGAAAATGGCCACCGGTGCGCCGTTGATGGTCGTGTTGGACACCTTGAAAATGAACTTAATCGTGCCGGCGGTCACCTCGGTGCGCATCGGAAGCTTCACACCGCCAAATTCCTTATACTCCCCGAAGACCGAAACTGTCGGCGTATCACCCTGCGGCGATGACTGGACCGCTTCCGAGCCGAGGTTCAGACCGCTGCCTACCGAGAAATACTGCGTGGACTCCCTGCCGGTGTCCTTGCGAACGAGCTTGATCTTGTAGGTTTTCTCGCCGTTGAAGTCCACCACACCGACGTTCTCCATCGTGGTGTAGCGGTCCGCGGGAAAGAGCAGGTTGCCGTAGAAGTCCGCGCTGGCCTTCGTTTCCGCCAGCTCCTTATCCTCCAGAACGCGCGGACCCTGCATGGGATCCGCATACCACGCCACCAGGCCATTGGTTCCGGTGATGATCTCCCCGAGCGCCGGAATGTTCATTCGGGTAGAGGCCATGTTCGGCGCCGCAGAATAGTTTTCCATCTCGCCGCTGAGCCCCATGCCGGGAAATTCCATTGTGCCGACCTGCTTGTAGGAAGAGATCTTTATGATCGCCTCTTTGCCGCCGATCGCCTGCACGTGCTTTGCAATGATGTCAACGGCTGAGGGCAGGGGCTGAGCAGCGGCCGTTTGCGTGGTGCTTACGAGTGCGGCGAACAGGAGGACGGAACGAAAAGCGTGCATGATGTGCCTCTCTGGAGTCAGGGAATTGATGGGGAATGTCGACCACGCTACACGACGGCTTGGGCGCGTCGTCACGCAGCGCGAAACGGAGTGAATCACTGCCTCGGCAAGGTCGAAGAGCGGACCGCCCACGCCACCGCGGCATCGAGCGCCGGATCCTGTCCGGCCAACAACGCGCCACGTGTGAGTGGCGTCACCACTGAAGGGCGTACTCCGTCTCCCTCGACCTGCCTGCCGGTAGGAGAGGTAAAGTCGGCGATCGCATGATAGAGAATGTCACCGTTTGGTAACCGCTCAGGCACCGACGGCAGCGCCTGACCTGCGCTTTGCACCCCAAAGACCTGCGCCCGGTTGATCGCCCGCAGTCCTTCGGCGAAGATCTCGGTCGTGCTGATGGACAGTTCATCCACCACAAGGGCGAGTGGACCGGCATACGGCGTCACCCGGCGCGAACGGGTGTCGGTCCGCCGCGGGTTCGCCACGAACTTGGTGGTCATACCTCGCTGGTGCATGGTGCCGATCGTGTACGTACTGTCCAGAAAATGTCCGGCAAAGCCCATGGACATGCCTCCCACGCCGCCGAAGTTCCCGCGCAGATCGAGCACGATCGCATCGGATTCGCGCAGCGAGTCGATCGCGGCGTCGAACAGGGGGGCAAGCACGGGCATCCAGATGTTGAAGCGGATCACGCCGATTGTCCGCCCGCCGCGCTCCAGTCGCTCCCAGTCGAGCGAGGCCGCCAACGCCGGCAAGTTGCCGAATTTGGCCATTACGCCGGGAGCCGTGGTGCGCACCAGCGTCACGTCGTGAGCGGCATTGGCGGCGTCGCGGAAGCGCAGCAGCACACTGTCACCTACGGGACCCTCGAGCGCGCGGGTGACGTAGCGGAATGCCGAGAGGGACACGCGACGCGAATCCTGAGTGCGCGGAATGGAAGCCAGGCGCGGCGCCAGCGGGCACCCGCCGATCGACTCGAGGAGCCAGCCATGCCCGACGCCGCCCTGCGCCGCCGGTCCACCGCTATCCACCGCAAATACGACGATCTGATCGTCGATGAAGCGGACGTGCAGACCGACCGTCCCGTTCTGGTCACGGCGATCGGCGGGGCTGAGCACGCCATCGGCGCTCTCGCGCGGAATGATCGAAAAGTGCGACTGTCCGAGCCGCCCGACCATGTCGGCGAGAATCGCCCGCACCTCGCCGGTGGTCTGGGCCGCCGCCGCCTTCGGGCGCAGTTCGTCACGGATACCGCGCCAGTTCACGCCGTTGTAGGTCGTATCCCAGTGCGTGCGGCCGATGATCGTCCATGCGCTGTCAAAGCTGACCAACGGCTCTACGGCAGGGGTGTCGTCAAAAGACACCCCCGTCGCGACGGGAATCGCGCAGCTGGATAGCGTACTGGGTCGCGTACCGGCCACCGCGACGGACGGCGCACTCGTTGGCGTCGCGGGCGACGGGGAAGTGGCGCGGCATGCGCTAACCGAGGCGAACAGGGTGAACAGCGCTGCCGACCGGGCATTTCGGGGGAGTCGTGGCATCTGGGGAAAGTGGCGGGTTGGGGGCTCCCCGGTTTCTACGTGATCGCTGGGGGCAATGTTTCAGGGGCAATTTCCGGAAGCCGGAGGCCGGAAGTGCGCCAGCACTCGCGGTTCGCCGGTGCACGACGTTACCATGAGAGGTTGCACCCTTCCTTCTGCGGCGCCTTTATCAAACCATGTCCACTCGACTTCACGCACTGCACGCGGCCGGTCAGTCACTCTGGCTCGACTATATCGATCGCGCCATGCTGTTCAATGGCGACCTTGTCCGTCGCATCCGCGAGGACGCGCTGATGGGCATGACTTCGAATCCCACGATCTTCGAGAAGGCGCTGGCCGAGGGCCATGCGTACGACGCGCAGCTGGCCACGTTGGATCCGACAGTGTCGGTGCGGCAGGCCTTCGAGACCGTCGCGTCAACCGACGTTCGGGATGCCTGTGACGCTTTCCGAGGCGTCTACGACGCCACCGAAGCGCTGGACGGCTACGTCTCGCTTGAGGTCTCGCCTGATCTGGCGCGGGATGCGCAGGGAACGATCGCCGAAGCGCGTCGGCTGTGGGCGCTGGTGAACCGTCCGAATCTGATGGTGAAGGTTCCCGGGACGTCCGAAGGGGCCGACGCGTTCAAGCAGCTCACCGCCGACGGCATCAACATCAATGTTACGCTCCTGTTCTCTACAGAAGCCCACGCCCGAATCATCGACGCCTATCTCTCCGGGCTGGAGCAGCGCGCCGCCGCCGGCTTGCGTATCAACCGCATCGCGTCAGTGGCCAGTTTCTTCGTGAGTCGCGTGGATAGCGCGATCGACAAGCAGCTGGCCGCTCTCGCGTCGGCCCATCCCGACGAGGCCGACGCGATCATGGCGTTGCAGGGACGCGCCGCGATCGCCAATGCGAAGCTCGCGTATCGACTGTTTTCGGCGTCCTTTTCCGGGGCGCGCTGGAAAAGTCTCGCGGCACAGGGCGCGCGCGTCCAGCGCCCGCTGTGGGCCAGCACCGGCACCAAAAACCCCGCGTATCGTGACGTCCTGTACGTGGAAGAGCTTATCGGGCCGGACACGGTGAACACCGTGCCCCCGGCCACCCTCGAAGCTTTTCGTGATCACGGCGAAGCACGTGTCACGGTCACCGAAAAGGTCGTCGACGCGGAGCGCGTTCTCGCGGCTCTCGAAGCGCGCGGCATTTCGCTGCGCACGGTGACCGATACGCTCCTCGCAGAAGGGCTCGCGGCGTTCGAGCAGTCGTTTGTCACCTTGCTCGCCGGTCTCGAACGCAAACGCGCCGCGTTGGCGTTACCGGCTTCTCCGTCCGGAGCTTCCGCAGTTGCCAGCCATTGATGAGGTCATGACCATTCCGCGTACCGGTCCGGAAGGTGCCGCCGCTGCGGCGCCCGATCACGAGGCCCACGCCTCCACATTTCGTCGTACGCATGTGCCGCGCACCAAGATCGTCGGCACGCTCGGTCCGGCCAGCAACACCCCCGAGGGTGTCCGGTCGCTGATCGAGGCAGGGCTCGACGTGGCGCGCATCAACTTTTCGCACGGCACGCACGAGCAGCATGCGCGGACGATCGCCACAGTGCGGGAGGTTGCCGCGTCGATGGGGCGTCCGGTGGCGATCCTCGGCGACCTCCAGGGACCGCGCATCCGCATCGGCTCGCTGCCGGCGCCGCGCCAGCTCGAAGTTGGCGCGACGGTCGTGCTCTCACCGGAAGCGCACGTGGAAGGTGACGAAATCCCGATCACCTACGAAGATCTCTGTCATGACGTCGCGCCGGGCAACCGCATTCTCATCAACGATGGCCTGTTCGAGCTGCACGTCGTGTCGGTGCAGGCGCCCCGCGTCTCCGCCGTGGTCGTCCATGGCGGGCGTCTCACCAGCAACAAGGGGATGAATCTCCCCGGCATCGCGGTGTCCGCCCCGTCGCTCACCGACAAAGACCGCGCGGATCTCGAGTTTGCAGTGGCCAGCGATCTTGACGCCATCGCGCTCAGCTTCGTGCGCAAGGCCGAAGACATCGAAGGACTGCGCGCGCTCATCCCGCGATCGATGCTGGTCGTGGCGAAGATCGAAAAGGACATCGCGCTGCAGAACATCGAAGAGATCATGCGGGCGACCGATGCGGTGATGGTCGCGCGCGGCGATCTCGGCGTCGAACTGCCGTACGAGGAAGTACCGATAGCGCAGAAGAACATCATTGCGTTGGCCAACCGCATGGGACGCCCGGTGATCACGGCCACGCAGATGCTCGAGTCGATGATCGAGAATCCGCGACCCACGCGCGCCGAAGCGAGCGACGTCGCCAACGCCATTCTCGACGGCACCGATGCCGTGATGCTGTCGGCGGAAACGGCGGCGGGGGCGTATCCGCGGCTGGCGGTGGAAGCGATGCGCCGCATCATCACCGAGATCGAAACGCATCCGCTGCCGGGTGTAGCCAAGCGTGATGACCGACGGACGCCGGGCGGTGTCAACACCGAAGAAGCGATCGCCGCCGCAACCGTGGCCGCAGTACGCATGCTCGAATCACCACTGGTAGTGGTCTTCACCAAGAGCGGCTTTTCGGCGCGCATCGTTGCGTCGCACCGTCCGAGTGTGCCGATTCTCGCGCTCACCGATGAACCACGCGTCTGCCGTCAGCTATCGCTGGTATGGGGTGTGGTGGCCCGCCTCGTGCCAACGGCCCGCGGCTACGACCACATGGTGGCCATGGCGCTGCGGGAAGCGCTGGATCTCAATCTTGTGACCAAGGGTGACCGGGTGCTCGTGACGGCCGGTGTGCCGTTCGACGTGCCCGGCACGACGAATCTGCTCAAAGTCGAAACAGTCTGACGCTGCCGATCGCCTTGTGAGCCGCCTTGTGCGCCGCACCGTTTGCCGTGATCGGCACCGCGATGCCTGCGGGGAGGGTTTGTGCGCCTGACGTTTCTCGGCACCGGGACGAGCTTCGGCGTGCCGCAGATCGGCTGCGCGTGCGAGGTCTGTCATTCCGCCGATCCCCGTGACCGACGTACGCGGTGCGGGGTGGTGCTCGAAACCGACAACGGTACGCGACTGCTGATCGATACGCCACCCGAGTTGCGCCTGCAACTCGTGGCGACCGGCATCAGCGATGTCGACGCGGTGCTGTATACGCACGAACATGCCGATCACCTGCACGGTATCGACGACCTTCGCGCGATCACGGTGCGACGCCGTGGCGCGCTGCCGTTGTATGGAGAAGCCCTCACGCTCGACACGCTGCGTGCGCGCTTTCCGTACATCATGGATCAACGGCTGCAGGCGTTACCCGGCACCACCAAGCCGGAGGGCGTGCTGATCCCGGTCGAGGCGGGGGTGCCGTTCCACGTCAATGGCACCGAAGTGCATCCCATCGCCGTACCGCACGGACGGGCATCGGTGCTGGGCTATCGCGTGGGCGATGTCGCGTATGTGACCGATGCGAAATCACTTCCCCCTGCGGCGATGGCGGCGCTTGCCGGTGTGCACGTGCTGGTGCTCAACGCGCTGTTCTGGCGTGAACATCCCACACACCTTTCGTTCGGGGAAGCCATTGCGCTCTCCCGGCAGCTGGGCGTCACCCGTACGCTGCTTACGCATCTGACTCACGATCACTCACACGCGGCACTCGCGGCGATGCTGCCCGCCGGAATCGAACCGGCGTACGACGGCCTCGTGGTGGAGTGGCCCACCAACGGATTATCATGACCATTTCGCTTGATTTCACCAACATGATGGCCAGTGCACTGCCACACGGATCGGGAATCACCGAGACGCAGTGGGCCGGTGCACGCGACACCTTTGTGCGCGCGCACGGCGCCGTGCTGGCGCAGCGCGATCAGCTGGGCTTTCTCTCACTGCCCACGAACAGCCCGCTGCTCGACGCCACGTTGCAAGTGGTGGAGGAGGTGCGCGGCAAGTATGATGACGTGCTGCTGCTGGGCATCGGCGGATCGGCGTTGGGACCGATCGCGTTGCGGACCGCCCTCCGTCCCCTCGCCTGGAATACGCTCGACACGGATGCACGCGGCGGAGCGCCCCGGCTGCACGTGCTCGACAACGTCGATCCGCAGACGATTGCCGTCACGCTGTCACGGCTGGCGTTGCCCCGCACTCTCGTGCTGGTCGTGTCCAAATCCGGCGGCACCGTCGAGACAATGGCGCAGTATCTCATCGTACGCGACGCCATGGCGAAGGCCGTCGGCGAGGGGCAGGCGCCTCGGCAGTTCATCTTCGTGACCGACCCCGAGGTGGGCGCCCTGCGTCGGATCGCCCGCGCGGAAGGTATTCCTACGCTCGATATCCCCCCCAACGTAGGAGGGCGCTTCTCGGTGCTCTCAGCAGTAGGGCTCCTGCCAGCGGCGCTCATCGGCATCGATGTGCGCGCGCTGCTCGCCGGCGCGGCGCACGTCACGGCTCGCGCGGAATCGGCGCAGCTATCGCAGAATCTCCCCGGCGCCTTTGCGGTCATGCAGTGGCTGGCCGACACCTCCCACGGCCGCTCGGTGCAAGCGCTCATGCCCTACGCCGATCCGCTGCGCGATCTGGCGCTCTGGTTCGTGCAGCTCTGGGCCGAGTCGCTCGGGAAGATCCGTCCGGATGGATCGCATGTGGGCCCAACCCCCATCCCCGCCCTCGGCGCAACCGACCAGCATTCGCAGGTGCAGCTGTTCATGGAGGGACCGCTCGACAAAACCGTCACCTTCGTGGCGGTCCGTGGACGTGAACGCGAAGGGCCCATTCCGGCGCGTCATGCCGACATAGCCGAGCTGGGATATCTGGCGGGGCACACGCTCGGAGAGCTTATCGACATCGAGCAGCGGGCCACCGCCGGTGCCTTGGCGGCGCGCGGCCGCCTCAACGCGACCCTGTACATTGATGCGGTCGATCCGTGGCATATGGGTGGGCTGATGCAGACATTCGCCCTCGCCACGGCGTACGCCGGTGAGCTGTATGGCGTGAACACGTTCAACCAGCCGGGCGTGGAGCTTGGCAAGCACTTCGCATATGCCATGCTCGGCCGTGCGGGGAGCGAGGCCGCACGCGCGGAGTGGGACGCTCTGCCAAAGCCCGACGCGCGCTGGCAGATGTAACTGATCGAGAAAGTCCCGTAGCGGACTTGCCGCAGCAAACCATGCGGTGGGAAGTTGCAACAGCCTCACGTTGCACTATTCATTACACACTGATGCCGCCCGGCCGCCCGCCGGCAGGAAGCCTGAAACGCATGTCCGATCTTACCATGTCAACCACCGCGCTGCTTGGCGGCGCGGCTACCGTAAATGAAGGTCGCGTCCAACTGCACGACGAATCGGCGTTGGCCTCGCCGCACATGGATGTTCTGGTCCATCAGGCGGTGTTCGGTAGCGAAAGCGAACGGGAGTTTGCGCGCTGGCTGATCTGGGAGCTCGGACTCCTCGTGGGGGTAAAGGCCGGGTCGATTCACGACCTGTATGTGGCGCGTGGGCAGGGGAAGTGTGCCGGTTTCACGGTGCCCGCCATCAACGTGCGGGCGATGTCCTACGACACGGCCCGCGCGATCTTCCGCACGGCGAGGCGACTCGAAGCCGGTGCGTTCATTCTGGAGATTGCCCGTTCCGAGATTGCCTACACCGACCAGCGCCCCGCTGAATACGTCGCGGTAATGCTCGCCTCCGCGATGCGCGAAGGACACCGCGGTCCGGTGTTCATTCAGGGTGATCATTTCCAGGTCAACCACAAGAAGTTCGCGGTCGATCCGGTTACCGAGGTCAATGCGGTAAAAGCGCTTGTGACGGAAGCGGTCGCGGCGGGTTTCTACAACATCGACGTGGACACGTCCACGCTGGTGGACCTCTCCAGGCAGACGCTCAGTGAGCAGCAGCGATTGAATTACGAAGTGTGCGTGGATATCACCCGCTTCGCGCGCGCAGCCGAGCCCGACGGTATTACGATCTCTGTTGGCGGAGAGATCGGGGAGGTGGGCACCGAGAACAGCACGCCCGAAGAGCTCGAGGCGTTCATGAATGGCTTTAATGGCACGCTAGCTGCATTGGCGCCCGGCATGGCTGGGCTATCAAAGATTTCCGTCCAGTCCGGTACGTCGCACGGCGGTATCGTACTCGCCGACGGTTCGATCGCCGATGTAGCGCTCGATCTCGATACACTTGAGCGGCTCTCGCAAACGGCACGCGATCGTTTTGGTATGGCAGGCGCGGTGCAGCATGGTGCCTCCACGCTTCCCGATGCAGCTTTCAGCAACTTCCCGCGTATCGAAACAGCCGAGATTCATCTGGCGACCAACTTCCAGACCATGATGTTTGACCACATTCCCGACGCGTTGCGTCAGGAGATGTACGCGTGGCTCGACGTGCATGCGAAGGAGGAGCGCAAGAGCAGCGATACGAACGAGCAGTTCTACTACAAGTCGCGCAAGAAGGCGATCGGTCCGTTCAAGAGGCAGCTGTGGGCGCTGCCGCCGGAGGTCCGCGCGCAACTTGGCGAAGCGTTCGATCAGAAGTTCACGTTCCTGTTCACGCAGCTCGGAATCGCCGGAACGCGTCGTTTTGTCGAGGAGTTCGTGCAGACGCCCGCACATCACCGTCCGTTTCCGACGGGTGCGAGCACCGTCATCGCGGCTCCCGACGACGCCGATCTGTCCGATTGAGAAGGGACCATGTGCTGACTCGCGGGTACTGACTGCAGCGCACGGTGATCGGTACAAATACGGTTCACTCAACTCTTGTCCGCACGGAGGTGCTCATGGCTCGGTACGACGAATACGACGATGATCGCGTAGTGGTTATCGAACGCGATCGTGACGGCAACGACGGAGCCGGTGTCGGCACGTTCCTGCTCGGCCTCGCGCTCGGCGCCGGCGCCGCGCTGCTCTTCGCCCCCGCCAGCGGTGTCGAGACGCGGCAGCGGTTGCAGGATGAGGCTCGCCGCGCGGGTCGTCGCGTAAAAGATCTCACCGACGAGTTCGGCGAGCAGCTCGCTGATCAGGTCGAGCGAACCCGTTCGCGTGTGGACGAAGGGATTGGTCGCGCGCGTGATGCCGTTGGCTCGCGTGCCCGTGCCGTCGGTGACGCGGTGAGCGCCGGCCGCGACGCGGCCATGCAGGCGCGCACCGATCTCGAACGGGCCGTGGCTGATAGCAAGCGGGCGTATGCCGAGAGCCGTCGCGCCTCTCGTGAGCACAGTCAGCGGGATGCCGACGAGACGACCTCTGTCGCCGACGACATGCCTCCTCAAACCGGGCAAGAGCTTTCTGGCGGACCTTCGGACAACGGCTGAGCACTGGTGGGACATTATCCGCCGCGTCTGGAAACAGGCGGAGGAGGATAATGTGCTCTTTCTCTCGGGCGGGCTGGCGTTCAACATCCTGCTCGCCCTTGTGCCGTTCGTGCTTCTGCTGGTCTCCGGGCTCTCGTTTCTTCTTGGGCGCGAGCCGAGCGAGGCGGCGTCCACCGTGGCTGAGCTGGTTGAGCGGCTGCTGCCGAGTAACTCGCCGGAGACCATAACGCTGTTGCGCGGCGTCGTCACCGACGTGCTCAGTACCCGCGGCGCCGTCACCGTATATTCGGCGATCGGTTTTGCGTGGTTCTCCACGCGCCTTTTCGGCTCCTTGCGCAGCGTGCTGGCGCTGATTTTCGATGGCACCGATCGCGGCATCGTCGCGGGGAAATTGTTCGACTTTGTCGCCACCATTGTTTCGACCGTCGCCGTCGTCGTATACGTGGTCTTCTCTGCATATCTCGACCTTGCCACCGCCCGCGGCGTTGCGTTCCTCGAACAGATCGGCCTCAGCGTCTCGACAATGAGCGGGGTCGGCTACTTGATAGGTCGGCTGCTCGCGGTGTCCCTGGTGTTCATGTTGTTCTATGCGCTCTACCGCGGGCTCCCGCGGCGAAGGCCAGTGATGCGCACCGCCCTCGTGGGTGCCACGGCGGCCGCCCTGCTGTTCGAGTTGGCACGCCATCTGTTCGCTCTGCTCGTGGCCCGCTTCGATCCCAGCTCTCTGTACACCGGAACGATTGCCGCCATCGTGGCCGTGGTTTTCTGGACATATTACGGAGCGCTGCTGTTTTTGATCGGTGGAGAAGTGGCGCAGGCGTACGATCTGCGCCGCAATGAGATCGCGGCGCTCAAGCTCGCGGAGGCACCGGTCGGTACCTCGCGTCCACTCTCCAAAAAACGCAAGTGACAGCTCCTGCCCGTTCCGCTTTGACCGCTCATGACACGGCGCATCTGCGCGAAAGCGTCACGAGCACATTTGCCCTTGACCTCCGCAGCGATACCGTCACCCGCCCCACGCCCGCGATGCGGCAGGCGATGGCCACCGCAGAGGTTGGCGACGATGTGCTCGATGGCGATCCGACCACCGCGTTGCTCGAAGCGGTGGTGGCTGCGAGGCTCGGCAAGGAACGGGCGCTGTTCTTTCCCAGCGGGTCGATGGCGAATCAGGCGGCGATCTGGGTGCACACCACGCCCGGTACCGAAATCCTGCTCGATGCCGATGCGCACATCCTCCATTGGGAGATCGCGGCGGCGGCGGGCGTGTGCGGTGTGCAGGTGCGACCGGTTCGCGGATCCTCGTCGGTGTTCCGCGCCGGCGATCTGCGCGCGTTCATCCGCACTCCGTCGATCCATGCGCCCGAGCCTTCGCTGGTGTGCCTCGAGAACACGCATAACGGTGCCGGCGGTGCCGTCACGCCGCTGGCTGATCTGCGGGCGCTGCACGACGTTGCTCGCGAGCACGCCCTGCCGGTACACTTGGACGGCGCGCGGCTTTGGAACGCCGCCGCCGCCGCCGGCACGTCACTCGCCGACTTTGCCGCCTGCGCGGATACGGTGATGGTGTCCTTCTCCAAGGGACTCGGGGCGCCGATCGGCGCCTGCCTTGCGGGCACGGCCGCGCAGATCGTGAAGGCTCATCGGGTGCGCAAGCGGCTTGGAGGCGGTATGCGTCAGAGTGGAATCATCGCCGCGGCAGCGCTTTATGCGATCGAGTATCATGTCGATCGGCTCCCCGAAGACCACGCCGCCGCCCGGCTTCTGGCCGATACGGTGCATGGGGCAGGCGGAGCAACCGTGGTTCTCCCCGACACCAATATTGTGATGATCGATTTGCCGGTACCTCGTGCCGCCGAAGTGATGGCCCGCGCAGCCGAGATGGGCGTGCGCATCGTGTCCTGGCATTCGAGCCGCGTGCGAGCGGTCACCCACCTCGATGCGCCGCTCGGTCCGGTGCGCGAGGCGAGCCTGCGGCTCAGGCAGGCGTTGACCGAGGTCCTTGCCGCATAGCGCTGGGCTGCACGGTTCCAATCGCACACCCTATCCCTTAGGTTGCAGGTGCTCCGGGTCCCGGAGGGCATCAGCCCGCCAAATCCGTCAGGACCCCGAAGGTAGCAGCGGCACGTGGAGTCTGGCGTCGCTTCGTCAGGCCCGGAGCACTTGCGCGCGGGGATATTCGCGTAATCGCGGATTCCCCGCGCGCTCTTTCGTTCTAGGAGTTTCCGGGTGAGCATGCGCCGTGCACCGGCGATTTCGTGTAGATTGCATAGATGTCGCTCGCCCTCGCCCGGAAATACCGTCCACGAAATTTTGCGACCGTGGCGGTGCAGTCCCATGTAGCCAACACGCTCAAAGGAGCTATTGCCCGGGGACGTGTCGCGCACGGGTATCTGCTGTGCGGCCCTCGCGGCACCGGCAAGACGACGCTCGCCCGCGTGCTGGCCATGGCGCTCAACTGCGAGCGTCGCGGCGAGGCGGAGTTGCAGGGCGAACCGTGCGGCTACTGCACGAGTTGCAGCCGCATCTGGAGCGGCAGCGCTTCGCTGGATGTCGTGGAGATCGACGCTGCATCCAATCGGGGAGTCGACGACGCGCGGGACCTGCGCGAACGCGCGATGTATGCGCCGTCTGGTGACGATCGCTACAAGGTGTACATCGTGGACGAAGCCCACATGCTCACCAAGGAAGCGTGGAACGCCTTGCTCAAGGTGCTCGAGGAGCCGCCGCCACGGGTGGTGTTCGTTTTTGCCACGACGGAGCCGCAAAAGATTGCGCAGGCAGCAGCACCGGTGTTGTCGCGTTTGCAGCGCTTCGACCTCAAGCGCATCGGTCCCGGTGAAATCCGCGAGCGACTCGCGTTGGTCCTCACGGAAGAAGGTGTGGCGTTCGAGCCTGATGCGCTCGGCATGATCGCCCGCGCGGCCGACGGCGGACTTCGCGATGCGCTGTCGCTCACCGATCAGGTGCTCTCCATCGGCGAGAGCGCTGAAGTCACGGCGATCCGCGTGCGCGATGCCCTCGGACTTATCGCCGACGAGGAGTATCTCGGCCTGCTCGACATGGTTGCCGAGCGACGCGCCGCCGAGGTGTTTACTGCAGTACAGCGTCTCGCCGACGCTGGAGTGGACTTTGCGCTGATGCTCGCCGGCGTCGGTGACCTGTTGCGCTCACAGCTGGCCCTCGAGTTGGGTGGTGAGCCGCCGGAGCTGTCGGCGGGTCTGCGTGCCGCGCTCGAGGAGCGCAAAGGCCGCCTTTCGGCCAGCGATCTGCTGCGCATGCTGCACGCGCTGCTCGAACTCGAGCCCACCTACCGGCGTAGCGGGCAGCCACAATTGCTGTTCGAAACGCTGCTGGTGCGTTTTGCCCTTATCGATCGCACCATCGAGCTCGAGGAGGTGCTCAAGGGGTTCGGTAGTGACTCCTCCGCCGATCCGCCGCCACGGCGCGTCGCACCGGAAGCGCGCGTGGCGGCGGCGCAGGCGATGCCGTCGGCGCCCGCGCACACGGCGCCCGCGCCGCGTCCGGCTACGCAGCAGGTGGCGCAGGCCGCCGCGACAGCGCAGATGGCCGAACAGGCGCCGTCTGCCCCGGCACCCGCGAGCGCGGCGGCGCCCCAGTCGCCACCGTCCGTCGCCGAGCTGCAGGCGCGTTGGCACGAGGTGGTGGATGCCGTAAAGCGTGCGGGTCGCGGCATGCTTGCCCAGGCCGTGCAGCGCCTCGTGGTGCGTGAGGTGTTGCCGCACGGCGTGGTGATGACGTCGTACGACCCGGCAGACGAAACATTCGCGCGCGCCGCCGATGGTGCGCGTCCGGACGTCGTGACGGCACTGCAGTCGTGCTTCCCCGGCGTGACAGCGTTTAGCGTGACGTCCCCGTCAAGCGTGGCGGCGAAAGCGTCCGCGCGTGACGCGACAAAACGGCTCACCGCGCATGATGTGCAGCAGCAGCGTGCCGACCAGATGGCCGCGCGCGATCCGTTGCTCGAGGCCGCCGTGAAGGCGCTCGATCTGGAACTGCTGAACTGATCCGGTGCCTTTCACTCCTTTACTTCACAGACACGACATTTTCATGGATCTGTTCAAGATGATGGGCCAGTTCAAGGACATGCAGAGTCGCATGCAGACGATGCAGGACGAGATGGCCCAGCGCACCTTCACCGCGCTGGCGGGTGGTGGCATGGTGACCGCCGATGTGGATGGCAAGATGCAGCTGCGTCGTCTCAAGATCGACAAGTCGGTGGTCAACGCCGAGGACATCGAGATGCTCGAAGATCTCATCGTGGTCGCGGTGGCGGAAGCGCAGAAAAAGGCCGCTGAAGCGATGCAAATGGAGCTGGGGAAGGTCACCGGCGGAATCGAGCTGCCGTTCAAGCTGCCCTTCTGACCGCGCGCCTTGTCCGTCATTGACGATCTGACGCGCGAGCTCGCGCGCCTCCCGGGCATCGGGCGCAAGAGTGCGCAGCGGCTGGTGTATCACCTGTTGCGTCAGCCGCATGCCCAGAGCCATCGATTGGCTGAGGCGCTCGTCGCGCTCACCGAGCGCGTGCGCGCCTGCGATCGCTGCCATAACCTCACGGAGTCGCCGCTGTGCGCGATCTGTGCGGACCCTCGGCGCGACTCCAGCATAGTCTGTGTGGTCGAAGAGGCGTCGGATATCGCGTCGATCGAGCGGGCGGGGGAGTTTCGTGGGGTCTACCACGTGCTCGGTGGCCGGCTGTCGCCGCTCGATGGCGTCGGCCCCGAAGACCTCGCCATCGCGCCTCTGCTGCAACGGCTCGTCCCCGAATTGGTCAGGGAAGTCATCCTGGCCACCAATCCATCGCTGGAAGGGGAAGCGACGGCCCTGTACCTGCAAAGACAGCTGTCACCACAGGGGGTGTCGATCACGCGGATTGCCCGCGGGCTTCCGGTGGGTGGTGATCTCGAGTATGCCGACGGTGTGACGATTGCGCAGGCCTTGGCCGCGCGACGGGAGATGATTTAGAGAATGACCGGTCGCCAGCATCAGGATCGCCCGCTTCTTTCCGCCGGCCTCGTGGTCGGGGGACTCGTCGCCGGTATGGCGGCGGGGCTGCTGGGCTGGAGCGCGCAGCAGCGAAGGCACCGGCGTTCCCTGTTTCATCCGCACGCCATCAAGCGGCTCGCCGCCTTGGGATACCTGCATGCGCACCCCAGCGTGGACAGCGCTCGACTCTTGCGCGATTACCTCCAGTGGGAGCAGCATCCGCTGCTCCGTCGTCGGGCGCGCGCCGTCCTCCGACGAACCGAGCGGCAGCTGCGGCGATAAGGGCGGCGAGGAAGTTGGTTACCTCGACGCCCCGCCAAGCGTTGATAGTGCGGAGCTGTTACGTTCGTAGCGTCCCCGTGCCAGCCATGTGACGCTGGCCGCTGGAGCTGACCCCTTCGCCCATAAGTACATGTCCGTTGGCGCTGCTACCTGGTCGTTCACTGAGGACGATTTCGGGGCCATCACAATTACGCTGCAGCGGTTCCTCTACGATGCCAAGGCGCGCTGCGCCCTGCTCGTCGACCGCAGCGGTCAGCTGGTCGCCACAGTTGGCGAGCCGCCGAACTTCGACGCCACCGCGTTTGCCACGCTCACCGCGGCGGATTTCAGTGCGAACGACCAACTCGCGCGGCTTATCGGCGAGAGCGACTTCAACGTCCTCTTTCATCAGGGGGAGCGGGAGTCGATGTACCTCGCCGATATCGCCCGGCGGGTGATCCTCGTGGTGCTCTTCGACAATCGTACCACTCTGGGACTTGTGCGGCTTCGCATGAAGTCGACGGTAGACGAACTCACCAGGACTTTCGAGGCGATCTTCGCGCGTGGCGGCGCCGCCCAGGCTGCCCCTCCGGGTTTCCTTGCCGGAGCGGAAGACGAGATCGACCGCCTCTTCCAGTAATCGGTACGCGTCGATGTCGATGATCAACTATGCCTCCCGCGAGATCAACTGTAAAATCGTGTTCTATGGTCCGGGGCTCGGGGGAAAGACCACCAATCTGGAGTACGTGTACGGCAAGGTTTCTCCGAGCACGCGGGGGAAGCTGATTTCTCTGGCGACCGAGACCGAGCGCACGCTCTTCTTCGACTTCCTGCCGGTGGATCTGGGGACGATCCGCGGATTTCGGACCCGTTTCCATTTGTATACGGTTCCGGGCCAGGTCTACTACAATGCCAGTCGTAAGCTCATCTTGAAGGGTGTGGACGGTGTGGTGTTCGTTGCGGACTCGCAGATCGAGCGCGCCGAGGCCAACCTCGAATCCATGCAGAACCTGTATGACAACATGGCGGCGTACGGGTACGACCTCACGCGCATGCCGTTCATCATTCAATACAACAAGCGCGACCTGCCTAACGCGGCGCCTCTTGCGGAGCTGCAGGGAATGCTCAATCCCGGCTGGGAAGTGACCGATCCGACGCGTATGCGCGCCATGGCGGACCCATTCCGTCCGGGCGAGTATCTCGTCAGCCAGTTGCCAACCGGTGAGTGGGTGGAGCGCGTGCCGCATTTTGAAGCCGTTGCCGTAACTGGCGATGGTGTGTTCGACACGCTCAAAGCCGTTTCCAAGCTGGTGCTCAAAACGCTCGCCTGATGGTGGTACAGGCAGGGGCGTGGTGGGCCCCGGTCACCCCGCCCTGAGACCTCCGCGTGAACCTCCCGAACGCAATCACCATCGGCCGCATTGCCCTGACGCCGTTGATTGCGTGGCTGCCGTTCGCCACCTCATGGTCGGTGAGGCTGATCGCGTTCCTGCTCTTCCTGATCGCCGCGATTACCGACTATTGGGACGGTCACCTCGCCCGACGGCGCAACCTGGTTACGGACCTCGGTCGCCTGCTCGACCCGCTCGCCGACAAGCTGCTGCTGCTCGCGACGATCGTGCCCATGTACCTCCTGCAGGGCCATTACACGCTGTTCGTACCCGACGGCACGCTTCCGGAACCGTCGCCCTTCCTCTTCCTCACCCCGTTCGGCCGCGTCTCGCTTCCCCTCTGGATCGTGCTCGTGGTGCTCGGCCGTGAGGCGTTCATGACGCTGTTTCGGCAGGTGGCGGCCAAACGAGGACTGATCATTGCGTCGATCGGCCCGGCGAAATGGAAGACGACCTTGCAGAGCATCTGGCTTGGTGCCGCGTACTTCTGGTTTTTCGCGGCCACGCTGGCCATGGGTCGAGGATGGGAGGAGTCCGGCGCTTGGCGGGCGCTCGCCTACTTCGTCGGGGTCGTAGGTGTCGTGAGCATGGTAGGTGCGCTGGCGCTCACGATCTGGAGCCTGTGGCTGTATCTGCGCCGCTACGGCGCGCAGGTCGCTCGGCTCGCGTAAGACGGCTCGAGGATAGATTCGTCGAATGAATCTTGAAATCGTCACGATCGGCGACGAGTTGCTGCTCGGCTTCACGATCGATACCAACGCGGCGCATCTCGCCCGTGCGCTCGCCGCCCTCGGTGTACGCATCGTCCGGCGCACGACCTGCGGGGACGACGCCGCCGCCATCGCGGGCGCAGTGCACGAGGCGCTCGTCCGGACGGGAGCGGTGATCACCACCGGCGGACTGGGCCCTACCGCCGACGACATGACCAAGCCGGCGATCGCCACGTTATTTGCTCGACGCATGGTGCAGGACGAGGCGATCCTCTCCAGCCTCGAGCAACGGTGGCTCAAACGATTCGGTCACCCGTTGCCGGCGAGTAATCGCGCCCAGGCGCAGATCCCCGAGGGTGCGACGATTCTCCCCAATCGCCACGGCTCCGCGCCGGGCATCTGGCTGGAAGACGCGCAGCGGCGATGGGTGGCGATGCTTCCCGGCGTGCCGCGCGAGATGCGCGGGATGTTGGACGATACGCTGCTGCCGTTCATGCGCGATCGCATCGGTACCGGCGGACGCGTTATTCGCGCGCGGACGCTTCGCACCGCGAACATCGCCGAGTCCGCGCTGGCCGACCGGTTGGGCGAGTTGGCGCGCGGTGTGAACGGGCTGCCGCTCGCCTTTCTGCCGGGGAACGACGGGGTGGATCTGCGGCTCACGTCGTATGGCCGGCCGGCGGCCGAGACGGAGCGGGCGTTGTCCGACGCAGCGGCGCGGGTACGCGAAAAGGTCGCGCCGTTTATCTATGGCGAGGGCGATGATGATCTGGCGGCGCTGGTGCTCGCCGAGTGCGCCGCGCGTCAGGCGACCATAGCGGTGGCGGAAAGCTGCACCGGTGGTATGCTCGGTGCACGACTCACGGCCATCCCGGGCTCGAGCGCGGTCTTACAGGGGGGGGTCATCGCATATGCGAATGACGTGAAGACCCGCGAGCTCGGGGTGTCTGCAGAGCTCATCGCCAGCGAGGGCGCTGTGAGCGAGCGCGCGGCGCGCGCGATGGCGACGGGCGTGCGGTTGCGGTTCGGTACGACCATCGGTATCGGCATCACCGGAGTCGCTGGTCCGGGCGGGGGCACCCCGGATAAACCGGTGGGTACGGTGTGGGTGGCGGTGGATCTGGATGGCGAGGTCCATGCGGTGCGAGCGGTCCTCCCCGGTGATCGACAGGAAATTCGCTACCGGTCTGCGCAGCTCGCCCTCGATCGCCTTCGTCGGGCATTCGAGCGCGACCTGACGGCGGCCGGGTGGACCTCGCGGGGCTGAACGCCTCTCACTTCACGCGGATCGTGTACGATATCCTTTGCCGGGATGCCGACGGTCCGTAAACTTTCGGTATCGGCGCGCGTACGTACGCGACTGCACCGCGCGACGAGACTGACTTCTCCGACCATGACTGAACCAATGTCCAGCGATCCGATCCAGACCTCTTCCGTTGAGACCGACGACGAGACCGCCCTGTCTGCGCCCGGGAGTGGGAACGACGATGGGCGTCAGCCGGAAATCGATGAGCTGAAGGACAAGCATCTGCGACTGGCTGCCGAATTCGACAACTTCCGTCGCCGGGCGGCGAAGGAGCGTCAGGAGGCTGGATGGCGCGCACAGGGCGAATTGGTGCGCGGTATTCTCGACGCGCTCGACGACATCACGCGCTTTGCTCACGTCGACCCCACCACACTTGATACCGAAACCGTCGTGGACGGTGTGCTCATGGTGGAGAAGAAGCTGTTCAAGTCGTTAGCGGGTCACGGCTTCGAGACGATCGATCCCACCGGGCACGCGTTCGATCCAAACAGGCATGAAGCCGTCAGCACTGCTCCGGCGTCAAATCCCGAGGAAGATGGCAGCGTGGCCGCGTGCTTCCAGGTGGGCTATGTGATCAACGGTCTGGTGCTTCGCCCCGCGCGCGTCGTGGTGAAGCAGTGGACGGACGCCTGAGCCCGAACTGACCATGGCCAACGGAACCGATTTCTACGCAGTACTCGGCGTTGCCTCTTCGGCGACCGCAGATGAAATCAAGAAGCAGTATCGCCGATTGGCCAAGCAGTATCACCCGGATGCCAACCAGAACGATCCCAAGGCCTCCGATCGCTTCAAGGAGATCTCCGAGGCGAACAACGTGCTCGGTGACGTCGAGAAGCGGAAACAGTACGACGACATGCGCCGGCTCGGGGCGTTCGGCGTCGGCGGCTTCGGTGGGACCGCGCGCTCCTCGTCGCGCCCGAGCGGTGGTTTCGGTTCTCCCGGTCCCGGGCAGCCGGGAAGCGGCAGCTTCAACGACTTCGACGTTGGCGGTCTCGGAGGCCTCGGCGATCTGTTTTCGTCGATGTTCGGCCAGGGGGGACGCGCGCGCTCCCGGGGCCCGGAGCGAGGGCAGACCGTCGAAAAGATCGTGGAGGTTTCATTCCGCGTGGCGGCGGCCGGCGGCAAGGTCCCCGTCGAGCTGGAAGTCACCGAAGAGTGCGCCACCTGCCGAGGAAATGGCGCCGCGCCGGGGGCCTCGCTCAAGCCGTGCGGGGAGTGCAGCGGCCGCGGCGTGATCTCGTTCGGTCAGGGCGGATTTGCCGTGAACCGTCCGTGCCCGGTGTGCATGGGGCGCGGTCAGGTCCCAACGGAACGGTGCCCCACGTGCAACGGCACCGGAGAAGCCCGGGCGCGCCGCAAAGTGCTCATCGCCGTGCCGGCTGGGGCGGAATCGGGGATGAAGGTGCGCTTGCGCGGACAGGGCGGGAAAGGCACCGCCGGCGGGCAGGCGGGTGATCTCGTGATCACCTTCACGGTGTTGACCGACAAGTTCTACAAACGCGATGGATTGGACCTCGTGGCCACGGTGCCGATCAATGTGGCACAGGCCACGCTCGGATCGCGCATTACCGTGCGTACGCTCGACGGGAAGAAGGTGGCCATCCGCATTCCAGCGGGCACATCAGCCGGGAAGCGCTTCAAGATCACCGGTCAGGGGATCGAGAAAGATGGTCGCAAGGGCGACCTTCTGGTCGAAGTCATGATTACGGTGCCGGAGAAGCTATCCGAAGCGCAGGAGAAGGCGATGCGCGACTTTGCGGAAGCGGGCGGAATGAAGTTTTGACCGATTGCGCTGCGTGGTCGTTGAAAGCCCGCTTCCTCGCCGCCGTGTGTGCGGCAATGCTCGCGATGCTGCCGCTGCAGGCGTTCGCGCAGCAGGTTTCGCCTGCCGGTGTGCGGCCGCGCGCCGACTCTGTAGCTCCGTTGGCGCCATCGCCTTGGCACGTTGGCCAATGTATGGGTGGGCTCACCTACGGTGCACCTCTCAAGTGGGCGTTGGCGTACGGCGGTGGGCTGGTGCGGGAGAGTGAGCGCATCGACTGGTGTCTGCTTGGCGTGGGGAAGGTCGGGCTGGGTGGGGCAAGCTTCACCGTGGGCGCGGCGCAGTCGTTCGGTCCATACGGTAGCGGTGCGGCGCTTACAGCGGGCGTGCTGCGCACATTCTCGAATCCATGGGCTGCGACCGCGCGCAGCACGTATGTGGGTGGCGCGTTGCATCTGTGGCCGCTACTCGCGGTGGGCGGCGAAATCGGGTATTACGTGCGCGTCGGCGATGCGGCTGAGGCGCCCAGCGGGGGACGTCGCATCATCACGTGGTCAACTGGCGTCGGATTCTGATTTGCGCTGGACGCGTCGTGCGCACGCAGTAGCTTCGCGTGATGGCTGACTCTGTCACGCGTCCGCGTCGCGCCGTTTTTCGCTCGCAGGCCCTGCACGTTTCACTCGGGCTGGTGCTCGGGTTGGCGTTCGGCATGCTGCTGGCGCGCGAAGCCTCGCCATCCTCGCTCACGCTGCGTGTCACCGGATTGCTGGAGATCATCGGCACCGCGTGGATCAATGCGGTGCGCATGACGGTGATTCCCCTGGTGGTTCCGCTGCTCATCGTGGGTGTGGCAGGCAGTGGTGATACGCGCCGGACCGGTACCGTGGGGGCGAAGGCGTTCCTGTGGATGCTCGCCCTGCTGGTCGCGTGCGCACTCGTGTCGGTTATCGTGTCGCCACTCTGGTTCGAGTCGCTGGTTCTCGATCCGGTTGCCACCGAACGACTCCGTGCCACCGCCACCGTCGATGTCCCGTCTGCCGAGGCGCTCTCGATCCGCACGTGGGTGCTCGGATTGATTCCCCTCAATCCAATTCGGGCGGCGGCCGACGGGGTGCTGCTCCCCGTGGTGCTCTTCACGCTGCTCTACGCCTTCGCACTCGGACGCGTAGCCGATGGTCCGCGCGAGGCGCAGCTGGCGTTCTTTCGCGGCATGGCCGACACCATGCTCGTGGTGGTGCGATGGGTGCTCGCCTTGGGATGGCTTGGCATCTTCGCACTGGCAACGGTGCTCGGTCAGAAGCTCGGCCTGTCGGCGCTGGGTGCCATCGGCTTCTACATGATGGTGATCATTGTGCTGCACCTCGTGGCCACGGTCGGGCTGTACGGAATTATCCTGGTCACGCGTCGTGTGCCGCTCACGCAATTCGCGCGTGCACTCGTGCCTTCGCAGGTGGTGGGGATGGGGGCGCGCAGTTCGCTCGCCGCGCTGCCGGCCATGGTCAAGGGCGCCACCGACATTCTGCGCCTATCGCCAACGGCTACCGGATTCGTACTGCCACTTGGCGCGTCGGTATTCAAGCTCACGAGCGCGATTTACTGGGTGGTGGGCGCGCTGTTCATCGGCAAGTTGTACGGCATCGAGCTGTCGGCATCGAGTCTGATTCTGGTGGCCGCATCGAGCGTGGTGCTCAGCTTCAGCACCCCGGGTATTCCGAGCGGGGGCATGCTGCTGCAGGTACCGCTGTACACGAGCATCGGTCTTCCGGTACAGGGGATCGGCATCCTGATCGCGCTGGACACGCTCCCCGACATGTTCAAGACGCTGTTGAACGTCACCGCAGACATGGTGGTCGCGGTGCAGGCCGACCCGGAGCCGCTGCGCGCCTGACGATTGCGCGCGCGGGTTACGCCGCGAAGATCGGCAGTCGGCGCGACGGCGCGGCACGCATCCCGCGTTCGATGACGCCACCACCGAGCACGACGTCGCCGTCGTACATTACGAGCGACTGTCCCGGAGAGATGGCGGACACGGGCTCGTCGAGCGCCATCTCGATGCGATCGCCTTCGAGCCGCACGATCGTGGCCGCGGCAGGGGTGCTGCGGTTGCGCACCTGCACCTGCACGGTGCTCCCCACCGCTGGTGCATCGGCGAGCCAGTTGAGTTCGCGTGCTTCAAGTCCGCGGCCGAGCAACGCCTCGCGCGGGCCGATCACGACGGCTCGATCGGCCGGGAGGATTTCCACCACGAACATCGGTTCCGCAAAGCCTCCGGGAAGTCCTTTGCGCTGACCGATGGTGTAGCGCGCAAAGCCCTGATGTTCGCCGATCACTTCGCCGGTGACGAGCCGAAGCGGTCCACGCGACAGCGATGGCGCGTCGGCACCGAGGTGCTCCTTGAGTACGCGTACATGATCACCGTCGGGCACGAAGCAGATGTCCTGGCTCTCCGGCTTTTCGGCGGTGCGCAAGCCGAAACGGCGCGCAATCTCCCGCGTCTCGGCCTTGGTCTGGCTACCGATCGGCAGCACCAGCCGATCGAGTACCGGGCGCTCGATGCCCCAAAGGAAGTAGCTCTGGTCTTTACCGGGATCGAGTCCGCGCCACATCACCCGCGCGCCGTTATGCGTGGCCATGCGCGCGTAGTGCCCGGTGGCGAGCCAGTGCGCATCGATGGCGTCGGCCTTGAGCAGCAGATCACGGAATTTCGTGAACGTATTGCAGCGTACGCACGGAATCGGTGTGCGACCGCGCGCGTACTCCTGCACGAAGTCGTTCAGGACGTCGTGCCCGAAGCGGTCCACGAGATTGGTCACGTAGTGCGGGATGCCGAGCTTTTCGCACACGCGGCGTGCATCGCTCGTGGAATCGAGCGAACAGCAGGGGCGGTCGGGAACATCGCTGCCATCGTTGTGCAGCTTCATCGTGACGCCCACCACGTCGCACCCGGCGTCCACGAGCACCGCTGCCGCCACCGACGAATCCACGCCGCCGGACATGGCCACGAGCACACGATCTCCCTTGGCCGGTCCCCACACTTCCGTTCGCGGTTCGACTGTGCGCACCATGGTGACCTCAAAACTCCACTGGCTCGAAGACGCATGACGCGCTCGAGGCGTTGCCCACGCGCGCCTTGTCGGCGAGCGTACCGAGCACGTCTACCACGCGATGAATGCCGGCGTCGTCGCTGAGGCATCCCAACGAGAGGCGCAGCGCTGACCCTGCCATCGCCGGTGACAGACCCATGGCCTGCAGCACATGCGACGCCGATACGCTCCCGCTCTGGCACGCCGAGCCGGCGCTGCACGCGATGCCGCGCAGGTCGAGCGCCATCAGCATCGACTCGCTGTCGGTGCCGGGAATGGAGACGTTGCAGATGTGCGGCGCACGTGGCGCGCCGTTGCCGTGGATGATGGCGTCGGGAATGCGGGCACACAGCGTGCGCTCGAGGGTGTCGCGCAGCGACGTGAGTCGGACGCACTCCTCTTCGCGTTCGGCCAACAGGAGTTCTGCGGCGGTGGCGAGGGCAACGGCAAATGCGACGTTCTCCGTACCGGGGCGACGTCCGCGATCCTGCGAGCCGCCGTGAAACATCGGCTCGAGCGGGGTGTCGCGACGGATGAACAGCGCACCGATCCCCTTGGGTGCACCGATCTTATGCCCCGACAGCGTGAGCAGGTCGAAGGGCGTCTGCCGTGCGCTCAGGGTGACCTTGCCAAACGCTTGTACGGCGTCGGTGTGAAAGAGGGCACCCGCCGCCTTGGCCGCGGCGACGAGGGCCGGGATGTCCTGCACCACACCGGTTTCGTTATTCACCCACATCACACTCGCCACCGCTACACGCTCGTCGAGCAGCTCGACGAAGTGTGCATGATCCACGAGCCCGTTGGCGGTGATGTGCACCAGCCGCTCTTCGCCACCTTCCAGGACCACCTGATGCACGGCGGCGAGTATGGCCTTGTGCTCGGTGGCGGCGGTAATCGCCGCCGTACGTCCGCGCAGCTTAAGCGAACGAAAACTTCCGAGGATCGCGAAGTTGTCTCCCTCGGTACCGCCGGAGGTAAAGCACACTTCGTCCGTGTGCGCGCCCAGGCACCCAGCCAACCGTTCCCGCGCTTCGTCCACGGCGACACGCGCTTCCCGCCCCCAGCGATGCACACTGGAGGGATTTCCGAAGCGGGGGCCAAAGAACGGCGCCATCGCGGCCATGACCTCGTCGCGCACCGGGGTGGTGGCGGCGTGATCCAGATACACGGGCTGGGTCATCGTCTTAAGTTACAAGGAACTGCGGCGGCATCCAACGCTGGCCCTCCCCGTCCCGCTCAATGTTCTCCACCTGCATCCATTGCACCGCGGACCTCGGCCGCAACGAGGCCTTCGAGCTGTTCCCCGTGGGGACGCGCCTGTCCTTCGACGCGGCCAAGGGCGGCTGTGGGTGATCTGTCGCGCCTGCGACCGGTGGAACCTGTCCCCGCTCGAAGAGCGCTGGGAAGCCATCGAAAGCATGGAACGCCGATTCCGCGACAGTCGGTTGCGCGTGAGTACCGACAACGTCGGGTTGGCGCGGCTGCGTGAAGGGGTAGACCTCATTCGCATCGGTGAGCCGCAGCGTCCGGGAATGGCGGCGTGGCGCTATGGCGATCAGTTCGGGCGCCGGCGCACGCGGCAGATGCTGGTGAGCGGCGTGGTGGTCGGGAGCGCGGCGGCGATCGTCGGCGGAATCATGGCGGTCGGCGTGAGTGTGGGCGGCTTTGCCAAGGTCTGGGCCAACCCGGGGTTGTGGGACAACCTGCTGCACGGACACCAAGGGAAATCGATCGGGAAGTTTACGCTGAATGACGGTCGCGTGGTCGATGTGCATCGCCGGCATGCGCGGATGAGCCGACTTGAGCGAGCTGAACCCGATGCACCGATGCAGTTGCGGCTGGAATTCGATAAGGGCTCCGCGCTGATCACGGGCGATGAGGTGGCGAAGATCGCCGCCCGTCTGTTACCGACGGTGAATCGCTTCGGCGGGTCGTCGGCACAGGTGCAAGAGGCCGTTTCGTTGTTGGAGTCCGTTGGTGACCCCTCGCAAGTGTGGCAAACGGTTCAACAGCGTCAAGGTTGGTCCGCTGGCGATTCGACATGGGGAGCTGGAGGCATGTGGAATGAGCAGAAGCTGAACGTAAAAAAACTTCCCGGCACGCTGCATTCGCTCAAGCCGCGCGACCGCCTCGCCCTCGAGATGGCGCTGCATGAAGAAAGCGAGCGTCGCGCCATGGAAGGCGAGCTTGCCACGCTGGAAGCGGCATGGCGTGAGGCGGAGCAGATCGCAAAAATTTCCGACGACATGTTCCTGCCTGCGGATATCGATGCACGCATCGACGAACTGAAGAGTCGCTGAGTGTATTCCACCTGTATTCACTGCGCGCGCGCACTCGGCACCAACGACGCCATCGAGGCGCTGCCGATCGGCCGCCGCATCGCCTTCGATGCACAGCGCGGTCGGCTGTGGGTGGTGTGTCACCATTGCGAGCGATGGAACCTCACGCCATTCGATACGCGATGGGAAGCGATCGAGCAAAGCGAGCGCGCCTTTCGCGACACGCGCGTACGCGCGAGCACCGACAACATCGGCTTGGCCCGGCTCGCCGACGGCACAGAGCTGGTGCGCGTCGGACAACCGCAACGCCCTGAATTTGCCGCATGGCGGTATGGCGATCAGTTCGGCCGACGGCGGGTGAGAAATATCGTGGCGGGGTCGGCCATCGCTGTCGGTGCCGGGGCGGCCATCGCCGGCGCCGCGTCGCTGGGCGTAGGACTCGTGGCGCTCGCCCCCGCACTCCACGTGTTCACGGTGCTATCGGCAGTAGCCGGAGCGGCCCGTCCACAGCCACGTACCGTTTTGCCTGGTGGCGGTGCCTTCATTCCCTTCGGCATGCCGCGCCTTATCGAGAGCGCGCACGAATCCGGATGGGGCGTGGACATCGGCTACATGAATCGCTTCGACGCATCGGGCGCATCCCTCGACTATCCCTCGAGTTGGCTTCCCTCCTCAATTGCGCAGAAGAAGCAGGAGCTCGGACGTCTGCAGCTCTACGGACACGATGCGCTGCCATTGCTGCGACGCGTAATGCCGCGCATCAATCGCGCCGGTGCACAGCGTATGGTCATTCAGAGCGGCGTGCAGCTCATCGAAGAAGCAGGGGGCCCCGAGCACTTCGCCAAATGGGCAGCCGGCAAGCGGCGCGAGTGGGGTGCGAAGCTGAGCTTTGGTGACACCGGAGACCTGCAGTACATCCCGACGGCAGCGCGACTCGCGTTCGAGATGGCGTTGCACGAAGATGCAGAGCGCGAAGCGCTGGCCGGCGAACTGGCGTCGCTCGAGCGCGCGTGGGCCGATGCCGAAGAGATCGCGCACATCGCCGATGATCTGCTTACTCCACCGTCGATTGCCGAGCGACTAGGCGCTCTGAAGTGGCGTACATGAGCAGAAAGATTTCCGCGGATGCGCGCGGAAATCTTTTCCCGAGGGAATAGCGGAGCGCGTTTACGGCGTGAGTGTCCGCAGAAGCGCTCGCACGGGCGCCGCATCAGCGCCGTGAACGGCGAGTGGAGCCGCGAGCAGTTCGTATCGCCCCGGAGGTACGACGTTCAAGTCGAGATTCTCCAACAGATAAGCGCCTCCGCCGAAGATCTCATGATGCACGGGAAGCGTCTTGCTGGTGCGCCGGTCTACACTCGGCGCATCGACGCCCCACAATTTCACGCCGCGCTGCACCAACCATCGTGCCGACTCGGCGGTAAGCGTGGGCCAGTCGTCCGGGAAGGCGCCGCGCGCCACCGTATATCCGGTGCGCACCAGGACGCGCGCCACCAGACGCTCACCGAGCAGCCGCTGCAGCGTGGGGATGGTGATGTCCTGCTCCACGTGGTGCGACGCCGGGAGCGCGATTACCTCCACCTCGCCGATGAACGCCGATGCCGGCAGCGACTCCGACATCTCCCACGCATCATGCACATGATACGGAGCATCGGCATGTGTGCCGACGTGCGGGCTGGTGGTCATGACCCCCAGGTTCACGCTGCTGCCCTTCGCGCGCGTGCACGTCCATCCACAGGAAAACGGCACATCGCCGGGGAAAGGCGGCGTGGCCGCGCTCATCGGAACAGAGATGTCGTAAAGCAACGGCGCAGGGTCACGAGGTGAAAGTGTCTTGTACAGCTACCGCCCGTAGAATTCCGATCGGACGGCCCACAGCGCAGGGAAAAACCGGTGGCTCACGGTGCGCGAAAGATAATTGGCGCCGAGTGTGCCGCCGGTACCAGTCGTGCCAGGGCCGATGATCCGTTCCACCAATTGCACGTGCAGAAAGCGCCAGCGTGCGAAGCGCTGCTCGAACTCCAGCAGCCCCTCGACCAGCAGAAAGAGCGGCGTGGGAGCGGGGCCCATGTACAGATCGCCGAGCGCCATGTTCTCCTGTGCGAGTAATCCGAGCACAAGCGACTGCAGGGTAGGGCGGGCGAGTGCTGCCTGCACCTCTGCTGGCGGATCACCGTGCTCGGTGATCGCGGCGAGGAAGTGCGGATCGCGCAGTCCGGCGGTTGCTTCGATCGCGCGAAATTGCGCGCTCTGCGAGCCGCTGGAAGAGCCGAGGTACCCGCGAAACTGCGCAAAGCGTTGCGGAGGCAGCGTATCGAGGGCGGTGAGTTGCTGGGCGACGATCTCGGTGAGCACGTTCACGCGTTGCACCGCCAGAAGCGCCCGCATTGTATCGAACCGCTCGAGCGCTGCGATGAGTGCGTCCATCTCGTGCCGAAGCACCTTGAACCACAGCTCGCTTGCCTGATGCACCACGATAAACAGCAGTTCGTCGGGGTGTTCCGGCTCGGACTGCAACTGCTGCAACGACAGCAGGTCGCTCAGCCGGAGGTATCTTGCGTAATCGATGCCATTCGATCCGGCTGATGTCCCGGCCATCCGAACCTGCGCGGTCAGAAAGTGGACACGCCGAGCGACGTGACGTCGTCGACGTGCATGGTTTCCTCGGTGTAGAACGGTTCGCCATACCGGGCGCGAATCAGCGTGCCGTAATGTGCCGCCTGGTGCATAACGATGTCGTAGAGCGGCTCACCGTTGGGATAGACTTCACCGGCTTGCGTCGTCTGATCGAACTGAGACCCGTAGCAGCGTACCGCTTCGAGCTTGCGTGAGAACTGTGCGGTGATGTCCACGACGAAGGTGGGCTTTACCGTATCCTCGCGATACGTAATCACGTGCAGAAGTTTGAAGGGGCGAAAGGCAGGATGCTCACCGGGCGCATATTTGGCGAGTCCCGCAAGGAAGCAGGCGTCGCGTACGAGTTCGGTGGTCCGGCGGTGATCGGGATGTCGCCCCCGAGGCGCCGGCGCGATCACTGTGCGCGGCCGTAAGCGTCGCAACATCTGCACCAGTCGCGCGCGCGTGGCGTCATCGTTCGCGATGCCGGCATCGGGGAGCCCAAGGTTTTCGCGCACGTGTATGCCGAGCACGCGTGCGGCCTCGGCTGATTCTGCCGCGCGGATGTCGGCAGAGCCCCGGGTGCCCATTTCACCCATCGTCAGATCGAGGATGCCGACGCGCTTGCCGGCATCCACCGCCTTGATCAGCGTACCGCCGCAGGTCAGTTCGGCGTCGTCACGGTGAGGCGCAACGGCGAGAAGATCGATTCCGTTCATCACTCACGTTACGCCGGTACGATCGGCACATCAACCAACGCCACGCACGAACAGGTCAGCCGGCGCGCGTGAGATAGCTGGCCACGCGTTCGGCGACCTGCTGCCCGCTGGCTACGCAGTCTCCCACTGAAACGCCGTGGCGGTAGTTTCCTGAAAGATAGAGTCCCGGGTTGGCGCGCTCCGTGGCATCAGCGGCATCCTTCACGGCCTGATACCCTACCGTGTACTGGGGAATCGCCTTCGACCAGTACACATGCTTTGCGAACACCGGTTCACCACGCACGCCAAGGAGGTCGCGAAGCTCGTGCAACACGCGCTCGACAAGCACGTCGGTGTCCTCGCGCGCCCGCTGGGGCTGCCGGGCCCCACCCACGAAACAGGTAAGCGCCACGTATCCTTCCGGCGCGCGATCCGGGAAGAGCGAGGAGCTGAACAGCACCCCGAGCAAATTCCGCTTCTCCGCCGAAGGGATCAGCATACCGAACCCGTCGAGGGCATGAGTCACATCGCGTCGAGCAAATCCGAGAGTCAGCGCGCTCACCGGCGGATATTCGACCTGCTCGACCGGCGCCGTGTATCGGCGAAGCGCCGCCGGGAGCTCCATCGCCGCAAGCACATGGGCGGGAGTGGCCATCACCACGGCATCGACGGTACGGGGGTGCGAGACACCGTCCGGACCGGCATCCACCACCCAACGGGCCTCGCTGCGGTGAACGAGTCGCACGGGGCAGCTCAGACGCAATGTGCCGGAGAGTGCGGCCTCGAGTGCATCGGTGAGCGTCTGCATCCCGTCAACAAAGGAAATCAGTCGGGCACGCGCGGGAGGGCCCTCAGGCGCAGATGCCGCTTCCATGGCTGCCGGCGCGTCAGGAGAGGTTGGCCGCGCCTTTTGGCGACGCTGCGCCATGAGTCCTTTGGACAGCGATCCGTAGCTGCGTTCGAGCTCCACGACGCGCGGAAACGCGTGGGCCATGCTGAGTGCCTCGGCGTCCCCCGCAAAGATCCCGGAGATGAACGGATCGACTGCGTAGTCGAGGACCTCGCCTCCGAGTCGGCGCCGGACGAACGAGGCCACCGACTCATCGATATCCGGGCGCGCCGCCTTCACCAGCGGCTCGAGCAACACGCGGATCTTCGCACGAAGCGAGAAGAGCTTGGTGCCGAGCATCGCAGGCGGCGTCATGGGGAACGGCAGCGGAACACCGTTGCGCACGACATAACGCCGATTTGCCTCAGGGTTCGCTTCGACGACGTCGCCGGCCAGGTCGAGCTGCGCCAGCAGCGCATCGACCGGTGCGGACGTGACAAACGAGTTCGGGCCGTGCTCTGCAAGAAAGCCTTCGGCATGCGTCGTGCGGATGGCTCCGCCACTCTGACCACTGGCCTCGTACAGCGTGACGTTGACACCTTTGCGCCGCAGCTCGTACGACGCGACCAGCCCGGTTATGCCGGCTCCGACCACGACCACCGAACGGCGGTCGCCCGAGTCCGGTGCCGCAGAGGGACCACCGACGAGTTGGTCAGTCAGCACACGCATACGTTATTCTCCGGCGGCGTCCGTGGTCCAATCCCGAGGCGCGAGCATGCGCAGCAACCGGGCTTCGAACGACTGAGGGGTGTAACGAGGGGCGTACTGCCACATGGCGAGCGGCGGAAGGCTCATCAGCACGCTTTCGACGCGCGCCTGCGTCTGCAGTCCGAAGATCGTTCCACGATCATGCACGAGGTTGAATTCGACATACCGGCCTCGACGCACCAGCTGGAATTCGCGCTCCTTTTCACTGAACGCCTCGAACCGTCGACGCTCGACGATTGGCTCGTACGCCTGTCGCAGCACTCGTGCCACATCGCTCACGAAGGTCTGCACCCCGGCGTGCGACAACGCCTGCGTCTCGGCACCTCCGCGAAGATGATCGAAGAAAATGCCGCCTACGCCACGTGCTTCGTTGTCGCGATGCGTATTCACGAAATATTCGTCACACCACTTCTTGTAGGCGCCGTGGAAATCCGGATGATGGCGCTCGCACATCTCACGCAACGCGATGTGGAAGGTGCGCACGTCTTCTTCGTATGGGAAAAACGGCGTCAGATCCGTGCCGCCGCCGAACCAGCTGTCGGTGAGCCGGCCATGCTCATCAGTCAGCTCGAAATAGCGCACATTCAGATGCACCGTTGGAATCTTCGGGCTGCGCGGGTGCACCACCAGACTGACGCCGGTGGCGAAGAAGTGCGTCGCACCGACGGCCGCACCCTTTCCTCCCAGTCGTCGAGCGGCGAGCTCGGGGAGTTCCCCCATCACCGCCGACCGGTTGATCCCGGCTTTCTCGAAGGTGACGCCATCGGTCATCACGCGGGCGACACCTCCGCCTCCGCCGGGACGTTCCCAACGATCCTCGATGAACGTGCCGCCCTTGTCGAGCCGACCGAAAAAGGAGGTCAGCTCATCGTGCAAGCCCGCAATCCATCGTGTTGCTTCCGCGCGCCGCGTCACCACCGACGCCTGCTGCGGCGTCTCCGTGGGGACCGCCGCCGCGTTCATCGGATGCCTGCCAACGTCGCTGACTGTGCGTCGTGATTCGCGATCGTCTCCTCCGTCCACCGCCACTCCTTCACCGCATCGATGAAGGCTTTCGCGTGGGCCGGCGGGACGTCGGGAAGAATACCGTGGCCGAGGTTGGCCACGTGGCCAACCGGACCGAACGCCTCGATCATGGCGTGGGTCTTCCGGCGGATCTCCGAGGGCGGTCCATACAGCGCGCAGGGGTCGAGATTACCTTGCATCGCTACCTGAAACGGATCCAGCTGTCGTCGCGCATCACGTGGAGACAGGTGCCAATCGACACCGATCGCGTGCGCGTCGGTGGCGGCGGCGATCTCGCCCAACGCCCACCCTGCACCCGGGGCGAAGACGATCACCGGCACACCCGCCTCGCGGGCACGCTGGGCAGCCTTTGCCAAGTATGGGAGAGAGAAGATGCGAAACTCGTCGGGCCCAAGCGCGCCGGCCCACGATTCGAACAGCTGCACCACCTGCGCACCCGCCTCCACCTGCGCTACCAGATAATCGCCGACCGCCGTGGCGAGCCGGTCGAGCAGCGCGTGCGCCATCTCCGGCTGCTCGAAGAGCATCCGCTTCGCGATCGCGAACTGCTTCGTGCCTTTGCCTTCCACCATGTACGCGGCCAGCGTCCACGGGGCGCCAGCGAAACCGATGAGCGGGACTCTATTGTCGATCTCGCGTCGCGCCAGCTTGATGGCATCGAGCACATAGCCCAGCCCGTCTTCCGGAATTACCGGATTCAGGCGCGACAGATCGTTCATGCTACGCAACGGCGTTGGGAACTGCGGTCCCACCCCTTCGTCCAGCGTCAGGTGCATGCCCATTGCTTCGGGAATCACCAGGATGTCGCTAAAGATGATTGCGGCATCGACACCGATGAGCTCGAGCGGCTGCAGCGTGACTTCCACCGCGAGTTCCGGGGTGCGGCACATGGTGAGGAAATCGGACTTCGCGCGCACCGCGCGATACTGCGGGAGATAACGACCGGCCTGACGCATCATCCATACGGGAGGGCGCTCGACAGATTCGCGGCGCAGCGCGCGCAGCAGCAGGTCGTTGGCTGGTGGCGAGGCCACCGGCGGGGAACTCACGTGAACTGCTCCGGAGCAAGAACGAAATGTGCGGCGTGCTTCTCACGCGGGGTGGGAGGGACCGTCGCCAGCGCCGCAGCGGCCGGCCGGGACTGCGGCACAGGACGCGAACCGCGCGCGGGTCGCGGTTTGACGGCGGGGGCGGGGGCGAACATCTCCAGGAGCATCATCGCCTGTGCGTCCAACGGTTCGCCTCGCTGCACCGCACGGCGCAAGGCAGCCATCGGACCTGCCAGGAGTTTCGCGACGATACGCGAGGCTGTGCGCTCCGCCACGCCGTGATCTTTCGACGCAAAGGCGACCTCCCGACGCGCGACACCTTCCAGCGCCTCGCGTAACGGCCTGATCGCGTTGCGCGCCGGCATGGTGGCGATCCATTCCATGAACGACGAGATCTCGTCTTCGCAGATGTCCGCAGCGACCGGCACGGCGTCGCGCCGCATCGCTTCGGCCGCCAGCACCGGCGTGTGCAGCGTGTCGAGATCCACCAGCGTCACCCCAGCCTGCTCGACCACTGCGGGGTCGATGTTGCGTGGCAGGCTCAGGTCCATGAGCAAGAGCTCGTAGCCGCTTGCGGCGCAGGCTTCACGCGCGCGCATGAGTGCTGGCGCCGTGAGCACGGGCACATCGCTGCCCGTGGCCACAATGACCACATCGGCCATCGCCGCCTCGACATGCAACGATTCCATCGGCGCAGCACGTCCGCCGACGAAGCTCGCGAGCTGTTGGGCTTTCTCGAAGGTGCGGTTGATGATGACAAGATCGCGGGCCCCGAGCTTGTGCAGCTGCTTTGTGGCACGCGACCCGGTCTTCCCGGCGCCGACGACCAGGCAGCGCGTATTCGTCAGGTTGCCGAAACGCTGTGCCGCATTGAGCGCGGACTCCGCACCGACCGAATTGCGACCGGCGGTCAGCGACGTTTCGGTTTGCACGCGCTTGCCGGCACGGAGCGCCGTTTCAAAGAGCCGGTGCAGCACCGGCCCTGCCGCATGGCCGCGCGAGGCGCGCTTGTACGCCGCCTTGAGCTGTCCGAGAATTTGTCCGTCGCCGAGTACCTGCGACTCGAGCCCGGCCGCAATACGCACGACATGCCGCGCCGCGTCCTTGCCCGCGCGCTTGATGGCCGTTTGCAGCAGCCGGTCACCGTCTACGCGTGAGCGCATCCAGCGACGCGCGAGCGTCTGCACGGCGCGATCGATGACTTTCGGATCTTCGCTGTCCACCCACGCATACAACTCGGTGCGGTTACACGTCGAGATGAGTGCGGCTTCCGTGACGATCTCGCTGCGGGCCGTACGATACAACTGCGTGAGGCGCTCCTCGGACAGATGGAAGCGCTCACGCGTGGCCACGTCGGCGTGATTAAAATCGATCGCGATCGAAATCAGCATCGGATGGCGGATTCGGATGAGACGATCATGCGGTGGCGAGCCCGGTGAGGTGCGCCAGATTCTTGAAGAAGATGCGGAGATGGGCGAGGGGCTTCGCCTTGACGAGTTGCTTGTTCATGTAGCCGTCGAAGGTCAGCTGCTGCACGTCACGGTCACGGCAGATCGCCACAAAGCGTTCGCGACGGTTGTCGTTGCGATACCAGAACGTCTGCATGATATCCAGCACGGCGAACACCGGCCCGTGCATGCGCATGAACCGCCGCCGCGCCTTGCGGAGCGCCTTCGCGTTGCCCGTCACCAACGCCTCCTCGACCGCCTGCGCGGCAAACCGTCCACCTGTCATAGCGTAGAAGATGCCTTCTCCGCTCGCTGGCGCTACCACCCCGGCCGCATCTCCGGCCAAAACCACGTCGCGGCCGTTGTCCCACTGGGGAAGCGGCTTGATCGGGATCGGGGCGCCTTCGCGTCGAATCGTCTCCATATGGTCAAGGCCGGTGTCGCGACGCAGTTTGGCCACCGCTTCCTTGAGCCCGAAGCCCTTTTGCAGCGTCCCGGTCCCGACACTAGTGGTCTCACCATGAGGGAAAACCCAAGCGTAGAAGTCGGGCGAGAGCGGCTCCTGGTAATACACGTCGCAGCGGGCGGCGCCAAAGTTGGCGTCCTGCTCCACCGTTGGCGATTTCACAATCTCGTGGTAGGCGAACACGTGGCGCGCCTTGTGCGCGTTGGGAACACACTGGCGCGCGATCGGCGACAGCGCGCCGTCGGCGCCGATCACCATTCGGGCACGCACCGTGCGCGCTTCCCCGCTCCGTGACCGACCATCGGTGTAGGTAAGCACCGCATGCCCGTCGGCGTCACGCGAGAACTGCGTAAACGTGCCGACGCGACGCTCCGTCCCCGCCTCGGCCGCCCGCACGCGCAGCCATTCATCGAATACATCGCGGTCCACCATGCCCACGAAGCCGTCGCCCACCGGGATATCGACCGTGCGCCACTTCGGCGAAATGATGCGCGCCGTATCGATGCGCGCGACCAGCAGCGATTCCGGAATGTCGAAATCACGCAGCAGTTGCGGAGGCACCGCGCCGCCGCACGGCTTCACCCGCCCGGCGCGATCGAGCAGGAGCACCCGCCTTCCGGCCTTTGAAAGGTCATGGGCCGCCGTGGCCCCGGCAGGCCCGCCCCCGACGACGATCACATCGTACAGAGTGTCTTCGGCAGGAGTGCTGGGCGTGGACAGGGTGTAACCGGCGTCAATCATGAGACTTCCTCCAATGGGGACGTCGTGACGGGACGGGCGTGAACCCGTGCCGACAGGAAAACTTCCTGCAGAGCACGGAGCGGCGTGCGGGAATCATGAACCATGGTCATGCCTGCAGCACTCCTGGCAACATGTCGCTCCGCTGCCGGAACACGTCGGTGACGCGTTCGCTCGACGCGCTGCGCAGCGCGAGAACGGCGGACGCCGCGAAAAGTACCGCCTCCACACCGAAAACGGCGAGGTAGCCGCGGTGCGGCGAATCGAGGAGCGCCTTGGCTACGTCGACGCCGGCCGCACCGGTCATGGTCCCGGTGGCGTAGGCGAGCGCCTGCGCTGCGCCGAAGACCCCGAGGCGTAAACCGGCGCGGCCGTCCGTCTTATCGCCTGTGAGCGCCATCATCGATCCGATGGCCCCGATCGCGAACACGCCATTGGCGATGCCAAGGAGCACGACGACCAGGCGAAACACTTCCACGCCGCCGATCACGGTCGAGGAGGCGAGCAGTACGTAGGTGATCGCGGAGGCGAAGCAACCCGCCGCCGCCCAATGTCGCAACTGACCATGCCTGGTCGCCGCGAGCGCCGTGATGATCATCCCCACCAGCACGCCGCCATGATGCGTGCCGGAGAGGGCCGTGCTTTCACCGGGCGTCATCCCGAACGCGATGCCGGCAAACGGCTCCAGAATGAGATCCTGCGCGCTGTACGCGAACATCGCGAGAAACACGAAGCTCGCAAACAGCCGCGCGGCCGGCTCGGCCCACACGCGGCGAAATGACAGCCCGAACGACTGTGGCGGCGCCGGACGCTTCGCGCTGCTTGGCACGGTCGGCGTGCGCGGTTCCACTCGGAAGGTGGCCAGCAGCGCCACCACGAAGCCGATCCCGCCGATGCCAGCGGCAATCGCGATCAGGCGCGTGAAAGAGAAGGGGTCGAGCAACGAACCTGACACGGCTGCCGTGATAATGATTCCCACGATCATCAATATCCAAGTGATCGCCGCCGCGCCGGCACGTTGGGCAGGCCGTGCACGCTCACTCATCAAGGCGAGCAGTGGCGTGCCTGCCGCGCTCACGCCTGCACCGAGCACGACGCTCGCCACCGCCGCGAGGGCGATGCCGAGCATGGGATTGTAGGCCATCACCGGGATGCTCGCCGCCACCGCGACGCCGCCTGCGGCACACACGGCAAGCCCGCCCAGAATCCATGGTGTCCGGCGACCGGTACGATCGCTGGCGTGACCGAGGCGTGGGCGAAGCACCAGCTGCACGCCAAAGTGCAACGCCACCAGTAGGCCCGGCACGGTGGCGGGAAGCGCAAGCTCCACCACGATGACGCGGTTGATCGTCGTAGTGAGCAGAACGACGACCGCGCCGATCGCGGCCTGCACCAGCCCCAGTCGCGAGAGTTGCCACCAGCTCATCGCGCGGCCTCTATTACGGCCGGCACAGCGCGCGCCGCAAACGCAGCGATCATCATGCCGCTCACGAAGAATGGCACGCCGAGCGCGCTCAGCCACAGAGCGCGCTCGCGCGGCGCCTGCATGAAGCGGCGCATCATCACCGCCTGTACGATCACCAGTACACCGATGGCGAACGCATGCACCGGACGGTCCCAGAACAGCAGGAATCCGATGACCGCGCTCTGCGCGAGCAGCATGACGGCCGATGCGACGCGGGCGGCGCCGTCGGGTCCGAGCAGCACCGGAAGCGAATTCACGCCCATGCGACGATCGCCATCGATCGCCTTGAAATCATTGAGCGTCATGATGCCGTGGGCACCGATGCTGTACAGCACCGCGAGGACGATCAGCGGCACGGGCGGCAGTTGATTGCCAAGCATGACGCCCGCGCCGGTCAACCATGCGAGTCCTTCATACGTGAACCCGACGGCGGTGTTGCCGATCCAGCCGTTGCGCTTGAAGCGGAGCGGCGGGGCGCTGTAGCCCCAGGAAAAGAGCAGCGCGATCCCCACGGCGGACATACCGAAGGCACCGAGGGGGATCGCGGCGGCAAGGCACAGTCCCGTCCACACGATGGCAATGATGAGCCCCCAGTACCCGGGGATGCGTCCCGACGGAATGGGTCGGTCAGGCTCGTTGATCGCGTCGACGTGACGGTCAAACCAATCGTTGACTGCCTGACTCGATGCGCAGACGAGTGGCCCGGTGATCGCGATCCCGAGCGCCAGCAGAGGTAGCCGATCGCTGAGCGGCACACCGGCCGACACGGCGCCACAGGTAAACGCCCACATGGGAGGGAACCACGTTACCGGCTTGAGCAGCGTCAGCACTGCTCTCGGGCTCGGGCGCGGTGACGCCGACTGCACTGTGTAGCTGACGCTCATAGGCGTCTAGTTTAGTTTACAGTACAGCAATGCGACAGACCCGATTTGGTGATTTTTGTCATGGTTTGGTCCCTACGGCTTTAGCTGACCTGTCCGGGGTCCCGATCGCCAATGGGCGAAGTCAAGCGATGGCGTCGGAGCTTCACGTACAGACTCTGCCGACTGACGCCAAGGACTTCTGCAGCGGAGGTCCGGTTGTCGTTCGTCAGCTCGAGCGCGGCTTCGATGAAATGCCGCTCCACCAGATCGATGGTGTCTCGTACCAAGTCCCGCAGCGACACGCGGCCAACCAACGACGTGAGCTCTTCGACGGCCCGGGTGAGATCCCGTGCGCCTTGCGGACCGCTTGCCAGACGGCGACCGATGTCACGGATGGTGAACCCGATGCACGGCTCGGCCCCGTCCGGTACCCAAACGGCAGAGACTTCCACTTCGGTCTGCGTGCCGTGGAGGCTGCGCGCCGACGTCGCGGCCAGTCTGACTGCTCCGTTTTTCCGTAGCATGGTGGTGAATACCGCGAAATCCGCCCCCGGTCGACCGATGTAGTTGGAGAAGAGCAAACCGCGAATCTGTTCTTCGCTGACGAGTTCGGCGATGTCGAGGAAAGCGCGGTTGGCGGCCAGCACGCGACCCGCCAGATCCGTGACGACGAATCCATCGGGAGAGCGCTCGATGAGGTCGATGACGCGTGCGGAGAAGCCCGAGGCGCCCGTCTCGCCACTGTCGGCCGGCGCGAGGCGCACGAGCAGCAGCGTGGCCGATTCCTGACGGAAACACGACGCAGAGGCGCGAAAAGTCCGCCCGCCGCCGCTGAGGGCGATGTCGATGTCTCCGGCGCGACCCGCCCCGCGCGCCGTTACGAGCAGTTCGTCGATGACACGTTGCGTTCCTGCATCGAAACCAAATGGAAAGACCCGCCCGATGAGCCGCTCCGTGGACTCGCTGAACATCTGTCCGGCTGCCGCGTTGGCATCGAGCACTTTAAGCGTGAAGGCATCGAGAACGAGGATGCCGTCGCTGGCCAGCTGAAAAAGCAGGCGGTAGCGCGTTTCCACGTGGCGTAGGCGCCAGTAGTCACGTTCCATCGACTGCTGGGCCTCGACCAGCCGCTGCTGCAGCGCCGACACGTGGCGCATGTCGCGCCCGACGGCAACAAGACTGCCGTCGGGCCCGAGGCGCAGGGCGGTGTACGCCACCGGCACGTCGGCGCCCTCGGTAAACTGGTGATTGACCTGCCGACGTTTTGACACGCCAAAGCTCTGCGCCTCCTTGAGCAGCGTGTCGATCTTGAACCGTGTTTCGACAGTGACCGTATCTGTCCACGGCCGTCCGATCCAGTCGGCGGCGAGGTCCAACTGCGACTCGCCCCCGACCATGGCGACGTCACGGATAACGCCAGCGCGGTCCATGACCAGCGCGATGTCGCCGGCCACGGCAAGTAGCGCCGCCGCCGTCCGGGCATCAATAGCGCTGAATTCGGGTTCAGTCGCGTCGAAGGGCTTCACTGAACTCGACATGATCGCCTGGCGCCTCCTGCCGTAAGTCATCGGCCGCAGCCGCGCGTGACGCGCCGAGCAGCATACGAGCAACCCGCGGACCCTCGCGCGCGCTGGTGGCGATGGCATTGGCGCCGATCTGTTCCGCCAATGCCGGATCTTCGGCAAATATCTGGCCGCCGACCATGATCTGCAGCCGCGGATTCCGCGACGCCGCCTTGAGCCGGCGAATCTCGTGCTGCAAATCGGCCGTTCGGCTATGGCAACCGACGGAGAAACCGATGACGTCGTACCACTCCGATTTGACCATCGTGAGCAGGTCGTCATCGCTCCACGGCGCGCCGACCAGCACGCGCCAGCCGTCGCGAAGGAGAAATTCGCCAACCATGATGATGCCCAGCGTGTGCTGCTCACCGTTGATACAACTCAGCAGCACGTTCCCGACGGGAGACGCGTGTCCGACGTCGGCCAGAAATACCTGGGACAGGTCTCGCAGCAGTCGCTGCATTCGTCCGAGGGCGACGGTGACTTCGACGAAGTCGCATTCATCGTTGTCCCACAACGTACCGAGTTGCCGGGCGCCGGGGGCGAGCAGGTCCAGATACACCGCCTCGACCGTCGCCCCTTCGGCCAGAATATCTTTTACGAACTGGACCGCTTTCGTGTCATCGTGGCTGCGGATGGCCGCGACGAACGCCGCGACATCGGCTTCACCAAGTTCACGCGACAATGCTTGCGTGAGCGACGGCGGGATCGGACCGACCCGGTGGCTTGTCATCAGGCGCGGCACGAGCTCGTTGATGATCGTGCGCTCAAGGTGCTCATTACGGCGCGGGGCCGAAGGCGTGTGCATCGCGTCTGGGCTGTGGCCCGAGCCGTGGGTCACCGAGTGGTGAAACGAAGCGGCAGGCTGGAGAGATGCGCCGAACATTGCCGCAGGGTCTCCTTGACGCAAGGCAAAGATGTGCGAAATATCGTGTTTTATGAAGTAGAACGGACAAGTGCATTATGTCACAAGCTGAAGAAGTTGTCAAGAAAAGTGTACGTCAACTTTTCTTGACAACTCCCTGACACCATCGTAATCTCGGGGTAGCTGGGTAGTGACCCCCCGGAAGAGAACTGAACTGATGCCAGTTGTGCCCGCCCACCCGCAAGTCGCGTCCGACACCCCTGTCGCCGTTCGGTCCTCGGCGACCCCGCCCGTGACCGGACTCTATACACCCGAAGAGCGCCGTCGACGTGATGCGACGCGGTGGACACTCGTACAGGGCATTCTCGCGCCGCTCCAGTTCCTGGTGATGGCCGTGTCCGTGGCGCTGGTCATCCGATATTTGCGTACCGGCGACGGGCTCGTCGCCGCGCACGTCTCGGTGATCGCCAAAACAATCACGCTCTATACTATCATGATCACGGGCGCGATCTGGGAAAAGGTCGTCTTCGGGCAGTATCTCTTCGCCCGCCCGTTCTTCTGGGAAGATGTCGTGAGCATGGGGGTGATCGCCCTCCACACCGCGTACCTCGTCGGGCTCGCCCAGTCGTGGTCGCCCCGGACGCTGATGCTGCTCGCCCTCGTGGCCTACGGCACCTACGCCATCAATGCCGTGCAATTCATTTTCAAGCTGCGCGCAGCGCGGCTGCAGGAAGCGAGGAGCGCGAAGCACGCCGCGCAGAAGTCTGCGGTAACGGAGCAGGCGGCGTGAGCACGGTGATGGAGCTCCCGGTTATTCGTGAACGGGGGCAGCGGGAAGTCTTCTGCGGACTGACCGGTATCGTCTGGCTGCACCGCAAAATGCAGGATGCCTTTTTTCTCGTGGTCGGTTCGCGCACCTGCGCGCATCTGGTGCAATCGGCCGCCGGCGTGATGATCTTCGCGGAGCCGCGCTTCGCCACGGCGATTCTCAGCGAGCGCGACCTCGCCGGGCTCGCTGACGCGAACGAGGAGCTTGATCGCTGCGTGACGACATTGCTGCACCGGCGCCCCGACATCAACGCGCTGTTTCTGGTCGGATCGTGCCCCTCCGAAGTGATCAAGCTCGACCTGCATCGGGCCGCCGAACGACTTAACGAACGGTTCATGCCGCAAGTGCAGGTCCTGAATTACTCCGGCAGTGGCATCGAAACGACGTTCACGCAAGGTGAAGACGCCTGCCTTCGCTGCCTTGTGCCCATCATGCCGGCCACGACCGGCACCGTGGCGGAGTTGCTGATTGTGGGTACACTCCCCGACATGGTGGAAGACCAGTTTGCGCGCCTGTTCGCGCAGATGGGGGTTGGCCCGGTACATTTTTTCCCGCCGCGCCGCGCCCGCCAGCTCCCGCCGATCGGGGCAAACACGCGCGTGCTCCTGGCGCAGCCCTTCCTCGGCGAAACCGCACGCGCACTCATGGCCCGCGGTGGGACGCTACTCGCGGCACCGTATCCCTTCGGCGTTTGTGGCACCACCGATTGGTTGCAGGCGGTAGCCGATGCATATGATGTGAGCGCCGAGACCTTCGCGAAAGCAACCGCTGCCCCCTCCGACCGGGCCCACGCCGCAGTTTCCCGCTACAAGCCGTGGCTTGAGGGCAAGCGCGTCTTTTTCTTTCCCGATTCGCAACTCGAAATTCCGCTTGCCCGGTTTCTACACGAGGAGTGCGGCGTCGAGCTCGTGGAAGTCGGGACACCCTATCTCGATCGGTTGATGATCGAGACGGAACTCGCCCGACTCCCCGCCACCGCGCAGGTGAGTGAAGGGCAGGATGTGGAGAAGCAGCTTGACCGCTGCCGCACGTCGCGTCCCGACCTCACCGTATGCGGACTCGGGCTTGCCAACCCGCTCGAATCGGAAGGGCTGCGTACGAAGTGGTCGATCGAACTCGTCTTCTCGCCAATACATGGTTACGAGCAGGCGGGTGATCTGGCGGAGCTGTTTGCGCGTCCGCTCGATCGCGCGTCACGGCTGGCGGTCTAGGAATCGCGCATGCAACTCACGCTCTGGACCTACGAAGGCCCGCCGCACGTTGGCGCGATGCGTATCGCCACCAGCATGGAAGGGGTGCATTACGTGCTGCACGCCCCGCAGGGGGACACGTACGCCGACCTGCTCTTCACCATGATCGAACGCCGGGACAAGCGTCCGCCGGTCACCTATACCACCTTTCAAGCGCGCGATCTCGGCGGAGACACGGCCGAAATGGTGAAGTCGTCCATCCGTGACGCCTATGAACGGTTCAAGCCCGACGCAATGCTGGTGGGCGAATCGTGCACCGCCGAACTGATTCAGGATCAACCAGGATCGTTGGCGCTCGGGATGTCGTTGCCGATACCCGTGATACCGCTCGAGTTGCCGGCGTACTCCAAAAAGGAGAACTGGGGAGCAAGTGAGACGTTCTATCAGCTCGTGCGCACGTTGCTGTTGCCGCTCGCCCCGGCGCCGGGAACAGCGCCGCGCGCTCCGATCGCCGATACCCTTTCTCGTGAATCGCGCCGTCCGCGCGCGAATCTGCTTGGCGCCACCGCGCTTGGCTTCCGCCACCGCGACGACGTGCGCGAGATCATGGCGTTGCTCCGCGATCTCGGCGTGGATGTCCATGTGTGCGCGCCACTCGGTGCCACGGTGGCCGATATTCGCAAGCTGCCCGACGCCGACTTCAACATCGTGCTCTATCCGGAAGTGGCGGAAACGACGGCGCGGTGGATGCAGAAAACCTTCGGGATGCCGATCGTGAAAACGGTGCCGATCGGTGTGCTCGCCACGCGCGAGTTCATCGAGGAAGTGGGGGCGATGGCGGGCGTGGATGTTTCGCGCATCCTCGAGCGGGAACGCGTCGGCAGCGCACAGGTGAGCGCCAGCCATTCGCTGCTTCCATGGTATTCACGATCGGTCGACTCCACGTACCTCACCGGCAAGCGCGTCTTCGTGTTCGGTGACGCCACGCATGTGCTGGCCGCCGCGCGCATTGCCAGGGACGAACTGGGCTTCACCGTGGTGGGGATCGGTAGCTACGCGCGCGAGTATGCGCGCCCGCTTCGCGAGGCGGCGGCGGCGATGGGCGTGGACGCGCTCATCACCGACGACTATCTCGAGGTTGAGCAGCGCGTCACGGAGCTTGCCCCGGAGCTGGTGCTCGGCACGCAGATGGAACGACATATCGCCAAGCGGCTCGGCGTACCCTGCGCGGTGATCTCGTCGCCGATTCACGTGCAGGATGTGCCCGCGCGGCACTCGCCGCAAATGGGATTCGAAGGCGCCAACGTCATTTTCGATACGTGGGTGCACCCGCTCATGATGGGACTCGAAGAACATCTCCTGCACATGTTCAGAGACGATTTCGAGTTTGCCGATGGTGCCACGCCGTCACACTTGCACGCCCCGCCGCCGATAGATCAACCGACGCGCGCTGCGGGACTCGCTGAGGGGGACGTACAGGAGCCCGAAGTCGCGACGCTCGCGCCGGTCGCGACGGCGTGGCTCGATCCGGCAGAGGTGGAACTCAGGAAAATCCCGTTTTTCGTACGTGGGAAAGTGCGTCGCAACACCGAACGGTACGCCCTTGAACACGGCATCGCCCACATCACGGTCGATACCCTTTACGAGGCGAAGGCGTTTTATGGCCGCTAAGAGAAGTGCCGGTGTCATTCCGATTCGCGTGGCAATCACCACGCTCGATGCACACCTGGCCGATGCGTTCGGCAGGGCAGGGGCCGCGCTCACGCGCGACATCCCGGGGCTGACCATCAACATGCACGTCGCGGCAGACTTCGGCAGCGATCCGCATGCCGCTGAGCGCGCTCGTCAGGACATTGCGCAGGCGAACATCGTCGTGTGCACGCAGCTCTTCCAGGAAGAGTATGCGAATGCCGTGTACGAGGCGGTGCTGGCGCGGCGTGATCAGGCCGATGCGGTGCTATGCGCGTTGTGCACGCCCGAGTTGGTCCGGTGCACGAAGCTCGGAAAGTTCGACATGAGTGGCGCCGAATCGCGGTCGCCACTCTCGCCGATCAATCTGCTCAAGAAGCTCCGCGGCTCACGGGGCGACGGCAAGTCCAGCGGCGAGCGGCAGATGACGGCGCTGCGCACGCTGCCCTCCATTCTGAAGTTCATTCCGGGTACCGCACAGGATGTACGCGCGTACCTCCTGCTCATACAATATTGGCTCGCGGGCACGGCGGAAAATATCGAGCAGATGGTGAAGTATGCCATCGATCGCTACGCCGATGGCCCGCGGAACGCCCTGCGCGGCGCGCTCAATCCTCAGCAGCCGCAGACGTATCCGGAAGTCGGCCTGTGGCATCCGTCGCTCCCGGAGCGGGGGATCGTCGAAAAAATGGAAGCGCTGCCGCGCCATCGTGGCGCGGAGGCCGGAACGGTAGGGGTGCTCGTCGGCCGGTCGTATCTGCTGGCCGACAACGTGGCACACTACGCGGCGGTGGTGCGGGCGCTGGAGTCCAAAGGCCTGCGTGTGGTACCGGCGTTCGCGTCGGCCCTCGATGCGCGCCCCGCCGTCGAGAAGTACTTCACGAACGGGTCGGGACAGGCGACGATCGATGCGATGATCAACTTGACCGGCTTCTCGCTCGTTGGCGGTCCCGCCTACAACAACTCGGACGCCGCACAAGAAGTATTGCGCGGCCTTGATGTCCCGTACCTCACGCTGCAAACACTGGAGTTCCAGACCATCCAGGAATGGCGCAATGACGCGCGCGGCCTCAATCCGTTGCAGGCCACGTTGCAGATTGCGATTCCTGAACTCGACGGCGCAATCATCCCGACCGTGTTTGGTGGAAAGGGCGAACCGCAGCCGGGGAAGGCGGCCGCCTCGGAACCGATCCCCGAGCGTATCGACCGTGTCGCTGAGCGTGTAGCCAAGATGGTCGCGCTGCGGCGCAAGGATCGTTCGCAGCGCAGGATCGCGCTGATTCTGTTCAACTTTCCGCCGAACGCCGGCAACACGGGCAGCGCCGCGTATCTCGCCGTGTTCCCGTCGATGCAGCGCGTGCTCGCCTCGCTCAAGGAGCAGGGCTATACGGTGGATCTTCCGGCCAGCGCCGACGATCTGCGCGAACGAATCACGGGCGGCAACCGCGAGCGCTATGGGGCGCCGGCCAACGTGCACACCACGATCCCCACCGACGATCACGTTCGTCGCGAGCGGTATCTGGCCGAAATCGAGAAGACCTGGGGGCCTGCACCAGGTCGGCAGCTGTCGGACGGGCAGTCCATTCAGGTCATGGGGCTGCAACTCGGTAACGTCTTCATCGGTGTGCAGCCGTCGTTCGGCTGGGAAGGCGATCCGATGCGTCTGTTGTTCGAGGGCGGCTTTTCACCGACGCATGCCTTCAGTGCCTTCTATCGGTGGTTGCGCGAAGATTACGCGGCGGATGCCATTCTGCATTTCGGTACGCACGGAGCGCTGGAGTTCATGCCGGGGAAGCAGTCCGGTCTCGATGACCGCTGCTGGCCCGATCGCCTGATCGGTGATGCGCCAAATGTGTATCTGTACGCCTCGAATAATTCGTCCGAAGGCACGCTCGCCAAGCGTCGTGGGAATGCGACGCTGGTGTCCTACCTCACACCACCGGTCGCGAACGCCGGTCTGTATCGTGGCTTGCTCGATCTCAAGAGCACGCTCGATCGGTGGCGTGCGCTCGACCAGAGCAAGGCGAGCGAAGCGGCGTCGTTGCGCGAACTGATCCAGCAGCAGGCGGCCGCCGTGGAACTGGCACCGGCCGCGCCATCGTGGACGGCGGAGGAAACCGACGCGCGGGTGACGACGCTGCGAGACCGGCTGCTCGAGCTCGAATACAGCCTCATCCCGATTGGGCTGCACGTGGTCGGAGAAGGGATGACGCCCGACGCGCGCGTCGGTGTCCTGGTGGAAATGGCGCGCTCGGGTCGGCCGGAGCTGGAGCTCCCGCCCATTGGCGACACGATCGTGGCGGGGCAGAGCACCCGGAACGCCTCCGACGATACGGTGCAGGCGGTCGAGCGAATCGTACGTGCGTCGGTTCAGGAATTGGTCGATACGAAGGACGTGCGGCGCGCCGAACGCATGGCATCGGCCGAGGCCAGATCGAACGGGTTGCGCATTGCGGATGACCGTGCCCTGCGACAGCATTTCGAGGCGCTCACCGGCTTCGATACGTCGTTGAGCGAGGACCGCGAGGTCGCCGGCATTCTCCGGGCACTCGACGCCCGGTATGTGTCGCCGGCGCCGGGAGGAGACCTGCTGCGGAATCCGGCGGTATTGCCGACGGGACGCAACATCTACGGCTTCGATCCTTATCGGGTGCCGAGTGCGGTGGCCATGCTCGAAGGTCGTGTGCGCGCCGAGCAGCTCCTTGCACGATACGTGGCAGATCACGGCTCGCTCCCGGAGTCTGTGGCGGTCGTGCTCTGGGGCACGGACAACATGAAGAGTGAGGGCACCCCGCTGGCGCAGGTTATGTCGCTGATGGGTGTGGTACCGCGTTTCGACGCCGTCGGTCGTCTTACCGGAGCGCGGTTGTTGCCGTTGGCATCGCTGGGTCGGCCTCGTGTCGATGTGGTTGTCACGCTGTCCGGCATCTTCCGCGACCTGCTGCCTCTGCAGGTCAAGTTGCTTGCCGAAGCGGCGTTGATTTGCGCACAAGCCGACGAAGATCCCACGCAGAATTTCATCCGGAAACATGCGCTGCAGACCATGCAGGACACGGGCTGCGACCTCGCTACCGCTGCGTTACGCGTGTTCTCGAATGCCGATGGCGCGTACGGATCGAACGTGAACCTGCTGATCGATACCGGGAAGTGGGAGAAGGAAGACGAACTGGCCGATCTCTTCGTGCAGCGGAAGGGCTTCGCCTACGGAACAGACGGTCGTCCTTCGGCGCAGCCGGCGCTGATGAAGCGCGCACTCGGGCAGGCGACGCTCTCGTTTCAGGGACTCGACTCGGTAGATCTCGGGGCGACGGACATCGATCAGTACGTGGAATCGCTTGGTGGCATGACGCGGGTGATCGCGCAGCAGAATGGCGGCGACGCGCCAGCCGTGTACCTTGGCGACTACAACAACGCGCAGGGTAAGGTGCGGACGCTGACCGAGCAGGTCGAGCTGGAGTCGCGCACCAAGCTGCTCAATCCTCGTTGGTACGAGAGCCAGCTGGAGTATGGCTACGAAGGTGCCCGCAATATCGCGGGGCACGTGATCACGACGTTTGGCTGGTCAGCCACCGGTGGTAAGGGTGCTGTACCCGAATGGGTCTACGCCGAAGCGACGAAGACCTTCGTGTTGGATGAGGCGATGCGCGAACGGCTGGCACAGGCCAACCCGGACGCCGCGCTGGGGCTCGCGCAGCGCCTGCTGGAGGCGACTGATCGCGGCTACTGGTCGCCTGATGCGGCAACGCTCGAGGCACTGCGCGATGCGGCTGCCGATCTCGAAGATCGACTCGAGGGCGTGTTTGCGTGACGTACCGATGCCCGATGAGGCAGGATCACGTCGCCAACTGGGGCGCCGATGAAACGCAGGGCCACGTGACCGGGGAAACGACATGACCGCGACGCGACTTCCGATTTTTGATAGGGTCGGCGATGGAGAGGGTAGTCTGCAGGTGCACCTCGATGAGCATCAGCATATCGACGGCGCGCTCGTCATTGCCGTGTACGGGAAGGGCGGCATCGGCAAGAGCACGACCTCGTCCAATCTTTCGGCCGCCTTCTCCCGTCTGGGCAAACGTGTGCTGCAGATCGGGTGTGATCCGAAACATGACTCGACCTTCACGCTCACCAAGAAGATGATCCCCACCGTGATCGACGTGCTGGAAACGGTGGATTTTCATTCGGAAGAGCTTCGGCCGGAAGACTTCATGTTTGAAGGCTACGGCGGTGTACAGTGCATCGAAGCCGGTGGTCCGCCGGCCGGCACCGGTTGCGGCGGCTATGTGACCGGGCAGACCGTGAAACTGCTGAAAGAGCATCATCTGCTCGAAGATACGGACGTGGTGATCTTCGATGTGCTCGGCGACGTGGTGTGCGGTGGATTTGCGGCCCCGCTGCAACATGCGCACTACTGCCTGATCGTCACCGCCAACGACTTCGATTCGATCTTTGCCATGAATCGCATCATTGCGGCCATTCAGGCGAAATCCAGGAATTACAAGGTGCGGCTGGGCGGGGTCGTGGCGAACCGTTCCCGAGACACCAACGAGATCGACCGATTCAACAAAGCAGTCGGTCTCAAGACCATGGCACATTTTCAGGATATCGACGCGATCCGCCGGAGCCGTCTCAAGAAGTGCACGATCTTCGAGATGGAAGATTCCCCGGAAGTCGTCGCGGCGCAGGAGCAATACATGCTGCTCGCCACCCGGATGCTGGACGATGTGGTACCGCTTCCCGCGAATCCGCTCAAGGATCGCGAAATTTTCGACCTGCTCGGGTTCGACTGATGCCTACGCCCAGAACAGCGGCAACTCCTGAGATCACGCCGGCGCCGGGTTCGCCGTACGGGGGAACGCCGTCCGAGCGTTCGCAAGCCGCATCGGCGCCATACCTTGAGCGACGGGCCTGGATCGGCGAGTATTTTGACCGGACGGCCGCTGCTGCCTGGAAGACGCTGACCTCTGACGCGCCGGTGTCGCGCATCCGCACGTCGGTGCGGGCGGGGCGCGACCAGATGCGACGTACTTTGCTGGCGTGGTTCAAGCCGGATCTGCATGGCGTGCGGGTGCTCGATGCCGGCTGCGGCACGGGTACCCTGGCGATCGATCTCGCGAAGCGTGGCGCGGAGGTGGTGGCGATCGACCTGTCGCCCACGCTGGTCGCCCACGCGCGGGAGCGGGCCGAGGCCGAGGGGGTCATGATCGACTTCCGGTCGGGGGACATGCTCGACCCGGCGTTGGGCTCTTTCGATATTGCCGTGGCGATGGATTCGCTCATTCATTACGAATTGAGAGAGATCATCGCTTCCCTCGGCGCGCTGGCGCCGCGGGTTCGGGAGCGAATGCTGATTACCGTGGCTCCGCAGACGCCCATGCTGTCAGTGCTGCGCGCCGTCGGTAAGTTGTTCCCCAAGCAGGATCGGGCACCATCGATTGTCCCTGTGTCGGAACGCGCGTTTCGGAAAGGGCTGATCGCCTCGCCGGTCCTGGAGAGCTGGGGCATGGTCGGGACACGACAAGTTGAGAGCGGGTTCTATCGCTCGATGGGTATCGCGCTGCAAAATGGATCGATGGGAGGCTATGCCTCCGCACGGACCTGACGATTTTGATGAGGAGTAGAGGATGGATGGTATGAGTTGGAGCGTCGTCGCCGTCGCCGCCCTGATCCTGGGCGGCTGGTTCGTGATGCGCCGACGCCAGGAGGTCGCGTGTACGATCGATCTGGAGTCCACGCACGATCACTTCCATGCCCACGTCGATCTGGCGGGCGTCGAAGTGGCCCCCGGTGATGAGGTGCTGGTGCACGACACTCCGTCGCGCATTCCTTTCGGCACGCAACGCACGTATACCTCGCGGGCCACGGTGCATCGTGCCAGCTGGCTACGCCGTCAGTTCGTGAAGCTCACGGGCGGTACGGAATTATACGAGTTGTACGACGTCGGCTTCGAAGGCTGAGGAGTTTCATGTATACCACCACGAGTGACTTACCGGTTCGCGCCTTCGCCCCGCCCAACGAAAGCACCAAGGCGGCGCAGCAGAACGCGATACTCAGCCCGCGCTTCTACACCACCGATTTTGCCAAAATCGATGCCATCGTCATCACGCCGGAGTACCGGCAGATGTGGGATGACATCCTGGCGGAGTTCCGGCGCGATCCCAACAAAGATCACTTCAAGCGGAACGCGGATTTCGACGTGGATACCCACGCGATGGATCCTGTGCTGCGTGAGCAGTTTGTGGATTTCCTCGTATCATCGGTGACGGCGGAGTTCAGCGGCTGCATCCTGTACGCGGAAGTGAAGAAGCGCATCAAGAATCCGGAGGTGCGCGAGCTTTTCGGCTTCATGAGCCGCGACGAAGGACGTCACGCCGGATTCATCAACCATACGTTGAACGACTTCGAAGTGGCGGTGGACCTGAGTTTTCTCACCAAATCGAAGAAGTACACCTTCTTCCAGCCGAAATTCATCTATTACGCCACCTATCTTTCGGAGAAGATCGGGTATGCGCGCTATGTGACGATCTTCCGGAATTTCGAGCAGCAGCCGGAGAAGCGCTTCCATCCGATCTTCAAGTGGTTTGAGAATTGGTGCCTGGACGAGTTCCGCCACGGTGAAGCCTTTGCCGTGCTCATGCGATCGAATCCGGCGTTGCTCGAAGGCCGCAACAAGCTCTGGATCCGATTCTTTCTGCTTGCCGTCTTCTGCACGATGTACGTGCGCGATCATGCGCGCGCGCCCTTCTTCGCATCGATGGGGATCAACGTCGACGAGTACGATCGGCGCGTCATCAGGCTCACCAATCAGATCAGTCGTCAGGTGTTTCCGGACACGATCGACACGGAATCGGAAGGGTTCTGGGAATTGATGGATCGCATGTGGCACAACACCGATGCCATGCGCGTAGCCGAAGCCAAGGGCGGTATCCTGGCCAAGGCGAAGGTTACGATGCTCAAGGCGGCGAACGCGCTGACCTTCGTCAAACTTTTTCTGCGCACGCCCCATCGACAGGCGTTGCCGGCGGACGTACGCGTCCAGCCGGTCTGGTAAGGGTCTGACACGTGGCCGGTCCTTCGGATTCGCTCATCAAAGTCTGGACGCGCGTCGGTACGCGCTTCCTGCCATTCGCGGATGTCGCGACGGCGGACGTCCCGCTGTCCCGTCTGCTGCGGCTCTCGCTTTTTCAGCTCTCGGTCGGGATGGTGCAGACGTTGTTCGTCGGCACGCTCAATCGGGTCATGATCGTCGAGCTTGGCATGCCGGCGTCGCTGGTGGCGATCATGATCGCCATCCCGCTCCTCGCTGCGCCGTTGCGGGCACTCGTGGGGTTCCGCTCGGATACGCATAAAAGCATCATGGGATGGAAGCGGGTGCCCTACCTGTGGATAGGGACACAGTTGCAATTCGGGGGACTCGCGATCATGCCGTTCGCGCTGCTGGTGCTATCGGAGGGGGGCGCGCGCGGACCGATCTGGGTGGCATATGCCGGTACGGCGCTCGCCTTCCTGCTGGTGGGTGCCGGCGCCCACACGACGCAAACGGCCGGGCTCGCGCTGGCGACCGATGTGGTGCGCGAAGACAAGCGTCCGCGAGTGATTGCCTTGATGTATCTCATGATGCTGCTCGGCACGCTCATCAGCGCGCTGGTTCTCGAGCAGCTGCTACGGGACTACACACCGCTCCGACTGATCCAGGTGATTCAAGGAACGGCGGTGTTCACCGTGATCTGCAACGCGGTGTCGCTCTGGAAACAGGAAGCGCGGGTGCGCGGCGTCGTGGAATACAAGAAGGGGGAGCGGCGGCCGCAGTTTCGCGAAGCCTGGGCAACCTTTACCGCCGGTGGACAGGCGGTGCGACTACTGGTGGCGTCGGGACTCGGCTTCTTCGCCTTCAACCTGCAGGATGTGCTGCTTGAACCGTACGGCGGGGAGATTCTCGGTCTCTCGGTGTCGCAAACCACGATGCTCACCGCCATCATGGCGTTCGGGGCAGTATTGGCGTTTGCGTTGGCTGCGGGACTGCTGCAGCGGACGTGGGATCCCATCCGTCTCGCGGCGGTGGGCGCCTTGGTGGGCATTGTGGGTTTCGCCTTGATCGTCTTTGCCGGACCGCTTACGAACCCGACACTCTTTCGCGCCGGCGTCGGTTTAATCGGCTTCGGTGAAGGATTGTTCGGTGTGGGGACGTTATCCTTCGCCATGCGCCTCAAGGATGCCTCGCAGCACGGCATTGCGCTCGGCGCCTGGGGCGCCGTTTTCGCGACCGCCGAGGGATCGTCATTCGCCCTCAGTGGAATCATGAAGGACTGGCTCTCGCATCTGGTGGCCAGCGGAACGATGGGACCGGGTCTCAGTACGCCGGACGTGCCCTACTCGGCGGTGTATCATCTGGAAATCTTCACGTTGTTCGCGACGCTTGTCGCGCTCGGGCCGCTGGTGGCTCGGCGGGGTGTGCGCGTGCTGGCCGATGCAACGCCACGGCCATTCGGTCTCGCTGATGTTCCTGCCTGACCTTCACTCTCCTCACGGAGCCATCTCATGATGGAGTACATCGATGGTGCCCAGATCGCGCTGTATGCGTTCTGGCTCTTCTTCGCCGGATTGATCATCTACATTCGTCGAGAAGACAAGCGGGAAGGGTATCCGCTCGAGTCCCCGCAGGGACCGCGTGAAGGATTCCCGTCCGTGCCGCCCAAGAAGACGTACATCCACCGTCCGACCGGCGGCGAGGGCACGCACTGATGTCCGAACTCAAGGCGGTACCGGTCGACGGATACAACGGCTCGGCGCTCGTGCCTACGGGCGATCCGATGATCGACGGCGTCGGGCCTGCTGCATGGGCCAATCGGTCGGACAAGCCGGATCTGACCTTTCACAACACCGTGAAGATCATCCCGATGCGGCTCGATCCCACTTATTCGGTGGCCAAGGGCGATCCGGATCCGCGGGGCCTGCCGGTGATCGCGGCCGACAAGCAGATGGCGGGAACGGTGGTCGAACTCTGGGTCAATCGCGCCGAGCCTGCGGTGACCTATTACGAAGTACAGCTCACGGGTTCCGAGCGTCGGGTGATGTTGCCGGCGGGTTTCGTGCAGTGGCCGAATTTCGGGCTCTGGGGCAATGATCGTCTGCTGGTGAAGGCCATCACGGCGGCGCAGTTTCAGCACGTGCCCGCGACCAAGCGCGACGACCAGATCACACTTTTGGAAGAGGACAAGATCATGGCGTACTTCGCGGGCGGGCATCTGTACGCGACGGCCGACCGGAGCGGGCCGATTATATGAGTGCCGAGCGGGCGGGCGCGCCGCAGTACATTCGCGGCGTGCCGCACCCGCTGCCTGCGGGTGAGACGGTGCTTTGGGAAGGGGCCCCTGAAACGCGCGCGATCTCTTCTCATGTGTTTCACTGGCAGCTGTTCGCCGGATACTTCGTGGTGATGATCGTGATCTGGATCGCGACGACCGACCTTGCCATACGCAGTCCGGAGTTCCTGGCGGGATTCCTCGTGCGTTTCGGGTTGTCGGCGATCGTTCTGGCGATCGTGTCGGTGTTGAGCCGTGTCGTGGCGCGCACGACGTGGTATGCAGTCACGAACCGGCGGATCGTGTTGCGTATCGGGATGGTCTTTCCCATGTCCATCAACGTGCCGTTCTCCGTTCTCGAGTCGGCAGCGGTCGCGCGGTTCAAAGATGGGACTGGGCAGCTGCGAATCACGCTGGCGAAGGAACACCGCATCGCGTACATCGCGCTGTGGCCGCACTGCCGCGTATTCGACGTGACGCATCCGCAACCTCTGTTGCGCGGACTCCCGGAGCCGCAGCGGGTGGGGAGCCTTCTTGCTGACGCCGTGGCGGCAGCCAATGCCGTTAATGACCTGGACACCCTTGATGCGTCACGGAGCGCCCGCGAGCTGATGCCGACATGAGTGGTCCCATTCATTTCGAGCCGGAACCCGGCGCAGGACCGAATCCGCGGCCGATGGTCGTGCCGAAGGGAGCGCTCGTCATGGCGGCAATGCTGATCGTGGTGGTCTTTGCCCTGGCGATCTCGGCGCGGATCTTCGGGTTCGGCGGATTTCGCGAAGTGGAAACGACGGTGCTCGCCGAGCGTTCGCTGCGTTTCGCGGATGCCCCTGACGGTGGGATCACGGTCATCGACGCCACCACCAACACGGTTGCGGCCGAGTTGATCCCCGGGTCCAACGGGTTTCTGCGAGGGGCGCTCCGGGCTCTGTCCCGCTCGCGCATGGCCGCTGGCATGGGTCCTGAGGCGCCGTTCCGGCTGGTGCGCTATGAAGACGGCCGTTTGGTGCTCCACGATCCGACCACGTCTCAGCACGTGACCATTACCAGCTTTGGGCCCACGCAGATCGAATCCTTCGATCAGCTGCTGATCAGGAAGTAGCGGCTCCCGTCACTCTTCGCGTTGGCCCGCCGCGCGAACGGTGACGTTACAGGCAAGGTCTCCGCTACGCAGTCGGCGATAGAATACGATCTGCACCGTGAGATCCAGGACGCCCGCGTCGCGGAACTGCCCTTCGATACGCGTGACGAGCGCCGTGCTCGTTCGCGCCTGATCGCCCACAATGCGAGGCGTCGAGGAGAAGAACCCGTCGGCGTCCACGATGCTCGGAAAAGAATCGCCTCGCTCGAAGGTCACCGTGAGCGTGTCCGCTCCGGGGACATGACGCACCGAGGCGCGGTCGACGGCATTCGGTGGGCGTGTCCACACGGAGCTGCACTCGCGCGAGCCGACCGCCGTGGCCGCACCGTATCGCACAAGATACGAGCCACCCGTTCCGCGTGTGCGCCGATCGGCCGAGGCTATCGCCAGCCGCGACTCCTCAGCGCGTCCCACCGCTGGCGTCGAAGCACCCCTTCGGAAGCGCACGGTGGAACCGTACTCGGTAATGATTTCGCCGATCGTCTCCTTGGACAGCTCATGACGCAATCCCGTGCGGACGTCCCGAAAGAGGACGGTGCTCGCACGCATCACCTCCACACGCCCACGCATGGTCGTACCATCGACCAAGTGCACTTCGTCATAGGCGACGGTGGGCGAGGTGATCACTGGCGGAGGGGCAGCGCGGCGCGATTCACCGCTCGCTCGCCGCGCTGGCTGCACGTACAGCAACTGCTGGGAGTCGGCGCTCGTGGGCAGCAAAGATCGCGTGACTCCCGTCACGCCGGGATTGGGCGGCGCGACCACGCGAACGCCACCGGTGAGGTTGGCCGGCACCAACGCTTCGACTTCGGCAGCCGCGACGGGGGCCAGACTCTTCACCGTATCGATCACCGGCGCGGGCGATGCCGCCAACTGCGGTTGGCGCGAGCGGAACATCACGGTACCGATCAGCATCAGGAACATGGCCGCGAGGAAGCCGAGCATGCTGCGTGCAATCCACGGGTTCAGCGGTGACGGAAGCGAGCGCCCGGCTGTCTGGCCAAAGGCCGACTTCCGGTACAGCGGCGGCGCTGCGCCCGTGTACGATGCAGACGGCAACGCAGACGCGCCGCCGTTTGACGCGCGCGTACGTGATGCGGCGCCCACGGCACGTCCAACGCCGACGCGTGCACCGCGTGATGGTGACGCGGCCGCAGATGTGCCGGAACGGGTAAGCGCAGCGTGCACGCCAGTTGCACCCGCCGCCGCGTTCAAACGCGTGGCAAATGCCGAAAGCGGCTCACGTATTCGTAGCGGGGCAAGCGGTGGGGGTGGTGCGATTCGCAGCTGGGTGGCATCGACGATGCCGAGGGCGTAGCCCCAGCACTCGACCGCCCAGCGAGCCATCTCCGGTTGAATGAACCGTTCGGCCGACCATTGCAGGATGAATGGCGCCACCGCGGCGTCCCATCGCGCGGTGTCGCTCGCCGTCGCAGGCATGCGCGCGCGCCACCCTCGGCGCCGCGCTTCCATGAGCAGTTCGGCGAGCGGACGCGCATCACTCCCGGTTTCGTCGAGCAGCCTGTTGCGCAGCACACCCGGTGTCCACTGCTCCCACGTGTCGCGCGACTCGTCAAGCAGCGCGCGCAATGCGTTGCGCATGCGCACGCGCCGATCAACAAACGGCATGGTGGAATTGCTCAACGCCCGATCCGCTGCGCCGACAGCTCCGCCGTAACCAGGCATGACTGCGTTCGTCCCCACCGCAGGATGGCCGTGGTGATCGTCTCCGTCCCCGCAGTGAAACCTTCCTGATCGAAACGGCCACGCATGCGAAACTGCCAGTTGACGTTGTTGGTGATTCCGGACTGGATCCCGACGACAAATCGCCCGTCACGGTCGAGCGTTCCAGCGATGTCGCGGGTGGGAATGCGAAACGAGGAAGTACCGGCCGCGTGCGCGATCACTTCCGTCGTTTGCTTGTCCGCGCCGAGCTTGAGCGCCACCGCGCGGCATGACGGACTACCGTCCACTGCGACGACATGCTGCTGCACCGTGTAACGCCCCCCCACGCCCGTCGCGATGGCGTCTACCAGCGGAGCTCTCACTGCCGTTGCCACCAGCGCGATGGGTCTCCCAAAAACGGGTGGCGCTGATGGTGTGCGCACCGCGCTCGGCAAAGCCGGAGCCACCCGTGCAGCTGTGGGTGCCTCAACGGGTGGCTTTACGGGTGCCTCAATCGGTGCCTCGCGCATCGCTGATGTTATCGGAGCAAGGTCGGGTGCGCTCCGGGCCTCGAGCGCGCGCCAGAGCGCGACACTCACCATCAGTAGCAGCACCGTGGCGAGCACGACAACCGCGAGCTTCTCCACCGGTTGAAAGCGCGGTCCGGGGAGCGGACGCGACGTGGCGGCCAGCCGTCCGGCGTTGGCCAACGCGGCGCGTGCCCCCGGCTTCACCTTCGCTCCCACACCGAACGACGCCGGCCCACCAGCCCAGGACGGCAGATTCGCTCGCGCCGCCGGGATAGGACGCGCTCCCGTAGCGGCGACGGTCGCGGATGATCGCGCTCCCGCCGCTGGTGCCGAAGACGCGATCGCGGCACTTCCGTGCGTAACCGAGCGCGTCGTCGAGGGGTTCGTCGACGCGCCCTGACGCGCGTCGTGTCCGGCGGATGCAAAAGGCGGTGAAACGACAGGTTGCGTATACACGCCAAGTGCGCGCCCCCATATATCCACCGCCCACCGTGCCACTTCCGGTTGCAGATAACGGGTTGCCACGAGCTGGTGCACGAGCGGGGCGCGACGCATCTGCCAAGTAGCTTCCGGCATGGTACCATTCGCACCGAGCGCCGCCACGGGCGCCCGAACGCTGGCACCGATGTCGAGGAGCAGCTGCACCAATGGCCGGTAATCGCTGCCACACGCGTCGAGCAGCAGATTGCGCGCGCGTGCGGCGGACGGCGGCGCTTCTGACAGCGCGATGATTGGCCACAGCTGCACGAGCGCGTTGCCGACGCGCTGGAATGCGTCGGCGGAGGACGCGGCGGGGATGGACGGATCAGCGGTCACGAGACGAAATATTGCGACGGCCGCGCGTCGCCGTCAGATAGTACCGATACGGAGGACTCGGGCCGACGATTCGTCGCTGATGCGTAACGTGAGTCCCGCTACACACTCTACGGAGCTGTTTCGGCCAACCAGAGCGCGAGAATCCTCCTTTATCACATACCACGGTGTGTCGCTGGTGTTCACCAGCCACCATTTCCCGCCGTGCTGTGCGACGTAGCCGCGGGCGCTGCGGTCCGCGCGCTCGTTGGGCAATGATCCGAGACGCAGGTGCCAGTCGTGGAGCGCCAGATGATGCCACAATACAAGCACGTCCTGCTCGTCTATCAGCGCGTCACCCGTGTCGCGGAGCAGGTGCGCCACCATCACCGGACTGGCCAGCCGTTCATCCCCGTGCAACGAGGCGCTCGGCACACCCGGTGCGACGATCGTCCATTTCCCCGAGGGCAGCGGATGCAGTCGCTGCAGCGTGCGGTAGAGCGCCAACTCCCATTCGGCCGCGTCGGCGCGCTTGGCCGGCGCATGCAGTCCGTCAACGAAGGTCCGGGTGAAACAGCGAGCCAGCAGCGGCCCCAGGCGGGTGTACGGGACGTCAATCGGTTTCACCGACGGATTGCTGCGGTCGGTCGGATGCTCCACGAACAGCGCTCGAGCCCCCATCGACAGCTGCTCATCCTCCTCGGCGGAGCGCGCGCTGTTCACGCGGCGGCCCTGCAACGGATGCCGTTGGAGCAGCAACTCGTACAGGAGCACCGCCAGGGCATGTTTATCGGTGGCGATCGATGGCTGCGCCTTGTTGGCGAGTACCTCCGGCGCGATGTATCCCGGGGTTCCGAGCACCGCTGGCGGCGCGACCCCCGGCACCACGAGCGAGTCGATGTCGATGATGCACGCGTCGCCGCCCTTCGGATCGATGAGGACGTTCTTGTTCGACAGGTCGGCATGCGCGAGTCCGGCCATGTGCAACCGACGAACGGCGCGAGCGAGGCGCACCGCGATCTGCAAGCGCGTGAGCAGGCTTCCCGTTTCGGATTGCGGCACGAACTTCGAGGCCTTGCTGCCGGTAAACCATCGCACCTCTTTCTCCTGCTTCCCGCCGAAGCGGTCGGTGAAGTAGAAGTTGCCACGGTAGGTAGGCGTGACGACACCAAGCGCTGGCCACACGAGTTGCTGCCGTCGGGCAAAATCGGCGGGGATCGCCTGCTCTCCGTCCACCATGCCCACCGGCCAGCAGAAATACGGCAACCAGTAGGCCCCGTTGGCCGAGAGCGTGGGATTGTAGTTCGTGAGGATGCGAGTGAGCCGGTCGACGCGTTCACGGCGGTCTTTCAGCGCGCCATAGTAAAATCCCACCGCGTACTGTCGGTCGCGGGTAAGAAATACGCGCTTTTCGGCCCCGGTCCCGACCGGCTCATCCTCGAGTTGCAGGATGCGTCCGTCGGTAAGCCGACAGCTTACGGTGCCCACGACCCGCCATCGCGGGTGAGCAGGCACAGCGTGCGATCATCGTTCTCGCCACGCTTCTCGAAGGCCAGCCACGCAATCAACGCCTGCACCGGATCGGGGGCCCCCAGCACGGGTGCGGGATGGCTCGAGACGATCGCGTTGGGAAGCACGGTTCCATCCATCACACCGGCGACGAGCTGCGTGAGTAACGCCGGGGCATGACGGGCCAAGGGATACCAGGCATCCTCCACGCCGTCGGTGACGAGCAGCAGCGTTGCGCACGTGTTGGCGTCGGCAATCCACATCGACCGCGCCAGCTGCTCGACGGCACCATCGTCAGGGAGAAAGTGCGTGACTTCGCCGGAGAAATCTCCACTGTCGCCCGACAGCGGCTGGGTGACGCGGCCATCAACGTGAAACCACGCCATCGCTCCATCGCCCACTTGCATCAGGCCGATGCGTCCTTGATGCAGCGTGGCCGTGAGCAGCGTGGTGCGGAGATCCCGCAGGAGGATGCCAGCGCGCGCGGCAAAGTCGCGCAGGGCCTGGTGCGTGGTCCGCGCGGCCTCCTGCAACGCTTGCTCGAGCGCATCGGCGGGCTTGCGTCCATGTCCGAGATTGTCCCGCACCGCGTGCGTAAATACGGCGGTAGCGATGGCAGCACCCAACCGACTCCAACTGGCCGAGCCGGCGCCGTCCGCGACCGCAGTACTCCAGCCATGAACGAAGGCCACCGTGGCGTCCGCATCTTCGCGGTAGTCGCCGCGATGCGCATGCAGGCGTCCTCGGCTCGAGGCCGAGAGCAGTGACCATCCGTTGTGTCGTGCCTGCATACCGACGGCGTCGGCAGGAGGCACGTGCCCGTCTGCGCCCACGAGGGCTGGCGCGACGGCCAGCAGATGGTCCAGCCACTCCGGCGGGCACCACGGGGCTTCTGGCGCCACTACAGACCATACGGCACGAGGGGTCGCGTCGGCGCCATCGGTGTTCAGCGCGCTTGAAGAATTCACAACAGGCGCGCTCAAGGAACGATGGTGATGCCGGGCGGCGGTGGCGGCAGGGTGATGCCTCCGCCGTCGGAGAACGTGCCGACCTTGGCACTGGTCTGCTTCACGGAGGCTGATACGAAGCGGAAAAAGGCCTTGAAGGCATCGGGGGACATGTCCTGCATCTGAATCACGATCTCCGTGACCTGCTTGAGCGCCTCCACATCGGCCTGATCGCCGCACGCGACCGCGATGATGTTGGCCGGGCGACGTTCCCGCAGCTGCTGCGCGTACACCGGCCAGTCGACGTCGGTGGGCGCGCCATCGGACAGGATGAAGACGAGCGGGCGCCAGTCACCTTTCTGGTCGGCGGTGGTCCGCACCAGTTCGCGCTCGAAGACTTCGAGGAGCAAACGCAGGCCGTCACCGAAGTTGGTCTGGCCACTGGCCACGAGTTCGGGTGGATTGAACATCGCCACTTCGGTGAGCGGCACAATCTGCTGGGCGCTGTCGGAGAAGGTGAGCACCGACAGATACGCGCTTTCGATGGCCTGCGGATCACCGAGGAGATCGCGATGCAGCTGACGGATACCCGACTTGACCGACTCGATGGGCGTACCCTGCATGGAGCCCGAGACGTCGGCAAGAATGTAGACCGGGAGACGGCGAGTGGACACGGGAGCTCTCGTTCGGGGCGGGGATGCGACGGACCGTCGTGAGGACCGTCGCCTGGAAGGCTGAGGAATCAATGCGAAGCTTATCGCAGGGGTTTCGCAAAAAACACATCGCCCGTAAGAAACACAAAACCCCGCAGCGCCAAGGCACCACGGGGTCGGATCGCGCGACGGGCGGTAACCCTGTGCGCGGTGCGGTGCTGCCCGTTGCCTTACCGCGTTCCGCCCGAAACGGTGGGCGCGGTGGCCGGCGCGGTACTGCTGCTGCGGCGAACGGGTGACGGTGACTGCGCCGGTGCGACGGGATTCACCACACTATCGCCCGGGACGATCGTATCAGCTCTCGGCACGATCCCCGGGAAGGGGGCGCCGTTCCAGTCAGCCCGACCCCAGAGCGCAGGGTAATGCTGGGCCATCTGGGCACCGTACAGCGGCTTGTAGACACCATTGTGACAGGTGATACACTGCGCCTTCGGGGCATCGCCCATCGGCCCAAGTCGGACGTCCGGATAAACCGGAGCAAGCGGAGCGAGATAGTTCGTGTTCAGATCCCGCAGCATCAGGATGCCATGGAAGGCGGTGACACGTGCCGGTGGGGCCTGCGTCCAGCTGGAAAACGCGCGGGAGTTGTGGCAATACGTGCAGTTGACGCCCAACGACTTCGACTGGGAAATCATCAGTGCATACGTCCACTCCGTCTGCTTCACCGAGCTGCGATTGTAATTGGTTGGTGTGACCTGCTGCGTGATCACGCGGGCCCCGTCACGATCGAGATAGTGACGCAGATAGTCCTGCTGATCGGTATAGGTCCAGAGACCGTTCGGCAACGGCTTGCCGAGGTGACAGGTATAGCAGGTGACGCCGGTGTTCTTCACGTGCTGCGAGTACTGACCGTTGATCTGCCGCGTCATCTGCAACATGCGGCGCGCCACCAGCTTCGTGTAAATCGGCTGCCCGTTGGGAAGCGTGTCGGACCAGAGCGCCGCCACATTGTGGCAATACGCACAGTTGCCGGTGCCGGCCACCCAGGTGGTCATGGCGGTCATCGTCCGGAGAAACTCCGCCGGTGACACGTCGTTGAGCACCTGGACGTTGCGCCAAGGCAGCGGTCCCGGTGGTGACGCCCCGGCCGGAGGCAACGGCGCCGGGATATTCACCTGCTTGAACTGCGCCTTGAGATCGCCGGCGTCATAGTTCTGCTCGAGGGCCACGCCGCGGTAGCCGACCTGCACGGTGTCGGTCGCCCCATCGCCGCACGCGGCGAGAAGGACCAAGGCAGCCGGTGCGAGGGCACCGGCAACCGTACGACGCATCGTCATCATGGTGTCCTCGCGTCAGCGGACGGGGGCAACGTAGAATCCGCAGGGGTGACCAAGGGCATCATCGCGGCCGAATCGATCATCGTGCCTTGCTGCGGAACGATGTACGTGGGGAACGTGTCAGGCGCTGTGCCCTGATAGCGTCCGCGCAGGAGGTCCTGCTGTTCCGGCGTCAGATTGTTTGCGGCCGGATACGGTGACACCAACCCGTGCTTGACGCCCCACAGATACCAGTTGTCGACCACGGTGCCGGTGAGGAGGATGCCGATGCCTCCCGTGAAGGTCGTCAGTACGGCGAACCACCACGACCAGCGATGAATCGACTCCATCGTGGCGTTGAAGCCCATCGTCCAGCGCCAGAAGAGCATGGAACGTTCGGCTGCGGTGCCGCGGTCGGTGATCTGTTCGATTTCCCGTTCGCCGCCCAGGCGGGCCACCGCGAGGATCGTTGCACCATGCATCGCGAAGAGCACCGCACTCCCATACAGGAACACGATCGAGAGCGCGTGGAACGGATTGTAGTACAGGTTGCCGTAGCGAATCGAGAACGCGGCCGTCCAGTCGAGATGCGGGAAGACCCCGAAAGGCACCATCTCGCTCCAACTGCCAACGAGCAGCGGCTGGAAAAAGAACGTCAGGTACAGGAAGATCGCGGAGGCAAACGCCCAGGGGAGATGCGTCCCCATGTTGAGTGCCCGGGCGCGGCGGTAGACACGAACCCACCAGAGCAGGATGCTGATGGTGAGGAAGAAACCGGCCATCAGGTACCAGCCCCCCTGATTCAGGGGCGGGATCCGCAGCCCGAACTGCGGCGGCGGCGGCTCGAGGGCGAGCCATGGCAGTTGGCGGATGAACTCTACCGGACTCCAGTTGACCGACGCGAGGAAGTTGAGACCGATGATCTCGAACGCGATGAATCCGAAGATGAGCGACAGGACGCCCGACCATCCCAGATAGATCGGGCCGATCTGCGCGTCGCCGAACTTGCCGGCGAGGTAGGAGAAGGTGCCGGTTCCCAGCCGGTCGCCAGTCGACTCATCGATGGCAATGCCGGCTTCAGGAAGCGTGCGGACCTGGACGCGTGTGAAGAGGTTCTGGTATTCGAGCATGGTTACGCGCGCCTCACCAGATCGGAAGATTGAGCCACCAATCCCACCACTCAGGCCAGCCCTTGGTCCAGAATGGGCCGGAAATCACGATGCAGATCGCACTCCAGACAGCCGCGCCGACCGCGAGGAACAGGCCGAGACGGTGGATGCCGATCGCGCCGATCGAGTAGCCGAGCAGGTCGCGGAAGAAGACGTTTTCAGTTTCGCTCGTACCGACGGGTTCACCCTTCTTCGGATTCGTCACCGACAGGATCAGCGATCCGTGCATTGCCAAGGCGAGGCAGTTGGTGAAGAAGAAGGTGACGGCGATCATGTGCGCCGGATTGTAATGGAAGTGGAGATACTGGTATCCCACGTTCGACACCCAATCGAGGTGCGAGAAAATGCCGTAAGGGAATCCGTGTCCCCATGCTCCGAGCAGCAGCGGACGAAGCACGACCAAGGTCGCGTAGGCGAGCACGGCAGCACCGTATGCCCACGGAATGTGCATGCCCATGCCGAGCTTGCGGCTGATCTCGGCCTGTCGAAGCGCCCAGCTGCCGAAAGCGCCGAGCGCGCACAGCGTGATGATCTGCCACAAACCGCCTTCGCGAAGTGGCGCCATGCCAAGACCGTATTTCAGGTCGGGCGGAGCAATGTTGATCTGCCACAGGTTCCACGTCGGCCCCATCGCGGCGCCCCACACGCATAACAACGTGCCAAGGACCACGAAGAAGATCGACGTGACACCAAAAAAGCCCACGTAGAACGGTCCGAACCAGAAATCAAAAAGATCTCCGCCGATCAGTGTCCCACCGCGAACTCGGTATTTCTTTTCGAAGCTCAGCATCGCCATGGGCGATACCTCCAGACGCGCGGAGTAGTGCGAGCGAATGCAAAGGGGGAGGGTGGAACTAGCGTCGGCCGGGGTTAGCGTTGCGCTGACACGCGCAAGGCGCCACCCCGGCAGCGACGTGTGGCTGAATTACCTGCTCGGCGGAAGCGGCGACATTTCTGCCGCAGCGGATGGCGCCGATGCCCCAACGGGCGACTGGGCAGCCGACAGCGTGCCGTTCTCGATCCACGAATAGCGCTGAGAGCTGAGCAGGATGAAGTGAATGACCAGCGCAAGAACGGCCAGGAAGCCAACCAAGGCGACCAGCACGCGTCGCGGGTCAAACATCAACCAAATGCGGTGCATAAGTGCTCCTTAGCGGGTGGCGGCAGGCGGCGTCGCGTACGTGGCCTTGAGCGTGCCCGGCCAGTTAAACTGTCCGAACGCCCAGATGTGCAGCACGAGCACGGTACCAACCAGGAACGCGCCAAGCCCACTCATGACGAGCTTGGGATCCGTACCCATCCAAATTCTGTGCATAATAATCTCCAGGTCGTGATCAGAAGGTTAGAACCACGGACGCCACATAAACGCGAGAACGTGCGCGACAGCCGCGACAACCACGTACCCAAGCGTGCCGAGGATCATGTAACCATTGAAACGACGCGCCTCTTCTTCTGTCATTCCGCCTCTTTCTGACATCTCTGCCTCCCAAAAAACAAATGGAGATACCGCGCATGTCCCGCGCGGCGGGGATTCCACTCCGCTGATCGGAGTGGTAAACAACAGCTGCTTATACGATGTAAACTTCACCTTACACTTCAAATCGTCAAGAACTATTTACGTTTCTGCCTCGTTAATTGTGATGCAAACTCGTCCCCCCTTAGCCTGGTCACATAAAAAGTACGGTTGATCCCATATGGACATTCCCGACGATTGGCCCGATCGCGCGTTCTCCCGTTTCGTTGAGCTCGACGGCATCCGCTGGCACGTCCAGCAGCAGGGTCGCGGACCCGTCCTGCTGCTGGTGCATGGCACCGGCGGCAGCACGCACTCGTGGGCGTCGTGCACCGGAGCACTGTCCCATATGGGCACGGTCGTCTCGGTGGATCTCCCGGGTCACGGCTTCTCCCACGTACCCGTCGCCGTGGAGCGCGCCAGCAATGCGTACGCGCTCGCGTCGATGGCCCGATCGCTTGGCCGCTTGCTGCAGCATCTGCAACTCATGCCCAGCGTCGCCGTAGGCCACTCGGCCGGTATGGCCGTCCTGCTGCGTATGACGCTCGACGGCGAGATCGCCCCGAAAATGTTGCTCGGTGTGTGCCCGGCGCTGGTCGCTCCGCCGGCCTGGTATGTCGCGTTCGTCGCCCCAGTGCTGGGGGCTCTGGTGGAGTCGGACGCGGCGGCTCACGGCGGAGCGCGTCTGGCTGCCGACACCCGCATCGTGAAGCGGATGCTCGACAGCACCGGGAGTGCGCTCACGGCGCCGCAGCTGGCTCGGTACGAACTGCTGTGCCGAAAACCCGAACATATTCACGCGGCCCTCACCATGATGGCGCGGTGGAACCTGCCGGAGCTACTGCGTGATGCCGTCGCTCTGCGGACGCCGGTGCAGCTGCTGGCAGGGAAGCAGGATCGCTGGGTCCCGATCGCCCCCCTCACCCGAGCCGTCGCGGGGCTGGTCGCCGTCCAGCTGGAGGCGGTGGACGGCGGACACCTGCTGGCGGAGGAGAAGCCGAACGACGTCATCAGGAAGGTGGAGGGGGGACTGATTAACGGCGGGGCCTGACTGTCGGCGGGGCCTGACTGTCGGCGGGGACTGATTGACGGCGGGGACTGATTGACGGCGGGGACTGATTGACGGCGGGGACTGACTAACGGCGGGGACGGGTTAGCTGGCTACGCCGGAGAGGCCGCGGCGCGAGGCCAGGACGTGATCGCGGGTGACGGTGATGTCGCCGAGTTCGCGGGCGTCTTTTTCGGACAGATCGCGCAGGCGCTTGGCCGCGCTGATGCGGATCAGGATCGGGTACGTCTCGACGATTTCATCGTACGTCGCTTTGGCGTCGTCATCCCACGGCAATTCCTTGTGCACGCGGGCGGGCGTAGCGTCGATCTTGTCGAGCTCCGTGCCCAGTGGGAGGATGTGGAAGAGTGCGTCGAACAGCTGATTGCACACCTCCTGCACGAGATATGTCGCGCCCGAGTAGCCCATGAACGGCGTGCCGGTGTGACGACGGATGATCGCGCCCGGGAAAGATGCCGGGATATACATCGAGCGCCCGCCGGCTTCCGCGAGATACATGCGCTCATTGTAGCTGCCGAACATGATCAGCGGCGGCTTCTCGCGGATGGCCTGGCGTACGGCTTCGTTGTCCGGCTTGACGCCGGGCATGCGCGAAAAGCTGAAGGTGCAGGGCAGTCCCATCTCCTCTTCGAGAAAATGGCGAATACCGCGCGAGTGCGTTTCCGTGGCGACGATCGCAAAGCTGGCGGTGCCGAAGAAGTCCTGCGTGACCGATCGCCAGAGGTCCCACAGCGGCTTGATGGTGGTGTGCTTCTCGTGCTCGATGAAGGGCTCGGGGTCGAGGCCGAGCATCTCGCCGAGTGTGCGCAGAAATTTGGTCGTGCTGTGCAGGCCGATGGGTGCCTGGAGATAGGGCACCTCGAGATCTTCGCACAACATGCGGCCGAACTCGCGGTACATGCAGACGTTCACGTCGGCATCGACGAGGCGCGGAATATCCTGCATGTGGCTGCCGAGCGGGAACACCATATTGATCTCCGCGCCGATGCCTTCGACCAGGCGGCGCATCTCGGCGAGATCACTCCACGTGTTGAAATAGCCGTAGATCGGACCGATGAGATTCACGCGCGGCCGGGCACCTTCCACCCGGTCGGTGCGTTTTGGCCGCACGCCCTTCTTGAGGCCGTATTCCGTCCACAGCCAGTACATGGCGCGATTGGCTGCCTGCCACTGGTCTTCATCGATCGTGCGCGGGAGGAATCGTTGAATTCCGGTGCCTTCGGGCGTCACGCCGCCGCCGATCATCTCGGCAATACTGCCGGTGACGACCACTGATGGCAGTTGCGGGTCGAGCGTGCTGTGCGCGCGCTTCATCGCCCCTTCCGTGCCGTGCTGACCGAGTTCTTCTTCGCCCAGGCCGGTCACGACGATGGGGAGTTCGTGCGGCGGCAGCGCATCGGTGTAGTGCAGTACCGACGTGACCGGCAGATTCTCGCAGCCCACGGGACCGTCGATGACGACCTGCAGCCCCTTGATGGCGGTGAACACGTATACGGCGCCCCAGTACCCGCCGGCGCGATCATGATCGATCACCAGCATCAGACCATCTCCTCTGACTTCCGCTGGCGCGCCAGCTTGGCGATGTGCCGCTTGTAATGCTCCCGGAATTCCGGACGATCGCGCGGCGTCTCTTCCCACACGCCTGCCTTGTAGCCGCTGCCGACATCACCGAAGAACGCTTTCATTTCATCGAACCGAGCCTTGTTGCCGATGGCGGTGTTCACTACCTGCGCGAGCGAACCGGCGCCAGCGGGTCCCATGAGGGGACGGGCAGAAATGAGATTGGTGAAGTACAGCGACGGAATCGTCAGCTCTTTGGCCTTCTGCACCACCGGCGTCGTGCCGATGGCGAGATCGGGCGTGAACTCCATCATGGCCTGCAGGTCGTGCTCCAGTGACGCGCGGAACTGCACGCGCACACCCTTGGCCTGCAGCCACTGCAAGTCGGCTTCGTTGTACGCGGTTTTCGGGCACGCGGAACCGACGTACCGCAGGTCGGCGCCGCTCTCCACCAGCAAGCGCGCCACGAGCAACTCGGAGCCTTCGTAACCGGACATCGTGATGCGCCCCTTGATCGGCATCTTCGCGAGCGCCGCCTTGATTGCCGGGAGTGCGCGATTCTTCGCCGCATCGATATCGGCGCGCGCGACGCCCGCCGTTTGGCCGATGTGTTCGAGCCACGATTCAGTGCCTTCGTATCCTACCGGTGCCGACCCGACGATAGGGCGTCCGGCGTACTCGAATTCCCGGAAGCTCGCCACGTAGAAGGGGTGAATGGCTGCTACCACGGCGCAGTCGAGCGCCGTGTACAGCTCGCGCCATTCGCGCGTCGGTACGACGGGGCCAGCGGCCAGTCCCATCGGCTCGAGCATCATGCCTATGCCCACGGGATCGGCCGGAAACATCTCGCCCACCAGTGTCACGGTCGGCTTCTCGCTCTTGCCTCCGCGCGGGGCGGCCACCGGGCCCTGTTCTGCTTCCGTGCGGGCATAGCGCAACATCGCCCCGGCCAGCACATCTTTTGCTTCGGCGTGGGTCGGAACGCCGAACCCGGGCACGTCGATGCCGATGATCCGCACGCCGTTGATCTCCTTGGGGAGGATCTGCAGCGGCACACCGGACGCCGTGGGGACACACAGGTTCGTGATGACGATCGTGTCGTACTTGGCAGGATCGGCCATCTCGTGGACCGCGTCGCGGATATCCTCGAACAGCTTGCCCGTCACGAGTGACTCGGAGTTGAACGGCACGTACCCCACGGTGCGCCGTGCGCCGTAAAAGTGCGACGTGAACGTGAGCCCGTACACGCAGCACGCCGACCCGCTGAGAATGGTGCCGGTTCGCCGCATGCGCAGACCCACGCGTAGCGAGCCGAACGCCGGGCACATGCTTTGCGGCTGATCGTGCGGCCCTTTCGGATAATCCGCCGCGTACTGCGCGAGGATTTCACTCTTTCCTGCGGCGTTGGCTGCGGCGAGCATCTGCTCGGCGCCGGAGTGGCAACCCAGTCCGTCCTGCTGCGTCGCGGCCACGTTTACCGAAGCGGCGTCGACGACCGGGAGCGGCAAGCCGCGAACGACGGGTTGAGACGGCGGGGTGTTGTTCATGTGATCACTCATGATTGCCTCAAACGGTGTCGTAGACAACTTCGAGCGTCGGCTTGATGATCTCGTCCTTGCCGACCATGTCGAACATGGTGGCCGGCGTGAGCGTCACGTGACGTCCGGTTTCCTTGCTGTCGAAGAGATCGAGCAGGCCGTCCTGCGTGAGCGGGCGCGGACGCACCGGCGGCGCATCGGCGACGTTCTGCGCCAGCTCAGCGAACATGTCTCCCCACTGACCGCCGGGGAACCCGATGATCTCGTAGCTGGAGCTCTTTTTCCGGATGTCGTCGTGCGCGGGCACCTTCGCGAGTACGGGAATGCCGGCCTTGGCGGCGAAGGCTTCCGCTTCACCGGTGCCGTCATCCTTGTTGATGACCATGCCGGCGACGCCGACGTTACCGCCCAGCTTGCGGAAGTATTCCACCGCACTGCAGACATTGTTGGCGACGTAGAGCGACTGCATGTCGTTCGACGCCACCACGATGACTTTCTGGCACATGTCGCGCGCAATGGGCAGACCGAACCCACCGCAGACCACGTCGCCGAGAAAGTCGAGCAGTACGAAGTCGAAGCCCCAGTCGTGAAAGCCGAGCTTCTCGAGGATTTCGAAGCCGTGAATGATGCCGCGTCCGCCGCAGCCGCGTCCGACTTCGGGGCCGCCCAGCTCCATCGCGAACACCCCGTCGCGCTTGAAGCAGACGTCACCGATTGACACGGCCTGACCGGCGAGCTTCATGCGGGAGCTTACTTCGATGATCGTGGGACAGGCCTTGCCGCCGAACAACAGCGACGTGGTGTCGCTCTTCGGATCACAACCGATGAGCAGCACTTTCTTTCCCTGTTGTGCCATCATGTACGACAGGTTCGCCAGCGTGAAACTCTTGCCGATGCCGCCCTTGCCGTAGATCGCGATGATCTGCGTTTCCTTGGTCACGGGGCCGGTGTGCACCTGTTCGGGCGTACTTGCCGCTTCGTCGCGCACGTTGCTGTGCAATTGATGCAGGACACCTGCGGGCGTATTCACGGGGCTCGTGCCGTTATCGATCATGCAGCCGTTCTCCAGTCGAGGATCATCTTGACACAGTGAGGATCGCCGAACGCCGTGGCGTAGGCGCTGGCAGCACACGCCGCGGGTTCGCGGTGCGTAATGAGTCCATCCAGATCGAGTACGCCATCGTTGGCCAGCCTCGCGATGGCGTGTAAGTCGGCTTCCTTCCATTGCGCCGCAATGCGGAAGCGGGCCTCGCGCAGAAACGCGGGCGGAAAGGTGAACGTCAGCGGCGCGCTGTAAAAACCCGCCAGCACGATCTCGCCGCCGGGGGCGAGTCGGGCAATGAGCGTGTCGAGCATGTTGTCGGCGCCGCTCACGTCGCAAATGGTGTGATAACGGCTCGTCGCATCGGCGTCGGGGTGTATCACCTGGTAGCCGCGCGCGCCATGCATACGCACGGGGTTGGTTTCCCACACGGTAGGGGCTGGGGCGCCGTACAGCACCACGAGTCGTGCGATGAGTCGGCCGAGCGCGCCGTGCCCGACGATGAGATCGGGCAGACGCCCGAGGTTGTCCTGCGGCTGCTCCCCAAGCGCATGATGCGCCGTCGCGGCCAGAGCGAAGAGGGTGCCCCGATCGTCGAGATCGGGGCGCAGCAGGACGGTTTTCGCGCCCGGGACTACGACGCGCGCGGCCTGTCCACCAAAGAGTCCGAGCGCCCCGGTAAAGCCTCGGGAACCGGCGACATAAACCAGCTGGCCAACTTCGCGCCCGGACTCGGCACCGGCCGCCTCAATCTCGCCGACCCCCTCATACCCGGGGACAAGTGGATAGCCGAGGCCGGGGAACGGGGGCATACGCCCGGTATACAACAGCTTCTCCGTTCCGGTGCTGATTCCGGACCAGCGCATGGTCACCACGACGTCAGATTCCGTGGCGGCGACCAGCTCCAGCGAGCGAACCGACAGCTCCTCTGGCTTCTCAAAGACGACGGCGAGAGTGTTCACGGGTGTAAAGTGTGGTTGACACCGGTAACTGTCAATAATCTCTCTAATTCAGTTCGGGATTGCGGACGGCGCGTGCGTTTTCAGGCTTCCGCGACGATCAGACCCGTCTGGATGGGGAACCGAGTGGGTCGCTCGCGACTGCGCCGAAAGCCGGCGGTCGCAAGCATAGCGTGCAGTTCCGAGGCTCGACGGGCTCGGCCTTTCCCCATCGCCATCAGGTAAAAGGCGAAGTAGGCGTCCCCGACGGTTTCGGCGCCCTTCACCCCGGCCATGGCCTCGGCAATCAGCAGAACGCCGCCCGGAGGCAGCGCCGCGCGTACGCGCTTCAGCAGTCGCAGGACCGAATCGTCGTCGTGGTCGAGCAGGACACGGACCAGCGAAATGACGTCGGCACCAGTCGGCAGCGCGTCCGCATGGAAGTTTCCGCCCTCGCACGTAGCCCGGTCGCCCATACCGGCCGCGCTCAGGCGTGCACGTGCACGAGCGGCCACGGCCGGAAGGTCGAATAGATGGAGCTGCAGCGACCTGTGCTGTTGTCCGACCAGCGATAGGAACATGCCTTCCCCGCCGCCGACATCGAGCAGGCAACGGTGCCTGGAGAGGTCGTACGCGTCGAGGACGTCGGCGGCGACCGGGGGGAGTGTGGCCGCCATGATCTCGGAGTACGCCGCCACCCGTGTATCGTCGATGGCCTGCGGGCGCGGCGCGTCGGCGTACGACCAGTAACGTGAAAGCTCCGTGCGGAAGTCGGCGCCCCGGCGCAGGAGTGAAACGGGATCGGCCAGATCCTGGTACGCCATGCGATGGTGCTGGATGAGGGCGAGGACACCCGTATTGCCGACCAGCGGCGCTCCCAGAGGCCCCAGCGCGACGCGGCCATGACGACGCTTGGCGAGTAGCCGCAACGAGATCGCCGCGTTGAGTAACCGCTCGGTGCTCGACGGCGACAGCGACGTGTGGTTGGCGATCTCGTCGACGGTGCGCGCGCCGCCCGCCAGATAGTGAAACAGGTCGAGTTCCACACACGCCAGAAGCGTCTGAGTGTACACGAATCCTGAAACGACATCAAACAGCGCCCGTGAACGGCGCATGGTGATGGGGCGGGTCAACGGAAAGCGGGCGCTCCACCGCTGGAAGGCGTCGGTGGCGACCAGTCTGTTGAATCGGTCGCGAATCCGCTCGTGCCAGGCGGGGGCGGGTGTCGGTGCCGCGCTCGCGGCGGAAGCCAGTGGAGCCATCGCCTCGGGGGAGGCGGGGGCGGCGCGAGCCGACGACGGAGAGGTCACGCGGTCGGAAGCTGCCAAAGAGGATGGGGCCGAGAGGGCCTGCTCGGAAGGGATCACCGGCCGAGAATATCGCAACGACTTTCGGGTGTCAAGAAAAGTGTACACATTGCACGTCGAACTCTTGCAACACCCTGCTCACGAACCTAACATGGCGTGAGAGGGATGGCCGTGCCGTGGCCTCCCCGAACCACTGTGAAACTGCATGCGACCGGTCTATCCGTTCAGCGCGATCGTAGGTCAGGAAGAGATGAAGCTGGCTCTGATGCTGGTTGCCATCGATCCCACCATCGGTGGAGTCATGGTGTTCGGCGATCGAGGCACCGGGAAGTCTACCGCTGTGCGTGCGCTGGCTGGGCTCCTCCCGCCGATGAAAGTGGTGGCGGGCTGCCGGTATGGCTGCGACCCCCAGGCAAACGGCTCCCGGTGTGACGAGTGTCAGGCGCGCGCCGTGGCCGGACATGTCGTTCGCTCCGTGCTTGCCCCGGTCCCCGTGGTCGATCTTCCCCTCGGTGCCACGGAAGACCGCGTCGTCGGGGCCTTGGACCTGGAGCGGGCACTGACCACGGGCGAAAAGGCCTTCGAGCCCGGACTGCTGGCGCGGGCGCACCGCGGCTTTTTGTATGTGGATGAGGTCAACCTGCTTGAAGATCATCTGGTGGATCTGCTGCTTGATGCGGCGGCCACCGGGGAGAATGTCGTGGAGCGCGAAGGGGTGAGCATCCGGCACCCGGCGCGCTTCGTGCTGGTGGGCAGTGGGAATCCGGAAGAAGGAGAGCTGCGGCCGCAGCTGCTGGACCGTTTCGGGCTTGCGGTGGATGTCCGCACGCCCACGGCGATCGCTGCGCGCATCGAAGTGATCAAGCGTCGGGATGCCTTCGATCGCGATCCGGAAACCTTTCTGGCGCACTGGCATAAGGGCGATGTGAAGATGCGTCGTGCCCTCGAGAAGGCGCGAGTGCGGCTCGAGGCGCTCACGGTGGATGACAGTGTGCTCGAGCGTGCAGCGGCGCTGTGCTCACAGCTCGGCACTGATGGTCTGCGCGGTGAACTCACGCTGCTGCGCGCGTCGCGTGCGTTGGCGGCGTTCGAAGCGGCCGACGAGGTAACCCTCTTGCACTTGCGCAAAGTGGCGCCGATGGCGCTGCGTCATCGGCTCCGGCGCAACGTGCTCGACGACGCCGGCTCGACTACGCGTGTGGAGCGAGCCATCGCTGAGCTGTGGGCGGATGCTCCCGCAACGTCCTGAACTTCCCACCACGTATCGGGCCATTGCCGCGCTGCTGCTTGCAGTCGATGTGCGTGGGCTCGGTGGCGCGCTGCTCGATCATCCGCTCCATGAGCAGGCGCGTGACTTCGCACGCCTGGTGCAGCAGCTGCTTCCCGACGGAGCACCGCTGCGTCGTATGCCGACGGGGGTGACCGCCGATCGTCTGTACGGCGGCATCGATCTTGGGGCTACGCTGGCGGCCGGACGGCTGATCGCGGAACGCGGCGTGCTCGCGGCGGCGCACGGTGGCGTGGTGGTGGTGCCGATGGCCGAACGTCTGCCGGTCGCGGCACGTACCGCGCTGTCGGAGATCCTCGATCACGCCGAGGTGCAGGTCGCTCGCGACGGCATCGGGGTGCGTCACGACGCCTGTGTAGGCACGCTGCTGATCGACGAATCGATCGACGATGAATTTGTGCATCCGGCGCTGCGCGATCGCCTCGCGTTCGCCTTGCAATTCAGCTCCGCTACGGGAGATGAGCTCGAGGCGGCGCGTGATCCAGTGGTCCTGGACGATTGGCGAAGGCGCGTGCACGAGGCACGGCAGCGCGTATTCAGGGTGGAGGTGGAAGACCGGTGGGTACAGGCACTGTGCGAAACGGCCGACTCCTTCGGCGTCGAATCCATCCGCGCGTCCTCGTTTGCGCTGCGATGCGCGCGCGCCCATGCGGCGCTGCACGGTCGTACTGCGGTCGGTGAAGCCGACGCGGAAATTGCCGCCGCGTTGATCCTCGCGCCGCGGGCGACACGAGTGCCGGTCCCCCCGGATGAGTCTGTCAGCGAAGAACGTCCGCCTGAATCCCCAGCTGAGCAGGCGACGGACACGCCCCCCGAGCCGCCGCCGAGTTCCGAGCAGCCTCAGGAGCAATCTCAGGAGCAGTCTCAGAAGTCGGCTCCCGACGTTCCCGAAGGGGACGGTGGCGATACGGATGCGGAGGAGGAGGACGACGCGATGGCACCGTCGCCGGAGCAGATGGGCGAGCTGTTGCGCAACGCCGTCTCGACGGCGTTGCCGCCAGGGCTGCTGGCGACGCTGCTGGCGCGACAGAACAAGGGGACGATGCAAGGGCGCGTTGGTGCCGAGACGCCGAACATGATGCGTGGCCGACCGCGCGGCGCACGCCCGGGTGCGCCGCGTGGCGGCGCTCGGCTGCATTTGCTGGAAACGCTGCGTGCCGCGGCGCCATGGCAACGCCTGCGCAACGCGTCGGCCACCGGCGCTTTGCCGGCCGCGACCTCGGCTCGTGTGCAGATTCGTCGAGAAGACTTCCGGATCCGTCGCTTCATCGAGCGCACCGGTACGACGGTCATCTTTCTGGTGGATGCGTCCGGTTCGTCGGCGCTCAATCGACTGGCCGAAGCGAAAGGTGCCGTGGAGATGCTGCTGGCGGAGAGCTATGCGCGACGCGATCGGGTAAGCTTGCTGGCGTTC
>JBBSCJ010000006.1:0-140041 GCA_038250435.1 Gemmatimonadales bacterium | reverse complement strand
CGGTCTCAGCGACTCGCAGATCGTGGAAGTGGTCAGTCATGTCGCACTGAACATCTTTACGAACTACCTCAATCACGTCGCCGCCACGGTGGTGGACTTCCCTGCCGTTTCACACCAGGACGTCGCGGCGACACACGCGGCCTGACCCATCGTCCCCGCACACACGAAGGCCCGCCGCGCCTGCGCGGCGGGCCTTCGTGTGTGCGGGGGGCCCGGGTGGCGCAGCCCGCTGCATCAGCATGCGCCGATGGCCTTACTGTGCTGCGCCGCCCGCGCGACGTACTGTTCCAAGGTCGTCGCGCCAACGATCGAATCCACGCGCTCGCCATCCTTGAAATACATGACGTTCGGGATGCTGCGCACGAGATAGCGCGCCGCAGACTCCGGACTGACATCCACGTCGACCTTCACAACCTTCGCGCGCCCTTCGAGCACTGAAGCGAGCTCGTCGATCACGGGACTGATCAACTTGCACGGTGGACACCAGCTGGCGTGGAAATCAACCACCACAAGGCCACTCGTGTGCTCCACCTCATCGTGAAACGTGGCGTCGGTCGCATGGACCACGCCCGGGGTTGCATTTGTCATGACGTTCTCCGGCAGCGACCCGGACGGTCCCGGGTCAGGTGATGCGGCGACCCCGCTGGTCACCGACTCTTCCTCGATTAGTCACGCCGGTACCAAAAAGTTCTGCGTTGGCGCAGCGCAAGTCAGCGTGAGCGCGCGCGCTCCTCAGCCAGCCGTTGCCGGACCTTTTCGCGCAGCGCCGCAGCCTGCGCCTCGAGCCCGGTGGGCGTGCGGTCGTCGTGCAGCAGCCCCAGAAACTGCCGCTGCGACTGATTGAGACGGAGGCATTTTGCGCAGCTCGTGAGATGGGCTTCCATTTCCGTGACGGACGGCGCCGCAAGCTCACCATCGAGGTAGGCCCAGAGGCGTCGTCCAGCCTCAGTGCAGTCGATCGCTACCAGATCGGTATCAGACATGGGTTCCCCCGGGGATGATCCCCGCATCTTCGGCGTAACGCACCAGCCGCTCCTGCAGCAGACGGCGTGCCCGGTACAGTCGCGACCGTACCGTGCCGATCGGCACGGCCTCCTGCTGCGCGGCCTCTTCGTAGCTCAGTCCCTCCACATCCACCAGCATTACGAGCACCCGCAGTGTCTCGGGCAACGAGCGAATCGCCGCATCGAGCGCCTCGGAGACATCGGGAGCGTCCTGCCATCGATCTGCTCCCGCCGCGATGAAAGCCGACGCCTGATCTGCGCCGGCGAGACTCTCCAGCTCCGGTGTCTCGAGCGCGATGGTGTCGGCACTGTGACGGCGGGCTCGAAAAAACGTGTGCCGGCAGATCGTGAACAGCCAGCGCCCCACATCGGCGCCGGGCACGAACGAGTGCCAGCCCTTGAGCGCGTTCAGATACGTGCTTTGCACGAGGTCTTCGGCATCCGCCTCGTTTCCGGTCAGTCGTTGTGCATAGCGCAGGAGTCTGGGAAGCAGGGGCAAGGCCAACGCCTCGAAGTCCCCATCCGTCACAATCCCAGCTCGCTCAGCCCGGGGTGATCGTCCGGGCGGCGCCCCGCTGGCCAGTGAAAGAGCCGAGCCGACTCCGGAATAGGCTGTTCGTTGATGCTGGCAATACGCCGCTGCATGTAGCCGTCAGCATCGAACTCCCACTGCTCGTTGCCGTAAGCCCGGTACCAGCTGCCGCTGTCATCGCGATACTCGTAGGCGAACCGGACGGCGATGCGCGCGACATCGTGCGTCCACAGCTCCTTGATCAAGCGGTAATCGAGCTCGCGATCCCACTTTCGACGCAAGAACGCGACAATAGCCTCACGGCCGTGCAGGAACTCCACGCGGTTTCGCCAGTGCGAATCGGCGGTGTATGCAAGCGAGACCCGCTCCGGATCCCGGGAGTTCCAGGCATCCTCCGCCAGCCGGACCTTCTGAATGGCGTCGGCACTGCTGAACGGCGGAACGGGAGGTCGGGTCATGGCAGTCCGGACAGAAAAGGGATGCGGCAATACCTCGACTAGTCACGAACAGCACAGAAAGTTCGGGTCCGCCGATCGCGACGCCGACTTGGCTCTCCGATACGTCGTGCGCCGGTGCTACACAGTGTCGACGAGAGCCTGCCGCAGCGCGGTAAGTAAACGATCAGCCGTATAAGGCTTGGGCAAAAAGTGTGACAGACCGAGTCCCACGCCGTGCGCGTTGGCGTCCAGTCCGCTGACGGCAATGATGCGCACCGCCGGATTCATGGTGCGCAGCACATGGATGGTCGACGGGCCGTCCATCACGGGCATCATCATGTCGGTGAGCACGACCGCGATCTCGACACCCTGTCGCGCATAAATTGCCACGGCGTCGGCGCCGTCCACCGCCACCACCACGCGATAGCCGAACGCTTCGAGCGTTTGTCGGGTGATCTGGCGAACCGCCGACTCATCGTCGACCACCAGTACCAGTTCACCACGTCCGCGCGGCAGTGCCGCAGGCGACACGTCGCGCTCGATCGTCGCTTGCTCGCACGCCGGGATGTACACGTTGAACGTCGAGCCGCGTCCCGGTTCACTGGACGCCCGCATGAATCCGCCGTGGGCCTTCACGATCGCCATCGACGTGGACAGACCGAGTCCCGTGCCTTTCCCCACCTCTTTTGTCGTGAAGAACGGATCGAAAATGCGCTCAAGCACGTCCGGACGGATGCCCGTACCGCTGTCCTCCACTCGCAGCGCGACGTACAAGCCGGCCTTCGCATCGGGATTCACGCCGGCGTAATGTGCGTCGATCGCGATGTTCTCCGCTTCGATCGCCAAGGTGCCGCCACCTGGCATCGCGTCGCGCGCATTCACGCACAGGTTGAGCAGGACCTGGTGCAGTTGGGTGCGATCACCGACCACCCGCCACAGTTCGGGCGGCAGGCTCGTACGGATCTCGACATGTTTGAGGAACGTATCCTTCGTGATCTTCTCGATGTCGCGGACCAGATCCGCAACATCGATCTCGAGACGCTGACCCTCCAACCCGCGCGCAAAGGACAACAGCTGCCGCACCATGTCCGATCCGTGACGCGCGCTCCCCTCGATGATGCCGATCAGCTCCTGACTCTCTGCATCCGGAAAGGACATCTTGAGCAGCTCGAGCGAGAGCATGATCGGTCCCAGCACGTTGTTCAGATCGTGTGCGATGCCGCCGGCCAGGGTGCCGATGCTCTCCATCCGTTGCGCGCGGAGAAAGTGCTGATCGAGCTTCTTCCGTTCGGAAATGTCACGCGCCACCATCGACACGCCAATGACCGCGTTGGCGGCGTCGCGCACGGGCGACGCGGTTACCGACACGTCGATCAGTCGCCCGTCCTTCGTGAGGCGCTTCGTTTCGAAGTGCTCCAGACTCCCACCGAACGACACCGTGCTGATGAGCTGATCTTCTTCCTGTTGACGATCGTCCGGAATGAGGCGTGTGATGGACGAGCCGACCATCTCGTCGGCCGTGAAGCCGAAAATCTTCTGCGCGCCGCGGTTCCAGCTCGAGATCGTGCTGTTGAGGTGCTGTCCGATGATCGCATCATCGGACGACGCCACGATATTGGCCAGATGGGTGGATCGCAACTCGGCCCGCTTGCGATCGCTGATATCCTGAATGGTACCGAACAATCCCGTCACGACTCCCGCGCAGTTCTTGTGCGGTAACGCCGTCACCTGGGTGTACACCTGCTCTCCATCCGGCCGTGTGACGACCAGTTCGTAGTACTGGGCTTCACCCGTCGCGATCGCGGCGGTCACATACGGCTCCTGTACGATCAGACTCGGGGCATCACCGCAGACGCCGAGTTCGTCGGGGGTGCCGGGCGTCGATCTATCCGGAGTCCGCCCCATAATCTCGTAAACCTGCGGCGACCACGTCGTCGTCTGCGCGGCGAAGTCCCATGACCAGTCGCCGATCCGGCCAATGCGCTGTGCCTCGGTGAGTCGCTGCAACGTTTTCTCGACTGCGGCCTCGCCCCGCTTGCGATCCGTGATCTCCATGACGATGCCCGCCACACGAAGGGGCTCGCCCTGATCGTCGAAGTACACCCGGCCACGCGTCCACACCCAGTGGAGCGAACCGTCACGCCATGTCGTGCGGTGCTCGATGCTGTACTCTCCGTCGCCAGACAACGCCCGCTGGAAACGCTCATGCACCATGGCGCGATCATCGGGGTGGACGTGGGCCAGAGACGTCTCGTAGCTCCAGTCCGGTAACAGGGCGTCGTAGCCGAAGCACTGGTCGTGCCGAAGCGAGCGCTGCGCCTGATTCGTGCGCATGTCGAGACTCCAGTCACCGATATCGGCGGCGGCCAGCGCGAAAGTCAGTCGCTGCTGGCTTTCGTGCGCCGCGCGCTCGGCCACTCGCCGCGCCCGTGCGTTCTGTTCAGGCACGGTGATGTCGGTGTGCATGAGCACAGCGCCGACCACGCCGCCCTGGAGCACGGGTGCGATCAGCAGACGAAACCATCGGGGTTCGTCGGGTGCATGACAGGGATACTCGAGCACGAACCCGGACTGCTCTCCCCGCAAAACGGCGCGAATCCCCTTGGCGACGGCAGAAGCTTCACCCGATTTTTCGCCCGCCGACGCGTCGCACACAGCGAGATAGTTCTGGCCCACGCCGCCGTCGTCGCTTGATAGCGCGTTGGCGGAGGCGTAGCGACGCCAGGCACTGTTCACATACAGAATGGTGCCGCTCGTATCCAGCACGGATACGTGAGCCGGCATCACGTCAAGCGCCGAACCGAACGACAGTTCGGGTGCGAATCCGGTTGGGCTGCAGATCAACCTGCTGGCGTGGCCAACGAATGGGGCATCTGCAAGACCGAGCCACGCGTCGATCGTCATATTGCTACCGGTATGTCGTACGCCCAGCCGAATCTGCGGGGCGTCCCGTCAAATCATCGGTGTAAACGAGCTCGTGACTTCGTACGTCGTTTGTGTATCATCGGCAAGAATTGAGAATTCTGAAGGTAACCCGAGTCCGGAAGACCGGAGGGGAGCGATCGCACCGTGCGCCCCGAGACGCGCCATCAGCCCTGCGCTCAGTGCCCTACCCGATCGACCCCATGGCTCCCGGATAGCGCACTTCCTCAAGCGTCCCGGTGTCCACGTCATAGATGAATCCGCGAACGGTGACGGTATCCGGCCCACTGGTCGGGATCCACGGGTGATTCAGGATGGAAGACATCCCTCGCCGCACATCCCACTCGAGGCGTTCCGTCTGCTGCGCACTGCGCGGCGCATCGAGCGGCTCGAGCGGGCCACGGAAGGCGTGGAACTGGGACGGGGTCGACGCGGAGGTCTTGCAGCTCACGAACGAGCGCGAAGTCGCCTGTCCCAGCAGCGTCTCGGCCGCCTCGTCACCCTCCAAACCGGCCTTGAGCAGATCGTCGGTGAAGGCCAGCATGCCGCAGCGTGTGTGATGAATGAGAATGATCTCGTTGGTATTGAGCAGGTGATGCGAAATGATCAGACTACGGATCGCATCGTCGGTCACAACGCCCCCGGCATTGCGGATGATGTGTGCGTCACCCGTCTGCAGGCCAAGCAGATCCTCGACATTGATTCTTGCGTCCATACACGCTACAACCGCCACCCGACTCGCCGGATTGATCGGCTGCTGTCCAGGGTGGTCGGGCGTGTGCACGGCCTGCCCGCTTGCGTACTGCCGGTTGTTGTCCAGATATCGATCGGTGCTGCTGTTCGCCACGGTCTTTCCCTGTTTGGGGTGGTCGGCGTTCCCTGATGGAAGGTTGGCTTCCTGAGCACACGACGACGCTGACGCGACGCCAAAACCTACGGTTCGTCGTTCAGCCCTTCACTCGGCAATGTACCGCTCGGCCCACGCGGCGAGCACCGCCGCCGCGTAGCGGGCGTCTCCCTCGCGTGTGAGCAGGTGATCCGCCCCAGTGAGCGAGATAAAACTCTTTGAGTGTCGCGCAGCGCCGTACAGCCGCGCGGCATGGCTGATCGGCACCACGGTATCTTCGGGAGCGTGCATGATCAACAGCGCACGCTGCAGCGCGGGCATCGACTCGAGGAGCGTCACGCGCTCCAGATCATGAATCATCGCCTCGCCTATGCGAAACGAGCGGTCAGCAATCGTGACGTGCGCCGAGCCATCGCGGACAATGGCCTCCCGATCGCGATGAAACAGGTGCGTCGCGTGTTGTGGCTCGGCCGGCGTGCCGATCGTGGCCACGGCCTTCACGGAGGAGAGGCTCGGCGACGCCAACAGCACAGCCGCCCCTCCCAACGAGTGCCCAATGAGCAAACGCGGAGCGAGGCCGCGCTGCGTCATGAGATCGGCAGCGGCCCGCACGTCGTCGACGCTTCCCGAAAAGGTCGTGTCACCAAAGGCACCGCCGCTCTCACCCAGTCCGGTGAAGTCGAAACGAAGCACCGCGATACCGTGCTCCGCGAGTGCCCGCGCCACCATCACGGCGGCCTTGCTGTCTTTTGAGCAGGTGAAACAGTGGGCGAAAATTGCAGAGCTGCGAACCGGTCGGTTCTCGGGCACTTCCAAGCGTGCGGAGAGCTCGTGCCCCTGCGCGCCCGGAAATGTCAGTCGTTCAGTGCTCATTGTGGGTCGCTGATGCGAGCTGCCGCGATGGCTACGCCGAAGCGGCCGCGGCGTGATAAGCCCGGCCGGCAAAGGGTGCATCCACCGGCGTATCGAACATGTGATTGGAGTAGTTACTGATGGTCTTCACCGCAATCGCCAGGACGATGTAGAGAATCTGCGCCTCGCTGAACCCGGCGTGGAGAAACGTGGCCGCCTGCTCGCGTCCGGGACGGCCTTTCGTCTCCACCATGTGGTTCGTGAAGAGTGAAAGCGCGCGGAGCTTCTCATCGGGCAGCGCCACGCCGTCGCGCAGGGCATTGGTAACCTCCTTGGGCACACCGGAGGCTGTATCAGCGAGAAAGCTGTGCGCGGCCATGCAATACTCGCAGCCATTCGCTCGGCTGACGGTCAGAAAAACCACTTCCTGCTCTGCTGGCGTAAATCCACTTTCGGCGCGGAATCCCCTGTAGCCGTCGGAGTAGGTGTGCAGCATCGCCGGGGCGTTGGCCATGCGCGCGTACATGTTGGGGATCATCCCCATGCGGCGCTGCGAGTCTTGTAGCAGACTGGTGGCCGCGTCGGGTCCTGTAATGGGATCGACTGGCGGCAGCGAAAAGACAAAGGCATCGGTCATGGTGTCGCTCCGGTAGCTGTCTGGGACACGGTCGAATCAGGGAACGGCGATGACCAAGGGGACCACGACGTTGCCCCAGTGAAGAACCAGTTCGGCTCCCTTCGCCTCAACCAGCGGGAAGTAGAACGCCAACGTTTCCATGTGCTCGCCAGCGCGCGGAATCACCGTGAGGCGCAACGCATCCTTTCCTTTCGGATAGGGGTCGTGAAACACCGGGTGCGCCCGACTGAAGATCACGATCCAACGATCCTGCTGCGGCTCGATCCATATTGAATAGCTTCCGGCTGCCAGCGGCTGGTCGTTCACACGCACCGGAGTGGATACGGTGATGGCTGTCGCGGTATCGGCGCCGGGATTCCAGATCTTTCCCCACGGGACGATGCCGCCGAAGAGCGTCCGCCCCCGCGCGACCGGCCGGCTGTAAGCCACGGTCACCGTGGTGCCCGCGATCTGCTGTTGCACCATACCGGGTTGGCTCTTGCGCACCGTCTGCGCGGCGAGCGGGGAGACCGCCCACCCACCAAGCAACACGGCCATAGCGCCTACGCGCCGCCATCGGTACGCGAGCTGGCGCCATAACGGGTACGACTGGGAAACGGGCGGCATGCACTCACGGATTTCAGGGATAGCCATCATGGGTCAGTTGCTGGTCTGGGTGCCGGCGGCGCGCTGGATGGCGCTCACGACGCTCTGCGGAGTGAGCACGGAGGGAAGCAACACCGGCGTGACCGCCGGATCGGCGGCGTAGAGCACATATAAGGGAATGCCGCTCCGGCCGAATGAGGCGATGACTCGTGCGATGTCGGCATCACGCGACGTCCAGTCGGCGCGCATCATGATGACATTGCCGGCGGTGACTGCGCGCTGCACTGACGCCGTACTGAACGCCACCCGTTCGTTGACCTGACAGGAGAGACACCATGCCGCGGTGAAGTCGAGCAGTACCGGTCGTCCCGTCCCGCGCGCCGCCTCGAGCGCGGCGGGCGAGTATTCCTGCCACGCTACACTACCGCCGCCCGCTTCCGTTTTGCTGTCCGTAGCAACAGCGGTCGTTGTCGTTGGCGGCGCGACCGTTGTTCCCTCCCGTCCCACATACGCCGCCGCGAGTACGGACAAGGCCATGACGCCGATCGCGGCAGAGCGACCGCCTCGCTGCTGCATGCGTCCCCAGAGCCAGGCGCCAAAGGCGAGGCCGGTAAGGGCCAGCAACACCAGCGCCAGCGCGTTGTTGCCAGCCTGCTGCCCGAACACCCATAGCAGCCACACAACCGTGGCAAAGAGCGGGAAGGCGAGCAGTTGCTTGAGGGTTTCGAGCCAAGGGCCGGGTCGCGGCAGGCGACGCATCATCGCCGGGGACCACGCCAGGAGTACGTACGGCAACGCGAGGCCTGCAGCAAGACTGGTGAACACGGTCAAGCCCACCAGCGCCGGCTGCACGAGCGCGTAACCGAGCGCAGCGCCCATGAACGGCGCCGTGCAGGGCGTGGCAACGACCACGGCCAGCGCACCGGTGAGGAACGAATCACGATATCCCGTGCCCTGTCCTACCGCGCCAAGCCGCGTCAGCCCCATACCCACCTCGAACACGCCCGCGAGATTGAGTCCCAATCCGAACATCAGCATCGCCAGCAGCGCGACGACCATCGGCGATTGCAGTTGGAACCCCCACCCGACACTCGCTCCACTGGCGCGCACCGCGATCAGTGTCAATGCGAGGGCCCAGAAGGTGGCCAGCACGCCGGCAGCGAAAACGAGTGCATGCTTGCGCGAGATCGACGGGTCTCCTGCGCCGCGCTCCACGAACGACAGCACCTTGAGCGACAATACCGGAAAGACACACGGCATGAGGTTGAGAAGCAGCCCGCCGAGTAACGCGAAGAGGATCGCGGCCCACAAACTGATCGGTGCCGCACCAGCGGCATCCGCGTTGGCGGCACCCTCACCCGACGCCTCCGCCGCATGCGCAGCCTCGGCCACTTCAAGACCGCCCGCTGTGGTGGCCGTGGTGGCTGCCAGCAGGAATTTACCGCGGGCCGGCAGCGTCGAGCCCGCGCTGTCGGCCCGCGCCACGAGGTGCCACGCGACCGCATCGTGACGCGTGGGGTCCGCGCTCAGTACCCCACCAAAGTCGGTCTCGGGAGCGCTGCCGTAGCGCGAAAGGGGGATCGCCATCCACAGCGTGTCACCGGCGCGAGCCACACGCTGCGCGCGCGCGTGGTCGATCACCCCCATGGAATCGGGGAAGAAATAGGGCGACGCAAGCCGCGGGTCATCGGCGCTGGCATCGATCACGCGCAACCATACCGTGGAGTCGCCAACCCAGAACGCGGCGTCGATCGGCGATGGCGCAAGCGGCACCTGCGCCTGCGCCATCGCGATACGCTCGGCGTGCGCGGTCGAGCGCGGCGCGGCGGATTCATCGAGCGGAAGCGACAGCGACGCGCGACCCTTGGCCGGTAGGCAAATATCGGCGCACGCGAGCCAGTCCGCTTCGGCGGCGATCGACAGCGGGGTGGCACGGGACACCGAGGGATCGATCGTCAGGTCTACGAGGACCACGAGTTCGCGTTCGTAGCCGTAGCTCATGAGCGGGCGCTGGGGCAGCAGCCGCGGCGTGGGGTAGCGCGGAGCATTCGCCGTCACGCCGGCGGGCAACGTCCACGCGACCGACAACGGGAGGCCGGCATCGCCGCCGTTCACCCAATACGTGTGCCACCCGGCATCCAGCGTGATACGCACACCCACCGTCACGCTGGCCCCAGGTGCGGTGCGATCGACGGCGCTCACGAGCGTCACTTCACTGTGCGGGCTGGGATCCTTTTCGTCGCGAGACTGACCGGTCAAATGCGCCGGTATCAGGCACGTGGTCGCCATTGCCAGCACAGACGCGGTGCGCGGCAGCAGGGAGTGGCGCAGCAGGCGAAACACGGAAGGCAGGATCATATGGGAAACGTGGACAGAAGAACGCGCGAGAACACCGACGGTGAATACGAAGTCTGCCATGTAATAGACCCGGCAGCAACGATGAGTTCCTTGACGATGGCGTGCCGGGAACTCCGGCCGTGCCTGGTGTCTAATTCTCACGACGTCAGTTCTTGTCTCTGCTTCCCTTTTCCCGAGTTGTTCCTATGGCGTTTCACCGTTTTGCCCCCACCCTCACCGTTCTCGCGCTCTCCGCGAGCGCCTCACTGGCAACAGCCCAGTCATCGCCCACGCTCGGACCGGTCGACGGCCGCGAGATGGCTGCGACGGAAATCGAACGCGTCGCGGTCGGCGGCATCGCCCCCGATTTCACTCTTGCCAGGCATGGCGGCGGCACCCTCACGCTGTCGTCTTTTCGTGGCAAAAAAAACGTGGCCCTCGTGTTCTACCGCGGCTTTTGGTGCCCGTATTGCATCACCCAGCTCAAAGAGTTGCGCAGCCTCCTCGACGCGGATCTCGAGAAGGATACTGAGCTACTGGTGATTTCTATCGACAGCGACAAGGAAACTACGCAGGCGAAGGGGCGGATCGCGGCCGACGGGACACAGCCCGATTTCACCTTCCTGTCAGACCCCGACCATGCCGTGATCGGTCGCTACGGCGTACTCAACCCGAGCGGCAACCGTCGCGGCATTCCTCACCCGGCGGCCTATGTGATTGACAAGCAGGGCGTGGTCCGGTGGCGTGACGTGCAGACAGACTACAAGGTGCGCCCGACCAACACCGCCATCAAGTCGGCGTTGCAGACAGCGCGCGCGCGGTAATCGCTACACGAGGCCCCGCGTCACTGCGGGGCCTCGTCGCGTCAGGTGAATATCCGAAACCAGCCAGCGAAGAGCCGCTTGGCCGTCGGCGTGAGGCGGGTCCGGCGCCAGGCATCGGCAGCGCGCCGGAAGACCTCGGATTGTGTGGGGTAGGCATGGATGGTCTTTCCCACGCCGCCCAGTCCCACCCGGTTGGTGATCGCCACGCCGATCTCGCTGATCATGTCGCCGGCGTGCGCGGCCACCAGGGTGGCGCCGAGAATGCGATCCGTGCCCTTGGCGAGATGGACCTTGAGAAACCCCTCGGCTTCTCCATCGAGCCGCGCGCGATCGTTGTGCGACAGGTCGACCCGCACCGTATCCACCGCCAGGCCGCGCTCCGCTGCGTCACTGAGCGTGAGCCCCACATGCGCAACCTCGGGTGACGTATAAGTGGCGCGCGGTACCACCAGGTCACTGTTGCGTCCACCGCCAAGACCGAAGAACAGTGCGTTGGCCACGACGAGACGTGCCTGCGCATCGGCCACATGCGTGAACTGGAGCGCCGACGACACGTCGCCGATCGCGTAGATTTTCGGATTGCTGGTGCGGAAGCGATCGTTCACCGTGACGCCGCGTTTGGTGAACGCCACGCCGGCCACGTCGAGGCCGAGTCCTTCCACGTTGGGCGTCCGTCCGGTCGCCACCAGGAGTCGATCGGCGTGTACGGTGGCCGGTGCGCCGTCGCCGCTCAGGGTGACGGTGAACTCTTGATTCGCGTAGGCGACGCGCTCGATCTTCGCGCCGTTAATGATCTGCACCCCGTCGTCCGTGAGCGAACGCGCGACGATCGCGGCGGCATCCGGATCTTCACGGGGCAATAGCGCGGCATCGGCGTGGGCAATCGTCACGCGGCTGCCCAATCGCGCGAAGGACTGCGCCAGCTCCGTCCCGATCGGCCCGCCACCAATGACAAGGAGCCGATCGGGGCGCTCCGTCATCGAGAAGATGGACTCATTCGTGTCGTACGGCGTATCCGACAGCCCGGGTATCGGCGGACGCGCGGCGCGCGCCCCGCTGGCGATGATCGCGCGTCGGAAGTACAGCGTGGCGCTTCCGACCTGCACGCGATCGTCGCCGGTGAATGCCGCGTCCCCGAGAAACACATCGACGCCGAGCGAGCCGAAACGCGCCACGCTGTCCACATCGCTCAGCTCAGCCCGTAGGGCACGCAGCCGCGCCATGACCGCGCTGAAGTCGCCGGGCGCACTCACGCGCGGACCGGCAAAGGCCGCATGCGCTGTATCCGCATCGTGCCACGCACGGGCTGCCCGGATAAGCGCTTTGGACGGCACGCAGCCGAAGTTGAGACAGTCGCCGCCAAACATGTGCCGCTCAACCAACGCTACCCGTGCCCCCAAGCCAGCGGCGATCGCGGCGGTCACCAGGCCAGCGGTGCCGGCACCCACGACCACCAGATGATAGCGGTCGCCGGGCGCGGGATTCACCCACGACGAGGGCGCCACGTGGGCCAGCAGCTGGGCGTTGGCGGCATCGAACGGCTCGAGGGCGATAGTGGACGGCCAGTGATCCGGTAGTGCCGCGGTGGATGATGTCAACATGGGCAAGTAGAAAATCGAAGGAGCATTGGGTGAGATGTCCCGAGAGTAGACGTACCCCTGCCGCAGAGTTCCGCTCCGACGACGTACCCAACCAGCGGAACGAATCGCGCGGTCGTTGTATAGTCACCTTGCGTAACATGGCGCCACGCCCGGTCGCCATTTCTTCCCTCTCCGGAGTCCTTGTCGATGTTTTCCCTCAGCAAAGTGTTCGGCCTTGCGGCCGTCACCCTAACGCTCGGCACGTCCTCGGTCGCGACGCCGTGGACCATCGAGACGTCCCACACGCGCGTGGGCTTCTCGGTCCGTCACTTCTTTACGCCGGTGATCGGCCAGTTCGACCGCTACGATGTGACGCTCGACTGGGATCGCGCGACGCCCGCCAACAGCCGCGTGGAAGCACACATCCAGGTGGGCAGCGTGAATAGTGGCAACGCGAAGCGCGATGAGCATCTGCGGACGCCCGATTGGTTCGACGCCGCCACCCAGAAGGAGATCGTCTTCCGGAGCACCGCTGTCCGCGCCGTGAGCGCGAACGCCTACGTTGCAACGGGAGATCTGACGATCAAGGGAATCACCAAGCGGGTGGACATGCCGATCACGCTGCTTGGCGTGAAGGACGTTCCTGCGGAGATGCAGGGGATGCTGGGCGGTGCCAAGCGTATCGCCTCGTTTGAAGGCAAGCTGTCAATCGATCGACGGATGTTTGGCGTAGGCACGGGCATGTGGGCGGAAACGGCAATCGTTGGCAGCGATGTGGAGATTACGCTGCAGCTCGAGGCATCCGAGAAGTAAGAGTGTCCACCAGCGGCGGGCCGTGGCAGGCTGCCGTCACTCGCTGGCGGCAGATCAGAGCGGAGCATCAATTCCAACCGAGCCGCTGGCTGTGGGTTCTCGCGGCGGGCAGCAGCTGGCTGCTCGCCGCGTTTATCTGGAGCCTGATCGGGATCGGACGCGATCTGATCGTCATGCGTCGGGAAGCCCTGCTCCTCGCGGAGAGCTGGGAGATGTCGATGCGCTCTCTGGCGCGGGATTTCGACCGGTTGGGCGTGAGAGTGGGCTCCACATGCGACAGCGCGACGATCCGTGAGATCGTCCGCGCAAGCTTCACCTCGCCGATCGCTCGCGCGTATTTCGTGCGGACGGCCGCTGGCGACGCGTGGTGCGGTCCCCTGGGGGCGCGCAATAAGCTGCCAGTGGTCGTCGCCAGCCCCAGCGACAGTACGCTGGTGTTGTTGACCCGCGCCGGTGGCTCGGTACCCGTGATCTATGCCTCGACGCTCCGAGGGACTGCGCATCTCGTGGCGGAACTCGACCCGCGATTTCAGCAATTGGATGTGCTGCGCAGCGCGGCGAACGTGGACTCCTGGGATCGTGACATCCAGGTTGACGGAAGCACCATTCCGTTTCTGTACAGTCCCCGAATTCACCGCCCGTCCCCGATCCTGCTTTCGCGCACCACCGCCGGACCGTCGCACTCCGCGGTCGTCCACTTTTTTCATACTCCGCGCATTCATCGGCCTTCCCTGACCCTGCTGGCGAGCACCGGCGCCAGCCCCGGCGAAAGCCCATCGCATGCCGTCATCATCGAGCAACGCCTCACCTGGAGCCATACGCTCGCCCGGCTCGCTCGCGGTGCGTGGGGCCTGAGTATCGTCGCCCTCTTCGGCACGCTCGGCCTCGTCGCGCTGGCGGTCAAGCGCCTGGTCGACCGCACGTCACCCGAGCGACGCCTGGTCCAAGCGATCCGCAAGCGACGATTCGAGCCGTTTGTCCAGCCGATCGTGTCCACGACCTCCGGCGAATGCGTCGGCGGCGAAGTACTCTTGCGCTGGCGTCACCCGATCCGCGGCGTGCTGCCCCCCGCCGAGTTCATCGAGCTGGCGGAGCAGACGCAAATGATCGTGGCGATGTCCGACCTGATCATGACCAAAGCCCGGGATCAGCTGGCCCCGTTGGTCGCAGACCAGCCCGCGCTCTACTTCGCGTTCAACGTGACACCGGCCCAGTTGCGTCGACCCGATATCGTGAGCGAACTGCAAAGTCTTTTTGACACGTCGTCTCTGTCTCCTGAGAGCGTACTGCTCGAGATCACCGAACGGGAATTCGTGGATAAAACCAGCCTCGAAGCACTTCGGCAGCTGCGCGACGTAGGTTTCCGCCTTGCTATCGACGACTTCGGGACCGGCCAGAGCAGCCTCGCCCTTATGCAGCATCTTCCACTCGACCGGATCAAACTCGACCGCGAATTCGTACGGCAGATAGACGACGCCCACACGCCGCGACCGGTGTTGGATGCGATCATTGCCCTCGCGCACACGATGGGCGTTCCGCTCATCGGAGAGGGAGTGGAACGTCAGGAGGAGTGGGATTACCTGGCCGCGCGAGGCGTGCAGTATATCCAGGGGTTCATGATCTCGCGTCCTCTGCCGATCGCCGGTTTTTCGGAGTGGGTCGCGCAAAATCGCGTGGCGCAGGGCGCGCGTGCAAGGTCGCCGGTTCGCACGCCCAGCTTTGACAGGGCCACCGACCAATGGAGATTTCGCGCAAAGCGTGGCGATCATGCGGCGAGTGAGGTAGATCTGCAGGCGCTGGTGCGAGCGCTGAGCTCGTCGGGCGGATTGGATTCCCGGGACCGCATGCACGCGTTGCGGCTCTATCCGCACTGCTTTGTGGCAACCGAAGCGGTCGACTGGATGGTGGAGCGTCTCGGACTGTCGCGGCCGGCGGCCGTGCGCCTGGGGCAGCGCCTCACGGCGCTCGGGTACTTCGAGCATGTGGCCGAAGAACACGACTTCGCCGATGCGCACCTGTTCTTCCGCATGGCCGAAGTCTCGTCGCCGGCGGGTGCGACAACGCCGTTGAATTGGCCGGACCTTGCGATGGTTGCCGAACGACTCCGCTGCGCCGACAGCCCGCGGCGCAGCACGAAGCAGCGTCGACTCATTCGCTATCAGGAGGCCATTACCGGAACGGCTCTCTGTAACTGGATGCAGCAGCAGTTCTCGCTCTCCCGCAGCGAGGTAGTGCAATTGGGCAACGGCCTCATGCGACACGGGACCATCATCCACGTGCATGACGATCGCCCATTCACGGCATCCGGCGAATTGTTCAGGATTCGCTGACTCCGCTTACTGCCCCCGCCGGGCGGAGAGCACCCGGCGGGAGTCATACCCGGAAATTTGTCGTGGTTGGTCGCCGCTATTCGACGGAGAGCTCGGCGCGCAAGGCCCGGCGAACGCGGGCGGCCAACGCGGTGGTGTCTCCGACGTCTTCACTCGCCCCGGTCACGGCACGGTGGAACACGTCCCGGAACGCGAGGTGCGGCTGACACTTCTGACACGCGTGCATGTGCGCTTCGATCGCCTCCATCCGGGCAGGCGTCAGCTCGTGATCGAGAAAGTCCCAGAGCTTCCGCATGACGGCTTCGCAATCCATCATGTCACCATTCATGACTGTGTCTCCACGGAACTGGATCGTGGCGGCGCGGGAAGGAGGCCCGCATCGTGGGCGTGGTTGAGGAGCTGTTCCTGCAACAGGCGGCGCGCCCGGAACAGGCGCGAACGCACGGTGCCCACGGGAATACCGAGAATCTCTGCCGCCCTGTCGTACGGTTGATCGTGCCAATCCACGAGCATCGCGACGTCACGAAACGCCGCCGGCAGTCCATACGTGGCGCGCCGGATCGCATCGCGCAAATCACTGCGCTCCAGAGCGGCGGTCAGCGCGGTCTCATCGACCTGCGCGAGATCGCGTGCCGCTGCCAGCGACTCCAGATCGGCGTCCTCGGTAGAGATCTGACGCTCCGCTTGCTCGCGCACACGGTAAAAGCGGTTTCGGCAGATCGTGAACAACCAGGCCCGGCAGTCGCTGCCGGTGATGAACTGATGCCAGCTGCGCCTGGCATTGAGAAACGTGTCCTGCACCAGATCTTCTGCACTGGGCCGGTCACGCGTGAGGGATAACGCGAAGCGCATGACATCGGAAAGAAACGGCATCGCCGTTTCCTCAAAATCCGCGAGTGTGTCCTGTGAGCTTGTCATTCCCGCAAAATAAGGTGTGCCAGCCGGGTACGCTGGATCACCGACAACGCGAGCAGCGCGAGCCACGCCAGCAACACCCACCGACTCCCTCCGGGAAATAGCGCGATGAGGCAATACACAAGGGTCGTCTCGCCGCCCTCGGCCACCGCCGCCGAGAATCGGATCGACCGATTCCCGGTGATCGGCCGGCCGGCCCGCTCCGTCAGCGACGACAGGGCCAATGTGGTTGTGATCGACAAGACATACCCTGCCACCACGCCGATCCAGAGCAGGGCATCGGCCGGCATGGCCACGGCGAACGCCACGGCCATTGCACAGTACGCCAGCATGTCCAGCGTGATGTCGAGATACCCGCCAAAGAGCGACGTGCGCCCCGTGGCGCGCGCCAACATGCCGTCGTACCCGTCGAGCAGTCGTCCCAACAGCCAGAGCGCAAGCCCGGCCTTGACGTGGCGGAAAGACACCAAGCCGGCGGAGGCCACGCCCAGCACGGTGGCGGCCACCGTTACCTGATTGGGCGTAACCCCCACACGGGCCATCCACGCTACCGGCGCGGACCATCGCCGCGCCAGCCACTTCCGAAACGGCTCATCGATCATGCGCGCGCGCGATCAACGACGAACCACGCTTACGGCGCCGACCGATCGCCAAACACGTAACGCGCCGAGAATTGGAACTGCCGCGGAGGCGCCGCGGCGAAGACGAACGTCTCATCGCCCGGCGCTCCGAATTGCGTGCGGCTTCCGCCGCCACCAACACCGTTCGGGAATCCGCCCCGAGCCAGCGTGTTGAACAGATTGAACACGTCGGCGCGCAATTCGAGACCCGCCAACGCGCGCGGTTGCGGCTTGAACACGGCACTGATCGCGACTGTACTGTAGCCGGGGAGGCGCTCACTGTTGCGTGCGACGCCGGGCAGCCGGTCGCCGTTGCCGACGAAACCATTGCCCCGAATCGGGCCGGATCCCAGCAGGTCGAAGCGGGCGATCCCCGCGTCGGTGACCGAACCCGCGAGCCGATTGATCGGAACGCCGGTTTGGGCGTCGGCGATCAGGCTGAGTGTCAGATTACGGCGGACATCGTACACCGTACGCACCGTAAGACGATGACGACGATCATTGTTTGCATCGGCCCATTCGTTGCTGGTGCAGGCCGCCCCGGTGACCGCGTCGACACCATTGCGGTCGAAGCAGTTGCCTTGCGTCGCCGAAAAGTTGATGTCTTCGGTGTTGTTCTGCGCGCGTGACCACACCCAGTTGGCGTCGATGTTGAGCTGATCGGACACCGCACGACGGGCCGCCAGATACAGCGCCACGAAGCGCGCGGCTCCCGCCGTCTGGGCGGTGGACTCGCGACGAATGCCGGTGACGTTGGGGTCGGTGCGGCGCGAGTTGTCACCCGGGCACGCGAAGTCACTCTGACAGACGAGATTGACGGTATCGGCCGCCGTCAGGCGCCGACCGATGGGATTGAGATCGGCGAGCCGCGGCAGATTCCGCGTTTCGCTCCAGACCACGTCGCCCTGTATTGCCCACGCCGATCCGAACTGTCGCTGATAGCCGAGCGTGCTCTGTACGCTCGTTGGCTGATCAAGCCCCAACGCGAACGTGCGGAAGACTTCGCGCGGCACCGATTGAATCTGTGCGTCCGTGATGGAACCAGGCAGCGGCCCGGCGTTCAAGGCCGGGGCGTTGCTCCCGCTGAAGGTGAGCACCGCGTTGCCTGCTGCGCCCAGCTGAATCGCGTCGGAGAAGATCGCATACGGCAAACGTCCGGCGTAGCGACCGACGCCACCGCGAATGACCTCGCGCGGCGAGCGTGCCCAGTTGAACGAGACGCGCGGCTGCACGTTATCGAGATCGGGTGAGCTCTCGCCGCGAGAGGTGATGTCATCGTAGTCCCACCGCACGCCGCCGGTGAGTGTCAACGACCCGGCCGGTCGCCAGGTGTCTTCGACAAATGCGCTGTACAGCGACTGCGTGAGGTTGACCTGCTGCGGGCGGGCGTCGATGGTAAACGACTGCACACGCACCGTGGCCGGGATGTCGGTGAAGGACAGCGGCCGTCCGGCGGGTGCGCTGATATTGCCATCATTGAACACCACGTATGAGCCATTCGGGTTGGTGCTCGCCGCGCGCAGCCGGAAGGAACTCCGGATGACATCGCCGCCGATGCGCAGCGTATTCGAGTTCCCGAGCGAGGCTTCGAACACATTGCGCAGCTGGATCTGCCGTTCCGATTCGTCGAAGACGAAGTTGCTCGAGCCGACGACCGCCTGCACCGCCAGATCCGGACCCAGCACCGTTACCTGCGGGCGCGAGAAATCGCTGCGGGCCGGTGGAAAATTCCACCGAAAGGTGCCGAACTGTACGGACGCGGTATTCGAGGCCCGCCCTTCGCGCAGCGCGCTGCGATGAATCAGCGCAGAGGCCGACCCGATGCGCTGCGTGGTGATATCGGCTTCCGGCGTGAGCGTCCCGCTCCCGTTGCCTTCACGATCGACGCCACTGGCCGCGATGCGCAAGGTGGTGGTTTGCGTGGGGCTCCAGCCATGATCGAGACGCCCATAACCGCGGATCGTCTGACGGGTTTCGGTGCCCAGAAATTGCGCGAGCGCCGTTGAGCCGATGCGGTCTTCCGACTCGTTCGTGTATTCGAGGGCCGTGGCGACGAAGGTGCGACCGGGCACCAGGGCGCCGCGGACAGAGCCACCGAGCTGGGTACGCGCGAAACCTTCCTGCCGTCGGTTTACCGCTTCCTCGACGGCACCGAACGTGAGCGGGGTGCGGGCATCGAACGGGCGGCCCGGACGCTGATACACGAAGGCATCGCCGGTCCACTCGGCGCGTCCAGCCGCCGTGGTAAAGTCAACCACACCATCCGGGCTCCGGCCGACCTGCGTGGAATAGGTGTTCACGAACGCGTCGATACGGGCCAGCGCCCCCAGCGGCACTTCCACGCGAGGCCCGCCAAGAAATCCCTCGTTATTATCGAGACCATCCAGCAGGTACTGCGAATAAAGCGAATTGCCGCCGTTGATCGACAGTCGCGGCGCATCACCGAAGAAGCCGGTGGCCTGCACAATGCCGGGAATATTGTACAACAGCGCAATCGGATCGCGCGCGTCGGTGGGGAGGGCGCGAATTTCGCGCGCTTCGACCGCACCTCCGGTGGCCGCGTTAGCGGTGTTGAGCAATGGCCGGTCAGGCGCAGCGATAACCGTGACCGCATCGAGCGTGGCGAGCGCGCTGAGCACGACCGAAACCTCCGTGGAAGCGCCAGCCGCGAGCGGCGCCACCTCCACGCGTCGCGTCACGAAGCCGGGGGCCGTTATCGTGAGCGTATTCGACTCGCCAGCCAGCACGGTAGCCGTGAACCGACCGGAGGCATCGGTGGTCGCGAGCGCCGTTGCCGATGGTCCACCGGAAGCAGCGTCCGCCGCGCGCCTTGCCACAAGGCGGGCGATTCGGGCTCCCGCCACCGGTACGCCGGGCTGGCTACGCACCACGCCGGACACTGTCGCGGTCGCTCCCTGAGCCTCGGCCCGACTCCACGTCGTTGCCAGCCATACTAGCCCGACAATACACATCCGGATGACCGATCCGGTTTGTACAGAACTGAACATGAACACTCCGTATTGGTGAATACAGGGCTGCGGAACCTCTGCAGAATCTCTGCGGTATCTTGCGACAACCGTGAAAGACTGCGACTGCGTCACAAGTTCCGCACATGCTGCAGCCTTCTCAATCAGAGTACGATAGCCATGCCCTTGCTGGATCTTCTAACGTTCGTTGCGCTCGTTGTCGTGTTCGCCGTGGTTGGGTGGCGCCGCACGGCCACGGCGGCAGAATTCACGGTAGCCTCTCGTGATCTGGCGCTTTTCCCGTTGGTCGCGACGCTCGTGATGACCGAGTTCAATACCAGTACGCTGTTGGCCTTCGCTGCGACCGGCTATAGCGCCGGACCGATGGCGCTGGCCTTGCCGGGCGTCTTTCTTGTGGGCCTCGCATTTTACACGCTCACGGTTGCCCGCGCCTGGAAGCAATTTGACCGCCTGTCCGTGGCAGAGCTTTTCAGCGTGCGCTACTCACGCGGCGTGGGACGGGTGGCGTCGGCGCTCCTGCTTCTCGCCATGATCGGCTTCACCGCGACGTATGTAAAATCGCTCACGCTACTCTTCGCGCCGCTTGTCCCTGGCAGCATACCGGTACCCGTGCTGAGCGCCCTACTCACCCTCGTGGTGGTCCTGGCGGTTTTGCCGGGAGGGCTGGTCTCGATCGTCCGCGCCGACGTCGTCGCTTTCCTCGCCACACTCGTGCTCTTTCCGCTGTTACTCTGGTTCGGCATGCAACAGAGCGCCGTTTCGGGCGGGCTGGCCAGCGTCTTTCCGGCCGACCAGCGCACGGTGTCCCCGGTGCTTCAATGGAATCATCCCGCGCTTCCCGCGCGGTTTGTCAGCACGCTCATGATGATTACCTGTTTCACGTACATCGCGGCGCCGTGGTACGGGCAGAAGATCTTTGCTGCCCGAAGCGCGGCCATCGCATTTCGGGCGGTGGCCCTCAGTTCGGTGCTGGTGTTTGCCTTATATGGCGCCGTCGTGCTCGCGGCGGCGCATCTGCGCGTGACGCAGCCTGCCCTGTCGGACCCGCAGCTCGCAGTGCCTACCATGATATTGGCGTGGCTCCCGGCCGGACTACGCGGCCTCGCCTACGCAGTATTGTTTGGCGCCGCACTCACAACGCTGGCCGGTGTATGGAGTGCCATGGCCACGATGGTGACTGCTGATTTTGTCGGCGAGGCCTGGTTGCGCGTACGCACGCAGCGCGCATTGCTGCTGGTGTTCGCGCTACTCAGTTGGCTCGGCGCCACGTTAATCGTCGATCGCATTCTGGATCGCCTCATTCTGGCGAACATTCCGGTGCTCGCGTTGTCGTTCGCGCTGCTGGCGGGGTTTCATTGGCGTGGGGCCACCACGGCCGGCGCGTGGGCCAGCATGTTCGTGGGTGTAGCGTGGGGTGTGGGCTGTTTCGTCGTGGTCGGAGAAGCCGGCGGCTATACGTGGCCGTGGGCGATGTACGGAATTCCCCTCATTTTTGCCACGGGAATTGTGACCTCACTACTAACTTTCAAAGCCGATGACTGGACGACCGATGCCAGAACTACCATTGTCCGCTAATTCCCCGTCACGATCGGCCGCGATCTTACGACTGCTTCTTTTTTTGGCACTCCTCTTTGGGGTGTACCTGCTGGCCCGACAGTTCGGCATTCTCGACGCGCTCAGATTGGAGCGCGCGGGCGAGTGGATTCAGATAGCGCGGGATACGTCGTGGGCTGCGCCGGCCTTTGTGCTGGTGTACGCCCTGGTCTCAACGCTGGGACTGCCCGCCACACCACTCACGCTCGCGGGCGGCGCGATTTTCGGAGTCGGCCTCGGCACGGGGCTCAATTGGTTGGGCGCCACGCTCGGTGCCACCGGCGCGTTCTTCGTGGCCCGGCTGCTCGGCGGCGGGGCCGTCCGTGCGCTGCTGGGCTCCCGCGCGAGTGCGCTCGATGCCATCGCCGGAGATGGCGCCTTTTCCTCCCTCATTCGCCTGCGCCTGCTACCCGTCGTACCGTTCAACGCCCTCAACTTCGGCGCCGGGCTGGCGGGCGTGCGACCAGCAGCGTACATCGCGTCCACGGCGCTCGGCATCATCCCGGGCACCTTTGTGTACACCTACTTTGCCGATGCGCTCTTGGCCGGAGTCGATGGCGCGCGCGAAGCCGCGTTCCTCCGCGTGGCGATAGCCGGGGCGCTCCTGGTGGCACTGTCGTTCGCGCCGACGCTCGCCCGAAAGGCCGGGTGGATCACCGTGCTGGTCGGGGCGCTGGCGCTGGCGCCGTCCGTTCCCCTTGCGGCCCAGGCGACGAAGGCGAGCGAAAGTTCGAAGGCGAATACGGAGACGACCGTGGATCACAGCGCTTTTGACGCCATGCTGCGCGAATACGTGACCGATGGCATGGTGGATTACGACGCGTTTCAGCGGGACCCGCGATTCACCGCGTATCTCGCGCTGCTCGACCGCACCATGCCCGCTGCGTTACCGGGTAAAGAGCAGTTGGCGTACTGGATCAATGTCTACAACGCGTATACCATCGCGCTGATCAACAGCCGCAAGGAACGCCGCTCCATCCGCAACATCAACAAACGCCTGGGCATTACCGTCAAGAGCCCATGGGCTGAGCCGATCGTCAAAGCGGGAGGTCGGGTCCTCACGCTCGACAACGTCGAGCACGAGATTATCCGCCCCGGCTTCAAGGACCCGCGCATTCACGTGGCGCTGGTGTGCGCCGCGAAGGGCTGTCCGCCGCTCCGACAGGAGGCTTTCACCGGCGACCGCGTGGACGCGCAGCTCGACGACCAGGCGAACCGATTCCTCGCGCAGCGCGCCAAGAATCGGGTGGACGTCGCGACACGTACCGTGTTCGGCTCACCCATCTTCACGTGGTACCGTGAGGATTTCAGCGGCACGCTGGCCGGCGTCGGGGCATTCTGGGCGCGCTATCTGCCCGATGGTCCCGCCAGGACGCTCGTGCAAAGCGGCAACTTCACCTGGAAAGACACGGACTACGACTGGTCGCTCAACCTGCGCCCCAAGCGCTGAGCGGGCGACGGCAGTCGCCGACGCCCACCGCCGTGACAGCTCCCGTGACCGCCGTCCTCAGCGAAATCCGGCACGACCGAATTGTATCTCGCACGTCGGTCGCGACGTTGTGACGGCGTTCGTCGCATCGACAAAGAAGGTGGTGGTGCCGGGCACTACCAATGGCGTGCTCAGTGCATTGACCTGACTCGGGGAATACCCTCGAGCAGTAACGGCGGATGGGCTCGTGGACAGGTAGGTCCAGACGAAATCCTCGACCGGCGCCACGTCAGTCCCGCGCGCCGCCACAACAGCGCCGTCCGGATTTCGGAACGCCACGAGCTCGTTCTCGAAACGATAGAAATCCTGACGATAATCGAGACCGGCAGTACAGGAACCTTCGCTCCTCACTGCACGGTAACGCAGCTGGTCCGACAGGCGCAGCAACACGCACGGATAACTGCCCGCTGTCAGTCCCGTGGCGCGCGCGATCTCCGGACTGGCAACGAGATCGACCACACCGGGACGGGTACGCGCGAAAATAACGACGTACGGTGCGGTGCAGGCGGTGCTCTCCGACAGCCGCATTTCGAGCAGCCCAACCTCGAAGAGCGACGGGCTGACATCGAGCAGCGCGGCCATCACCCCCGGGGCTGCGGCGCGACTCGCTGCCGAAGCCGTCGCGGTCGTTGACCCACGCACAACAAGTACGCCATCGTTTGCACCAGCGCCGTTCGGTGAGTTCGAGTCGCCGCACGACACGCACACGACCATCATCGTCACAGCGGCAAAAACGCGAATCAGGGACATACGCCCTCCTCAGGAAGTGATTCGTCCCAATATATGCCTCCCTTCCGGGGCAGCAACGATCCCCGGGCATCGCATACATGCGTCCACGCAGAACACCCTCAGAGCTAAGACGTGCGCAGACTGCGCCGCCTGACGCCGGTCGCGCAGCTCACGCTTCGCCGCTCACATCTCCTGCCCACTGACTGGTTCCGACGTCGTCAGTCCTTACGCGGGTGCCCCAGCCGCGCCGCTGCACTGCAACTGCACTGCACTGCACTGCACTGCCTCGTGGTGATCGGCCGCCGCGCGGACTCCCGCCCGGCTCCTGTGCGACGAGCACGATGTCGGCGCGTCGCCGGCCTCCTCCGATTGATGCACCGAGGGCCGCCCCGAATCGTCTGCCGCATCGTCGCGAGGGAGCTGGCAAAAACCGCGGAGCTCGTCCAGCTTTTGAGGATGCCAGACTCACCCATGATACCCTTGGTCTCCGCACCCCGCATGCCGGAGTCGGAGATGCGCGCCCGTAGCGCGGCCTTCGCCGCCGACCTTGCGCGTCGAAGGACCGTTCGTCAGTTCAGCCCTGAACCGGTTCCCAGGGACGTGATCGCGTCGTGCCTCAGCGCCGCTGGATCGGCGCCCAGCGGCGCCAATCAGCAGCCTTGGCACTTTGTGGCAATCCACGATACGGCCCGTAAGCATGCGATCCGCGTGGCCGCTGAGGCGGCGGAGGCAGAGTTTTACGCGACCGCGCCGGCTGAGTGGCTGAACGCGCTCGCCCCGATCGGCACGGATGCGTCCAAACCCTATCTTACCACCGCGCCGTGGCTCATTGCCGTGTTCGCGCAGCGGTACGGACTCACGCCCGAAGGTGAGCGGCGTACGCATTACTACGTAGCGGAGTCGGTCGGCATCGCCTGCGGTATGCTGATCGCGGCGTTACACACGGCCGGGCTTGCCACGCTCACGCACACACCGAGTCCCATGGGTTTTCTGGGCGAGCTGTTGGAGCGGCCCATCAATGAGAAGGCCGTGATGCTGATCGTGGCGGGGTGGCCGGCGGAGGATGCCACGGTGCCGGCGATTCACCGGAAGCCGCTCGACGAGATCGCCACGTTTGTGTGAGGGCCTGCACCCACCCGGCTCAGGCGCCTACGACGTCGCCGCGTAATGGATCGGCGATCGTGGTCGCTTGTTCGCGTGCATCCGCGTCGTTCTTCAGGCTACCCATCTCGATGACGTGACGGAAGCGCACATCCTCGTCCTTCATGCGCGAGAAGGCCTGATCGATGTCCTGCATCTTGATCTTCTCGATCCGCGGGCGAAGGCCATGCTTGGCGCACATGTCGAGGATCTCCTGAGTATCGGCCACGCCGGCGATCAGCGAACCCGCCAGCGTGATATGCTGGAAGACCATGGTCGCTGTATCGACATGGTCGAAGCCGAGAAAATTGCCGACAACGGCAATGGCACCTTTGGGAGCGATCAGGGCGAGGTAAGGATTGATGTCATGCTTGTACGGGATAGTGTTCACGATGAGGTCCATGGTCTGCGCATGTTCTTTGAGCGCGTCCTTGTCGTCCATGGTGATTACTTCGTCCGCCCCAAGGCTCCTGATCGCCTCTGCCTTTTCCGGGCTGGTGGTCAACGCCACGACCCGTGCCCCGAGCACCTTGCCGATCTGGACCGCCATATGGCCTAGCCCGCCGATACCCGCGACTCCCAGGACCTGCCCTTTCCTGAGCCCGAAATATTTCATCGGTTGATAGGTGGTGGCGCCAGCGCAGAGGATCGGTGCAGCCTCCGCCGGATCAATGGCATCCGGGATGGAAAGCACGAATTCCTGCCGGACGACGATACCGGTCGAATAGCCGCCGTACGTATTGGACCCGTCGGGCTTCTTGGGGCCGTTATACGTCAGCGTGCAGCTCCTCGGTCCGGTGCAGTATTGCTCGTGGCCCATCTTGCACTGGTCGCATTGCTGACAGCTGTTGACCATGCAACCGACGCCGACAATGTCGCCCTCGGCAAACCTGGTTACGCCGTCGCCAACCTTGGACACCGTGCCGACCACTTCATGGCCCGGCACACACGGCCAAACGGAATTGCTCCAATCGTCGTTTACCTGATGGAGGTCCGAATGGCACACACCGCAGTGGGTGATGTCTATCGCGACTTCTCCGGCTCGTGGATCGATGCGATTGAACGTCATGGGAATCATTCGGGCGCCAGCCGTGGGCGCGCCAAAAGCGAGAACTTTCATGCATGAGCTCCGTTGTCCGGATGCGTTGCTGCACCGTGCGTCTTGCGCGAGGGTGACAACGGGCGCAATTGCCGTGCCTTACTGCTTCAGACCGTTGGCACAATGAGTCACGTTTGTCGCATTGAGCGCGTCCGTCGTTGGACCCATAACGGCGGCGGGGAGCAACTCCCGCCCACCGACCCAGGCGGGTCCTTGATTTCTCACGACGTACAAGCGCGCTTCGGCGATGCGGCCCCCTGTGCCTGATCCTCGTTGCCGCATCGTTGCGGACCGTCCGGAGTGCCGCGTTCTGCGCAGTGGCCTTGGCCCAGACTGTCGGATGGTCGATGAATCGCTCGCGGCAGTGACACGAGATTCCTCCTCGGGACGATTGTCGATTGCCGACGCCGCCCCCACCCACGCGACCCGGCGTTAACCGGCGACGCCGCCGAATCGGGAAGCGCTCCGCATCGGTAGACAGACGCGGACTCTCTGTAGGCATCAAGACCTGATGGACCGGGTCAGCGGGACCGGCGCCAACCTCACCGGCTACCCCGCCGCTGCCCTCCGGTGCTTGACTGGATGCCCTTTACTCGGTCGCGCATGGTCTCAACCAGTCGACGTTCGGCCGGACGCAGCGCCGCGAGCGCATCGTCGGCAGCACGGTCCCACGCGACGCGATCGACGGCGCGAGCCGCCGCATCCAGGGCCGCGAAGTGCGGCGTGAGTCGTTCGGCCAGCGCGCCCAGGTCGGTCGCCAGCGTCGAGCGTGCTCCCGTGGCGCCTACGCGTTTACGCCCCGTCGCGTGTCCATCTTCCACGCGTGCGAGGTCCGAAAAGCGATGCAGGGCGTCCACGAGAGACGCGATCAGTTCGAACCGCTCCACTTCGGCGTCGGTCTGGATCCAGCAGGCATTGGGGAGAGCCCGTCCAGCCACCATCAGAGGGAGAAAGAAGTTATTTCCGGCAAACGCACCATACGGCGACGGGACGAACCACACATGCAGCATATGCAAGGTGTTGCCGTCACCGCCGCCGAGCGCCGCGTGGTCGTGCCACGTCGCGAGCGGGCTGTCGTAGAGCGTCGGGAGCGTCGCGTTGGTCGGTCCGCGGAACGCGTACGCCACCCCCACGAGGCTATCCCGTCCGTCAATTCGCGTGAAGAGCAGGTGATCGGGGGCATCGGCCTGTACCGCATCCTGCATACGATCCCGATTGACCCAGTGCACGCCCATGGTGGGGATGTCCCCGAACTGTGGGGTGAACCCGGCGCGCGTCGCGGCGTCCGTCTCGCGGAGCGCGAGCGCCGTGCGCTGCAAGCGCTCGATCGTCGCGCGATCCGCGGCGGACAGGCCGGACCACGGCGGCGCCGCCAACGTCCGGCAGTCCACCGGTGCACCGTGGTGGCCGGCATGGTCATGTTGCGCCGCCAACGCCACAGGACTGACGGACAGAACAATCCCGAAGAGGGCGGCGCGCGCGCGTGCGGCTCTGGTGTCGTGCATGGTTGAAGAAATCCTCATGCGAGACATTCCCGGGGTGTGGAAGTGAAAGGTTGTAGACGTGGTCCTGCCACTCAAGAGACGCCGTGTCGACCATGCTGTTAACGCAGCAGTCCGGCTCGGCCGCAGCTGTTCGACCCTCGCGTCCCGGCATTCCTTACCCCGAGCACTCCGCTCGGTACCATATCGATTGCACTCGTTCGCGGACCTAACCGGTTGCTGCCGCCGATCGTCTCCCCGATCTCCCCACCGATGTCGCGTCAGCGACCGTCGGTTCACGTAATGTGCCCTCCACCCCGCGTGTCGCCGTCGCCCGCTGGGTAGCGATCAGCGCCACCGTGAGCGCCAGCACGCCGGTGAATTGGTGCAGTATTCCCAAGGGGACGGGCACGGCGAGCAGCAGCGTGGTGACGCCGAGCGCGAGTTGCATGGCAACCACCGCAGCGAGCGCGAACACGGCGCGCTGCACGAGGCGCGGAAGCGGCGTGGTCCGTGCACGCCAAGCGAGGGTGAGCGTGAACGCGGTGACCGTGAGGGCGAGAATTCGATGATGGAACTGCGCCGCCGCCGGGTTCTCGAAAGCGTTTGCCCACCACGGCGTGATTGACGCGTACCCGACGGGCACCACGCGACCGCCCATGAGCGGGAACTCGTTGAAGATCGTGCCGGCGCGCAGGCCGGCCACGAAGCCACCGGAGAGCACGGTCACTCCGAGTAGCAGCGTCGCGCCCAGAATCGCCAAACGCCAACGGTCGGACGTGAGCACCGCGTCCCCACGCTCTTCTGCCGAACGCTCACGCAGCTCACTGAACGTCCACACGCACACCGCCAGAATACCGAGCGCGAGCCCGAGATGTGCCGTGAGCCGATACGCGCTCACGCTGATGCGCTCCACCAGACCGCTTTGCACCATGTACCAGCCGAGCGCACCTTGCGCGAGCGTGAGCAGCGGCAGCGCGGTGAGACGAAGACGCAGGGGGCGTGGAATGCGCCGCTGCACCATGAAGACGAGCCACGGGATGGCGAACACCAACCCTACCGTGCGCGCCACATTCCGGTGGAACCACTCCCACCAGTAGATCCACTTGAACTGCCCGAGCGCGATGCCCGCGTGCGTAGCACGGGCTTGGGGGATCCGGCCGAACTTCTCGAACTCGATTACCCAGGCGGCATCACTCGACGGCGGCAGCGCACCGGACACCGGTTTCCACTCAGTGATTGAGAGTCCGCTTTCGGTCAGCCGGGTGATGCCGCCCACCGCTACCGCAAGGAACACCGCCACGATGGACGCCAGAAGCCAGCGGCGAAGGGCTTTGCGGTCGCGCGCGGGAAGCGCGCCGGGGAGGCCGAGGTCAGTCGAGAGAGGCACTATCGAACGCTGACGAAGGGACGAGAGAGAGTCAAGGGACGGCGGGGTAGTGGCGCGCGGCCCCCGCCGTCCTGTTCTTCGCCATCCAGTCACAGAGCACCGGATGCGCCAGCCAGCGCGCCTCCGCCTCGAGCCCGCGGAGCATGATCAGCGGAAAGTCCTTCATGCTCCGCAGCAGCGGAATGGGGCGGCACAACGCGTTCTTCTCGTCGGGCGCAAGCGCCATCCGCTCTACCCGCGCCGTCAATGCAATACCAAGGCAGATGAAACGCGATCGCAACGTCTGCAGCGTAATGCGCCCCGGCTGGAACACCGGTGTAGCCAGGCCAGGATTTGTTGCGCTGGCGGTGCAGTCGACATACAGATCGTCCGACCCCGCTGATACCTGTCCCTGCTCCAGCAAAAGCCAATTGGTGTGTGATGCGCAACACCTGTCCCATGCGCACCACATCGTGGATGCGGGCTAGCAAATTCACCTCGCCCCGAGACAGGATCGCATTGCGAAGACGCACCGGCACCGACAACCAGATAGTCAGTCTCGAACGGCAGATTCATCGCATGAGAAACGCGACGCGGCTACGAAGCCCGCCCCTACGCCGCTTGACCTCCGCGCTGGCAAGCCGCCGACGCTCGACCGATGCCGTCGCGCGCGCTCGCAGCGCGGCATCGCGGTCGAATGCGGCCTCCGCATAGCTTTCCATGTCGAATGTCACGCCGTCTACCTCTTCGTAGTGCACGAAGATGTCGGGTTGGATCAGCACCGCCCGATAGCCACGCTTTGTCGGGTCGTCCGGCACGTAAGTCATACTGACGCTGTCGTATCTGAAAGCCGCATCGCGGCGCTCGGCTCCCTCGTGGCCTTCGCAGTAGCGTTCCTGCCCGGGGGCTTCGAAGCAAAATCGTACCTCACCCATCAGCGCTCCGCCCGAACTGACACGCCAATGCACGTGCGCGCATCCCGTCGCGCAAAGGTGATCTCGACAATCCCTCCGGCGGGGCTGTATTCCTTCTAGCGCGTGGCCGTCCAACGGCCGAAGACGCCGAGTGACGGCGATGGTATCCGGGCCGGTGGCTGTTACTGTGCGCCGGCGCTGCGCACGTCCGAAAGAGACAGCAACGCAATGGCAATACCGAAAAGGTGCGCGGCGATCCTGAGCTGATGAAACACGTCGTTCTCCTTCGTAGTTGACATGTGCGACGGGCGATACATGACGGCCCGCGCCCCGGTTCAGCTTCGGACAGAGGTACAGTTGCGAGCGTCCGCGTTCCGGAAACGTGCCACCGATCTTCCCGGCTGTTCAGCGCGCGCGCCTGGAGGTTAGTCAGTGCGAGTAATTGACTGATCCATCACGTCGGCCGTCGACGGCACGCCGCCAGCGGCCCGAGGCCGGACCAACGCGATGAGCGGCATACCCTCCGACGACGAGCTAGGCTGGGAGTTGCGTCAGAGTCGCGCTTCGACGCTGACACTCCGGCCGGCCAAAGTCACGGCGGCTGAGGCCGACTGCAGGTAGGCACGCACGCGCCCGGAAGCGGCAATAGCGACGCAGGCCCGTCGCATCAAATCTCTGTGCTGTACAGCAACGCCGGAGGGTTCCGGCCCACCGGCACCTTCGTCTCGTGGCCAGTTCACGCGGCCGGCTCGACGACATCAAACGGGTGATTCTCGAACGGCCGGACGGCGTGCGATTCGAAGATTTCGGGGATACCCTCACGGCGCCGTTCAGCGCGACATCCACACAGCTGTTCATCTGCCGGAGCGCGTTGCGGGCCGAGGACGATTCTGTCGACACCGGGCCGGTGAATGGCGGGTCGTGGCAACTACGCGCGCCATTTCTCGAGCAGCGTCACGGGATTGACCGGAATGTCGTGCTGGGATATCGGAGAGTGTGAGGAAGACGGGCAAGCCGTCGGAGCCCTGACCACGCTGGGCGCCTGTGTCCTTGATCGCATCACCTTGCCGCCCGCCGCCGATCGCGTCGTGGTACACGGCGTCTTGAATCCCGGTGTCACCGATCAGCTGATTTTGCTCGAGCGCGCGCTTGGCGGACAAGGGATTGCGGTGCGGACATCCTTTGATTCGATCGATCCCGTCCTTTCCGATGGCGGTACACCGATGCGCGATGCCCGCGTGGTGGTGCGCAACATTTGCGGGGATTCGGTGGTGTTGCGCAAAGAGCGCTCGTTTCGGGTCGACGGTCATGGTTCCGGTGTCTATCGCTTCGCGAACGCGGAAGGCGCGGCACCAGCAGACGCACCGATTCCGCACTTTCCGGTGACACCGGGCGAACGGTTCGAACTCCGGGTGAGTACGACGGATGGCGTGGTGGTGACGGGCGCCACCACGGTGCCGTCGACGACGGGTCGCATCGGCGCCACGCTGCCACGACAGTTCCTTCGTGATCGCGATTCGATGTTTGTGGGCTGTCAGCGCGTGGCGAATCCTGCACGCTTCGAGGTGCGCATCGAGTCGGCGAACGGACCCTTCGTGGCGTTCGTCGATTCGCTGGAGTATCTCGTGTCCGGTTCACTGTCTCATCCTGATCGTCCGGGACGACCACGCGTCCTCTGGCCTGGCGTGCGTCAGATCGTGACCGTGAGTGCGGTCGACGCGAACTACCATGATCACTATCGGAGCGGCGACGATGAGTTCAACACCCGTGGGTTGATCACTCGCGTGACCGGCGGCGTCGGTGTATTCGGCAGTTGCAGTCGCGTACGCGAGCGCATTCTCGACGTCACCGCCGATACCGCCGCAGCGCCGGCTGGCGTGTGGGAGGCAACGGCAGCGTTTGCGGCGCCACTTCCTCAGGTCTTGCAGATCTGGCCCGAGTCTCGGGCGTTTGGATCATTACGATTGTCGGGGCGGGTGTTCGGATCCTCCACTTCGGCGCCTCCACAAACGGTGGTCGCCAATCAGACCGGCCGGCAAACGTCGTTACGTGTGCTGGCACTCCAGTCACTTCGCGACACCGTGGTGACGGTCGATGGTCAATTGGAGGGACTCGATAGTGGCGACGCGCGTTTGACCGAGACGGTTCGCGGGACAACACAAGCGGTGGTGTATCGACGCCGTCAGCTGCGTGGAGATGATGAAACCGGAAAGAGCGCGGCGGGCAGCGGGTGGCGTTTCGTGATCGCCGCCGCCTGCCGCATCCTGCAAGAGCATCGTTGGAGTGCCGCAGCATCATCTTTTAGCCGCAGGCAATGATGATCGGGCGTCCCTTTGCTGGGTCAGCGTCGGCGAACGCGCACGGTCGAACATCCGTCGAGAGGAGCACCGGCTCCTCGCAACTCCGTGACCGAACGGCGGCCGGTGCGATCGTCATCCCGCCGGATGCGATCGCCGCCCATCGTCAAGCGACCCCTGTCCCGCCCTCCCAATGTGCGGTCGGGCCGATGACGATCACCATTGGCGCAACCAGCCTCGCCGCGTCCGCCAGCGACGCGATGGTGGCTAGCGTCCCGCGAACCACACGCTCTGTGGCCAGCGTGGCGTTCTCGATGCACGCCACGGGCGTGTCGGCGTGGCGTCCGCACTGCTGCAACCGGTCGCACACCGCGCCGAGCCGCGCGTGGCCCATCAGCACGACGATGGTGTCAGCGCCGGCGACGTCCGACAGTTGCGTGTTCGAGCTGTCCACGTCAGTGGAGGTGGCGGCGGTCACGACGGCGAAACTGCGACTGATGTGGCGCGCCGTGACCGGAATGCCGGCAACGGCTGGCGCCGCCAACGCACTCGAGACCCCGGGCACCAGCTGCACCGGAACGGCCGCCTCGCGGCACGCCGCCAGTTCCTCGCTGCCGCGACCAAAAACCATCGGATCGCCGCCCTTCAGACGAACCACACGGAATCCATCGCGTGCGGCCGCGATCATGGTCGTATTAATCTCCTCCTGCACATCCTGCGGCGTCTCCGGCCATTTGCCGACGTCGATCAGTCGCGCCTCCGGACGTGCGAGCGCGAGTAGGTCAGCACCGATCAGTCGATCGTACAGAATCACGTCGGCCCGCCGCAGGAGCTGTCGGCCACGCAGGGTGATCAGATCCGGTGCACCGGGACCGGCTCCCACCAGGGCCACGGACCCGACGCGGGGTGCGGTCGCGGTTCTCACGCGGCGGATGGCGCGCGGCCAGGCCCGCACGGCGCGATCGGCGGCGATATCGGCCAACGCCGCATCGACGCCCAGCGGCTCATCGAGAATCACCTGCCGCGGCCCGATCTGCGCGCGCCTCGCGTGATCGGTGGAATCCGGGGAGAGGCCGATCGCTTCCGGAATGTCGACTGCCGCATGCGCCGCGCCCCCGATGAGGAAGGGCAACACGATCACGCACGCCGTCGCGCATTGGGCGAGCACGTGAGGAATGGTCGGCTCGTCATCGATAAACGCCGATGCCACCGCGAGCCACCCTCGCGACTGCAGCGCGCGCGCATGCGCGGTCGTCGCATCGCGACTGGCGCGGTGACGCGGTGTCCCGTGACCCACCAGCAGCACGGTGGTTTCGTGAAGCGCCCAGCCGGCACGCACGGCCTGACGCAAGGCGCGGCGATGCAGCACCTCGGTCACCCGCCGATGGGTACCGATGGGCGACGTCATGACGAACCGCAGCGCCGTCGCCCCCGCCGCCTCGCGCAGGGTGCGTGGCAGGATCTGGGCAGCGTAATATCCGGCGCTGGTCATGAACGGCACAACGGTAACGGTGGTCGGCGGTGCGTTGGCCGGCATCATGACCAAGACGGCCTCGTGCAACGAGGGAGTGCCGCGCGCGAATCCGACGTGCACCTGGTCATGTGGCACCTGCGTTGCCACCACGCGTGCATGTGCCAGCACGCGCTCTCGGGCCGCCGCATCATGGCTCGAACCGTGAGCCGCGAGGAGCAACAGCTGCCGTGCCGGTGCGCCGTCCGTCAGGCGAGGCGCCTCTGCACGCGACACTCAGACCGCCGCGAGGCCGAGTGACGACGCCGTCGGCACTTCACGTCCGGTCACCTGCTGACGAGGCGTCGTACGACCTACCAGACGCTGGTAGAAGTCGCCGAGGCTTTCGTGGTCGTCTCGCTCGTTCGCAAAGCGTTCGAGCAACGGCCGCAAGGCAACGATGAGTTGCGCCCGCGGCACCTTGTCGAGGTACAAGTCACCCACGCGGTCGCCGGCGATCGATCCACCCACATAGATCTGATACAAATCCAGCGACCGACCGACGAACGCAAGATCCGCGGTGTACGGTCGCGCACACCCGTTGGGACAGCCGGTCATGCGCACGGTGAGCGGAATGTCCCGGATACCCAGACGGGTAAACTCCGTCTCGAGATCATCCAGTACGCCCGGAATGGCGCGCTCCGACTCTGCCACAGCGAGACTGCAGGTGGGGAGCGCGGGGCACGCCATGGAATGTCGACGCAATGGAATGAGCGCTTCGGCCGGTGTGACCCCATGCGCCACGAGCACCTCCTCGATCGCGCGCACCGCATCACGGTCCAGCCCCGTGAACAGCAGGTTTTGCTGTGCCGTAATCACCACGCCCGGCTGCACGCGCTGTATGATGGTACGAATCGCCGTACGCAACTGCACCGTTGGCGTATCCACCACCCGCCCGCTCTGCACGAACACGCCCACGAAGTACGACCCGTCATCAGCCTGATGCACACCGAGATGATCGTGTCCGTGCGCTGCGGGCATCGCGGCGGGCGGCATCAACGGAAAAGCCACCAGTGATCGGAACACGTCACGGAAGCGCTCGATTCCCCACTCCTGCAACAGGTACTTCACGCGCGCATGACGACGGTCGGCGCGATTGCCGAAGTCCCGGTAGATCGCCGCCACCGTGCGCACGGCCTCCACGCCGTCCGCCACCGATACGAAACCGAGCACCTGTCCCAGCGCGGCCATCGTGTCGGCCTTGTTGTGCGTCATGCCGAGTCCACCCCCAACGACGACGTTGAAGCCGCGAATGGATGGACCGTCCGTGATGGCGATCAACGCGACGTCATGGGAGTAGGCGTCGACGCAATTGTCGGTATCGAGCGCGACGACGGATTTGAATTTCCGAGGAAGGTACTGCTGACCGTAGAACGGCTCCTCCGCGGCGTTCGGCTCCAACTGGACCCGTTCACCGTCGAGCCAGATTTCATGGTACGCGCGGCTCGCCGGCCGCAGCGCGTCCGACATGGCCTGCGCGACTCGACGCACCTCGACATGCGCCGCATCCGCCAGCGGCGCGGGACAGGCCATCACGTTGCGCTGGACGTCGCCGCACGCGGAGATGGTTGTGGCGAGCGCGGTATTGATCGCGGCGATCGTGGTCTTGAGTTCATCTTTGATGACGCCGTGATACTGAATGCCCTGACGCGTAGTCAGGCGCAGCGTATCGTTGGCGTAGCGCGTCGCCAGATCGTCGAAAGCCAGATACTGCCGGGCCGTCATGGAGCCACCAGGGATGGCGAGACGAATCATGAAACTGTACGCTTTCGCCACCGGCTCACCGCGATGCTGACGCTGGTCGCGATCATCCTGCTGATACGACCCATGAAACTTGAGCAGGACTGCATCGTCCTTCCCAAAGTGCGTGACAGAAGGGTCAGCCAGTATCTCAGTCAGCGTGCCCCGCAGCTGCCGGCTATTGCGCTTCGCGCGCTCGACCGCCGACTCGACACTGTCGGTCGGACTGCTATCGTCATTGTGCATGGTCGAATGACCCGAAGGTGATGACGCGAGATGCCTGAACGCAAAACCGCCCGGCTTGCCGCCGGGCGATAGCGTTTTAGCACGTTGTTTTGTGTGGCGGCAATAGGCGACAAATTACCACCGTTCGACAGCAGAGTGCATCAGTTGACTGTCATATTATGACCAGTCGCAGGGTCCGTCAAGGGTTGTCAGCTCCTCACAACGTGATCGCCATATCGCAAAGAAGCCGCGTCACGACGCGTAGATCTTCGTTATCGGCAAGCGCGCGCGCCCTGTGAGCCCTGAGCCATCAACCGGTAGCGCACCTCGTACAGAACGTCTCAAATCACCGCTATAGCGCACGCTGCTGCAGCAGGCAAGCGAATGAAACGCGAGCGAGGCGAGCTATCTGCCTACCCGGTGCCACCAGCTGGCACGCGGCTCCCTGCATCACATGACCGGCGCTGGCGTAAACGGCGGCATCTTGAGCGGCATCGTCCGAAGCATTGGTGACCGACGCTCGAGCGACTTCGGTCTGGTGGGCGGAGCCGGTGACGGTCGCGCCGTGTGCTGCCTTCCAACTGAAGGTGTCGCGTGGAACTTCCGGCGAGAGCAATACGTTACGCGCGTCGCTGCAGCGCGGACGTTGGTGCCGGTTGAGCGCGAAACGGCTCCCCGGCACGATCAAGGGCATCTCGAACTCCGAGACCAGTCGCCCGCTGTCTACCCAAGCGGGTCACGGCCCGGACGCTTCAGCTGCGGAGGAGACGAGCCGATACGTCAAGTTGCGCTCTCAGGTCAGCGCCGTCGTACCTGGCGCCCCCTCTGCCCGCACCGACATGCCGTCGTCGTCCTCATCCGTACCTCCCGAGGCGCCGGCAAGCGGCAGCGGTGAGGGCAGTCCGCACCGCCGCGTACGCGTCGCCGTTCTCTCGACGTTCGCGGTACTGACCATGGCCATGTTGCTGGGAGTGTCGAGTCAGGTAAGTAGCGCACGAAAGGCCGAGTCGCGCGCACGACTGCTGAATCTCGCTGGCCGGCAGCTAACCCTGAGCCAGATGACCGCGCGATTCGTGGCCTCGACCGCTACCGACGTGGACACATCCCGTCTTCGTGCAACGGTCGGTCGTATGGAAACGGAAAGTGCCGCAGCCCGAAGACTCGTCGACTCGCTGATCGGGCAGGGAGACGTGGGACTCCGCGTGGCGAAACGGGCGCTCGATTCCTCGGAAGTGACGCGTGTCGCGCTCACGCACGCCGCGCGCTCGGCAACGATGCCCGGCATGGAGCAGCCGGCACGCGTCAAAGTGGCGCTGGCGCTCGCCGATGGCTTTCTGTCGCAGCAGGAACGGGCGGTCAGTGCGTTGCAGCGTCTCGGTGAGCAGGAGTATCGCACCACTGTCGAACGCGAGATCACCTTCGCCGCCATTACAGTGGTCTTGCTGTTGATCGCGACGGTCTTCGCGATGAAGCCGGTGGTCCGGCTTGGCGAACGGCAGCGTCGCGCAGCCGCCGATTGGCACGCGGAACTCGAACGCTTGAGTATGGCCGCGCAGGCGACGACCAACGCCGTGGTGTTCACCGATGTCGACCGCAAGATCACCTGGGTGAACCACGGCTTTACCCGCATCACCGGGTATTCGGCCGCCGAGGCTGTTGGCCAGACGCCGGGCACGCTGCTGCAATGCGATCGGACTTCACCGGAAACCGTGCGCGCCATTCGCGAAGCGCTCCTCGCCAGACAGAGCTTCCGGGGCGAAATCCTGAATCAAACGAAGGACGGGCGCGACTATTGGCTCGATCTGGACATTCAACCCACCTTTGACAAAGCGGGTGTTTTCACGGGCTTTCTGGCGATCGAGACAGACATATCCGATCAGGTGGCGCAGCGAAAGCGTCTGGAGCTCGCCATCGAGGGCGGAAACCTTGGTACGTGGGACTGGCACGTGCCGAGCGGTCACAACGCATACAATACCCGATTTGCGTCGATGCTCGGCTACGAACCGTCGCGCTTCGCGAACCACGTGAGCGAGTGGGACCGTCTGATACACCCCGATGACAAGGCCGCTGTTTGGGAAGCGATGACGGCGCACCTTGAAGAGCGTACGGGACAGTACGCGTGCGAGCATCGCCTGTTGCGCAGCAATGGCACGTGGGGTTGGGTGCTGGGCTCCGGTCGAGTAACCGAGCGCGACCCGAGCGGCAAGCCAGCGCGCGTCTCAGGCGTTCTTTTCGATGTCTCGGCGCGCAAAGAGGCGGAAGCCCGCGCTGAGAAAGCACAGGCACGCTATGAAGCGGCGATTGCCGGCACCACCGATGGTCTCTGGGACTGGACCATCGGCTCCGATGAACTGTGGCTCTCGCCCCGTTGTAGGTCGCTGACAGGCGTCCCGGGAGACGATGTCTCTCCTCGCATCACGCTGTCGCAGTTCCAGAATCGCCTGCATGCGGAGGATCGAGCGACAACGCTGTCCACACTCGACGTCTTGATCCGCGACGCCGCCGCGGGCGATTGCGAGTTTCGCCTACGTACGGAGGACGGTACTTACAACTGGTTTCGCATGCGCTGCAAGGCCCAGCGCGACGACACCGGACGTGCACTGCGGCTCGCCGGGTCCCTTCAGGATATCGAGTCCGAAAAGCAGGCTGCCCTGGAGCTTTCACGTGCGCGAATCGAAGCGGAAAAGGCGCTTCGCGAGGTAAACGCGCTCCGGGCCGCGCTCGATGAACACTCCATCCTCTCGGTGGCCGACCGTCGCGGCAGGATAGTCGATGTGAATACCGGATTCTGCCGGATCAGCGGCTACACACGGGAAGAGCTGATTGGCCAGGACCACCGCGTGCTGAACTCGACCGTACATCCACACCAATTCTGGGTGGACATCTGGCGCTCCATCGGAAACGGCCGCGCCTGGCGCGGTGAAGTGTGCAATCGCAACAAGGATGGCGCGCTGTACTGGGTGGACAGCACTATCGTACCGTATCTCGACAGCGAAGGTGCGGTAGAGAAATACGTGTCGATACGTTTCGACATCACTGCGCAGAGGCAATCCGAGGACGCCCTGCAACGTGCCACCGCTTTGCTCGAAGAGTCGCAAACGGTGGCCGGCATGGGGAGCTGGTCGTTCGACCTGCGCTCCGGCAGAATCGAATGGTCGAAGCAGATCTACGTGATGTTCGGTCGCGACGAGAAGGATGGTCCGCCCGACTTCGCCGAAAACATGAGTGACTACGCGGAGGAGTCTTCCGCACGCCTGCAGTCGGCCGTCGCCGCTGCGGCTGAACACGGCACTGCGTACTCACTGGTTCTGCAGACGCGCCAAGGCGCCAACGGCGTGCGCTATGTGCGTGGCGAGGGGCGCGTCCGGCACGACGACGAGGGTCACGTCATCGGGATATTCGGTACAGCCACCGACGTTACGCAAGCCGTCGAACGCGAAGCGCAACTCGCCGAAGCCCGGGGAGAAGCTGAGCGGATGACCGAGCGCCTTTCGGAGACCAATCGCATTCTCGAAACGGCCACCTCGCATGCGAATGACATGGCGGCGCAGGCGGAACTCGCCAGTCAGGCCAAGAGCGAATTCCTGGCGAACATGAGTCACGAGATTCGCACGCCACTCACGGCCATCCTCGGGTTTACCGAAGTGCTGCGCGATGAACTGGAGGAAAGTTCACGCGCCGCGCCTGGATTGGCCGCCATCGACATCATCCGACGCGCCGGCAAGCACCTGCTCACGGTCATCAACGACATCCTCGACCTCTCCAAAATCGAGGCCGGCAAGTTGATCATCGAACGGGTGGAGACCGATGTGTCGCGCGTCCTGCTGGATGTTGACAGTCTCATGCGCGAGCGCGCCGCCCGCAATGGCGTGTTGCTTCGCTCGACGTTGGCGACACCGGTGCCCAACCGCATTTTCAGCGATCCGACACGGCTGCGCCAGATCCTGATGAATCTGGTTGGAAATGCGGCGAAGTTCACGGCGTCAGGGCAGATCGACGTGCGGGCGTTGGTGACCGCCGGTACTCCGACGCCTATGCTGCGCATTGAAATCGAAGACACCGGACCCGGCATCAGCGCGGCGCTTGCTCAACAGCTCTTTCAGCCGTTCATGCAGGCCGATGCCTCGGTGACGCGGAAGCACGGTGGGACCGGGCTTGGACTGACCATCTGCCGACGCCTCGCAACGCTCATGGGAGGCGATGTCCGGCTGGACTTCACTGCGCCCGGCCGCGGGTCACGATTCTCGCTCGAACTTCCGCTCGTCGCGGTCCCCCATGCGACGCTGATTCACGATCTCGACGCGTGTGACTTAACGTATGCCAAGCATGAAGCGTCGCGTGCGCTACCAGCGCTGTCCGGGCGCATTCTGCTCGCTGAAGACGGCGAAGACAACCAGCGACTGATCGCGTTTCACCTGCGCAAGGCTGGCGCAGAGGTCACGATCGCGGCCAATGGTCAGATCGCACTCGACGCGATCGAGTCGGCGGCGCTGACCGCCACGCCGTTCGACCTGCTGGTGACAGACATGCAGATGCCCGAACTGGATGGCTATTCGCTGGCGCGTACGTTACGCGCTCTGGGCGCAACGTTACCGGTCATTGCACTCACGGCGCATGCGATGGCCGAGGATCGACAGAAATGTCTTGATGCCGGTTGCGATGACTACGCGACCAAGCCTATCGACCGCGCGCTGTTGATCCGCACCTGCGCGCGATGGCTCGCGTCTGCGGATCCCGGGGAAAGTCTGTTTCCCCTGCCGGTACGCGCGCCAGGCCCGACACCCGCGTTGAAGTCGCTGGAACTCGACGACGCCGACGATGTCGCGTTGTACGTGGAGCCGACGCTGCTGCTCAGCGAACTCGTGGAAGATCCGGATATGGCTGAATTGATCGGGCAGTTTCTTGCGGATCTGCCAGGCCGGGTCGACGCAATCGGCGTTGCATTGGACGACAACGATCGCTTACGGACGGCGGCGCTCGCACACCAACTCAAGGGCGCCGCTGGCGGTTACGGCTACCCGACAATCAGCGAGGCGGCGCGCACTCTCGAATTGTCAGTACGGCAGGCGCACGACATGGTGGAGAACCGCGCACCGTTGCTGCTGTTGCGCGCGTGCGCTGCGGCCGCCGTCGCCGGTTGGGCTTCGCTGAACGGCGCAACTGCAGCCGCCAGCGACGACAGGGCCAGGTACCCGTCATGACCAGCACGCTTGTGAAGCCGACCGGTGTCGTTCCGGCATCGGTGATCCTGATCGACGATGACCCGTCGATCCATGCGCTGGTGTGTGCGATGCTCAAACCCCTCGGCGCAAGCGTTTCCTTTGCGTCCTCCGGCGCGGAGGGGTTGGCGCTTGCCCGCCAGTCCTCCCCCGATCTCATCCTGCTCGATCATGAGATGCCCGAGATGAACGGGCTCGACGTGCTTGTGCAGCTCAAGGCGGATCCGCGACTGGCGGAGATTCCGGTGGTGATGGAAACCGGCAGTGAGAATCACCGCACGCTCACGTCATGTTTCAGTGCCGGCGCGCTGGACTATGTGCGCAAGCCGTTCACGGCCAGCGAGCTGCGCGCACGGGTCGGCTCCGTGCTCGAGCGGCAGCGCATGCTGACGGAGATGACGCGCTCCGCGCGCACCGATCGCCTCACGGGCTTCGCCAATCGGTCACTGTTCAACGATCGGCTTTCCCGGGCGATCGAGCGTGTGCGGGAGAATGCGCAACTCGGGTTCGCCGTGATGTTTCTCGATTTCGACCGGTTCAAGATGGTCAACGATACGCTCGGGCACGACGTCGGCGATCTCCTGTTGCAAGGTATCGCCGGGCGAATGCGCACGAATCTGCGTGCCGCAGATACGCTGTCGCGCGATTCTCCCGGGAACACCGTCGCACGACTTGGCGGCGATGAATTCGTGGTCATTCTCGAGGGTGTGAGCACGCCGAGCGCGGCATCGGCCGTGGCCGATCGGCTCCTGCTGGCGCTCAAGGAGCCGTATCAGCTGGGCGGGCACACCGTGCGATCATCTGCGAGTATCGGTGTGGTTATCGCCGCGCCGCCGTACCAGACGGCCGATGAAATGCTGCGCGACGCCGACATCGCGATGTACGCAGCGAAGGCCCGTGGCAAAGGGTGTCATGTGACGTTCACCGCACGCATGGGTGAAGAGCTTCGTGCCCGCGTGGACACCGAGAACGACCTCCGTGACGCGCTCGGAACCGACCAGCTCCATCTGGCATACCAGCCGATCATCTCCCTTGATGACCGGTCGATGCATGGCGTGGAGGCGTTGGTGCGATGGGAACATCCGGTGCGCGGCGCGATTGGCCCCGACCAGTTCATTCCGATCGCGGAGGAGTCCGGTCTCATTCTGCCGCTGAGCGACTGGATTCTGCGCGAGGCGTGCGAGGCATTTATGCGATGGCACTCGATCGCGCCGGACGCCGCCCCACATTACGTCAGCGTCAATCTGTCCCGCATGCAGTTCGGCGACGCCGATCTGGTGCCGCGAATCCTCGGTATCCTGCAGAGGTTGGGCATGCGGAGCGCGCAGCTGCAGCTGGAAGTGACCGAGTCGCAGATCATGCAGCATCGGAGCACCGCGCTGGCGGTACTGTTGGAGCTGAGGGCCACCGGTATCCGATTGGCGATGGATGACTTCGGGACGGGATACTCGTCGCTGTCATGCTTGCAGGAATTTCCGATCGATACGATCAAGGTCGATCGCTCGTTCGTGGAAAACACCAAGCGCGACCGCGCATTTGCCGCCCTGCTGCATGCGGTCGTCACGCTCGCAGAGAACCTCGGACTGACGGTCGTTGCCGAAGGCATCGAGACCGAAGACCAGCTGGTGCTCCTGCAGGCGCTCGGTTGCGGATTCGGTCAGGGATATCTCCTGGCCTGTCCGATGGCGGAGGCCGACTTGGCCCGACTCATCGCTATCGGGCCGAGCGTTGCACCCGAGGACGCGCTGCCGTGCGTCGAAGGCCGCGATTAACCGGTCGCGGATCGACCTAGCGGCTGGACGGGGGAAACTCGGGTCGCACGAGGGGTCCTTGTGAACCCGCACGTTTAGGATCTCCGAACGGAGCGTCACCGGACTCTCGGGAAGACTGCCACGCGCACAAGTGTTCATCACCGATGCGGGCACGTTGAAAGGTTTTCGCCGTGACCCGACGGGAATCGCCATCACTCGCAAGCAACATGTCCTCGCCGGACGTGCCGGTCACCGCTTTCTTCGCGAGAGATCGACCACCTGGGAGTGGAACGCAGCTGATGAACATCTCGAAAGCGAAGGGAACACAGAAAAGGCGTACGATTGACTGTCGCAACATTCTTACTCCAATATCGGTGAAAAGTGCAGACGGGCACAGAGCAGCACAACGCAAGCAGATGCATGAACCTGACGCCTGTTCGCTCGACCGACATATACGTCAAGCAACAGCCTATTCCCTTCTCGATCGAAAAATTGCACGCGGGCACCGCAATGGCAGGAATCCCTTGCGCGTGCGCCTCGGTGCACGTCCCTGCGGTGTGGACGCTCTGCGTGATCGTTCAACCGATCTCTCGCCGTAAGGACGACCTCGGCGAACCGCTTCTCGCTCGGGCTTCCCGTCCCCACGACCCCCCCCACTCCGGTACGTCCAGCGGGCTCCGCACCCCAAACCGCCGCGGTTCCGCACGTGCGTGTAGATCATTGTCGTCCGCACATTCTCATGCCCCAGCAACTCCTGGATCGTGCGGATGTCGGAATCCGACTCCACCAGGTGTGTAGCGAAGCTGTGACGGAAGGTGTGACACGTCACCCGCTTCCCGATCCCCGCCTCGCGCGGCACCGTCGCCGAGCTTGCGCCGAAGCGCCTCCGGCAACTCCACGTACCCGCCCCCGGACACCACGTCCTCGGCGTGCTGACGCGCCATGCACTCGAGGTGCACCCGCATCGGCAGGCTAAACCGCTGCGGCAATATCGTCCGACGATCCCGCTGCCATGCAGCAGTGCAGCCAGGAGCCGCGGCGTGCCGCGCATCCGCATCGACGGCAGAGCCGGCAGAAAGCTGCTGGCGGTACACCTGCAGTACCGTCATCGAGCCGGATTGCCCTCCACGATCAGCATCGCGGCGGCACGTCGATCCATCTTCCCTGACCCCAACCGTGGGATCGCCGACACGAACTGCACCCGCTTCGGGACTTTGTACGACGCCAACTGCGTCCGCGCATGCGCGATCACGTCACGCGCCGAGAGGCGCTCATCGCGCGCCACGACAATGGCGCACCCGACCTCACCCCACCGCTCATCGGCCACGCCGATCACGAGCACCTCCAACACCCCCGGACAGTCGAGCACCACGGTCTCCACTTCACCCGGGAACACATTTTCGCCACCGGAGATGAACATCTCCTTGCGACGCCCGCAGATGCGATACACACCGTCGCGATCACGACTCGCCAGATCACCGGTGCGCAGCCAGCCATCAGCCGTCATGACCTCGGCCGTCGTCTCCGGTGCGCGGAAATACCCACTGAACAGCTGCGGTCCGCGCAACTCCAGCTCACCGATATCATCCACACCGGCCATCGTGTCATCGGCGCGCCGCAGTCGCATTTGCAAAAAGGGAACCGGCCACCCCACGGTACCGTCCTTCGCAACGGCGGTCTCGTTCGTGGTGGCGAAACAGTTCGGGCCGCACTCCGTGAGTCCGTATCCCTCGCGGAGCTGATAGCCGGCAGCACGCACCGCGTTCTTCACACGCGTCGGACATGCGGCGCCGCCGGACAGGAACCAGCGGAGCGCGGGCAGCGGACGTCCCCATTCCGCCCCTTCCTGCAGCATGGCCAGCTGCGTCGGTACGCAGAAGGCCACGGTCACGCCGTGCTTCACCAACGTCTCGAAGTACTGCGTCGGATCGAAGGCTCGGATCATCAAGACGGTACCACCGCAAAAGAGCAGCGTCGTCGTGAACACATGCCATCCGCCGGTGTGGAAGAATGGCGTGGACACGGGACCGATATCCTTCGGCCCAAGCTCCCACCCGGTAGTCGTGGCGATCGCGTTCCACAGCAGCTCACGATGCGACAGCATCACCCCCTTGGGCTGCCCCGTGCTTCCGGAGGTGTACAACAACATCGTAATGTCATCCTGCGACCGCGCCGGTGAACGCACGCGCGCCGTCGCGTGCTGATTCTGCGCGCGCAGCAACACCGGCACATCACCATCGAAATCGATCCACGCCGGAACGCTTTCCGCGTCGAACTCCGTAGTCGAGCATCGACGGCATGCATCGGTAAAGAGCGCACGCATGCTTCCGTCCCCGAATACCACCGCCGGCGAGGCATCGACCAGCACCCGCGCGAGTTCGGTACCTGACAGTCGCCAGTTGAGCGGCACGAGAATGGCGCCCGCTCGAATGCAGGCAAAGAACAGCGCGATGAACTCGACGCGATTGGGCGAGAGGATCGCCACGCGTGCGCCCTGTCCTATGTGCTGGTCCGCGAGCATCGCGCGCCACCGTTCAGCCGCGTCGTGCACGTCCCGATAGCTGTAGCGCCGATCGTCACCCGAATCGATGACCGCTGTGCGCGGGCCGTCGACGGTGGCCCACCATGCCACCGGGTCGAACAGCTCCGGCCCCATCAGGAGACTCGCCTCCTGCACCCGGAGGGTGGCCATCTGTCCGTTCGAATGGGCACGTTGAGTCATCGTCGCTGTTCGTGGGGTCCCGACAGGCCTCGCGGAGGCGTGCCTCCGCCTCAAGCGTACGGCGCGGAGTGCACTTGCCTGTCGCCGCTCAACATAACGATCGGCGCGCCGGCCGACGGTGCGCCGCCGGCCAGATCCATCCCGGGGTATTGGCCGCTGGTCGGACGTGGCGTGCTCGACGCGGTATCGCTGCGGTACATTGCGGGATGGCCCCGCTCACGCCCTCGCCCGACTCGCCGATGCTGAACGGTCCGGTGCCGGAAACCACGGCAAGGCCGAACGGGGTGACGCCCAAGGCTCCAACCGCGCGGCGCCAGCGGAGCCCGGTCGTGCGTATCCTGGTAGCGCTCACGAGCAGCACCGCCATTCTGGCGACCGCCGCGCTGGTCGCGACGGCCGCTATCCTGCCGCCCATCGGCGCGCGGCGCGCGGCGCGTGAAACGGCTCAAGGCGAGGTCACGTCGCAACTCGCTCCCGACGAACGGGTGGTGGCGACCACCTTCGCCTCGCAACGCCGATGGACCGATATGTGGCGCGAGTCGTTCGGCGTGGTCGTCGCCACCGACCGCCGGTTGCTGTACGTCGGCGCACCACCGACACCGCTGCTGCGACCGCTCGAAGACGGCCCGACTGAACTGCTGGTGGACAGCTATCCCTTCGATGCCGCGTTTACCCTCGAACCGCGGTCCCTCTTTCGCGGCTACGGGCGCGGACTCGTGTTGCGCACTCCCGTGGCCCGCGTGAACTTCGTCGTGGACGACGGCTCATGGGACGATGCGCTGCGCGTCTCGCAGGCGAGCGAGCAGGCACGCCGTGCCGTCACGCGCGAGATCGCGGAGCTCGATGCCACGACCCGCGCACCCGCGCCTCCGGCAGAGGAGTTCACGCAGCATGCGGTCCGTCGTGGAGAAACGCTCACCAGCCTGGCGCGACGCTACCGCACCTCGCCCGAGGTCCTGCGGCAGTTGAACCAGCTCTCGCGCGACGACATCCGCGCCGGTCAGCGCCTTCGGGTGCCCTTGGTAAAAAACGCAAGCGACAGTTACTGACCCAGCACCACGGCGAAAACGAGCGGCGCCACGATGCTCGCATCCGATTCGATGATGTACTTGGGCGTCTCGATACCGAGCTTGCCCCACGTGATCTTCTCGTTGGGCACCGCGCCCGAATACGATCCGTAGCTCGTAGTGGAATCGCTGATCTGGCAGAAATATCCCCACAGCGGCACCTCGGTGCGCTGCAGATCCTGATGCAACATCGGCACGACGCAGATCGGGAAATCTCCCGCAATGCCACCGCCGATCTGGAAGAACCCGAGCGTGCCGCTCTTCGTGATTTCGGTGTAGTACTCCGCCAGATACATCATGTACTCGATCCCCGTGCGCACCGTGTGCACGTTCTTGATGTCGCCTTCGATCACGTGCCCCGCAAAGATGTTGCCGTTGGTGGAGTCTTCCCATCCCGGCACGATGATCGGCAGGTTTTTCTGCGCCGCCGCCAGCATCCACGAGTTTTTCGGGTCGATCTGGTAAAACTCCTCCAACTTCCCGCTGAGGAGAATACGATACATGAACTCGTGCGGGAAAAACCGCTCACCCGCGCGGTCAGCCGACTGCCACTCCTCCAATACGGCGCGCTCGATGCGACGGATCGCTTCGGCCTCCGGGATGCACGTGTCGGTGACGCGGTTCAGGTGCTTGTCCAGCAGCTTCTGTTCGTCGGCCGGCGTCAGGTCACGATAATTCGGAACGCGCTCGTAATGATCGTGCGCGACAAGATTGTAAATGTCTTCCTCGAGATTGGCACCGGTGCAGGTGATTGCATGCACCTTGTCCTGGCGGATCATTTCGGCAAGCGACAATCCCAGTTCGGCCGTACTCATCGCACCGGCGAGGGTGATCATCATCTTGTTGCCCTGCTCCAGATGACGCACGTAGCCGTCGGCTGCATCGATGAGGGCGGCGGCGTTGAAGTGCCGGTAGTGATGTCGGAGAAACGCCGTTACGGGCGCCGAGGGAGCCTGAGCCATGTCGGGACGGATTCGGAAAGAAAGTCAACGGCGCGCCGGGAAGCGCAGCCAGCGAAGCGTCGCACAGCACGCCCTCGACAATCTAATCGCCCGAGTTGCGCCGAAGTCCCAGCCAGGCCGCGCCCGCTCCGCAGGCGATCGCGATCTCCCCCCGGCCTGTCGCCATCGCCACGGCAGCGGCGGCGATCAGCAGCACCGCGACACTCCGGGCCCCGGCCGCTTCGCGTTGACGCACGTCCGCCTGCGTCTCGTCGCGTGTCGCGTGAAGATCAGCAGCGGCCCGTGAAGCGGCGTGTACCGCCCCTTGCGCAGCGGGCTGCGCAGCGGCCAGCGCCGCTCCCCAGCCGCGTCCGGAGCGCTCCTCACTCTGCTTGCCTTGCACGTCGAGCCGGGCCGAGGGAGCGTACTGGTCGACACGGCCCACGACGCCATCGGCTCGGGGCAGCCACTCCGACGCCTCATTCATCGGCGCGAACGGCGCGCTCAGAATGTCCTGACGCATGCCTGCCGTTTCGACAAGCAACGCGAGACCAAGCCGCACGGGAATGAGTGGACCGGGTTCGCGGGAGGCCGTGCTCCCGCGGAGCTCGCTCACCACTGGCGAGGCTGGCACCGCGGGCACCGCGGGCACCGCCGGCGACGCGCCGGACTCGAGCTGACTCAGTGCCCGGAGCAGACGCAGTTGCGGCTCGCGGACGGCGTTTCGGGCGCGCTGGAGCACCCGCTCGGCCTCGTCGGGGCGCCCCGACTGCAGCGAAGGGATCAGCTGCTCGATAAGCGTGCGCAACGGCGCCTGCCCGGCCGTCCGGTCTCCGCTGAGGGCCGACAACACCGCCGTGAGTACGCCGCGCGCAGCGTACGCCACCTGGGGCATCACGCTGCCGGCGAGCGCTCCGCCGGAGCTGAAGGCACGCAACAGCACGCGCGCCTCGCGAATGATGTCCGAAGTGGCCCCCAGCCCCATGCGCACGCCAAACTGCCGAAGCGCCTGTTCCGCAACATCCGGGAGCGGCTCGTCGGTAGCGTTCCCTGTCGCCACTATGCCTGCCACCGGCGTGGCTTCGGGCGTCTCGATCGGTGACTCCACGGTCGGCGCCGCACCACCGAACGCGGCGAAGACTTCCTGTTCTTCGAGCGTCGGCTGCGCGTACTGCCGCGCGAGATCGGCGCCGATGAGACGCAGAACGCCACGGCCATACGACAGCGCGGGATGATCGGCATGGTGTTCGGCAAGCACCGCCAGCGTGTGCTCAGCTCCCGCTCGGTCGCCCTGCCGCGCCTGCGTGATCGCGTGCTGCACGCGAATCAGCGGATCGGCGACCTCGCCGTCCACCGTCGGCTGCAGCAGCAGGCGCGCCCCGGTACTATCCCCCATCGCGAGTCGCGCGAGCGAGCGGACAAAACGCAGTGCCAGCGACGTCGGCTTCGTGTCCAGCCCTGCGGAGGCGATCCGATCACCCTCAGCCGGGAGGCCGAGGATCATGAGGGCTCCGCTTCGGAGATACCATCCTTCCTCGGTTCGGCACGCCCCCTGCCAAATCTGATCAAGTGACGCAAGTGCGTCGGCGGGCCGTTGCCGCAGCAGCGACATGCGGGCCTGCTCAAGACCAACCTCGAGCTCCACCGGAGCCACCATTTGTCGGGAGATGAGCTGATCGGCGTCGGTGAAAACGTCGAACAGATCCAGGCCGCTGCGATCGAAGGCCGCGGCGGGCCGATCGCTGATGTCGTCCTTGGGCGCGACCGGCGAAATCGGCGCCAGCGGGACTAGCGCGCGCGTCGGCTCTACCGGCCCGGTACTGCTGGTCGGTAGGATCGGTACGCTGCGCGAGGCCTTGATGCCGGACAGATCGATTGGCACGAAATGGAAATGACGTCAGCAGTGGCCCCGGCCAATGGATCGGGGAGTGAATGAGCGCGGCTCAGACCAACGCGCTCACCAAGGCTTCCTCGTTGGTCACACGGCTATAGCCGCCAATCTGGTCAAACCAGCGATACGCGCACCCGTCCCGATCAAGTACGATCCGCCGACGCGTCTTGCTGTGTTCGTATACCCGCAGTTCGCCCACGTCCGCCGGTCCCGCCGTGAAGCCGATGAACCAGAAGGCGGCAGAGGCGTCGGCAGCGGAGGTACCGAACTCCGCCGCCAACGCGTGTTGAAGGGGAAACCAGTCGGGAGGGCGATACGCCGGGAAAATATGGGTCATGACACGTTGCCAGTTGGACGCGTCGTGCCACGGCCGGTCACAGTTCGTCACACCCTCGGCGCGCGCTGTTCGTTCGTGTCAGTCAGGGACGCGTCCGCACGTGTTTTCGTACAAAGGCCGAGGCGTCCGCGAGAGAGACCCGCGCCTCGGGAAGAACGGCCGCAAAAAACTGCCACACGTGTGGGACGTGCGGCCATAAGCGTAGTTCGACCGTGACGCCGGCCGCACGCGCTCGTTCCGCCACCCGGATACTATCGTCACGAAGCACTTCGTCATGCGATGCGTGCACCAGGAGCGGCGGCATTCCGTGATAGTCGCCGTAAACGGGCGACACCAGCGCCTCCCGGGGATCGGCGTCCCCCACGTACAGCCGCGCGGCGCGGCGGATCGTGTCGCCGGCGAACATGGCGCAGCGATCGCTGTTTTCCGTGAGGGAGTTACCAGTGGCGGCCATATCCGTCCACGGGCAGAAGGTCACGACGGCCCCTGGCAGCGGCTCTCCTGCATCGCGCAGCGCGAGTACCAGCGCCAGCGCCAGTCCACCGCCGGCGGAATCGCCCGCCACGACGATGCGGCTCGCATCGAGACCGCGCTCGATAAGGAGATGGCGATACGCCGAGCGGGCATCGTCGAGTGCCGCCGGATAGGGATGTTCGGGTGCGAGGCGATAGCGCGGGACGAAGGCGCTCCCCTCGATCCGGCGCACCAGCGAGCCCACCAGCGACCGGTGTGTCTCGGGGGAACAGGCGATGAAGCCTCCGCCGTGGAGGTAAAGCAATACTGGAGCGTCAGCGGCACGCGGGGCCCACTCCACGAACTCCCCTCCGGGCCAGTGCCCTGCAGGCGGCGCGTCGGACACGACGGTACCCGTGGACTGCGCCATCAACCGACGGGCGCTTCGCGGGCGCCCCATATTCGCGCGTGCCCACGCAGGATCGATAGGGCGCATCGCATGGGGGCGCATGCGTGCTCGCACCAGGAATGTGACGAGGCGTGACTGCCAGCTCGACGTGCGCGGGGCATCGGCGGCGGCTCGCTCAGACGTATGAAGCATTTCGCGGAACGGCCTCGGAGTGTCGTAGCACGAAGCGTGCAGAAGTGAGCAAGCTCTTCTCCTGACCTCGTCGTCGGATGTCGCCAGGATGCTGTCACCGGTAACGTTGCGTCCAGGATTCCCGAAATGATACTCGTGACTGGTGCAATGGGTCGCATCGGCAGCGCGACCGCCCTCTCGCTGCACCATGGACAGCGCCCCGTTCGCGCGATGGTACCGGATCGCGCGCGCGTCCCGCAGCTGCTGGAGTCCGGCGTCGCGCTGGCGGAGGGCGAAGTCGAAGAGGGTCGCCGCCTCAGTGCTGCGCTCGAGGGAGTGCTCACGGTCCTTCTCATTTCACGCCCGGAAGTGGAACAGCTCATCCTCCAGGAACGGGTGATCGACGCCTGTGTCTCGGCCGGCGTCCAGCGCATCGTCAAGCTGTCGTCGGCCGGCGCGGCCGCCGATGCGCCGGTGGACGCGTTCCGATGGCATTGGCGGAACGAACAGCATCTGCAGCACGCCGCGCTCGAGTCCTGTACGGTGCGTCCTGCGCGTCTGATGCAGGAGCTGCTGCATCATTTGCCGCTCCTCCTCACCAGCCGGATGCTCACCGGGTGCCAGGAGCACGGTCGCGTGGCCGAAGTCGACGCGCGCGACGTAGCGGACGTGTTGGCGGCGTTGGCGGTCGCCGAGTCGCTCCCGTCGGCGCCGATTCCCGTGACGGGACCCGAAGCGCTCTCCCGCGAGGAACAGGCCCTAGTGCTCTCGCAGCGACTTGGGCGGACGGTGAGCTACGTGCCCTGTGAGGCCGATGACCTACGGCAGACGCTGCTCGCCGCCGGGCTTCCGCGGTGGCACGTGGACGAGCTGGTGTCTTTGGAAAGGAGCGCCGCGAAAGGCCAGCTTGCCGAGGTAACCACGGCGGTCGAGGAGATTACCGGGAAGCCGGCCCGGCGATTTGCGGCGTTCGCTCACGAATTGGCGACGTCATTGCGCCACGCCCACGCCCCCGAACCGGCGATCGATTCCGCGGCCGGGGGTTCCTGACCGTCGTCAGACGGTGACTTGCTTCTCCACGCGATCGCGGTAGTGCCGGCTGAGGCGCAGGCGGGTGCCGTTTTCGAGCAATACCACGTAGTCTCCGGAGAACCACTGCTGCATTTCCCGCACACGATTGAGGTTGACGATCGTGCTGCGATGAATACGCGCAAAGAGCCGCGGATCGAGCGTCTCCTCGAGATGACTGATGCGCTCGCGAATGCTGTGCGCCGTTTCGCCGACGTGCAGACGCACGTAATTGCGATCGGCCTCGATCCAGTCGATGTCGGTGGTCTTCACGAAGAACATCCGGCCATCCTGCTTCACCAGCATACGGCTGGCGTACCGGCTGTCGGTACCATTCGCTGACGCCGCCCCAATACCGGACGTTCCTACGCCCGGCCCGATGATCCCGGATGGCGCGCGGAGCTGCCCCGCTTCGTTGCTGCCATCGGCCAGACGACGCACCGTCTCGAGCAATTCGCCCAGCCGTGCGGCAGCGGCGGCGTTGGCGCGTTGCCGACGCGCCTTCTCGAATGCCGCGCGAAATCGATCCGCATCCACCGGTTTGAGGACGTAATCCACCGCGTGCACATCGAAGGCGCGCTGCGCATGCTCGTCGTAGGCCGTGATGAAAAGGACCATCGGCACGGCTCCGTCGATTGCTTCGAGCACCCCGAAACCGTCGAGCTCAGGCATCTGCACGTCCAGGCAGACCAGATCCGGCTGCAGCTCCCGAATGAGTTGTACGGCTTCGAGGCCGGTCTCGGCTTCCCCGACGACCTCGACGTCCGCCTCGTTGAGCAACAGGCGGCGCACCCGCTGTCGGGCGAGCACTTCGTCATCCACAATCAGTACACGCACAGCACCGTCTCCGCCTCCGTTCGGCACGCTGCGTCGCGACCAGCCCGTGCCGGGAGGATCAGCACGACTTCGATCCGCAGCGTGGTACGTATCGTCACTGCCAACCCATCAGCTCGACGACCGGTCATCATTGAAACGTTTACCTGGACACGCACCCAGCCCAGCGGCGCGATACCTTGGAGCGACCACGCTGGAACGTGCGGCGTGGACGAGTTGGAACATCGAGGAGCATGCCGCCACCAGGCTGCATCACGCGCCTCACGCCTCGCGTTGTACGTCACCACGACGCAGGTGTTCCAAACGAGCTGATACACGTGTTCCTCGTCTCCGACCATTTACGCCCTTCCCGATGGCCATTACGACCGTACCACTTACCATCGCCGACGAAGGCGCCCGATTGCGGCGGGTCACCCGCCTGCTCTTCGCCGTGGTGTGGGTCATCCCCGCCGTACTCGCCGCCCTCCAGCGCTCGGTCGTCGGCGACGCTTCGGGAACGCACTACAATATCGGCGTAGCGCTGATATGGCAGGGCTCGGCATGGATGCTTTGGAGCCTCTGGTCGCAGGCGATTCTCACGCTTGTCGATCGGGTCAAGCTGGACACCGACCGGCTCGGCGGGTGGGTAGCGCTGCACATCGGGGCAACGATCGTGGTGTGCAGCGCGAACGTCCTCGCCATCGCGTGGCTCGATCACCTGTTCGGGACGGTGGGCCAGGCCACCAGCTACGCCCGCGCCGTGCGCCTCGTGCTCGTGAACAATCTCGATTTTCAGGTGGTGCTCTACTGGGCGGTACTGGGGGTCGCCTACATGCTGGAGTTCGTGCGCCGGTATCGCGAGCGGGATCGCGCCGCCACGCTGCTCGAGCAGAAGCTCGCCCGTTCACAACTCGAGTCGTTGCGCATGCAGCTCAATCCGCACTTCCTCTTCAATGCGCTCAACTCGGTGGCGGAGCTCATGGAGATGGACGTGCGCAAAGCGCAGCGCACCCTCACCCGGGTCAGTGACTTGTTGCGCCTGTCGTTGCGCAGCGCAACCTCCTCCGTGATTCCGGTGTGGCAGGAGATCGAGCTGGTGGAGCTGTACATGCAGATCGCCCGCGTGCGCTACGGCGAAGGCCTGTCGGTGGACATCGACGTGGACTCGGCAGCGGTGGACGTGATGGTACCGAGCTTCCTGCTGCAACCGCTCGTGGAGAACGCGCTCAAACACGGGCTCGCCCCGGGGCATCTCGGGCAGCGCATCGAGGTGCGCGTGAAGCGTTCGGGACAGACGCTCGAGATCGTCGTGGAGGACAACGGGCGCGGACTCGACGGACTCCTCACCACCAGCGGGCGCTTCCTCGCGGCCACTCCCTCACTGGACGGACTCGGCATCGGCCTGACGAACACGCGATCCCGTCTGGCAATGCTTTACGGCGACCGTTACGCCTTTCGCATGAGCAATCACCCCAATGGTGGCTGCCTGGTAGAAATCCGGTTACCGGTGGAGTGACCCCGAGCCGCCGGAGGAGCAGAATCATTGGCAAGGGGTAGCAGTGCGCTGTGATGACCATACCCTCCACCAGCTCTCCCCTGAGCCGCGTCGTTGCCGCCGCCCTGCTTGCCGTTGGCGTAACAGCTGGCGGGCTGCTTGCCGGTGCGGGCTTTGCGCGTATGCGCACCGCCGACCGGACCGTCACTGTAAAAGGCGTGGCAGAGCGCGAGGCCAAAGCGGACCTCGCGATATGGCCGCTGCGTCTGGTCGTGACCGACGACGATCTGGTGCGCGCGAATGCCGCGCTCGAACGCAACGTGCAGCAGGTTCGGGCATTCCTGCGCACCAACGGTCTCGACTCGTCCACAACCGAGATCACCGTGCAGGAGTTCTCGGTGCAGGACGCGCGCACGACGGGTGGTTTTCAGAACACCGCGCGCTACATCATCCGACAAACGCTGGTGGTGCGCTCAGACCGCGTGGATCTGGTGCAGGGCGCGAGTCAGCGCGTCCCCGATCTCGTGCGCGATGGCGTAGTACTCTCCTCGGGGCAGGAGTGGGGTGGCGGCGGGCCCACCTTCGTGTTTACGAAGCTCAACGATCTCAAGCCGCCGATGATCGCCGAAGCGACCGCCCGTGCCCGCGAGGGTGCCGAGCAGTTTGCTCGCGATTCCGAGAGCAGGCTGTCGGGGATCCGCGCGGCCAATCAGGGCATCTTCGAGATTCTCCCGCGCGATCAGGCGCAGGGGATCAGCGAGGAGAGTCAGGTGATGAAGCGTATCCGCATCGTAACCACGGTCGTGTACGGCCTCAAGGACTGACGGCCCGGTCTTCCATACCGTGAAGTTGGCCAAGTACCTCGCCAATCTCGGCTACGGCAGCCGACGTGAGACCGCGCAACTGCTTGCGCTGCACCGGGTCACCGACGCGGCCGGCATCCCCCTGCGCGAGGGGGAGACGCGCCCCCACCACGAGATCCGGGTGGACGGGGAGCCGCTCGATCCCCTCCGGGGCGCAGTGATCATGCTGCACAAGCCGGTTGGCTACGTCTGCTCGACCAGCGATCTACCCCCGCTCGTTTACGACCTGCTCCCGCCGCGCTTTCTCGCCCGAACGCCAGTCATGGCGACGGTCGGGCGGCTCGACCGTGAGACATCAGGGCTCTTGCTGCTCACCGACGACGGGACGCTCAACCACCGTCTCACCGCACCGCGCTCACATCTAACCAAAACCTACGAGGTGACCCTGGCCGAGCCGCTACGCGGGTACGAAGCGGAGCTCTTCGCGAGTGGTGCGCTGCTGCTGACTTCGGAAACGACGCCGCTCGCGCCCGCATCGCTGGAGCAACTCGACGCGCAGCGGGCGCGTCTTACGGTGCGCGAAGGGCGCTATCATCAGGTGCGGCGCATGTTCGCCGCCACGGGCAATCACGTGCAGACGCTGGCGCGTATCGCGATGGGCCCGCTCGTCCTCGGCACGCTGGCTTCCGGCGAGTGGCGCCTGCTGAACGCCGAGGAACGTGCGCGCTTGCCGGCGCAGTAGCGACCCGGCGGCACGGTGATCGCTCGGCGGCAACAAATTGATACATTGCGCGGTGCTCGGATTACCACCTGCCGCCGAGGGTGCCGTACCATGGCGCATGCCAACACTCCATCCTTCCCTGAAGCTGCGGCTGGTGTTCCGCCGCACCGTCCGTCTGGTGCTCGACCTGCACGGGGTAAACCTCTCCGACGGCGCCCGCGTCGCGCGTGAAAATCCCGAACTGTGCAGCGAACTCCTGGTGGCGGTCTCCGCGATGAATCGCGCGATCGCCGACGCACTCAAATTACCCAAACGCGCGGATCTGGCCTTCGTGCTCGCCTTGGCCCGTGGGAACCAGTCGGCTGGCCACGCCGAGGGCTACATGCAGCAGATCATCGATTGCGGCCTGTATGGCGCGCGCGGGCCGGGCATCCAGCGACAGCTCCGTGTGATCCGGCAGATGCTGCGCGGCTTCGACCCGATGGGACGTGTACCCGCGCTGCGCGGTCTCAACGTGTTGCCCCGAGCACCTTGAAACGCCGTCCATCGTGCAGCAGGCGCACGTTTCCAAACCGCTCCGCAAGAAAACGCTCGTAGGGAAGCGTACGATTGGCCACCAAGTACAATCGGCCGCCCTCCCGGAGCCGTTCGTGCGCTTCCACGATGAACTGCAGCGGCAACGACAATTCCGTGTCCTTCCCCACATGAAACGGAGGGTTCGTTACCACCACGTCAAAACGCTCCTCACCAGCGGCGGTCGCGACGTCGCTTGCCCGCACCTCCCATGCACGGCGTTCCGGCGTGAGATCGCCGCGTGTCATCGGGTACGTCATCATCTGCGTCATCGTCTGCGTGGCGCACCGCACCGCCTCCGCATCTGCATCAAGCAGCAGCACCCGACCACCCTTCGACGCGGTAGCGGCCACCAGTCCCAGCAGCCCCGCGCCACACCCGAGATCGAGTACCGACTCGCCGTCCCGTATCTCAAGTTCGGCGGCAAGTAATTGCGTCGCCTCGTCGCCATGCTCCCACGAAAATACTCCTGGCCGCGTAAACAGCCGCCACGAGATTCCCGCCGCGACCGTCGCGATTTCGCGAAAGACGTGATGGTGCAGATAGGGTGAATCAAAGCCGGAAAGCGACGCCGGGCTTTCCGCCTGCTTGACCGCCACGGCCATGCGGTGGCCGCTGTGCTGGGCGTCGAGCCGCGCCCCGCCAAACAGCGTCTCCAGAAAGCGCACGGCAGGCTTGGCCCCTTCGTCGTTCGCTCCGGCAAGCCAACACCGGCCGCCTACGCGCAGCGCGTAAAACGCATCCCACACCAGCTGTTGCACCGCCAACCGATCGGTGGGTATGCGGATCGTCACCGCATCTGCGGTGCCGGGTGCGAACGGCGCGCCGTCGACCTCGCGGGTAGGTACACTGGCGGGTATCCCATGGGCATGAGCCACCACCGCCCGCACTCGCGCCTCGCCTTCGGTGACGTGATGGCCCGCGCGGATGCAGTCGACCGGCGCTACACCATTTGCCTCGAGTGTTCGGCGCGTCGCCTCGGCCGATGGCAGTGAGCGATCGGAGCACCAGACGACTTTCACGTTGGGTGCCCTCGCGGCCGCCGCCGGCACGAGCCCGTTGCCGCAGTGCAGATGCACCGAACGCTCCACATCCGCTGCGAAAATCGCTTCGGCTAACATCATCGCGGCCGGATCGATGCCGCCGTGGGCAGGAACTCCGGGCTTGCTCGCCACCTGCACCGACGTCGCACCGATTCGCGCAGAGCCAACCTGCCAATGGTGAAATCGGTGCGCCAATGTGCCGGGAACAGAATGTGCCGTCATACCAGACATACTAGCGGACTGGCCGGTTATCGGCGCACCCACACCACCGCCGAGCGGGCGGGCACGTACAATACGCCGGCGTCCGCGTTCCACACCGAGAGCACGGCGCGCGTGTCGGCGGCACCGGCGCGCTGATGTACCGGATGCAGCACGAAGGGCACGCGCGTGAGGGTCGGCAGCGCGATCGCCTGAGCCACGGTATCGACATTGATCGCGTACAGCACCTCGCGATACTGCGCGCCCGCGTATCCGACGCCATTCAGGTGTCCCACGATCACCGTCGCCACCTGCTCGGGACCGGTGTTGTGGAACGTGAGTCGTGCGCCGATGTCGGCGGCCGTACGCATGCGGAAGAGTGTGGAGCTGTTCCTGATGCGCAACAGGTCGAGCGTGGCATCACGTGTGAACCGGAGCAGTGCGGGCGTGGGCGCAATGGTGCTATCGCCAAGCAGCGGGCGCATCAATGGCCAGCTCTGCTGATTGTCGGCGCGCGGAGGCAGCCCCTGTCCAAATCCGTTGTCGGTGAGCGTCCAGTCCAGCTGGTTGAACCAGTCGCCGGAATCGAAGCTGTTCCGGTCGAGGCTCTTGCTCCGCAGCAGCTCTTGCCCCGCGTGCAGATACGCAATCCCCTGGCTGAAGGCGACGACGGCCGAGCCGAGCAGTTGCACGCGCGCCCGATCGTCGCGAGAAGTTGCTCGTGGCAGCTTGAATACGTTGAGGTCGAAGAGCGTCTGGTTGTCGTGATTCTCCACGTAATTCACGACCTCTGCCGGCGACGTCACGTAGCCCGCCGGCTGGTTGCCGCCGTAGACGAGCTGATCGAGGCGCTGTACGCGGCCGGCGGCGGTGTGCAGTCGGTAAGACCGCAGTGAGCCAGCCAGACCGACACGCACCATGTCGGCGGCGTTCGGCAAGGCGTCGGCGGCCAGATCTCGTGGCGCCGAGTCATTGCTCGCGTACACCAACCCGTTGATGTATCCCTGACGGGCGATCTGCGCGCCGCCATTATCCCCTGCACCACCGCCACGAACGGCATCGCGCGCCCGGTCACTGAAGGTGGCAATACCACTGCCGTTCAGCGACAGCTGCGACGCCTGTACGAATCGCTGTCCGTCCGCCACCTCACCGAAGTTCCACCCTTCGCCGATCAGATGCACGTGACGCCCTGCCGCCGCGTTGGCGGCCAGCTGTACGCGTTGCATCGCGGCACGCGGCTGATGCCCCATGAGGTCGAAGCGGAACGACTCGATGCCATACTGTTTCGCCCACGTGGCCACCGACTCCACCATGAGCTTGGCCATCATGCGATGCTCCGTGGCAGTATTCGCGCAACACGTGGACGTTGTCACCTTGCCGGCGGCATCGAGGCGATGATAATACCCCGGCACGATACGGTCGAGCACCGCTGTACGCTGCTGCCCCGAAGCGGTCGTGTGGTTGTAGACCACGTCCATTCCCACGCGCAGCCCGAGCGCATTGAGCGCCATCACCATGCGGCGAAACTCGCGAATACGCACCGCCGCATCGCGCGGATCGGAGGCATAACTCCCCTCTGGTACGGTATAGTGATACGGATCGTACCCCCAATTGAAGCAGTCCTGCGCCGCCACGGCCATCACCGTCGCCTGCTGTGCGTCGCTGTCTGGGGCACCGCGGGGCGACGGCGTGCGACAATCGATCTCGGGGATCGTCGCCAGATCGAACACCGGCAACAGGTGCACATCGGTCACGCCGGCACGTGAGAGCGCACGCAGCTGCGCGACACCAGTGCTGCCGCTGTCGGTGAAGGCGAGATACTTGCCGCGATGCGACGCCGGCGCGGTGCTGTCGCCAATCGAGAAGTTCCGTACGTGCAGCTCGTAGATCACCAGATCCACCGGCGACTTCACGCGTGACGCGCTCGCGCCCCGGCGCACCGAATCACGGTGAGCCCGCCACCCCTGTGGCGCGAGCGCCGGCGCGGCGAGATCGGCGATGTAGCTGTGCGTGGAGTTGGCCGAGAGGCCTACGGAGTATGGGTCGGTAACCCGATTGCGCACCACGCCGACACCGGGCACGACCACATCCACGAGGTAACGGTAGTACTGACCGCGCAGATCGCCCGCCAGCGTGGCGCGCCACGCGCCGGTACGCGCGTTCAACGTCAGGGGCACCACCCGCGATGCGGGTGCGTCGGCGGCGGGGTGCACACAGACGCTCACCTGCTGCGCGCTGGGCGCCCACAGCAGCCATTGCGCTTGCGCCCCCGTGACCTGCACGCCCAGGTCCGTCAACGGCTCCGCCGCCGCATAGAGGTCGTCCAGCGCCCCCGACGACTGCAGCGCCGTCACACGCTGCACGCGCCCCTGCGCGTCCTCCTGCACCAGCCACTGTTGCTGCCGGTGCCCGCTGCGAAGCTCGGTATCCGCCGCGGAGGTGGTCAGCGTGACGCCGCTGTCCACGTAGGCGAAGCGGCGACGTACCGCAGGCGCGAGCGGTGCCCGCCGCACCGTCAGCCGGAAGCGACGATCAGCCCCCCGCACCGGCTCGCCTGGCGCGGCCACCAGCGCCGCGGTCGCACTCGTGTACAGCGCAAACCGATCTCCCGCCGGCACGGTATGCGTTCCCGGCCAGCGGACCGTGCGCGCGTCGAGCCAGATCGCGCGCGCCTCGAGTGGCGGTGTTCCACGCGATTGGGTCGCCGCGACTGCGGCAAACAGCGTAACGGCATAGTCGCCCACGTCGCAGGCCGCGAGCGAAACGGAGTATGGCGACACCGGCGTTGAACGCGGTACCGCACCCGGAGCGCCTTGCGCGGACAGCGCACCGCCCACGGAGAGCGCGGACAGGGCTGCCGACGGCGGCACCAGCATTGCGCTGAGACTCACATGACAGACCGACCGCCACCATGACCATGGTGCTCGTCTGTGTCTCATCGGCAATAGCGGAGGGAAGTTGGCATCGCGTGGATTCCAGCTTGGGTGCATATAGAAGCAATACGGCACGTACACAGCGTGGCGACGCGGCTCGTGACCATGACCGTGACCGTGATGCCCCGGCCATGAGGCGCAAACGGCGGCTGCATCGAGAGTTCGATGGAGCCGCCGTTTGTGTCATGGGCCTTGTAGGAGTTGAACCTACGACCTCACGCTTATCAGGCGTGCGCTCTAACCACCTGAGCTAAAGGCCCGTCCCGCACTGGCAAGACACGAGAGCACCGAACGCTACACCAGAGCCCCCAAATATATCCCGCGCTGCCGGCGTCAACAAGGGCGGCGAGTTACTGCTCGAGACGTCGGCACTCCTGGTCCGGCCAAATGCAAACGAGCGACACTACGCGTGTCGCCCGTTGTTCCGCATCACGGCGCTACCGCTTACGCGTCGGGATCATCTTCGTCGACGAATCCGCCCATCCCGCCAAGGCCGTCGAGTTCTTCGACCTCGTCTGCATCGCCGTCCTCGTCATCATCGTCGTCATCGTCATCGTCATCGTCATCGTCATCGTCATCGTCATCATCGAAATCGACATCGTCGTCTTCGTCGAGGTCATCCTCGTCGAGCGCCTCGTCGTCGAAAGCATCATCGTCGGCGGCCATGACAAACGCCGCAGACTGCACCTTCTCTTCGAGCGCGTCCATGGACGACGACCCGAACAGCTCCAACATGAGAAGATTCTCCTGCAAATGTGATAAAGAAGAACCCGTGGGGTTCGAAGAGACCGCGCCTGCATCCAGCCGTACCACACCGCAAGTATCAGCGAGCGACGGCGAGATTGCAACCCATGGGCCTGCGAACGTAACCGTTTTTACGCAACACCGCCTGCCGGACCGGTACGAGCGACCAGGCCGTGCGAGGCGTGACCCATTCGCTTACACCGACGAGCGGTCGCGCTCCCGCTTGCTCTCGCGACTGGTGCGCTTGCGGTCGCTCGTGGAAAGCAGCCGTTTGCGCAGGCGGATACTGCGCGGCGTCACCTCGATGAGCTCATCATCCTCGATGTACTCGAGAGCGCTTTCCAGCGTGATCTCACGCGGCGGCTCGAGGGTGATGTTTTCGTCGGTGCTCTTGGTGCGGATATTCGTGAGCTTCTTTTCCTTCGTGGGGTTCACATCCATGTCGCCGGGACGCGAGTTCTCACCGACCAGCATTCCCTCGTACACGGCGTCGCCCGGCTCCACGAACAACGTGGAACGTTCCTGCAGCGAGAAGAGCGCGAACGCGATGATGGTGCCGTTCTCCATGGAGACGAGCACGCCGCGCGAACGCCCCGACAGGTGACCCGCCCATGACCCGTACTCGAGGAAGCGATGATGCATGATTCCGGTACCGCGCGTATCCGTGAGGAACTCGCTCCGGAACCCGAACAGGCCGCGCGCCGGCACCCGATACAACAGGCGCACCAGTCCCTGTCCCGGATTTTTCATCTCGATCATCTCCGCCTTGCGCGGCCCGAGCTTTTCGATGACCGTACCGAGATATTCCTCCGGGACATCGATCGCCAGCTCTTCGAACGGCTCGAGCTTCTGCCCGCGCTCATCCACGCGTGTAATCACCCGCGGACGCGACACCTGGAATTCATAGCCCTCACGCCGCATCGTTTCCATGAGAATGGACAGATGCAGTTCGCCACGTCCTGACACGCTCCACGCGTCGGTCGAATCGCTGTCCTCGACCTTGAGTGCCACGTTGCGCTCAAGCTCCTTGTACAACCGCTCACGCAGCTGACGCGAAGTGACGAACTTGCCGTCCTTGCCCGCGAACGGCGAATTGTTCACCACGAAGTCCACGCTGATCGTCGGCGCTTCCACGCTGATGCCCGGTAACGCTTCCTGCACGTCGGGGTCGGTGAGCGTACTGCCGATGTCCACATCTTCGAAGCCGGCCAGCAAGACGATCTCGCCGGCCGTGGCCTCCTGAATTTCGATGCGCTCGAGCCCTTCGTAGCCGTACAGCTTCGCCACGCGGCCGCGCTGGATGGGCTTCTCGCTTTCGAACGGGAGCAGCGTGATCGAGTCCCCGAGGTGAATTGTGCCGCGCTCCACGCGGCCGATGGCCATGCGACCGAGGTACGCCGAGTAATCGATGGTGGAGACCAGCATCTGAAACGCCCCACTCGCATCCGACGGAGGCGGCGGTACGGTGTCCACGATGGTCTGGTACAGTGGCGTGAGATCGGTGGGCTCGACATCCATGTCGAGCGTGGAGATCCCCTGCTTCGCACTCGCATACACGACCGGGGCGTTCAGCTGCTCCTCCGTGGCTTCGAGCTCGATGAACAGCGACAGCACCTCGTCATGCACACGCAAGGGATCGGCACCGGGACGATCGATCTTGTTGATCACGATGATCGGTGTCCGTCCGAGTTCGAGGGCCTTGCGCAGTACAAAACGGGTCTGCGGCATCGGGCCGTCGAACGCGTCGACCACGAGCAGCACGCCATCCACCATCCGCAGAATGCGCTCCACTTCGCCGCCGAAATCCGCGTGCCCCGGCGTATCCACGATGTTGATCTTCGTGTCACGCCAGCGGATGGAGGTGTTCTTTGCGAGGATGGTGATTCCGCGCTCTTTTTCGAGCGGATTGGAATCCATCACGCGTTCTTCAACGACCTGATTTTCGCGGAACGCTCCCGCTTGGCGGAGCATCTTGTCGACGAGGGTGGTCTTCCCGTGGTCGACGTGCGCGATGATGGCGATGTTACGAATCTGCATAGCCTCAAAAGCTAGCAGAGACTGCCCGCCGAAGACAACGGGCTGCCAGCACCACCTTTGTACCGCCTGCGGATCAGCTTGCGCCCCTCCGAACCTCTCGGTAGCCTCAGCGGACACCCCCTTCCGGAGGCGCCAATGCACGAGCCGAAGAAGCGCGACGAGCAAGCCCATTACCCGATCGGACGTGGCTACGGCCACGATTACCTGCGCGGCGGCGAGGTATTCGGTGGTTACGGATACAGCCTGCGCCCCGAGTACACCCGACGTCGCGGCGACCTTCCCGAGGCTGAACGGCCGCCTAACACGACGCCCTAGCCTACCGACCGCGCGCCCCGCGCCTTCGCTCCGCTATCTCCACCGCCAGCGTCATTGCCGCGATCAGGCTCTCGGCGCTGGCGATCCCCAGCCCGGCAATGTCCAACGCGGTACCGTGATCGGGACTTGTACGCACAAACGGTAGCCCCAGCGTCACGTTCACGGCGCTGCCGAAGCTGGCCACCTTGATCGCGGTCATCCCCACATCATGGTACGGCGCGATAACGGCGTCAAACGCCCCCTTCATGGCGCGGACGAACACGGTGTCTGCCGGAAACGGTCCGGCAATGCCGGCGTCGCGCGCCGCAGGAGTCAACAGCGTATCGTCCTCGCTGCCGAAGCGCCCGTGATCTCCGGCGTGCGGATTGAGGGCACACAAGGCGATGCGCGGTTCGGCGATCCCGAAGTCGTTTTGCAGTCCTGCCCGCGCCGCCGCCGCCGCCTGCATCACCGCGTCGCGCGTCAACGCCGCAGGCACGTCGCGCAGCGCGATATGCGTGGTCGCCAGCACTACCCGCAGCCGGTCGGACGCAAGCATCATCGTAGTCGGCACCTCCGCCAGTGCCGACAGCATTTCCGTGTGTCCGGGATAATCGTAGCCACCGGCGTGTAGCGCCGCTTTGTCGAGCGGCGCCGTGACGATGGCATCCAGCCGGTCGCTCAGCGCCAGGGTGGTCGCCCGCTCGACGGCAAGCCCCGCAAGCCGTCCTGCTTGCGCGCGGGCCCGCTCCTCCCCGTGTGCGCGCTCCCACTCCCCCACCCGCACATCCGGAGGCACTACGGTGCCGGACGGCCCGATCACCTGCCAAAAGGCGCCCAGCGCCCGTATGCGGGGATCGCGGAGCGCCGTGAGGACGATTTCGGGCCCGATGCCGCGAGGGTCACCAAGGGTGATCCCGACGCGCATCCCCGACGACGTCTGCGTCAGAAGACCACCACCTCTTGCGGAGTGTAGCGTACCGATACGTACGTTTCGCTCTTGAGCGAATCGATCAGTCGGCGAAAGCTGCGCTCTTCGGACAGCTGCCGACGGAGCCGATCGCGCACCTGAGGCAGCGTGAACTCGCCCGCCTCATCGAGGAACGTGACCTGCGCGATGACAAACTTTTTTCCGCCGGTCGGATCGGGGATCTCGAAAGGTTCAACGATGGCGTTGAGCTCTTTGCCCTCCAGCGCGTTCCGATATACCTCCGGCAGTTCGCTGCGCGGAAATTCGGGGATCGTCTTCTCCTCACCAGCCGCGTCATCATGATACTTGACGCTGAGTGAGTCGAAGCTGCCGCCGGCGCGCCACGCAGCGGCGATGCTGTCAGCGAGCATGCGTGCACGCGCTTCGTCGGTGGAATCGACGGTCGGACGGATCAGGATGTGCCTCGACTTCACTTCCGCCGGCTGCACGCGATCGACGCGAATGATGTGAAAGCCGAAGCTCGTTTCCACCACCGGGCTGATCATTCCGGGATTGAGCGCGAACATCATCCGATCGAATTCCGGCACCATGCGTCCTCGGCGGTTCCACCCGAGGTCGCCGCCCAGATCTTTATTAGCCAGATCCATCGACTCACGCTTCGCGATGCTCTCGAAATCCGCCGGACGCCGCTCGAGCTCCGCCCGAAGCGAATCGATGCGTGCGCGCGCGCGCAACTTGGAAGACTCCGATGGCGTGGTCGCGATCACGATCTGCCGCAGCCCAACGCGCGCCTGCTTGCGAGGTAACTGCTCCCGATTGCTCTCGTATGCCTCCGTGACGTCACGCTCGCTGACGTTGATGGCGGTCATCTTCCCCTCGGCGCGCAGCTTCTGGACCACGTCACGTTGCAAATTTTCGCGACGCTCGAGATCAAACTGGGCTTTCCGCCACTCCTCGAGCGTTCCGAAACCGGCCCCCTTGAGCGCCTGGCGAAACTCCGAATCCGAGTTGAACTGCGGACGGAGCTTCTTCTCCCTTTCGTCAATCGTTTTCTGGATATCCGCGTCGTTCGACTCGATTTTCTCTTTTGTCGCCTTCTGCACCAACAGTTCGGCTTCAATAAGCGAATTCAATACATCCATCTCGATTTGCGCGAGTTCCTTGGGCGTTTTGACCTCTGCACCCTCTGCCCGTCTCCGGTTGACGGCTGCGAGCACCTCGGACACGAGGATTACCTGGTCACCCACCACGGCCGCGATGCCGTCTACCGGTAGCACGGTGCGGTTGGTGTCAGCGAGCGCCGCGCTGTCGGGCTTCACGGCCCCCTGGGACAGGGAACGCGATACCGGCGCCGCGAGAATCGCGGCGCCGGTCAGCAGATGAACAAGTCTGGGCATCATGTCGTAAAGTACCCGAATGGACGACCGAGGTTGCTGACGGATGAGCGCAATCGCTTAGCGGGCCGGCGGTACCGAGTCCGGCGTCGGCGCCGGAGGAGCGCCCGGAGCGCCCAACGTGCCCTTCTGCGCGGACAGCGAGTCCTTTGTGGCGCGAATTGTCTTGGCCCGCTCCACGACGCGATCGAGACCGGCGTCATTGATGGCGAAGTCATACTTGGTCTGAAGTGCACGGGCGACGGGATACGGCACTTCGACGTACTGCGCTTCGTTGGCGAACAGCTTGTCGATATACGCTTCGATACGCGCCGACGCGATCCTGGCCTTGTCACCGCCGGCCTTCGCACTGTCGGCCAGCTTCGCGGGCTCGACGCCGAGCGACGTCCACGCCTGCGTCACGGCCTGCTTGAAGTTCAGAAACAGGTTGGCCATTTCGGCGGTATCCACCTTCGCCTTCGCGCTGTCGGCCTGCTCGAGGATCAGTTCATTGCGCACGATCTGGCGCACGAACTTTTCCACAAGCGAGTCGGGGGCGTTCAGAAGCTGCGGACGGATCTGCGCGGTGGGCGGATAGGCGGCCACCCAATCGGCAAATTCCGCCGCGGTGAGCGCACCGTTTTTGTATTCGGCCAGCGCAGCATTGTCCTTGGCGTAGCCGAGCGGATTGCGGGCGATGGCCTTGGCCTTCACCGTGGCGCTGCCGGCGAGCTTGACGTTGTTCACCGATTCGACGCGCGCGAGATAGGTGCTCTCCGCGATTTGGACGTTTCGCTGCTTGGCCACCGGGGCGAACTTCTCGGCCACGTCGGCATACGGCGAGCGATAGATCACGTGGTAACCAAACGACGTTTCGCACACCGGCGACACTTCGCCGGGTTTGATGGCCATGACGCACTTCTCGAACTCGGGCACCATCATGCCGCGGCCGAAAAGACCAAGGTCGCCGCCGCGCTCCGCCGCCCCCGGCTCGTCGCTTTTGGCGGCGAGGGTCGCGAAGTTGGCCGGCGTCGCCTCGGCCCGAATTCCCTCGGCCTTTTTCCGGGCCGCCTGACGCTGCTCAGGGGTGGCGTTGGGTTCGACCTTCACAAGAATGTGCCGAGCCGCGAAGGCTTCGCCGCCTATGTAACGCTGTTCGTCGGGACCGGGGGTGAGCGAATCCCATCCCTTGGACACTTCGTCGTAAAACTTCTTGACGCGAATGTTGTCAATGTTGGACCAGAGCGCCCCTTCCATGACCTTCTCGTCATTCAGGGAATCGTTCTTGGCGGCGGCCAGGCCGAGGAGCTGGTAGTTCACCCAGAGCTCCGCGATTGAGCGCGCCACGTCCTTCTCAAGCGGTGCCGGTGAGGCGCCCAGCATTTCGGCCAGACGCGTGACAGACAGCTGCTGATCACCGGCCTTGGCGGCTACGTCCGGATTGGACGCTGCGCCACAGGCTACGGCAAACGCGACGGCGGCAAGTACGGGCACACGATAGGATTTCATCAGGTCGAACTCCGGCACCGGAGAAAAAAGGTATAGTGGTGGGACCCCAACGGCCCCGAACTGGTTGCCGTCAGATTGCTATCAGGGAGCGAGGGCACGCATCGCGCGCACCAATCCCTCGAGCATTTCCGCACCGCCCAATCGAGTCAACTTAAGAGCCAGCGGTTGTGTGCGACGGACGTCCACCTGGAACTGCACGCCGTGGAACGCCGCCGACAACCCCTTGAGGCGCGGAACCGCATCAGCCCTGAAACTAACACGGGCCTCCGACGCCCGCACAAGCACCCCGTCCACTCCGAGCGCCGCGCCCAGAACGCGAAGCATCGTACTGGCGAAGAGCGCTTCTGCGGGAGCCGGGAGCGGTCCGAAACGGTCGCGCACCTCGATGCGCAGCGCCTCGATCTCCCGGGCGTCGCGCAGCGCGGTGAGGCGGCGGTACACATCCAGCTTTGCTTCCTGCGAACCGATGTAATCATCCGGCAAGTACGACGGATAGTCGAGTGAGACGTCCGAAGGAATCCACGACTTCTGCCCTCCTGTTTCGGAAAGCTGCCGCACGGTTTCGTCGAGCAGGCGCAGATAGAGGTCGAACCCCACCGAGTGCACAAATCCGGACTGCTCCGGCCCGAGGAGATTACCCGCACCACGCAGCTCAAGATCCTTGAGGGCCACCCGGTACCCCGACCCCAACTCCGTGTGGTGTTCAAGAACCGACAACCGGCGCTCGGCGTCGTCATCCACCTTGTCGGGAACCAGCAGGTAGCAGTAGGCGCGGCGATGCGAGCGACCCACCCGTCCCCGCAGCTGATACAGCTGCGCCAGGCCGAGGTGGTCGGCGCGATTCACGAACATCGTGTTCGCATTCGGCACATCCAGCCCGCTCTCCACGATGAGCGTGGACACCAGAATATCCACCTCCCCTTCCACGAACCGCCGCATCACCGTTTCGAGCTCGCGCTCTTTCATCTGCCCGTGTCCCACCGCGACTCTGGCGCGCGGCACGAGTCGGGTGAGATGATCTGCGATGGCGTTGATCGTCTCGATGCGGTTGTGTACGAAGAACACCTGTCCGCCGCGATCCAGTTCACGCGACACGGCTTCCTCGATCAGCGCATCGTCGAACGGCTCCACGAACGTGAGGACCGGCGAGCGGTCACGTGGTGGCGTCTGCATGAGCGTGAGATCACGCAGTCCGGCCAGCGACTGATGCAACGTGCGCGGAATAGGCGTTGCGGTGAGCGTGAGCACATCGGTCTGCAACTTGAGCTGCTTGAGCCGTTCCTTGTGCTTCACACCGAAACGGTGCTCCTCATCCACGATAATGAGCCCCAGATCCGCGAAGCTGACGTCGGGACTGAGCAGGCGGTGCGTACCGATCACGATATCCACCTGTTTCTTCTTCAACTTGTCAACGACAGCGGCCTGCTCTTTCGCCGTCTGGAAGCGACTCATCACTTCCACCGTAACGGGGAAGTCGGCCAGGCGGTCGCCGAAGCTCCGTGCGTGCTGTTCGGCCAGGATGGTGGTAGGCACCAACACCGCCACCTGACGCCCGCCTTGCACCGCCTTGAACGCGGCACGGATCGCAATCTCCGTTTTTCCGTACCCCACGTCGCCGACGAGCAGGCGATCCATCGGCCGCTCCCCTTCGAGGTCGCGCTTCACATCCTCGGTGGCTTTACGCTGATCGGGTGTGTCCTCGAACAGAAAGGAGCTTTCGAGCTGTCGCTGCCACGCCCCGTCGGCGCCGTGCGGCGTGCGCGTGGTCACTTTCCGCTTCGCGTACAGCTCGAGCAGCTCCTGCGTCATCTCGAGAATCGCCATGCGCGTCTTCTCACGCTGCTGCTTCCATCGATTCCCGCCCAGCTTGTGCAGTCGCGGTGCCGGTGCGTCGTCCGACACGTCGTGCGCGCTGCGATAGCGTTCAATCTGGTCGATACGGTAAAGCGGCACATTCAGCCGATCGCCGCCCTCGTACTCGATGACGGCCGCCTCGATGGTCGCCTCGCGCACGAAGATCTTTTCGATGCCGCGATAGATGCCGATGCCGTGCTCGAGGTGCACCACGTAGTCGCCCACCTTGAGGGCCCCGATGGTGTCGAGCGCCGCGCCGGTGGTGTAGCGGCGCGTCCGACGAAGGCGCCGGTCACGCCGGAAGATCTCGTGGTCGGTGAGCACGCGCACGACGTGGGGGATGATGAATCCCCCGCCGAGCGTACCGATCACCAGCGACGCGGCGACGGGGCCGTCTTCGCCAAGCAGTTCGTCGAGCCGCTCCGCCTGTCCGCTGTTGTCGCAGAGAATGATCGTGTTCAGGCCATCGCGCTGCAGCTTGCGCAGTACGCGGAGGTCACGCGAGATCGTTTCGGGGGCACGCGTGGCGAAGATCACGTCGGGCACCGGGCCGACCGGCGTATCGCTGACCGCTGCGCTTTCGGCGCGTTGCGGCGGCGGGGCAATACGCAATGTGCCGAAACGCGCCAAAGTGGACGCCATTTCGGGAGGCGGCACGAACAGCCGGTCGCGGTGCACGAAGGCTTCGCCACGACGACGGGCAAGCTCGATGTGATGGGCAGCCTCGTCCCAAGTGCGCACCAGCTCCGAGAGTACACTGCTCCCGGAAGGGATCACGACCACGGCGTCGGGCGACCACAGCTCGGGAAGCGCGACCCGTTCCACGGTTTGCTCGTCATCGTCCGCGACGATGTCCACCGGCAGGATAAGGGCAAGCTCGGCGTCGCGGGTGCTGCGCTGCGTATTGAGATCGAAGTGTCGCAGCTCGGCGATGTCATCGCCCCAGAACTCGAGGCGCACCGGTTCGGCCATACCGAACGAGTAGATGTCGAAGATGCCGCCGCGTACGGAGAACTGGGCGACGTCCTCCACCATCGGCACACGTTCGAAGCCGATACGGAGCAGGTGCGCCGCGAGATCTTCCGGCCGGCGCACGTCGCCCTTGCGAAGCTCTACGCGCGCACCGGCCAAGGCGCGCGGCAACGCGGTACGCTCGAGCACCGCACGGGCGGTGGTCAGCAGCAGGCGTACCCCGCCCCGCGTGAGCTTCTCAAGCGTTTCCACGCGCTCACCGGCAACTTCCGCATGGGGCTCGACCTCGCCGAAGCCCTCCCGTGGCGGATACAGCGCCACCGGCAGGTCGTCCACCAGCGACTGCAGATCGGCGAGCCACCGTTCGGCGTCGCCGACCTGGTCGGTGATGACCACAACCAGACGCTGCGGCAAAGCACGGGCGAGAGCGGCCACCATGACGGCGTCGCTCGAACCGGCAAGTCCGCCGATACGGAGGATCTGCCCCGCGCCCGGAAGGTCACGCATGACGCGGGCAAAGGCCGGGAGAGCGGTAATGGCGTCGAGCAGGCGGGGAAGCGCCATCAGCGGCTCGCGAACCAGGCTTCGAGGATCAGCGCCACCAACGCGAGCGCGAGGAGCGGCACGAGCAGCGCGCGTCCTTCGGCCTGCTCGAGCACCACGCGTCGCCACTCCGACGCACGCGACATAGGCTGCACGGTGCGTCCTTGCACGGTGGCCAACCACGCCGACGGCGCGACGCCTGCGGCGGTTCCTGCTCCTGCACCCTGCCCCACGTCTGACTCCTCTGGCTCCGGATTGACCACCAGCGCCCCGATGCGGGCCGCTTGGCGACGAAAAAAGTACACCCCTGCTTCGTTGGGCACGACGAGCTGCGCTCCAGCCAACGGAACGACTGTGCCGTCGGGACGTTCCAATGTCGTCGCCCCACGGATATTTGCTATCCGCGCACCCGGCACCGCCTCGACCAGCTGCCCGTCTTCGCCGAGGCGACGAGAGAGCGCATCGAGCAGCCATGGCACGAAGGCCGCGCGCAGCGGGAGGTCGGTGGCGTCGGGATCAAGCGGGGAGCCGATCAGCACGAAGCCGTTGCCGGCAACGACCCATGGAGCACCGCCCGCCGTGGCCAGGGTATCCGGCACCTCCCCCGTGGCGCCCGCGTCTGCTCCCGGTGAATACACCAGTGGATACCGTAACCGCACCGGCGTGCCGTCGAACGCCTGCGCAGCGGGGGTGGCGGTATCGGCCGGACTGGCGTGCTGCGAACGCGAAAGTACGAGGTTGCGGGCAATGGCGCCGAAGCGCCAGGGAATGCCAAGCCTGGTGAGCGTGCGGTTGGCCTCGCCGATGCGCACGGGATCCTGCGGTGCGGTGAGCAGCGCCGGCGCCGTCACGCCGGAGGCATCGGCCGCCGAGACCGTCACCACGTCGTCGCGATTTTTTGCGCGGCGGGTGAGACGTTGTTCTTCGGCCAGCGTGGCCAGGGCCGCCGAAAGAAACGGACCGCCCTCCGGACGCACCGCTACCGATGGAGGCGGGGCCACGCGTACCGCGAACCAGCGGATATTATCGCCACGCAACGCGTCGGCATCGACTTCCACACTACCTCGTGCCCATCCGGTTCGCGTGCTCGCGAGACGCTGCACGAGCTGGGTGGGCACCTGCAGACTCGACGCGCCCGCCTCGCCTCGCGAGACGGTGCGGCCATCGAGCAGCACCCGCCAAGCGGCGGAATCGGGGATCACCAGCGCCGCGGACACCGCGCCCGAGGGCGTCCACCGTTTCGGCTCGGCCTGCACATCGAGTACCGCACGATTCGCGAAAACGAAGGGCGCATGCGCCAAGGCGACGACCGGGATATCCCCGGCGGTCACCACGGAGCTGTCAAAGGCGCTCCGCTGGCCGTCGCTTATCAAGGCCACCACCGGCGAGCGCGGGGCACCGCTGCGCGCCAGCCCGATGGCACGCCGCAGGGCCGCTGGCACGTCGCCGCGTCCTCCCAACGTCGGGATCGCCTCGAGCGCCGCACGCACGGCCTGGATCGTGCCGCCGTTTACGCGTCCGTCGGCCGTGACTACCCACACCCGGTCGTCCGCCGACAGCTCATCGAGCAGCTGGCGGACGTCGGCACGTAAGCTGTCGAAGACGGTACGTCCGTCGCGCACAGCGCTGGCGCTGAGCGAATTATCGAGCACGATGGCCACCGCAATCGGCGCGTGACCCAGACCGGCGAGTTGGGCGATCGGGCGTGCGGCGGCGAGCGCCAGGGCCAGCACGGCCAGCAACCGAAGCAACAGCAGCGCCCGATGGCGCAACTTCAGTTCACGACTGTGCTCCCGCTCCATCCGGGTAAGGTACCGAACGGCCGGAAAGTTCACGGTTCGCCCGACACGACGGCGGAGCAGATGGACCAGCAGCGGCACGCCAATGAGTGCCGCCAGCGCCAGGAACGCGGGAGCGAGAAAGGCCATCGGCAGTGAGGCTCAGACCATCTGCCCGCGCCCATTCACGCCAACGAGCAGGCGCAGGGAGCGGCCGAATGGTTCATCAGTAAGGGCAACCGCGTAGCGTGCGCCGGCGCGTCCGAAAACACCCCGCCACTCGACGAGCGCCTCCTGCACGGTGGCCTGATAGGCAGACCGGACATCGGTCGGCGAGGCGGGCACCTCGATGCGTGATTCCGGATCGCGATAGCGCGCTTCCCCGCTTTCCGGGAAGTCCCGCTCCGCCGGGTCCATCACATGAAGTACCAGCACCTCGTGTCCCCGCGCCCGCACGGTACGCGCGGCTTCCGCGACCGGGGCAGGATCGGTGAGGAGGTCGGAGAGCAGCACCACGAAGCCCGGGCGACGGACCAGACGACCGGCCTGCAGCAGCGCCCCCGCCACATCCGACTCGGCGCCCCCGCCAGGCTGATCGAAGGCGGCCACGAGGCGGCGCCACTGCGCCCGCTGCGCGTGCGGCGGTACTACGCTGCGCACCCCGGCATCGAAGCGCACCAACCCCACGGCGTCGCGCTGGCGAATGAGCAGCAGCGCAATCGCCGCCGCCAGCCGTTCCGCGTAGGCCAGCTTGGTGAGGCGCGCCGGATCGCCGGTCCACTGCATGGAGGCGCTCACGTCGAGCACCACGCTCGCCCGGGTGTTCGTCTCCTCCTCGAACTGTTTCACCACCCATCGGTCGGCGCGCGCGGCGATTCGCCAGTCGAGGTAGCGCAAATCGTCGCCAGGCATATACGGGCGATGCTCTGCGAACTCCACGCTGAATCCCTTGCGCGGGGAGCGGTGCAGGCCGGTGATGAAGCCATCCACAACCCATCGTGCCACCAGTTCAAGGTGGCCCATGGCCGCGAGTACGGCGGGATCGAGCTGGTCGGCGCGCGAAGTCATCAGGGCGAAGAATAGTCCATGGCCTGTTCGCCGGAAGCTCGCCCGCGCGTTTTCCGACGCCTTTCGCTATCTTATATGGCTGCATCCGCTCGGCCCCTTCAGCAAGGCATTCCGTTGCAACAAAGCCACATCCGGAACTTCTGCATCGTCGCCCACATCGACCACGGCAAGTCAACCCTTGCCGATCGGCTGATCGAGAAAACCGGTACGCTGCAGAAGCGTGAAATGAAATCCCAGGTGCTCGACACGCTCGATCTCGAGCGCGAGCGCGGCATCACCATCAAGCTCAATGCCGTTCGCATGAGCTACAAGGCCGACGACGGGCAGACGTACGAGCTCAACCTGATCGACACCCCCGGCCACGTGGACTTCACCTACGAGGTCTCACGCTCGCTCGCCGCGTGCGAAGGGGCGATTCTGGTGGTGGACGCGTCGCAGGGCATTCAGGCGCAGACGCTCTCCAATCTCTTCCTCGCGATGGACGCCGGACTTGAGATCATTCCGGTGCTCAACAAGATCGATCTGCCGGGCGCGGAGCCCGATCGGCGGCGCCAGGAAGTCGTGGACCTGATCGGCTGCCTTCCGGAAGAGGTGCTGCAGGTGAGCGGTAAGGAAGGCACCGGCGTGCCGGAGCTGCTCGAGGAGATCGTCAAGCGCGTACCCATGCCGCGTGGCAATCCCGCGGGCCCGCTGCGCGCGCTCATTTTCGACTCGTATTACGATAAGTACCGCGGCGCCATACCAAGCGTGCGGGTGGTCGACGGCGAAGTACGCAAAGGGACCAAAATCACCTTCGGCGCCTCCGACAACATTTATGAAGTGGCGGAAGTCGGCTATTTGCAGCTGCGCCAGGTACCGGCCCCGGTGCTGCGCGCGGGCGAAGTCGGCTACGTGCTGGCCGCCGTGCGCTCCGTGCGTGAGACGCGTGCCGGCGACACGATCTTCGACCAGGACGATCGCGCCACCGAAGCGCTGCCGGGCTATCAGGAAGTGAAGTCGTTCGTGTTTGCCGGTATTTACCCCACCGATACCACGCAATACGAAACGCTCCGCGACGCGCTCGAAAAGATGAAGCTCAACGACGCGTCGCTGCAATACGAACCGGAAACGTCCACGGCACTGGGTTTCGGTTTCCGCTGCGGCTTTCTGGGACTGTTGCACATGGAGATCGTGCAGGAGCGCCTCGAGCGCGAATACGATCTCGATCTCGTGACCACCGTGCCGAGCGTGGAATATCACGTGACCAAAACCGACGGCACCGAGATGCTGGTGGAGAATCCCGCGCTCATGCCGCCGGCAGTGGTGATCCAGCGCGTGGAAGAGCCCTACGTGAAGGCGCGCATCATGTGCCCCAAGGATTACATCGGTCCCATCATGACGCTCGGCATGGAACGACGTGGCGTTTACAAGAACATGCGCTATCTCGACACCGCGCGCGTGGAGCTGGACTGGGAGTTTCCGCTCGGCGAGATCATTCTCGACTTCTTCGACAAGATGAAGACGGTGAGCCGCGGCTACGCTTCGCTGGATTACGAGATGCTCGAGTATCGCGACAGCGATCTCGTGCGGCTCGACATGCTCATCAATGGCGATGCCATCGATGCGTTCTCCGTGATCGTCCACAAAGACAAGGCGTACGAGTGGGGACGCAAAGTCGCCGAGAAGCTCAAAGAGCTCATTCCGCGCCAGCTGTTCGAAGTGGTGATTCAGGCGACGATCGGACAGAAGGTCATCGCGCGCGAAACCGTGAAGCCTTTGCGCAAGGACGTTCTCGCCAAGTGCTACGGTGGCGACATCTCGCGGAAACGCAAGCTTCTCGAGAAGCAGAAGGAAGGCAAGAAGCGGATGAAGCAGGTGGGCAGCGTGGAGATTCCCCAGGAGGCGTTCCTGGCGGTGTTGCAGGTTGACTGATTCCGGCGCCGTTTGACGATCTCAGCGGTTATCCAGACCTCGTTTTTGGGGGATATGATCCTTACCACGCCGCTGCTGCAACGGCTCGCGGTGAAGGGTCCGGTGCACGTGGTCGCCACACCCGCGAATGCGGCCGTGCTGGCCAACCACCCGGCCGTGTCGTCGGTAATCGTGTTCGACAAACGCGGGACCGATCGCGGATGGGGCGGCATGCGGCGTGTCGCGCAACGGCTGCGCGCGACCGGCGCACAGACGGCTTATCTCGCGCAGGGATCGTTCCGCACAGCGGCGGTGGCAAGGCTGGCGGGTATCCCGTACCGCATCGGCTTCGCCACCTCCCAGGGCCGCTTTTTGTACACGGCGCAACGGCCGTTTCAACGAGATCGACACCACGCCGAACGGCTGTGGCAGCTGGCGTCGGACCCGGGCGATCCGGCTCACGAACCGCTCGACGCCTTCAGGCCGTCGCTCTTTCCCGGCTCCGCCGACGACGCGGCGGTGAACGACCTGCTGCACCATGCCGGAGTACAGCCACACGAATGGCTGATCGCCGTCGCCCCCGGCAGCGTGTGGGCGACCAAGCGCTGGCCGTACTTCGCCGAATTGGCGGCGGAGTTGGTCGCATCGTTGGGACCGCTGGCCACGACCACGCGCATCGTCGTCATCGGTGCTGGCGGCGAGGCACCGCTCGCTTCAGCGATTATCGCGGCGGTACACACCGCCGGCGGCGCTGCCGCGATCGACGCCACGGGGCGACTCACCTTGCTAGGTTCGGCCGCACTCCTGGCGCGCGCCCGCGTACTCGTCACCAACGACTCGGCGCCGCTGCATCTCGCGTCGGCCATGAACACGCCCACGATCGCGCTCTTCGGTCCAACCGTGCCGAGCCTGGGATTCGGGCCACTGGCCACGGTGCGTGAAAGCATGGGTCACCCCACGCTCGACTGCCGCCCGTGCACCGCGCACGGCCCCGTCACCTGTCCGCTCGGTCACTGGCGCTGCATGCGTGAACTCTCGTCGTCGCTGGTCGCGCTTGAGGCACACCGGATCGTACGTGCGAGCGGTGACGAACGGTCCGTAGCGGTCCGTAGCGGTCCGTAGCGGAACGCCGGTTTCAGACGGCTCCACCACTGCGCGTCGACGCGCGTGATCGCCACCGGGTCGTACCCGAGACGGGACGGATGGAGCGCGCCGCATTATCTTTGGGCCATGTCAGCCCTTTCTGCTTCCAGATACATCGTTGGCGTCGACCTTGGCGGAACGAACATTGTCGTGTGCGCCATGTCCGCCGATGGTACGCATCAATGTGGCTTGCGATCCGAACCGACGTTGCCGCTCGAGGGCGAGGATGCGGTGATCACGCGCATGGCGCGCATGGTGAATGAGACGGTCGCTTTCACCATGCAGGATGCGGGCGTCTCTCGCGACGCGTTTCTGGGCGTGGGGATCGGCGCGCCGGGACCGCTCGACCGGGAACGCGGCATGGTCCTCGTGGCGCCGAACCTGAATTGGCACGATGTGCCGCTCCGCGATCGTATCACGGCGCTCACCGGGCTCCCGGCGGCGTTGGACAACGATGCCAATTGCGCCACGTATGGCGAATGGTGGATCGGCGCTGCCAAGGGTGCGCGCAATGTCATCGGAATGACGATCGGTACGGGCATCGGTGGCGGCATCATCTTTGACGGACGTCTGTATCACGGCTCCAGCGATGTCGCGGGCGAGATCGGCCACACCACCATCGACCAGACGGGGCGCCGGTGCGGCTGTGGCAATTACGGATGCCTCGAGGCGTATGCGTCCGGTACGGCCATCGCCGAGCGCGCACGCGAGGCCCTCGCGTACGAACCGCTCTCCATCCTTCCCGACATGGTGAACGGAGACCTCAACAGCATCACCGCGGCCATTGTGTACAGCGCCGCCGCCGAAGGTGATGCGATCGCGATCGAAGTGGTGCGTGACACGGCGCGATTCCTGGGCACCGGCATCGCCAATCTGCTGAACGTGTTCAACCCCGACTGCGTGGTGATCGCGGGCGGCGTCACGCAGGCTGGCGAAGCACTGTTTGCGCCGTTACGGGCCGAAGTGCGTCGGCGGGCTTTCAAGCCGGCGGTCGACGCGTGCCGCATTGTTCCGGGTACGCTTCCCGGCACCGCAGGCGTGGTGGGGGCAGTGGCCACCTTCATCGCGCAGACCACCGGGCGCGCCCCCGCGTGATCGGCTCCGAGGCACACACGGACCGGCGCGCGGACTCGATGCCGGGAAAGCGGGTGGGCGTCATCGGCTCATTCGTGTGGGATGTCATTTACGGACGTGACCGGCGTGCCGTGCCGGTGGAAGAGTGGGGCGGTATTACCTATGCGCTGTCCGGTCTCGACGCCGCGCTGAATGCCGAATGGGACATCGTGCCGCTGATGAAGATCGGCAGCGATCTCGCCGATCGGGGGCGAGCGTATTTGCGCACGTTGCGTCATCTCGCGCCGGATGCGTCGCTCATCGAAGTGCCGCAGCCGAACAATCGCGTGGAGCTGCGCTACATCGACGACGAGCGGCGCACGGAGCATCTCACCGGGGGTGTGCCGGCGTGGACATGGATGGGACTCAAGCCCGTGCTCGACGCGGCGAATCTGGACGCCCTGTATATCAATTTTCTCAGCGGCTGGGAGCTGGATCTCGAAACCACGCAGCTGATACGCGCGCACTTCACCGGTCCGATTTATTGCGACCTGCACATGCTCGTGATGGCGGTGCAGCCGGACGGGCTCCGCGTGCCGAGGCCGTTGCCGAACGTGGCGGAGTGGTGCGCCTGTTTCGACGTGCTGCAGGTGAATGAAGACGAGATGGAAATGATGGCACCGGACCCGATGGCGCTGGCGGCCACGGCGATGGCGGCGGGAGTGTCGTGCCTGTGTGTCACGCTGGGGAGGCGCGGCGCGGTCTATGTGGCCGCGCCGGGATTTGAGCGGCTGCACGACTTGCCCTCTGCGCGAGGTCACAGCGCAGCGTTATCCACATCGCCCCGGGGCGGCGCAGGTGCGTTCGGCGCGGTGCGCACCGGACTCGTTCCGGCCGTGCCTGCCCGGGTGGATGGACCGGGCGATCCCACCGGATGCGGCGATGTATGGGGCTCGACCCATTTCTCACGGCTGCTTTCGGGTGATATGTTCACGGAGGCCATGGCCGCAGCGAATCGCGCTGCGTCGCGCAATGTCGAGCATCGTGGAGCCTCCGGCCTGGCCAATCACCTTCGTGGAGAGCTCAGTATCTCGTGACGACGGTCATTAACGTGCCACCTTCGCTCGATGAGCAGAGCGTCGAACAGCTCTTCGAGCAGCTGGCACTCGCTCCCGAGGGCGACAAGATCCTCGTGGATGCCCGTCACGCGCGGTGGGCGTCACCGTACGGCCTGACCGCGCTGCTCTGCATCGCCCAGTCACGCCGTGAACGTCTGGGCTTCACGGTGCCCGAGAATGCCGACACGCTGTCGTACTGGTCACGCGCCGGCTTCTTCCGGCATGCGGCAGAGCTGTACGACGTGCACGGTGCGCTGCCGCGGCAGCGGGAAACGCACGAGTCGGACGTGTTGCTGGAGATCACGTCGATCAGCAAGAGCGACGACGTGCATGGCGTGGTGGGGCGCATCCAGCACAAAGCCGCCGACATCCTGCATGGACAGCTCGGACTCGACACCGCGATTACCGGCGCGTTCGGCATGACCCTCAGCGAATCGTGCCAGAACATCGTGGAGCACGCGGGACTGGGCGGGTGGGTGGCCGTCCAGACGTACAAGTACACGCGTCGGCTCGGCCGCCGGGTGGTTGTCATCGCCGTGTGCGACGCCGGCGTGGGCTTTCGCCAGTCACTCGAGAGTTCACCCATGCACCGTCGCAGCGATCGGTGGGACGACGCCATGGCCCTCGAGGACGCCGTACTGCGCGCCATGAGTCGCTTCCGCCACGGCGATGCCGGACGTGGCCAAGGACTGGCCGGTATCCGTCGCTTCGTGGGGCGCTGGCAAGGCAAGCTGTCGGTACGCAGCGGCACGGCGCGCATCGCCATCATTCCCGAGTGGGACGAAGACTCGCCGATGACGGAGTCACTCCCCTACTTCCCCGGCGCGCAGATGCAGATCACGATTCCCGAACGGATCGGTGACGTACCGACACCGACACGCGGTGTCGCGGCGTTACGCGCCCGGGCGGGCCGATGAGCGTGACCATCGATGTCGGCACAGTACTGCGCGGTACCGTCTGCGCGCTGTATTCAAATCTCGTGACGCGACCTACCGGGGCCGCCGTACGCCACGCGATCGAACGGCAGGTCACTGATATCGGCGGTCCGGCGGTCACCACCATCGACTTTTCACAGGTGAACCTGCTCGACTTCTCCTGCGCCGACGAGATCGTGGCCAAACTCTTGTTGCGGTATACCGACGCGAACGGACCGCCGGGGTATCTCACCTTTCGTGGCATTCACGACGGACACATCGATCCGATCGAGACCGTGCTCGAGCGCCATGCGCTGGCACTCGTGTCGTGGCACGAGGGGTGCGCCGAACTGTTCGGCTACGTGGATGAGCACGAGCGTTCTCACTGGGAAACCGTGCGCGATCACGGACCGGTATGGCCGGACAAGGTCGCGCGAATGTTGCACGTCGACGAACCGTTTGCGCTCGCCCAGCTGCAGCGCCTGTGCACCAGGCGCCTGTTGATGACACGCGACGATGGCTATGCCGTGCCCGGAACCGTGACGAAGGCGTTGGGGGCATGATGGACGAAGAAGAAAAATTCAAGCGGCGCAAACTGGGCATTTTCAGCGGCTTCTCGCCCGTGCTGCAGGTCGTGGGCTTCATCGCCACGCGCACCGGCGATGCCGAGCGCGGCCCGCTGGTGCGCATCCGCGCCGACGATGCGCTGGTGCGGCTGCTTACGGCCGGCGAACTGGTGCGGGTAGTATCAGAGCGCCGATCGGAGCTGGCGAATCTGGAAATCGACGACAGCCTTCCCCGTGGTGCAGCCGTCTTGCGCGATGTGGCCGGCGCGGCTGTGTCCGAACTGGTTCGGGTGCTGAAAGTCGACACCGACGCGCGGACCCGCGTGTGACGATGTTGCCGCTCACGCGTGCGTCGCTGTTGCTGCACGGCGGGCGAGCACCGGCCGAGACCGGCGAGCCGGTGGTCTCGGCGATCGCACAATCGGTGACGTTTCGCATGCCGGCGGGCGAACCGGCCGATGTGCGCTACACGGCGTACGGCAACACCTTTAACGTGACGCTGCTGGAGCGCCGTCTTGCCCGACTTGAGGGCGCGGAAGCGGCCGCGGTGCTGTCGAGCGGCACCGCCGCGATGGCGTGCACGATGCTCGCCCTGCTCCGCCCGGGCGACCATCTGCTCGCGAGTCAGTGGCTTTACGGCGGCACGCAGCTGTTTTTCGAGCAGGAGCTCGCCGCGATGGGCATCGAAGTCTCATTCATCGATCCCACCGAGACGCGCGCGTGGCGACGTCATCTTCGGCACAACACGCGCGTGCTGTTCGTGGAGTCGCCGGTGAATCCCACCACGCGCCTGGTGGACGTGCGCATCCCCGCGGCCATCGCGCACGAGCTCGGGATCGCGTTGGTGGTCGACTCCACCTTGGCCACCCCGATCAACTTCCGTCCGATCGAACACGGCGCCGATGTCGTCATCCACTCGGCCACCAAGTTCCTCAACGGCCACCACGACATCCTCGCGGGTGTGGTGTGCGGGACCGACGCCGTAGTGGACGAAGTGCGGACGAAGATGCAGCGGTGGGGACAGGCGCTCGATCCGTTCGCGGTATGGCTCCTCGAACGCGGACTGAAGACTCTCGACGTACGCGTGCAGCGTCAGAACGCGAACGCGATGCGTCTTGCGCAGTGGGCTGTTGCTCAGACCGGCATCGCAGTCGTGCACTACCCCGGATTGCCGTCGCACCCGGATCATGCATTGGCCCGCTCCGTACTCGACGGGTACGGGGGCATCCTTTCGCTCATTCTGCCGGGCGGCGCAGGTTCAGCCACGCGGGCGATGACGCGCTTTCAGCTGTTCGCGAACGCTCCATCGCTTGGTGGTGTAGACTCACTCGTGAGCGAGCCGCGGATTACTTCGCATCGACAGCTCTCGGCGACACAGCGCGCCGCCATCGGCATTCCCGACGGGTATTTGCGATTGAGCATCGGCATCGAGGATGCCGACGACCTGATTGCCGATCTTACCCAGGCGCTGGAGTAGGACGTGGCAGGGATTCTCCGCCTGAAGCAGGTCACCAAGGAGTATCCGCGTTCCGGCGCGGCGCTGCGCGACGTCTCCTTCGAAATCCAGAAAGGCGAGTTTGTCTTCCTCGCCGGACACAGCGGCGCGGGCAAGAGCACCCTGCTCAAGCTGATCTCGATGGCGGAACGCCCCACGAGCGGAGAGGTACGCGTATCCGGGTACACGAGCGGGTCGATCACGGCGCGCGAAATTCCGCAGCTGCGTCGCCGGCTTGGTATCGTGTTTCAGGATTTCCGGCTACTCGCAGACCGCACGGCGGAGCAGAACGTGGCGTTCGCTCTTGAGGTAACGGGCACGCCGCATGTACAAATTCGACCCAAAGTCTCGCGGCTGCTCACGCAGGTGGGGCTCGCCTCCAGGGCTACCGCGTATCCGCACGAGCTGTCGGGCGGTGAACAGCAACGCGTGGCCATCGCGCGCGCGCTCGTGAACGATCCGTTCGTGTTGCTCGCCGATGAGCCCACCGGCAACCTCGATGATCGTGCCACGCATGCCATATTCCTGCTCCTACGCGAAATCAACGCGCAAGGGACTGCCGTGATGATGGCGACGCACGATGTGGCGATGATCCAGCGCTCGAATCTGCGTTTCCTCGAGCTCGACAACGGACAGCTCGTGCACGACGGCACCGACGTCGCGCGTCTGGTTGCCGACATGCGGGGGCGACGCTAGCCGTGCGCCTTGCCTTTCGTGAAGTGGCGCTGGCATTCCGGCGCGCGCCACTGCTGGCCATCCTCGGCATCGTCACGATCGCCTTCTCGCTCTTTGCCTTCGGGCTCTTCGGGCTCGTGGCGCTCAACATCCGCGTCGCACTTCACGAAATCGAAGACCGCGTGGAGATTCGCGCGTTCCTCGTGAACAATGCCCGCGATGCGCAGATAGAGGAGTTGATGACGGGGATCGCCAGGATCCCGCAGGTGGCGGACGTCGGCTACGTCACCCCCGACTCCGCCCTCCAACGGGCCCGGGCGGAGCTCGAGGAATTTCAGGACGTCATGGAAGGCGCGGTGTTGCCGGGGTCTGTGGAACTGCGCCTCAAGGACGGCGCGCGTGATCCGGCCACCATGCAAATGATCTCGAGGCGCCTGCAGACGTACGCCGTAGTGGATGAGGTGCGCTATGGTCAGGAGTGGGTGGAGAAGCTGTATCGCATTCGCAACATCGCGGCTCTGGCTGGTAGCGTCCTCGGCTCCGTGTTTGCCCTCGTGGCGGTGATCATCATCGGCTCCACGATCCGTATGGCGATCCTCGCGCGCACCAGGGAAATCGAAGTGATGCGGCTGGTGGGGGCCACAAATGGCTTCGTGCGCCTGCCCTACCTGATTGACGGGATGCTCAAGGGGCTCGCCGGCGGTGCGCTCGCCATTGCGCTCACCTGGGGCACGAACGAGCTGATCACGCGCAACCTGCTCACCACGACCTTCTTCAGCCGCGAGCAGATGCTGCTGGGCATCGGCGCTGGCGGGCTGCTTGGCCTTGTGGGAAGCTGGGTGTCGGTCGGCCGTCATCTTCGTCACCTCTGGCGCGACGCCTGATGGCGTTCCCGCCAAGGGGCCGCGCAGCCGTCGCGCTGTGCTCCGCGCTGTTGGCTTTGTCCGGCGCCGCGAATGCCGTGCACGCACAAGCCGGCAGCGCCGAACAACGGCTGCGCCAACAGCAGGACGCGCTCGACAAGCTGCGCCGAGAGCGGAGCAGCCTCGAGTCGCGCATGTCCGAGCTGCAGCGCAGCGCGCGAACGATCGCCGACGAAGTGGACAACCTCGAAGCCCAGCGCCGCACCACGGCACGTTTGGTCGAGGCGCTCGACAAACAGCTCGAAACCATCACCAAGGAAGTGACGGAGGCTGGCACGGGACTCGTCCGCGCCGAGCGTGAGCTGCTCGATCGACGGTCGTCGCTCGAACGGCGGATGGCGGAGATTTACAAGCGTGGGCAGCTCTACGATGTGGAAGCACTGTTATCGGCGCAGTCGTTTGCCGGCCTCGTGGCGCGTTACAAGTATCTCCATGAACTGGCCGTGCACGACCGCTCGCTGGTGCGACGGGTGGAAGGACTGCGCGATCAGATCGTCTCGCAGCGCATGCTGCTGGTCCGATTGCAGGACGAAGTGGAGCGCAATCGTGTGGAGAAGGACCGCGAAGCGACGCGGCTTGCCCAGCTGGAAGGACGACGTCAGCGCAGTCTGCAGGTGGTGCAGCGCAACGCCACACAGACGCGCGCGCGACTGACGCAGCTCGCGCGCGACGAAGCCCGCGTGGCCAACGTGATCAGCACGCTGGAGACCGCGCGTCGTCGCGCCGAGCTGTCGCCGAATGCGCGTCCGGCTGCGCCGTCGAGCATTCGCACCAGTGACCTCGGCAAGCTCGATTGGCCGGTGGACGGCGAGATTCTCTACAGCTTCGGGCGCGTCGTGAACCCGAACAACACCACGACGCGGTGGAACGGGCTGGGCATCGGCGCTGGTGTCGGCACATCGGTGCACTCGATCGCGGCGGGCGAGGTGGTACTGGCCGACAACGTCGGTACCTACGGCCCGACCGTGATCGTGCAACACGGCGGCGGTGATTATTCCGTCTACGGGTCGCTCGACCGCATCGGTGTACGGAAGGGGCAGACGGTGCAGAAAGGTGCGGTGATCGGCACGGTAGGCGCGACCGACCCCGACTTGCCGCCCCATCTGCATTTCGAGATTCGTCCCAAAGGGCGCGCCGTCGATCCGCTGGAGTGGTTACGCCGACAGCGTTAGCGCATCTTTCCCGGATGCCGGTCACCAAGCCCCGTACCCCGAAAGCAGCTTCCCCGAAAGCAGCTTCCCCGAAGGTCGCCTCCCGAAAGGCTCCCGCACCGAAGGCGCCATCGATTACCGCCCCGATCACCGTAAACGCCGGCGATTCGTCGCGGGACCATGCGCCGCTCGGAGCACACGTCTCCATCGCCGGCGGTACGTGGGAGGCCGCGTCACGCGCTCGCGAGATCAGTGCAACCGGTTCGCAGCTTTTCACCAAGCAGGCCAATCGCTGGCTTGAGCGCGACATCGGCGACGACGAAGCGGAACGATACGCCAGCGCCATGCGGGAAACGAAGGTGCAGTGGACATGCGCGCACGATTCGTATCTGATCAATCTGGCGTCTCCCGACGACACGTTGCGCGCACGCTCGATCAACAGCTTTCGCGCGGAGCTGCGCCGCTGTCATGCGCTCAGGCTCGATGCGGTGGTATCTCACCCCGGCAACTTCATGGATGATCGCGCCAGTGGCCTCGCGCGGAATGCCGACGCCATCGCGTTGGCGCTCGAGGCAGAGGTTGGGCCGACCATGCTGCTGCTGGAGCTCACCGCAGGACAAGGTACCGTGCTCGGCTCAACGTTCGAGGAGATGGCCGCGCTGCTGGCCCGGATTCCCGCGCCGCTGCAGCACCGCGTCGGCGTCTGCCTGGATACCGCACACGTGTGGGCGGCGGGATATGACCTTGCGACGGACTACGATGGCGTCATGGAGCGGTTCGGACAGCTCATCGGCTTTCACCGACTTGGTTGCCTGCACCTCAACGACTCGAAGGCGAAGCGTGGCTCTCATCTCGACCGGCATGAACTCATCGCCGAAGGAACGATCGGGGAGTCGGCGTTCCGGCGCATCATGACCGACGAGCGCCTGATGCATGTGCCGCGACTCATCGAAACGCCGAAAGGGGATTCACCCGCAGAGACCGACGGGCGCATGCTCAGGTTACTGCGCAGCTACGCCGCGGAACTATGAGACTCGCCGTGCAGCGCACGGTACGTGGTGGTCCGGTTGCCGTCGTGCTGACCCTTGGGGTCACGCTCGGTATGATGCACGGAGGTGCGTCGCGCGCGCGCGCACAGGGCCTCCCGGCCCGCTGGAACGCCGCGCCGGAGATTGGTGTCGTGTTCCCCACCACCTGGATTACCGGAGCACCCGGACCTACCGTTTCCGGCAATACGGGCCTGCAACTCGGCATTGGGGTCACGCGCGTTTTCCCCAACGCACAGCGTGCGGGCGTGCTGGCGCGATTCGCCACGCAGTCGCTCACCGTAAAGGAGGCGGGAAGCTCACGGAGCGCCTCGTCGGTACGTCAGCTGGAGGTAGCCGCGACGGCGTCGACGCCGGTGCGCAAAGGCACTCGACTGCAGCTGTCGCTCGAGGCGAGCGCAGGCGTCTCGACACAGATCGGCGCTCCGGACATCATTCCCTTTCGCGATACCGGGCGCGTGATGCCGCTCGGCGAGCTCGGCCTGGCGCTGGCCAGAGTGGCCCGTCCGAGCAGACGACAGCTGTCGCTCGTCTTGCGACACGGCGCCATCCGGGTCGGCGCCGGCGACCGCGGCAGTATTGTCGCGGCGGGCTGGGTTCAGCGCACGACGGCCAGCATCCGGATAACGCGATGAGCCGCCAGTATCGAATGCGCGTACGACGAGTGGCGGGGGCGCTGTGCGTCGGGGCGCTGCTGGGCTGCGAGTCACCCACCGCCACCCGCCCAGCCTTTGCCTACAGTCCCACTTCCCTCACGGGAGGGCTGTTGTACCGCTGGCCCGGCGGCACTCGCGTCTCGGTGTGGGTGGAGGGTACCAGCAACACGCCGGGATTGGACCTGTCTTCTGCCGTACGTCGCGCCAGCGCGGTGTGGAACGCCATTCCCGACGTACGCGAGTTCGAGCTGGTCACTGCGTCGAGCATCGGGAGCGCCAACATCATCGTGTATGACCAGCGTACCGCCACCTCGATCGCGGAGGGGAGCTGCAGCTTTACGCCATCGAATGCGGCGGGATCCACTTTCTTCTGCGCCACCGGACCGCGCGCCGAGCGTCTGTCGCTCGCTGCCGGAGGCGCGTCGCTGGTGTCCGTGCTGATTCGGGTCGACGCCGGTCGCCTCGCCACGCAGGAGCGACTTGATGCCGTCGTGGTACATGAGTTCGGTCACGCGGTCGGCATCGGCGGCCACAGCGACGATACGGCAGATGTGATGTTTGCGGCTCCTATTACGGCTCAACCCAGTACACGGGATGTTCGTACGCTCCGGTTCCTGCTTGGTGCCGTCGCCGACTTTACCCTGCTTCCCTAGCATGTCCGAACGCGGCGACGTCTTGAGTGGCGCGGCCGCCTTCGACATCTTTCCAGTTCGGGATATATCCGCCCCGAATTTTTGCCGAATCTGCGCGCGTGGTCACCGCTGCGCGATACTGCCCGCACTACAAACTTGCAGCGCCGGGCGATGTGCATCAGGCGCGTCGCACCGCTGCCGTCCGTTTTCTCGAGGCTCGTATCATGGCGACACAGCTGTCCCCGTCTTCCACCGTGAGCCGCGAGAGTACCGACGGTCTCAAGCCCCAGGGGCTCGCCCCCACCGGGCAGGTGCACTGGAACTTCGTGGCGCCCGAACTGATCGAGGCAGCGATAAGGCGCAATGAAGGGACCCTCGCCGATATGGGCGCGTTCGTTGCGGTGACATCTCCCCATACCGGCCGCTCACCGAACGACAAGTTTGTCGTGCAGGAGCCGAGCAGTGAAGGTGATGTGGATTGGGGACCGGTGAACCAACCCATGTCCCCCGCGCATTACGCGACGCTCAGAAGCGACGTGCAGCAGTATCTTGATACGTTGTCCGAGCTGTTTGTCCAGGACCTGTACTGTGGCGCGGACAGCAGCACGCGGTTGAGTGTGCGTTACGTGCTGCCGAACGCGTGGCATGCGGCGTTCGTGCGCAACATGTTCATCCGGCCGCCCGTCGAGGAGCTGGCCACCTTCGCGCCGAACTTCACCGTATATCACGCCCCGGAATTTCAGGCGAATCCCGCGCGGCATGGCACGCGCACCGGCACGTTCATCGTACTGAACATCGCCGAACGGGTGATTCTCATCGGCGGCACGCGCTACGCCGGTGAGCTCAAGAAGTCGATGTTCTCGGTGATGCACTACATGCTTCCAAAGCAAGGCGTGCTGTCGATGCACTGCTCGGCAAACATTGGTGCCGATGGCGACACCGCCCTGTTTTTCGGACTGTCGGGCACCGGCAAGACCACCCTGTCGGCCGATCCGGAGCGTGGCCTGATCGGTGACGACGAGCACGGATGGTCGAGCGAAGGCACCTTCAACTTCGAAGGCGGCTGTTATGCAAAGGCCATCAATCTCTCGGCGGAGAGTGAGCCCGAGATTTATCAGACGACACAGATGTTCGGCACGATCCTCGAGAACGTCGTGCTCAATCAGCCGTCGCGCACGGTGGATTTCGCCAACAAGTCGATCACCGAAAACACGCGGGCGTCCTATCCGCTGTACTACATCACCAACCACGTACCGAACGGCAAGGGCGGACACCCGAAAAACGTGGTGTTCCTCACCGCCGACGCATTCGGTGTGTTGCCGCCGATCGCGAAGCTCACCCCGGAGCAGGCGATGTACTACTTCCTGTCAGGATATACGGCAAAGGTGGCCGGTACGGAACGCGGCGTCACCGAGCCGCAGGCGACGTTCAGCGCCTGCTTCGGCGCGGTGTTTCTGGTGTGGCACCCCACGACGTACGCCGAGATGCTGGGCGACCTGCTGCGCAAGCATAAAGCGAACGTATGGCTGGTGAATACCGGCTGGAGTGGCGGTCCGTATGGTGTCGGGAAGCGCATGAAGCTCTCGTACACCCGTGCGATGGTTCGCGCAGCACTCGATGGCTCGCTGGCCGACGTCCCGGGCACCACCGACCCGATCTTCGGTCTCGAAATTCCTCAACTGATTGCCGACGTGCCGCGCGGAGTGCTCGACCCGCGCGGTACGTGGTCGGATACGAAGGCGTACGATGAACAGGCGCGAAAACTCGCTCGCATGTTTCGCGAGAACATCACCAAGTTTGGCGATGCGGTTTCCCCTGCGATCCTTGGCGCTGGTCCGCCGGGCTGATCCCTCCGCAGATTACGTCGCCGCGTTTGCATGGCGTGCGCACAGACCCTCTACGCCGCACATCAGTTAGGCTGCTTCGCGACTTTCTCGATGACGATCGTGCGGCCTTCCCGAGCTCCGAGAAAGATGTTCCCGTCGGCGCCGAAGCCAAGAAGCTGACGGCCAGCCGGTAGCTTCACGCGCTCCACGAGCTCTCCCTGCCGATTGATCACATCGTAGACCAACGGCGGCTGCATCGGTAACCCGGCCATTGCGCCGAGCGCGCCGGGCGGTGGCCCACCGGCGCGCGTGCTGTCGCCAGCGGCACGCTCGCCGAAGGGTGCACCACCTCGTGCACCGCCGCCACCGCCGCCACGGAACTGCTGCGCCAGCTGCGCCGACAGGTTGGATGTGGCCGGCAAAACCCACAGGTTACCGTCTCGATCGGCGATCGACGTACCCGCGCGGATGGGCGGGTAATAGTCGGGGAGCTTTTCCGGCGCGACCGGTTCGAAAGACATGCGGAACTGTCCTCCGCCCTGCTGCCGCTCCGACGCCGCTTTCGCGAACGCCGCCAACGAATCGACGAGCGCAATCTTTTCGTCGTCGCTGATGCGCTTCCAGTCGAAGGGAAGCTTGAGGGAGGCGGCCTGCTTGCCGTCGGCGGCGTAGTAATCCACGTGATAGTCGAGTACGCGAATCACGGCCACGGTGCCATCATCGAGCAACGCCCAGTCGTCACCCTGCGGCAACGGGTTGATCTTGATCGCCATGAGCATCGTGCCGTCGTCCTGGCGCGTCATACTCGACTCATTACGCGGCACCTTGAGCCACGCCACGGTGTCGGCGGTACGCGTGTCGAAATCGACACGCACCACGGGCACCGAGTCGGGCTGATTGGCCGGATTGAACCCGCGACCTCCGGGGCCGCCAAAGGGCAGCCCACCCTGTGGGGCGGTACCAGCCGAGAAAGCCGGATCCGCGCCCGCCGTATTTCGGGGCGGCGTTATCCCCCGCTGTCGATTCTGCTGTCCGCCCTGTCCAAACTGTCCGCCCTGTCCAAACTGCCCACCCCGGCCACCGCCCCCGCCACCACCCCCAAAGGCGCCCGCACCACCGGCGGGCCCTTGACGATAGTACAGTCGTCCCTGCTGGTCGAACGCATGTGAACCAAGATTGACGTTGGACAATATGTTGATATCGTTGGTGCGCGGCGACGCCATCACGCGCACCGTCCTGCCGTCACGATCGAGCACGACCATCGATAGCGTAGACGCATCGACCACCAGGGTCGAATCGCCCAGGTACGGCAGCAGACCCACGGGGCGCAACCCGTACGGCATCAGCGCGCCCGGAGCCGTATCCGCAACAACGGTGACGTGCCTGAGCTCCGCGTCAAAGAGCAACAGCTGGCGACGCGGTGCATCGTTGACGAAGATCGCTCCGTTCGGGAGCGCGCGCATGGACGTGACGGCGGTGACCGGTTGAATGGCCCGGGCCGACGGCGCTGTTACATCGCGGACCGGAATGGTGCTGGTGCTCTTCGGTGCATCGATCGCGGTGGAGTCCTGCGCCGCCGCGACCGCGGGGAGCAGCGTTCCTGCGAGCAGTGCCGGGGCGAGGAGCGTTTCCACGAGCCGTCGCGATGAACCGGCGAACGCCCGACGGATCGGTTGTCCTGCGTGACGCATACGCATGATGGTCTGTGTCGTTGAGAGGGAAGACCGGTGGTCGCGCATTATTGGCGTCCGCCGCCACCGCCACCAGCCGTTCCCGAACGCAACCCTTGCAGCGTACGCTTGTCCAGGAACGCCGCGAGCGACGTGGGCAGAATGCGGAACTGTGCATCGGTGAGAAGCTTTCTGATGCCCGGCCCCACGGCGATCAGGATATCCACGGACTGTTCGCGCGCTTTCCTGTAGCGATCGTACGCCACATCATGGTTGTAGCGGTCCGGTAAATCGCCGAGGAACCGGGTGACCGGCGTCCAGATCGAGTCGGACCGAAGCACGTACATACGGTTGAGCGTGGCCAGACTATCAGCCTGCTTCCGGGTGAGTTTGAGCGTATCCGCTTGTTGCAATAGCTGCTGCATCGGGTTGATGATCCCGGAGTTGGCGATGCCGCGCAGCTGCTGCAACGTAGGCTTATTGCCCGCACTGGAGCGTCCGCGGTCCAGCTGCTGCAATAGCTGTTGCTCCTCACGCGTCGGGCCGATATCGTAGCGGAGCTGCATGGTGATGGCCGCCGGAGCTGAACGGAACGTCGTCTGCTGCGGGCGCGTGGAGCCGAAGCGCTCGTTCACTTCATACTGGAACGTTCGGTCGATGGGGTTGAAGCCACGTACAAACAGCAGAGTCTGATCCGGACGGGGGTTGGCGCCCCACCCCTTGAGGCCGTCTTCTCCGTTAACGAGCCGATCGAGACCATTGAGCGCGTTGGCGATCTGGAACGAGAGATTCGCGCGCTGCGGCAAGCCGATCTTGAGCGAGTTGAAGCCGATGGTGAGGTTGCCCGACAACGTCCACGGCCCGGTGCAGGAGTTCCGCCGAGCGAGCGTCCCGAGCTGGCTCCGCAGACACTCCACCGCTTCGCGCGTCCCGGTAGCGAGCAGGTTCTGCACCCCTGCCTGCACCGCCGCCTGCCCCGCCACCGACGGATCGAAGATGAACGCGCGATCGTTGCCGAAGCTGTCGCCGTTCACGTCCTGATTGATCAACGGCGTGTAATGCGTTCCCGACTGGATGTTGCCGAACCAGCCGATGCGGACGCGATCCCACGCGTTGTAATTGAAGCTGTACTGAAGCTGATGACGTGAGAAGAAGGCACCGCGCGACGACTCGATCCCCGTGGGGTCGCCCGTCGTGCTGTTGAAACCCTGGAACTGCTCGCGCACGTCGGCGAGCACGTACGACAGGCTCCACCCGTAGCGCGAAGTGAAGACCGCGGGACGCACGCTCACGTTGAGCTGCCTGCTTTCCGCGCGCAGGTCGGACGTTTGTGCCGTGACGCGACCGAACGCGTCGTTGACCCGCGCATCACGCCAGGCCACTTGCCCGGTCGTCGGCACGATCGCGCTCGGCGCCACAAACACCGGACGATCCGCTTCATTGCCGAGGGTGAAGCGCTGCACGTTCGGGAAATTGAGGTCGATGCCACCCTGCTGACGCTGATTCTGCGAGAACGTACCGTCGACGGTGAGCTGGAAGCGGTTGTCCAGCACCGCACCACTCCACTGCAGGTTCCCGCGAATCGACCGCTGCGCCGCGAACGCCGGATCGAACAACGTGATGTTCGGCGCACTATTCGCAAACACCGTACCGGAGGTGCCATCGGCGCAGGTCTGCGGAATCGCATTCACGTCGACCGCGTATTGCGTCCAGTCAGGGATGGGTGTCGCCGCGCCGAAGCACGTGAGCTGTTGCAGCGCACTGGCCAGTCCGGTATTATCGATCGCGTTGGCGATCAGCTGCGTACCGGGAGTATTCTGGAAGACGCCCACGCCGCCGCGAACGACGGCGCGTGGAGCGCGCACCATGCCGGGGAGCAGCGTGATCTGATCGGCCTCCCCCAGCGTCCACGAGAAACCGACGCGTGGGCTTACGTACAGCCGATTGGGCACCTCGTCGTTGTCCACGCCGAACGCAGCACGTACGGCGGGATTGCTCTGCGGGCCCGCACCGAACCGATTGCCATCTACGCGTACCCCATACTGCACCTGCAGGTCGTTCGTGGGACGCCAGGCATCGCCGAGGGACATCGCGCCGACGATCTGGCTCCCTTGACGCAGGCGCGGCGTGAGGATTCGTGTAAACGATGCGGGCGTATTCGCTTCGAGCTGCGCGAGGGAGTTGAAGCTGAAGGTACCGAACTCATTGTTTGCGAGATTCTGCGCAAAACGTTCGAGGCGCAGCTCCGTGGTCAACTTGACGCGGTGCCGATTGTCATTTGAGAACCATGACAACGTGTTGTTGCCGGCGATCGACGAATTCCGCGAGTCGTTGTTGAAGGCCGAGCTGCCACCGAACTGCAGATTGCGAACGGAAGCGGAGCCATCGTCGAGTGCCGAGTTGACGCGCACATTACCGGAGGGGAGTAGCGCGAAGGGGTCGGCGCTGTTGCGGCTGGCGCTCAACCCGAGTGTGCTTTCGGTGAACACGCCGGCGATGCCCAGCAATCCACTGTGCCGCGCCTGAAACGAACCACCCCAGGTGAGTCGCGAACCGTCACGCGTCGGGGTGAACAGGCCACCCGCGCCACCACCGCCGCCGCCGCCGAAGCCGCCACCGACGCCACCGACGCCGCCGCCAAAGCCGCCAAAGCCGCCGCCGGCTGGCGAGGTGCGATTGAAATTCCCCGTGATCGACACGGCGAAGGTGTTGCCGCGCGTCGAACTGGGCTGCACAAAATCGAAGCTGCTCAGCAGCGTGCCGGTCGTGCGGATCGTCTGCGGCGTGTAACCGACCACGTTGATCGGAATCTGCGAGGCGTCAAGTATGCTGAGCAGACGGGCAACCGAATCGGAGGCGACGCCCGCCGTCTGGAAGCCCAGATCACTGTCGCTCAGCAACGTCTGCAGATCCTGCAGGCGCCGATCGATCTGGAAGGAACTGTTGAAGAACGACTGGTCGACTTTGATGGGCCCGGAGGCAGAACCACCGAGTGACAAGTTCGTAAACTGCTGTCCGGTGGCAATCCCGGCGCGGTCGGTCCATTGCAGCGCTGGTGAGATCAGATTGCTGCTCAGATTGCGTCGTACGAAATTGGAGCCGGAGCGCGTGCGAACCTGCAGCTGTCCTCCCGAGAAGCCGCCGCGGGCCACGTCATACGGCGACGTGGAGAGCGACGTTTGTACATTGGCATCGCGGGGCAGCGACGCGTCACCGAAATTGAGACCGTTCAGCTGCGTGTTGTTCTGATCGCCACCGAGACCGAATAGCGAAAACGCGTCGGCGGCCCCATCGGCGCCGAGCAACAGTTGCACGCCTGGAATCGCCGACGCCAATGCCGCCAGGTCACCAAGCTGCTCGGCGTTCAGGAAGCCTTCCGTCGCATCGACCGTTTTCTCCGTACCACTCACATCCGACACCGTGTCGCCGCGCGAAACCACGGCGCGTTGCGTGACGCTCACCCCTTCAAGTGTCACTGCGGCAGGCGCCATGCGCGCGTCGGCGATCAGAATCTCCTGGTCGGCGGTACGTTTCACCTGATAACGACGAGGCGAGAGACCGACCGACGAAAAGGTCACCCAATAGTCACCCTCCCCACCAGGAAACGAGATCGTATAACGCCCATTCCGATCGGTTCGTGCCGTGCGACTGACATTGCCGCTGAGCGTCGTGGCGGCGACCAACACGCTCGGAATGGCCGTGCCGTCAGGGCCGGTCACCCGGCCACGGATGATATCCACCGATTGGGCGGCTGCAGACAGACTGCACACGAACAGCAGCCCAAGCGCGCCCAGCAGGCGTCGGAAAGAAGAGGGGGCAATCACGATGGATGGACGAGGTGTCGAGGCATTTGCTAATTGCCGTCGTAAGCCGGTCAAAGAACCTGTTCCATTTACCCGCTGCACCGGTTTTTCGTTGACGCGTGCTCACCACTGACGACAGAAGGACGGTGCGTCGTCTATCTTTTCGGCATGGAAATCCTTCGCGATCCGCTCTGGAACAACATCCGACTCGACTCGCTCGCGCTTTCCCTGCTGGAAACGCCCGTCGTGCAGCGGCTGCGGTATGTGCGGCAGCTCGGACTCGCTTTTCTGGTATACCCCGGTGCGACGCATAGCCGTTTCGAGCATGCCCTCGGCACTTGGCATCTGGCCGGCGTGGCGCTACGCCTGCTCGAGGAACGCGGCTCGCTTGCCGGCGTGAGCAACCATGACCAACAGATCGTGCGCGCGGCGGCCCTGTTGCACGACGTAGGGCATTACCCGTTTTCGCACGCGCTCGAAGAGATCGGCGTGACGCATCACGAAGAAGTCGCCCGCCCGCTTCTCACCGGCAGCCTCATTGGTGAGAAGCTGCGCGCAGCCCTGGGTGACAGCGCCCCTGCGGAAGTGTTCGCCCTCATTACCGGGCGAAGTTCCGCCGCGCTGCAGGGACTTATTTCCGGTTCTCTGGATCTCGACAAGATCGAGTATCTCAAGCGTGACGCGCTCATGTGTGGCGTGCCCTACGGCGAGATCGATGTCGACCGCCTGCTCAACTCTTTACTGCTCGTGCCGCATCCCGACCACGGCCGACTCACTCTGGGCATACACGAAAAAGGGCTGTCCGCTCTGGAGTCGCTGCTTTTCGCCAAATACCAGATGTATCGCAATGTGTATTGGCATCACGCCGTGCGCAGTGCCACAGCCATGTACAAGCGGCTGGTCGCTGTCAGTCTCGATGCGCAAGCCGTGGCCGCGACCGAGGTGTCGCGTTTCACCGACGAGGGGCTGCTGATTCACCTCGATACGCCGTCGTTGCCTGTCGAGGCGCGCACCCTGCTGGACGGCCTCCGCGGGCGCACGCTGCACAAGCGCGCCTACGAGTGTCCCGCCGCCACCCTTGGTCATGACATGGGCGAATGGATTGCCAGCGACTACGCGCTCACCCGCCGTGTCGAAGACGCCGTCGCCCGCGAATTGGGGATGCCGGCCGGATCACTGCTGCTCGACTTTCCGGCCAAGACCCAGATGCTCGGCCTCGACATGCCGGTACAGCGGCGGGATGGCCGGGTGGAGCAACTGACCGCTGCCGGGTGGGAAGGGGCGATCAATCTGCCTCGGCTCAGCGAAGAGCTGTATCAGAGTGCACGACAGCTGCGGGTCTTCACCGTGAAGCGGGCACCGGTACCGTCCGCACCGTTGCTGCGGCTCCTGCGCGAAGATGCCGAAGTCGTTCGAGCGAAGGTGCAGGACGGCAAGCCGTTGCTGGGGTAGCTGCCCTCGGCGAGCGGCGCAGAAGCGGTCAGCCGCCCCGCTGGCAGCGCCGCGCGCCGGCCTTGGCCGCTTCCATCAGCTGCACCAGCTCGGTCGCGATCGCCACTCCCCTGTTGCGGGCGTAAAAGCTGCGGATACCGGCGTGCAACGAGTCGCTCGATACGGTCGAACGCACGGAGTGTCCCCATTCTCGGATCTCGGTAGGCAGCTCGACGATGCACCCAACGTCGTTCCCTCCCGCATCGAGCAGAACGAACGTCGGGGTGGCGGGACGTCCGTCCAGCGAACGATGCGACTGCTGCACGCTTCGCCCCGCCGACGGCGACACGATGCGCAGCGACAGCCCGGGGACGAGCGATGCCAGCTTGTCCGCGTACGGCACGGAGTTCATGCTGTCACCGCAGGCGTCGATCGCCACCACAAGCAGCGACCACTCTCCGCCCACCGCCTTCGCGCGCTCCACCAGCGCCTCCGCGACCTGCGCGCTGTCGGCGATGCGCAGCCACCCCTCGCGGCGCGCCTTGGCCGCCCTCAGGAAGTCCGCAAAGCTCTGCCCTGAGGCGAACAGCGAGACGAGCGTGCTGTCGCCCTGGATGGCGCAGCCGGCCGCGTTGGTGGCCGCGCGTGGCCGCGCTGTGTGCGAGGGCAGAGCCGCCGCCGTTGACGCGCCGAGTAGCGTGAGAGCCGAGAGCGCGAGCGTGGTCACGCGGCGTACTGTCGTCGTCATGGTCATCACTTGGGGTGAGGATCGCTGGAATCGTCGGTCACGGCAGCGGCCGGCACTCCGGATCTCGCCATTCGGTGCGCGTCGGCCAGCTTGCGCCCGATGCCGCGATAAAACGCCGCGTCGAGCGGCTTTTCCTCTGCTTCGAGCGAAAGGGCACATCGCTCCAGTGCGTAGAGCAGGTTGCCAAGGTAGAGCTCGGCAAGTTCGCGCACTGACGAATCCGCCATGTCAGCCGTGCGAGACGATCGGCTGCTCGCCGGTGCTTCCCGACACCCCGACGCCGTGCACCTGCACCACGTGCACCACGACGGCCGTGATATTGTCCAACCCGCCGCGGCGGTTGGCTTCGGTGATCATCGCATCGACCATCCGCCCTGCCGTTTGCCCGGATTCGAGGATTTTCTTGAGCTGCGGGTCTTCTACCATTCCGGTGAGCCCATCCGAGGCGACGAGATAGATATCGCCATTCTGCAATTCGCCCTGCAGCACGTCGGCCTCCACGGCAGCATTGGCGCCCACGCACCGAGTGATCACGTTGCTGTACGGATGGTAGCGCGCCTGCTCGGGCGTGAGAAATCCCGCGTCCACCTGCTCCTGCACGTACGAATGGTCCTTGGTGACCTGGCGGAGCGTACCCTCGCGGAGAAGGTAGATACGCGAGTCGCCGATATGGCCAATGATGTACCGCCCTTTCCCCACGAGGAGGCACGAGGCCGTGGTCCCCATCCCCTGCTTCTCGGCTTCCTGAATCGTGCGGTCGTAGATCGCCCGGTTGGCCGCCCTGAGCGCTTCGCCCATTCGCGCCAGCGGATCGGGGCCGGTGAGGTCGCGAACCGTGGTCAGATCGCGCGCGACGATCTGCACCGCCATCTCACTCGCGACTTCGCCCGCTGCATGCCCGCCCATACCGTCAGCGACGATAAAGAGCCCTCGCTCCTGATCGGCATCGGCATAAAGGCTGTCTTCGTTGCCAGCACGGATGCGACCGACATCTGTGCCGGCGGCGACGGAAAGCTGCACGTAGGTGGGGGGAATCGGTGTCAGGTGATCCTGAGGGGAACGGCTACTGAATAGCGAAGCTATCCGCGAGTCGCGTTGCTTGGCAAGCGTGACGACGAGTCCGCCGTCTCCTGCCCGACCGCCCGCGATATCTCCTGCGCACCGCCCGCGCCCGCGCCCGAGGCGACGGCGCCGGGAGCGGCGCCCGACGTCCCGTCGTGCCCAGCTTGACGGTCGCCCGCTTCCAATCGATACAAACGGTCGTACAGTCCCCGATGCGCCAGGAGCATTTGGTGTGTTCCTCGCTCCACCACCTCGCCGTGATGCAGGACGAGAATCTCATCGGCGTCGATGATCGTGCTCAAGCGATGAGCGATGGCCACGGTGGTCCGTCCCCGCATCAGCTCCGAGACGGCCCGCTGAATGTCGGCCTCGATCTGGGAGTCCACCGCACTCGTGGCCTCGTCGAGCACGAGCAGCGCCGGATCGGCGGCGATCGCCCGGGCAAAGGCGAGCAGCTGTCGCTCTCCCACACTCACGCTGGCGCCCCGCTCCGCCAGCTCGTGGCGCCATTGTCCCGGCAATCGGGCGATCACGCGGTCGGCGCCCACGCGTGCCGCAGCGTCAGCCAACGCCGCATCATCGATCGTCGCCCCCAATCGCACGTTGCTGGCCACATCGCCCGCGAAGAGAAAGATGTCCTGCTGCACGTAGCCGATAACCGCCCGCAGCACGTCTACCGGCAGCTCCCGGATATCGAGGCCGTTCACCAGAATCCGCCCCCGCTGCGGCTCGTAGAATCGCAGGAGGAGGTTCACAATCGTGGTTTTCCCCGCGCCGGTGTGCCCCACCAGCGCAATCGTCTGACCCGGCGCCACCCGGAAGCTCACCCCACGCAGCACCCACACTGGCTCCCCATCCCCACCCGCGGACGGCGCGCGGTCCTCTGCCGCCGAGCGGTCATCGGTCACGCCGCCATCGGCGCCGTAGGCAAACCATACCTCATCGAAGGTGACCGTCACCCCAGCCGTGCGGAGGGCCGCCACACGCGCGTCCCGGTCGACGCTCGCGTCGAGGCCGGGGGCTCCGGGGGTGTCCAGCAGAGCGAAAATGCGTTCCGACGACGCCATGGCCGCCTGGAGAATGTTGTATTTCTCGGACAGATCCTGCAGCGGCTGGAAAAATCGACGCACGAGCTGGAGAAATGCCGCCACCGTGCCCACCGTCAGCGCCCCTGTTCCCACCCGGAAGCCGGCCGTGACCAGCAAGCTCGCCAGCGCGAAGGTGGTGAGAAACTCGATCACGGGGAAATACAGCGCGTATACCGTGATCGATTTGAGATGCGCATCCAGGTGCGACTGATTGAGCCCATCGAAACGCGCGACTTCGACCTGCTCCCGCCCGAACAGCTGCACGATGCGAATGCCGGCGAGGCGCTCGCTGACGAAGGCGTTCAAGCGCGCCAGCCGGGTGCGCACATCACGATACGCCGCGCGCACCCGCTGCTGAAAAACGCGCGACGCGAGCATCACCAGGGGAATGACGGCGAAGGCCGCAAGGCCGAGGCGCCAATCGACGACCAGCATGACCACGCTGATGGCGACGAGGGTGAACAGATCGCCAAGGCCCGCTACCACCCCGGAGCTGAAGAGCTCGTTGAGCGCTTCTACGTCGCTCGTCACGCGCGTGACGAGCCGACCGACCGGCGTCCGATCGAAGAAGGCGATCGGCAACCGCTGCAGCGTTGCAAACAGCTCCGCGCGGAGGTCCCGCATGACCCGCTGTCCGAGCAACGAGGTGACCATCGTCTCGCCGAACGCGGCGCCGAATTGCGCGACGAGCAGCACGGCATACATGAGGGCGACCTGGACGACCAGTCCGGTGTCCCGCGCCGGCAGCGCCCGGTCGATCACCCACCGGGTCAGCAGCGGCCCGGCGATCTGCATCACGGCCTGCAGCGAGATGAACAGCAGCGCTGCCGCCACGAGTGGTCGATACGGCCGCACGTACTCCAACAGTCGCCGCACCAGGCGCGCGTCGTAGGCCTTGCCCAGCGCGTCGTCATCGGAGGAGATCGGAGTGGCCATGAAAAGCGCAATCTAACGGGCGTTCCCGATAGTTTTCATCCAATGAAGGATTGCATACGTATCGTCGGCGCCCGCCAGCACAACCTCAAGGGCTTCGATCTCGAAATCCCCCGCCGGGCGATCACCGTTGTCACCGGTGTGTCCGGCTCCGGCAAATCGTCGCTGGCCTTTGACACCCTCTATGCCGAGGGTCAGCGTCGATACGTGGAGTCGCTGTCGGCATACGCTCGACAGTTTCTCGAGCGGATGGAGAAGCCACTCGTCGATTCGATCGAAGGGATCTCACCTGCGGTGGCCATCGAGCAGAAGAATCCCACGCGAACCTCGCGCTCCACCGTGGGCACGGCCACGGAAATCTATGACTACCTCCGCTTGCTCTGGGCACGCGTGGGCCGCACCTACTGTCGCGTCTGCGGCCGGGAGCTGCGTCCCGACACCGTGCAATCGGTGACGGATGTGGTGATGGCGCTTCCGGCGGGGACGCGATTCATGGTGGCATGTCCGCTGATCCGCTCGAGCAAGGTCACCCATGCGGTGATCACGGAGAATCTCCGCGCGCGGGGCTTCGTGCGCATCGCCCTCGGCGAACAGGTGATGCATCTCGACGAGCTCGCGGCCGACATCGATCTCGCCACGGCCGCCGACGCGCGCATCGTGATCGATCGACTCCGCGTGGAGGCGCCGGCCCGTGGCCGCCTTGCCGACGCGGTGCAGACCGCGTTCATGGAAGGCGATGGCGACGCGGTGGTGCTCTTTCCCGAGGCGGTGCTGCCTCCCGAGTCGTTGCGGCCGTCGACGGGGAACGTGCCCGTCACGCACCTCGGTTTCACCGAGCGCTTCGAGTGTCCGAACGACGGGACGCGCGCGCCGCTTCCCACGCCGCAGCTCTTTTCCTTCAACAATCCGCGCGGGGCGTGCAGCACTTGCAACGGCTTCGGTGCCACGCTGGCCTACGATGAAGCGCTGATCGTCCCGAACGCCGATCGCTCGGTGCGTGAGGGCGCGATCGACCCGTGGACCAAGCCGCGGTATGAGAAAGAACGACGCCTCGTGGTGGAGCAGGCACGCGCGCTGGGCGTCTCCCCCGATACGCCGTGGCGATCGCTCCCCGCGGCGGCACGCGAGCAGCTGCTGCGCGCGAAAGGCCGCGGCTACAAGGGGATTTTCCCCTTTCTCGACGCGCTCGAGGAGAAGCGATACAAGCAGTACATCCGCATCTTCCTGCGGCAGTATCAGAGTGCGCGGAGCTGCCCGGATTGCGGTGGCACCAAATTGCAGCCCGATGCGCTGCAGGTGCGCGTGGGCGACCACACGATCGCGCAGGTAACGGCCATGCCCGTGCGCGACCTGAAAACGTGGCTCGACGATCTCGTGCTCTCGTTCACTGAGACGCAGATCGCCGAGGCCCTTTTGCGGGAGGCTCGAGCCCGCACGCGGTTTCTCACCGATGTCGGGTTGACGTATCTCACGCTCGACCGTGCCACGCGCACGCTCTCCGGCGGCGAAGCGCAGCGCATCACGCTCTCGAATGCGCTGGGGGCCGCACTGGTAGACGCCACCTACGTGCTCGACGAACCGAGTATCGGGTTGCACCCACGCGATCTCGATCGACTGCTGTCACTGCTCACGCGCTTACGTGACAACGGCAATACGGTGGTGATGGTCGAGCATGACCTCGAGGCGATGCGTATCGCCGATTACATGGTGGAACTCGGACCGGCGGCCGGAGAGCACGGCGGTCACGTCGTGTTCGCGGGGCCGATGGCGGACATGGCCAACAGTCCGCTTACGGGGCAATATCTCACCGGCGCGCGCACGATTCCGGTTCCCGCCAAACGACGCCCACTCGGGAAGAAGTGGATCGAGCTGCGCGGGGCGACCGCCCATAACGTGCATCACGTGGACATCCGTGTGCCGGTCGGGGGCATGACCGTGGTAACCGGCGTATCGGGATCGGGGAAGAGCACACTCGTGCACGACATCCTGTTTCACGCGATCGAGTCTCGCCTCCACGGCGAGCATTCCGCCAAGGAACATCTCGGCGAAACGGTTGGCCAATTCACCTCCCTCAGCGGCGACGAGTTCTTCGACGATGTCGTGCTGGTAGATCAGAGCCCCATCGGCAAGTCGCCGCGCTCCAATCCGGTTACCTACGTCAAGGCCTTCGATGAGATTCGTCGCCTGTTTGCGGACGTGCCGCTGGCGAAGACCCGCGGCTACGGACCGGGGCATTTCTCCTTCAACGTGGCCGGCGGGCGCTGTGAACATTGCGAAGGTGCCGGGGCACTGGAAGTGGAGATGGTGTTCATGGCCGACGTCTTCGTGCCCTGCGACGCGTGCGGCGGCAAGCGCTTCAAACCGGAAGTGCTGGAGGTGCGTGTGAAGGGGCGATCGATCGCCGAGGTGCTCGAACTCACCGTAGACGAGGCCATCAAGTTTTTCCCGCGCGAAGACAAGCTCGCGCAGGCGCTTTGGCACGTGCAACAGGTCGGACTGGGGTATCTCCGCCTTGGACAGCCGGCAACCACGCTGTCGGGGGGCGAGGCCCAGCGACTCAAAATCGCCCGTGAGTTGGCGCTGACCGCGCGCGGAGGCGCAAGAAAGTTGTACGTGCTCGACGAACCCACCACAGGACTGCACCTCGAGGACATCCGGCGGCTCGCGCAGGTGTTCGATCGCCTGCTCGAGCAGGGACACACGCTACTGCTGATCGAGCACAACCTCGACGTGATCAAGCTGGCGGACTGGATCGTGGATATGGGCCCCGACGGCGGCGACGGCGGCGGCCGGGTGGTGGCGATGGGGCGCCCCGAGGAGATCGTGCAGGTGGCGGCCTCGCACACCGGTCGCTGGCTCAAAACCGTGCTTCCCGCTTGACTCAGCCCCACACGTCGACAATACTTTCACCCGCTGGGCAGTGCCTTTTGGCGCGACGCAGCGCAGTAGTCCCGGGTAGCTCAGCCAGGTAGAGCAGGTGACTGTTAATCACCCTGTCGGGGGTTCGAGTCCCTCCCCGGGAGCTGACACATAACGGTAGCGGTGTTACCGCCGCCGCTTCCGTAGCGGGCGATCACTCCGGTGGTCGCCCGTTGTCGTGCCTTGCGGTCGTGGGGCGATTGTGCCCGGTCAGGTGCGCATAGCCACGGTTGACTTTGCAACTGCTGACGCGGCGCACTCGCCGGGACGCCCGCACGGGCGCGTCCGCTGAGTCATATTGCAGCATGACTCGGGTGCCACCGGCCACCGTTCGCATGATGCAACGTGCCAATCGCGCCTTCGGGCGCGTGGCGCCTGCGCTCACGGCCAGGCTCAATCATCGGCTCTTCACTACGCCTCGGCGTTTCCCCCCGCGAGAATGGGAAGCCGCGTTCGAGTCGATGGGAGCCCGCCGGCGGCTCGTAAGCGGCATTTCGGTGCTCGAGGCTGGTGATGGGCCGCTGGTAGCGCTCGTGCATGGGTGGGAAGGACGCGCCACGCAGCTCGCCGGCTTCGCGCCGTCATTGATCGCGCAGGGATATCGCGTGATCGCGATCGACGGGCCGGCGCACGGGCATTCGCACGGCCGCCGCGCGGATCCTTTCTGGTTTGCGCGAGCGATTCAGGACGTCGCCGCCGACGTTAGGCCGTTGCACGGCGCAATCGGACATTCCCTGGGCGGTGGCAGTATCGCGATCGCGATTGCCGAAGGCCTTCCGGTCGCCCGTGTGGCGCTGATCGGCAGCCCCGCCTCCCTGCACGACGCGCTGCTCCGCTTCGCGACGTGGATGGAGCTGCCCCCGCGTGCGGCAGAGTACTTCGCCGGAGAAATTCGCCGGCAAGTGACCTCGCGCAGCCACGGCGCCTACGATCTCGCCGAGGTGATGCGACAGATCACTGTGCCCGCGATGGTGGTGCACGCCCGCGACGATCGCGAGGTTCCGCATGCCGATGGCGAGCGCATCGCGACCGTCTGGCCCGGCGCGCAGCGGCTCTTGGTGAACGACCTCGGTCACCGGCGGATTCTCCGCGACACCACGGTGATTCGCACCATCGTGGCCTTCCTTGCTCAGCAGGTTGCAGATGCGGTTAATCGCGCCGGCGGAGCACCCGCACCAGATCACCCACCCGGATGATGCCCGGTGCGGCGTGGGTGGCGTTCATTCCGAACATCACCCCGTCGGGCTGTCGCCGGTACGTGGCGAGCGTACGCAACGGCTCCAAACCCTGCTCTGTCGTGTCCGGATCCACGGTCGTGAGTACACAGCGGGAACAGGGCTCACCGATGCCGATGACGAGATTGCCGATCGTAATCGAGAGCCACCGGTCTTCTTCGTGTGGTGTAGTCCCCGACAGCAGAATGTTGGCGCGAAAACGCCGGACGTCCACTACTGTACCTGCCTCCGGTTCCCGCACGCGTGACTCGAGCGCGGCGATGCTCGCCAACCCGAGAACGAGCAACGGCGCGCCATCAGGAAACGCGACTTCGCGTCGCGTCCGATCGATCGGCCCGGCATACTTCGCGGCCAGCGCACGACCCGGGGCTTCGTGCACCCGCACCAGTCGGCACGGCCGGCCGATGAGCACACCGCACCACTCCGCTGCGCTGTCGCCGGCGTCGCGCGTGCGCACCGTCGCTCCCCAGACGGTCGCGAACCCCTCCGCGCCCTCGCACGGCGCCGGTACCTCGATACGACCCGCTCCCGTCGCCTCCAGTACGATCCCGCCGTTCCGATCATCCGCCAGATATGACGCCCGGATTGCCAGCAGGCGATGCACTTCCCGGGCGGTAATCGCTACGCCCTGTTCATCGACCAGCATCCACCGGCGGTCTCCGACCACGCCCAGCTCGTCGAGCGCGCATTCGGCGACGCGCAGCCCGGCCCCAGACTTGAGCGGATGCAGCGCCAACGCGGCCACCCGGATATCTGCTTGATCACGCATATGCCCGCCTCGTGCGTCCAGCGTGCGAAAAGAGAAAGAGCCGCGAGTCCGGCACCAACGAAACGGTCCCGCGCTCAGCGTTGCAAAGCTCAGTCGGACGTGCCAACGTTCCTGGGTGCCTTGGATGCAACGAGCGGCATCTTCACGGCGACAGCGCCGTGACGGCCTTTCGTCAAACTGGTGTGTACCCACCAGGAAGGCTACCCGACCCTCTCCTCCTCTATTGCTTATGACCTGCTGGACTCGCGTCCAACGACGCATGGCCGCTGTTGCTGCCGCTGCGGCGCTTGGCGCCTTGATGGGGCCCGTCGCCACCGCGCGTGCGCAACGCGCGCCGAGCATCCCTTACGAAAAGTTTACGCTGCCCAACGGCCTCGAGGTGATCCTGCACGTCGATCGCTCGGTGCCGATCGTGGCGGTAGAGAACTTCTACAAAGTAGGATCCGCCGACGAGAAGGCCGGACGCACCGGTTTTGCACACCTCTTCGAACACGTGATGTTCATGGGTTCGGAAAACGTGCCCGTCGGCAAGTTCGATGAATGGTTGGAGGCGGCCGGAGCGAACAACAACGGCTCGACCAACTTCGACCGCACCAACTATTATGAAACCGGCCCGTCGAATGCGCTGCCACTCATGCTCTGGCTCGACGCCGATCGCATGGGTTGGCTCCTTCCCACGATGAACCTCGCGAAGCTGGATCTGCAACGAGATGTCGTGCAGAACGAGCGACGGCAGAGCTACGACAACGCGCCGTACGGTCGCGCGTACGAGACGCTGCTGCCGGTCATGTTCCCTGCCGGCCATCCGTACTCCTGGCCGGTAATCGGCTCGCTCGCCGACCTCGGCGCTGCATCCGTGAGTGACGTGAGCGATTTTTTCCGCCGCTACTACGCGCCGAATAACGCCACCATCACCATCGCCGGCGACTTTCATCCGGACTCGGCCAAGGCCCTCGTGCGGAAATACTTCGGCAACATCCCGCGCAACGCGGATGTCCCGGTGCGCCCGATGGTCCCGGCTGTGACGCTCGCGCGCGACACGATGCTCGTGCTCGAGGATCGGGTACAACTTCCGCGTGCCTACTACGCGTGGCGTGGCGTCAGGACATTTTCTGTCGATGATGCCGCGCTCGATGCGCTCGCCGAAATCGTGGCCGGAGGAAAAAGCTCCCGGTTGTACCGGACACTCGTGTACGACAAGCAGATCGCACAGGATGTGAGCATGTCCAACAATTCGAACAAGCTTGACGGGATGATCACGCTGCAATCGACGGCCAAACCGGGCGTGCATCCCCGCGAGATCGCGGCGGAAATCAACGCGGCCCTCAGCTCCGTGGCGGCAACGGGTGTGACCGAGCGTGAACTCGCCCGCGTGAAGAACGGCATGCGCGCCGGCATGATCGATCGCCTTTCGTCTGTGCTCGGCAAGGCCACGCAACTCAGCTATTACAATTACTTCGCGGGGAACCCCGATTACATGGCCCAGGATCTGGCCCGTTACGACCGGCTCACCACCGCTGACATTCAGCGCGTCGCCCGGCAGTACGTGGCCGGACAGCCGAAAATCGTGCTGACCGTCGTGCCTGAAGGCAAGTTGGCACTCGCTCTTTCCGCGGGAGACATGCCGTGACGCGCCCAGCCATTTTCACTGCGGTGCTGCTCGCCGCGCTGGCACCGGCTTCGCTGGCTGCGCAGCAGCCGCGTCCCGCCACAACGACTCCGCCAACGCTTGGTCCATCAAAACCACTGACGCTCCCCACGATGGTGGAGCGCGTGTTCCCGAACGGTCTCAAGCTGATCATCGTGGAACAGCACGAGATTCCCGTAGTCGATGTGGCGCTGGTCATCCGCGCCGGCTCGGAGGCCGATCCCGCCGGCAAGAGCGGCGTGGCGACGCTCACGGCCAATCTGCTCGATGAAGGCGCCGGCGCGCGTGACGCGCTCGCACTCGCCGAAGCGATCGGCTTTCTCGCTATGGGACTGCGGACCGGCGCGGGCTTCGAGGCGAGTACCGTATCGCTGCATTCCACGCGCGCGACGCTCGACAGTGCGATGCAGTTGATGGCCGATGTGGCGCTTCGCCCGACCTTCCCCGAGAAGGAGTTCACGCGCCTCAAAAGCGAACGGGTGACCGGACTGCTGCAGGAGCAGGACCGCGGTCCCGCCATGGCGGATCGCGCCTTCGCCGCGCTGGTGTACGGCGAGGCGCATCCGTACGGGCAGAGTGTCAACGGCACGCGCGAGACAACGGACGCGATCGCCCGTGATGACGTGGTGAACTTCTGGGGCACCTGGTACCGGCCGAACAACGCCACACTGGTGATCGTCGGCGACTTGACTGTTGCCGAGGCCGAGGCGCTCGCACGTCGCACCTTCGGTCAGTGGGAACGCAACGCATTGCCCACCGTGGCGACGCGCACCGCCGAACCGGCGACCGCGCAGAAAAGCACCATCTACATCGTGGACAAGCCGAACGCGGCGCAGTCATCGTTTCGACTTGGCGCGGTGGGCGTCGCTCGCAGCACACCCGACTACTATCCGCTGATGGTGATGAACACCGCGCTCGGCGGCTCGTTTACTTCGCGCCTCAACAACACGTTGCGTGAACAGAAGGGCTACACCTACGGCGCCGGATCCGGGTTCTCCATGCGTCGCGAGGCGGGCCCATTCTCGGCGAGTGCAGAAGTGGTCTCGGCTAAAACCGACTCTGCGCTCATCGAGTTCATGAAGGAGTTCGCAAACATCCGCGAGCCGCTCCCCGCCGAAGAGCTGGCGAAGGCCAAGCGGTACCTGCAGCTCGGCTATGCCGATCGGTTCGAGTCAACGGGTGACATCGCGGCGCAGATCGCCGGGCTGATTCCCTACAACCTGCCGCTCTCTACCCTTGGCGCGTTCAACCGAGGGATCGGTGCGGTATCGGCCGCCGACGTGCAACGCGTGGCAACCAGATACGTGGACCCATCACAGCTCACCATTGTCATTGCCGGCGATCGCCGGTCCATCGAGCCGGCGCTCAGGGCCACCGGGATCGCTCCGGTGCAGATCCGCGACGCACATGGACGTCCGCCGATTACTCCCTAGTCTGCCAGCCACCCGAGCGGGTGCCCGTCCGGGTGCCCGTCCGGGAGCCCGCCCTGCGGTCGGCCCATCCGCTTGGCGTGCACGGCGAGTGGCGCATGCGGTGCGCGGATGGCAAGGTACCGCTGGCGGCCGCACGGGCAGCCAGAAGTCCGCTCGTGCGGCCGGGCCGCATCGGTCTACAGCATCCGCTTCCCCAACGCACTGCAGATCAGCTCCACGGCCAGCTCCGCCGTCCGATTCACCCGATCCAACACGGGGTTGATCTCGACGAGGTCCATCCCCACCAGCAGTCCGGTGTCGGCCAGCAATTCCATGGCGAGATGCGCCTCGCGGTACGTGGCGCCCCCCGGTACCGGCGTGCCCACGCCAGGCGCTTCGCTCGGATCGATCCAGTCGGCATCACATGACAGATACAAACCACCGGTGCCCCGACTGACGTGCGCGATCGCCGTGCGGAGGACGGCCGGCAGCCCCTGCTCATCGATGTCCCGCATCGTATACGCCGCTATCCGCCGCTCGCGAATGAACCGCCGCTCGGGACCGTCGAGATCCCGCAAACCGATGTAGGCGATGTGCTCGAAACGCACCGCCGGTACCGACGACGCGATGTGCGAAAGCGCGTGATCACCCTCGCCGAGAAGATGCGCAGCCGGCATGCCGTGCACATTGCCGGATGCCGTGGTGGCAGGGGTATTCAGGTCGCTGTGCGCATCCAGCCAGATGACCCCCAACTGTTGCCCGCGCTCTGCCATCGCCGTGGCCGCCCCCGCGACCGATCCGGCAGCGAGCGAATGGTCACCCCCCAACACCAGGGGGAACTCGCCCGCGCGGATAGCCGCGGCAGTGCGCGCCGCCAACTGCACGCACACTTCGGTAATCACTTCGAGCTCCGTGCCGGCGCGTATCGACTCACGCTGCGGCACGGTGAGATTGCCCTCGTCGAACACGGTATGCCCCGTCGCGCTCAGCGCGCTCGCGAGTTGCGCGATTCGTAAAGCGGACGGTCCCATATCGACGCCGCGTCTGGAGGCGCCGAGGTCGAGCGGCACACCGATCAGCCGTATCGCCTTGGCGTGGGAAAGTGCTGGTGTCGTCATTCCCTGAGGCTACCGCAGATGCGCGCGTGCGACCACCCCATGCTGCACGCACGCGAGTCTGGCTTCGCCCGGGTTGGTGCCGGTTGAGTCACCGGGTACCTTTGCTCGCAGCAGCGCCGTCAAGTCGTCGCCAGTCCTCTTCCTGGGAGTGTCCGTGTCCGTTGTTGCCGACAGCAATGTCGCTGCCGGGCTCACGCCGGTGGTTGGCGTGGTCATGGGAAGCGCGAGCGATTTTGAAACGCTCGCCGCTGCCTGCGAAATTCTGGCGGAGTTGGGCATTCCGTATGAAGCCAGGGTGGTGTCTGCACACCGCACCCCTGACTGGCTGTTTGCATACGCTGAAGAAGCGACCACCCGCGGACTGCGAGCCATCATCGCCGGGGCCGGGGGCGCGGCCCATCTTCCTGGAATGCTCGCCGCCAAGACCCTCGTGCCCGTCCTCGGCGTGCCAGTGGTGGCAACCCCGCTGAATGGCATGGACGCCCTGCTCAGCATCGTGCAGATGCCGGCCGGTGTCCCGGTGGCGACATTCGCCATAGGCAAGCCCGGCGCCGCCAACGCCGCCCTGTTTGCAGCGCAGCTTCTGGGAGCGCACGACCCAGCGCTGCTCCAGCGGCTCAGCACGCGGCGCATTGACCAGGCTCGCGAAGCGTTGGCGCGGCCCCTCAACGCGCCCAACGCCATCGCCACGTGAGCCCTATTCTTCCCGGAGCCACGATCGGCGTCCTCGGCGGCGGACAGTTGGGACGCATGACCGCCTTCGCCGCACGATCGATGGGCTACGATATCCAGGTCCTCGATCCCGATCCGGCGTGTGCCAGCCGGGCCGTGGCGTCGCGCACCATCACGGCGGCATTCAGCGATGTGAGCGCCGCCATCCGACTGGCGGACGAATGTCAGGTGCTCACGCTCGAGATCGAGCAGATTCCTGCCGACGTCCTCGACGCGGCAGCGGCGCGTACTCCGGTGCGGCCGGGGCGCGACGCCGTGTATATCATTCAGGATCGCCTCCGCCAGAAGCAATGGCTGTCGGCGCGGGGCTTTCCACTTGGCGCCTTCGCAGCCGCTGCGTCGGCGGACGAGATCGGCGATGCGGTGCAGACGTTCGGCCCGAGCATCGCCAAGTCCACCCATGGCGGCTACGACGGCCGCGGACAGGTGCGCCTCTCCGATCCCGACCAAGCCATCGATGCCTGGCAGGCGCTTGGTGCGCACCCGTGTGTGGTGGAGCAACGGGTGGATATCGCGTACGAGGTTTCCGTATTGGTGGCCCGTCGCCCATCAGGGGAAATGGTCGCGTACCCACCTTCACGCAATCACCACACGGGTGGCATCCTTACCTGGGCGGTGGTGCCGGCGATGGTGCCCGACAGCCTGCTGGCGCAAGCGCAGGCCCTCGCGACGTCCATCGCCGAACGCTTCGGCATCGTGGGGCTGCTGGCGGTGGAGTACTTCGTGACCACCCGCGGTGCGCTGCTGATCAACGAGCTTGCACCGCGCCCGCACAACAGCTATCACCACAGCGAACGCGGTGTGGATACCAGCCAGTTCGAGCAACTCGTGCGCGCGATCTGCGATCTCCCGCTTGGCAGCACCGCCGTGCGTACGCCCTCGGCGATCGTGAACCTGCTGGGCGATATCTGGTTGCAGCCCGAACCGCCCGACTTTGCGCGAGCGCTCGACGTTCCGGGTACGCGCTTGCACCTGTACGGCAAGGCCGCAGCGCGCGCGGGCCGAAAGATGGGACACCTGTCGGCAGTTGGCGCGGACGCACAGCAAGCGCTCGGGCGCGTACTCGAGAGCTATCGTCGTCTCACGCCCGGCACCCTTGCCAGCTTCGATGTGCACGAGCCGGTGCTCGGGCACGACTCACACTGATCCGGACCCTCCATGTTTCCACGCGATTTTTACGAAGTCATGCACGTGATCGGCATCGTGATGCTCTTTGTCGCGATCGGTGGCGTCGCGGTACACGCAGCCAACGGTGGTACGAAGTCGGGAAACGCCACTCGTCCCCTGGTTAGCTCGATGCACGGCCTCGGCTCGCTGCTCATTCTCGTTGGCGGCTTCGGCATGCTGGCGCGCCTGGGATTCATGCATGGCGGTAATTTCCCCGGATGGCTCTGGGTCAAGATCATCATCTGGTTCGTGCTCAGCGCGATCGTGCTCACGCCGTACCGTCGCCCCGCCCTCGCGAAGCCGTTTCTGGTGCTGCTTCCGCTGCTCGCCGGCGTCGCCGTCTACATGGCGCTGTACAAGCCGTTCTAGACCAATCCTGATCGTACTCACCTCCCGCGTCGGCGCGCCATGAACATTCTCGTCCTCAATGCCGGCTCGGCGACGCTCAAATTTCAGGTGATCGTCACCGACGCCGAGCGTATTTCGGCTGATTCCGATGTGAAACTGGCGCGTGGGCAAATCGAGCGTATCGGCGGTGAATCGGTGATCACCCTGCGCGGCCCCGACGGCGTGGCACGAAAGCGGACCGCTCCGCTGCGCGACGTGCGCGCCGCCGTCGACTGGCTCGTGAGTTACGTGACTGCTGAGGAGAGTGGCACCGGACTGCGCAGTCGCGCGGAGCTGCATGCGGTGGGCCATCGCGTAGTGCACGGCGGAGAACAGTTCCAGCGCAGCATGGCCATCGACGACGCGGTGTTGCACCGCATCGAAGACGCCATCGAACTCGCCCCGTTGCACAACCCTCACAACCTGCGCGGTATCGAAGCGGCGCGAGCCGCACTTGGCAGCGGCGTTCCGCAGGTAGCCGTATTCGATACCGCGTTTCACCAGACGCTCCCCGACTACGCGTATCTTTACGCCATCCCCTATCCACTATACCGCCGGCACAAGGTGCGACGGTACGGATTTCACGGTACGTCGCATCGCTCCATCGCCTATCGCTGGCGGACGCTGACCAAGCGGAAGCGCGAAGACGTGCGCATTGTGACCTTGCATCTCGGCAACGGCTGTTCGGCGTGCGCCATCAACGGTGGCGTCTCCATCGATACCAGCATGGGGTTCACGCCCCTTGAAGGGCTGGTGATGGGCACACGATCGGGGGACATCGACGCCGCGCTGCTCGACTACATCGCGGGAAAGGAAGGGTTGTCGCTGCCGCAAGTGGAAGCGCTGCTCAACAATCAGTCCGGCCTGCTCGGCATCTCCGGACTCACCAACGATATGCGGGACCTGCTTGCCGAAGCGCATGAGCATCAGGACCGGCGTGCAACGCTGGCCATCGAAATCTTCTGCTATCGAGCGCGGAAGTATATCGGCGCGTATCTCGCCGCGATGGGCGGCGCGGACGCCGTCGTCTTTGCGGGCGGTATCGGTGAGAATTCGGCGGAGATCCGCAGCCGGATCTGCGCCGGCCTGGAGTGGGCCGGGCTCGCGGTGGACGCGTCCCGGAACGCCGACCTCGTGGAGGGCAAAGAGGGACGCTTCTCGTCGGCAGACTCGAGCCTCGAGGCATGGGTGGTCCCCACCGACGAAGAGCTCCTGATCGCCCGGGACACCTTCCGGGTGATCGACGGCGCCGACGCGCCCCTGAGTTGACGACGGAGAGGACCCTTGACGTTTCATCGGGGTCTGCTGATACTGCGCGGTGCGCGGCGATTTCCGATTTGACGGGCCGCGCACTCAGTGCCTGTGGCACTGACTATCCGTCTAAGTCGCGTCCCTGACGGCCTGCGACGAGAAATCGGCGCGGGCCGTCAGTCTGTGTTGCTCGCCTGAAGCTGTCTCCTGAGCATTGCCGTTGCACCGCCGTACATAGCTGAAAACGGAGGCTCCGGGATCGTCCCGGTTTCTCCCGTGGTGATTTGCCGCCGATTGCCGCCACGAAAAACAACGAGCTAAAACAGCGACTGCGCCCGGGGGTCCGTTATTGCCGGGCGCGCTCTGTCAGGCGGCACTCACCCATTGGAGAGTGCCACGATGCTGCACAAACACGCCGCTGATCTCCCGGGACTGCGCCTCTTCGGCAGCATTTACTTGCGTATCGACAAACCCGCGAACGACACCATCGCGGCGTCGCGCACCATGTATGGCAGCGCCGTCCCGCTGCTGTCGCCTACCCGGCCACGACCGCGCATCACCGCCCGCTTCGTGGACATCCAGGACCACAAGGCGGGCGCGGCGGCGGTCGACGAGTGCACTTGCGCGGGGGACATCGAGCCGGTCGGTGACCAGGCGCATGATGTGCTCAACCTCGTCGCTGTGACCCCACTCGCGCACGAGGGCAACGTGCCGCGTGTGGTCGATAGCGCGTCTGCGCCGGCTCTCACCAAGCCGCTTGCGCCTGGCGCCGATATCGTGATACAGACCGTCACCGAGTGGATCGGTGGGCACGGCACCCATCGCAGTTGGGAGATCGTCGACGGCGGCGCCTGGAGCAGCACGCCCGCGCAGTTGCGTGAACCGGATCGCGCCATCGGCGTGACGGCGGATTTCGGGCGTCTCCTGATCGGTTTCGGGAACGTCGACGATCCCCTCCCCGACCTCGAGAGTGCGCTCGCGGCAGCGGTGGCTCGCGGTCCACAGCCCGTCGCGGTCGCCGGGCCACAACATGGCGAGTCCGCCGCATGACCAATTTCATCGATAGCCCCGAGGCTTCTCCCTTGCCCGCCATCCCGGTTCTTCCGGCCCCTCCTGTCCCGTCGTGGCCTATCAGCGATGTGACGATCGCCATTCACGACGTCACGCTCGAAAGCGGCGTGTCGCTTCCCCGAGTCGATGTGCACTATCGGCTGGAAGGGACCCTCAACGCAACGCGTGACAACCTGGTGCTGGTGGTGCACGCCCTGACCGGCACCACCGTCGCAACAGCGTGGTGGAAACGGGTAGTCGGCGCGGGACACGCGATCGATCCCGATCGACACGCGGTGCTCTGCGCCAACCTGCTCGGCGGCTGCGACGGCACCACGGGTCCGAGCAACAGCAATCCCGACGCGCTCCCGCCCTTCACGACGCGCGACCAGGCGATGGTGCTCGCGCGCGTGCTCGACGCGCTCGGCGTGCAGCAACCCTTGTTGGTGTGTGGCGGCTCGTTGGGTGGCATGGTCACGATGGAGTTCGCGGCGAGCTTCCCGGAGCGCACCCGCGCGGCCGTCGTGCTTGCCGCGCCGGCCGCGCAGACGGCCCAGGGGCTCGCGTGGAATGCGCTCATGCGGCGCGCCATCGCCCTTGGGGGTGTGCACGATGGCCTCGCGCTGGCGCGAATGATGGGCATGCTCAGTTACCGCACGCCGGAGGGACTTGAACGCCGCTTCAGCCGCACTCGCGACGCGGCCGACCGCTACAAGGTGAACGCGTGGCTGCACGCGCACGGTGACAAGCTGGTCGCGCGCTTCAATGCCGCCAGCTATGGCGCGCTCATCGATGCGATGGACGGGCACGATGTCGGGCGTGGCCGCGGTGGTGTTGCCGCAGCGCTGGCTCCGGTAGCCGACCGGTTGGTGGGGGTCGGGGTGCCCGCCGACCTGCTCTATCCCGCGCTGGCCATTCGCGAATGGACGACCGCGAGTGGCAGCAGTTATGTGGACCTGCCCTCTGAGCACGGACATGACGCCTTCCTGCTGGAAACCGCGCGCGTCTCGCAGGTGATCTCTGACGCGATCGTCGACGCCATCGCAAGGGCGCACACGGTTGCCCGGGTGACGCGCGCGATCGATCGCAACCGCGTCACGGCCGTCCGCGAGCTGCGGCCGCTTCGCGTGGCGCTCGCCGGCTGCGGACACGTCGGCGGCGCCCTGCTCGACCTGATTGGTGAGCACGTCGGTAACGGTGGCGGCTACGGCGAGATCCGCGTCCAGCGCGTACTCGTGCGCGATGCGCAACGGGAACGCCCCGCGCTCACCCGCGCGATCGCCCGGGGCATCACGACCGACACCGCTTGTATTGCCGAGCCGAGCCAGCTGCTCGGCGACGACATCGACGTGCTGGTCGAGGTGATCGGCGGAACGACCACCGCGCGGTCGCTCGTCGAGCACGCACTCGACCGCAGCATCCGCGTCGTCACTGCCAACAAAGCGTTGCTCGGTATTCATGGGAGTGTTCTGGCGTCACTCGCGGCACAGCGCGGTGTGATGCTCGACTACGAGGGCGCGGTGTGCGGCGCGATTCCGGTGGTGCGCTCCCTGCGCAGCGGCGCGGCCGGTGTGGGCATCACACGCGTCGACGGCATCCTGAATGGCACGAGCAACTACGTCCTCGATCGTCTGGCCGAAGGCGCCTCGCTCGCGGAGGCCGTAGCGACCGCGCAGGAGTTGGGATACGCCGAGGCTGATCCGACACGAGACTTGTCCGGTGAAGATGCCGAGGACAAGCTCCGCATCCTGGCATGGTTGGCCTTCGGTGTCGATCCTGCTGCGCTGCGCGTAACCCGCCGGGGGCTCGATGCGGAGACGGCAGCATGGGTCGCACAAGTGGCCGCGCAAGGAGATCGCGTAAAGCTTATCGCCAGCTGCTCTCGTGAGGGCGCCAGGTTCGTCGCGCACATCGCGCCGACACGCGTATCCGGCAGCGATGCCTGGGCGCACGTCAGCGGTCCGCGCAATCGCGTCGTCATCGAAAGTGACACGGCCGGCTCCCTCGAGTTTCAAGGAGCCGGAGCCGGAGGACGTGCTACGGCCGGCGCGGTGTTGTCCGACCTGCTGCATCGGGCACGGTAACGTCGAAGGCCGCAGTTTCGACGCGACCCGCGCGTTTGATCTGAACAAACACCCGGTAGGCACCGGCTGACGGGAACACGAACGGAAACGCCAGCGGTGTCGCGTGCGAGGCGTGCGGCTGCATGGCGTCGGTCATGCCAGCCACGGTGCCAACGGCCATGTCGATCGCGCGATCGATGGCCATCGCCGGCACCGTATCGCCGCGCTCGCGACTGGCGAGCTGTGTCTGCGCCGTCATGCTCGCCGATCCCATCGGATGAAGGTGCACGAACACCGCCGCGTCGCGGCGCAGCACCATCGCATGGCCATGCATCCCCATATACGGCTCGAGCGTGGCGTTTTGTCCGTCATCGTTGGTCACGCGTACCGAGAGACGGAGGTCGAGCCCCGGCATCGGCGGCGCGTCGGTCGAAAGCGACATGACGCCGCCGCCTGCGAGGCGCGCATCGTTCCCGAAGGGAACCGCGGCCACGACGCGCCACGAATCATCAGGGTCGATCACCGGCATGTCCGCGCGCAGAACGACCACGCCCCGTTCAGTTTCTCCGTTGGCCACGACCGGAATGACCGGAACGTCGATGGTATCCACCAGCGTGCGCTGTGTTCCGCTATGAAAAAGCAGATCACCGTAGAGCAGATACCGCCCGGCGGGTAGCGCCGGCACCCTCGTGACGAAACTGTCGGCATGCACCCGCAGCGGATGGAGGTGCGCGATCGCGTTCGCATCCTCCGCCGCGATCAGGAACAGGTGCATCAGCTTGCCGTGATCGGGGATCAGCGGCAACGTACGATTGATCCGCCACAGCGAATCGGTCATCGCGATGGTGAGTACCCGCGTGTCATCCACGGACCGCACCCGCGCGTCGATGGCGAGTGGCTGGTACATGCGGCGCTTGTACGCCTGCTCCTCGACGTCCCACCACTTGGCGCCACCCACTACCGCCAGTGCAAGCATGGCCGTAGCCGAGGCCATGGCCACGCGCGCGCCACGTTTCCGCGCCGAGGTTGGCGAGGCACCCGGTGGCAGGGATCCCTCGCGTACGGCCGCGCCGACGATCGTCAGCAGCCCCGACACGAGCAGTATGCCAAGAATCGACAGCGCGATACCCATTCCGGTTTCCATGCCGAGCGTGCGCGTGGCACTCGTTTGCATCGGCACGAGCAGCGTTCCCCCTCCGGCCGGCCCCTCGACCGCCACGTATACCGCGTAAGAACTCGCCGTCATGATCCAGAGATCGTGTGCCCACACACCCGGATCCCCCGGCACCAGCGCCGCGTCTTCCGCCGGCGGCGCGCCCTTGGTCCCCACGTTCCACTGCGCGGCGCGCACCGTCACGCGCGTGGGCATTCCCTCGAGTACCCGCACGAGAATCGCCACCTGCGCCGGTACGACGCCCGGCGGATCGATGAAGACGCGCACCGGATAGCCGCCCGCCCGACCCTCGAGTACCACTTGGCTGGTTCCCACGTGGGCACTCGTCAGCACCACCACCAATGCGGTGGAACCAATCACCATCAGCCGCGCGCCCAGTGTCGCGCTGCAGCGCCGCCAGGCACTCCGTTTCGATACTGCGTTCATCGCTTCACCGAACCAAGCCAGCTGCCCCACGCCATGCCCGCGCGGGCCGACATTGTGGCGATCACGGCCGCAATGGCAAGTCCGCGTACGGTGCGGCGTAGAGGCTCGGTCTCGAATAGCCCGAGCGGTCCGAGCCAGTCCTGCGGCATCATGTACGGGAATGCGTCGGTACGGAACAGCCAGTTCCTTGAGGCGTCGCTCATGAGGAAGTCTGCGAACGGCCACTGCGTGAGGACATGCACCGCAAGGAACGCTATGCCGATCAACGCGGCTCGCGCCCACGAACCCATCGCTTCGGTACGACGCATGAGGAGGTCGATGGCAAGTGCGGGAAATACGAGCAGCAGCGGGAAGTCGAGGGGGACCATGTGCGTGACCGGCGTGCGAATGGGGCCGAGCTTCGGCGTCCCTTCGAACAACGGCAAGAGCCAGAGCTGCACGCACATCACGACGGTATAAATCAACGCAACGGTCGTGGCCGGATACCGCAGGCGCGTACCGCGCGCTGCGCCCACCAGAATGAACGGAAACACCAATGCCGATACGAAATAGAAGATCGACGTATGCATCAGAGTGCGATCGTGATATTCGGTGGTGAAGATCGACAACATCGCGACCACGAGGCCACTGGTATATGCCACAATCCACGGCGCACGCAATGACGGCGGTAACGGCGCGCGGTCCGCCGCGTTATCGCCGTGCGACGCAGTGATCGCGCCCTCGCGCGACTGTTCCGCTACCGCCATTACCAGCGCGCCGCCAAGGATAGCGATGAAGCCCAGCGCGAGCAGGGCGTGTGGCGGACTGATGATCTTGACGTCCAGGCCATACGCGTCGTGCCACCAGTCGTCGAATGGCGCGGAGGTGAGCATCGCCACGGCACCCCAGATGCACAGCCACCCGCCAAGCGGCCCGTTGAAGAAGCGCCAGATGGCGACGCCATCGGTGGGGCGCGCCACGCTGAAAAACGACCGACGCAGCACCACAAAGCCGCACGCGTGTCCCGCCACGGCACCGCCCGTATAGATCGCCACGTGCGCCGGCGTCCAGAACGTGTCACGACCGATGGTCATGTGCCACGAAATATCCCAGATCAGCCCCACGATCACGCTCGTGGCGGCAAACACCACCGCCGCGAGTTGCCAAGGAAACGCAATCACACTCGCTTGCGCGGCGTCACGCTCACGTACGGACTGTGACAGAACCGAGAATTGCATAGGCACGCTCGTCTGATTCTCGTGAAGGACCAACCGATACCGCAAGTAACATGAAACGGGGCACAGCGCACCAACGCATATTGCAGAATGGCCCACCGCCCGCTTTATGGACACCACCTGCTTCGCCAACGACTGGGCGCCGCCGCCTCAGACGGTCGCCTGCCCGCGAGCCTGCTACTCCACGGGCGACGCGGCGTGGGGAAGCAGCGTCTGGCGTTGTGGCTCGGGCAATTCCTACTGTGCGAACAGGCCGTGGCCTTGCGCCTCGCCGAGCCCTGCGGCACCTGCCAGCATTGCCGCTACTGCGAGCGCGGCGTGCACCCCGACCTGCACTGGTTCTTCCCACGCCCTCGGCTCAAGGATAGCGACCCGTCCCACGACGACATCACGTCCGATCTCGGTGAGGCCATCGCCGAACGGATGGACGCCGAAGGGTTGTGGGCACCGTCGCTTGGCACGGAGGGCATTTTCATCTCAACGGTGCGCGCGCTGTTGCACCGAGCGTCGGTACGCCCGGCTATGGCCAGGCGTGCGGTATTTGTGGTTGGAAACGCCGAGCGGATGGTCTCGCAGGAGAGCTCCCCTGAGGCCGCGAACGCCTTTCTCAAACTGCTCGAAGAGCCGCCACCCGGCACCACGTTGCTGCTCACCACCAGTGAACCCGGGGCGCTCCTGCCGACTATCAAATCCCGCGTCGTTTCGGTGCGCTTGCCGACGCTCGCGCGCTCGGACATGGAGGCGTTTCTCGATGACCCGGTGGTGATGCGTTCACTTACCCGCGTCTCGCGCGAGGACGCGCTTGCCCGAGCTGCCGGTGCACCCGGCGAACTCTTTGCCGGGGACGCCACGGCCGCCGCCTTCATCAGTGCCCGTTCCATGCTCGAGGCAGCACTGTACGTTGACGGACCGTCCGGGGTGGTTGCACGGATCAAATGCGCCGCCCGACTTGGCGTCGCGGGCGCGCGCGGCTCATTCAGCGACATGCTCGATGCCCTCACGATCCTGCTCCACGAGCGCGCCCGACAGCTCGTGCATTCCGGTCAGGAAAGAGAGGCGCGACGCACCGCCTCGGCGGTGGTCATAGTGGAGCGCGCGAAACTGCGCGCGCAGGGTAACGTGAGCCCGCAACTCCTCGGCGCCTCGCTCTTGACCACCCTTCATCAAATCCTGGTTCCATGAGTCCTGAGCCCCCGGACGCTCCCGTCGACGGCTTTTCCCACCTCGACGAAGCAGGGAATTTTCGCATGGTGGACGTCGCCGACAAGCCGGTTTCCGTGCGGTCCGCGTTTGCGAGCGGGATCATTCGCATGCAGGAAGCGACGCTTAATGCGATAAGGGACAACACGTTAGCTAAAGGCGACGTCATTCCCGTCGCACGACTGGCCGGAATTCAGGCAGCCAAGCGTACGGCAGAGCTTATTCCGCTGTGCCACCCGCTCCCGTTGTCGGGGATCGAAGTGCGGGTTAGTCTCGATTCATCCCTTCCGGGTTGCCGGGTAGAGGGATTCGTCAGGACCACCGCTCAGACCGGGGTGGAGATGGAAGCGTTGACTGCCGTATCCGTGTCGCTGTTGGCGATCTATGACATGGCGAAGGCGGTTGACCGGACGATGATGATTTCCGACATCGTACTCCGCGAGAAGCGCGGCGGCACGAAGGGAGATTTTGTCAGTGATCCGTGAGTGACCTGCTGATCGAGAGGGCCTATGAACAATACTTCGGACCGAATACCGAGCCAGCGCGCTGTGGCTCGTCGCCAGCGAATTCATCGCCGGCATGCGAAAAGACGCTTGACGCGGGTGTTCATTGTAGCAACGGTGATCTTCAGCACGGCGATGATCGCTACGCCTGACGTCCCACCGGTACGAACGGCCTACACGGCCGCTGCCAGCGGTTCGGCCGCCAGCGATCTCCCCATTCATCCGGCGTGGCGTCCCGCCGGCGACGTCATCAAGCGCAACAAGACCGCAGCCGCTCCCGCGCTGCCGTTCCGGCTCGACCCACGGGAAGTCGAGCGTCGCGAGTCGCTCAACCGGTGGCACCGCATCTATTCATTCAGCACGCAGTATCGGATCAAACCGGAACTGGCGCGCAGGATCTACGATGCCGCCGTCACACAAGGATTGGAGCCGGAACTCGGCTTCCGACTGGTGCGTGTGGAGAGCGTCTTCAAACCGAAGGCCGTCAGCAGCGCTGGCGCCATCGGACTCACCCAGCTGATGCACGGCACCGCCAGACACTTCGAGCCAAATGTCTCCCGCGAACAGTTGCTGGATCCGGACGTTAACCTGCGCATCGGCTTCAAATATCTGCGCGGTCTGATTCGCGAGTACAAGGGCGACCTGAAGCTGGCCCTTCTGGTGTACAACCGGGGGCCTGTAGCGGTCCAGCACGCGCTGAGCATGGGACTGAGCCCCGCGAACGGCTACGAAAGCATCGTAACCAAGGGCTATCGCGGTCGCGGCACGCTGGACTAACCTGCGGCCTGCTTTACCTGCGTGCGGATTTGGCCGGCGCCCTTTTGACGCCGGCCTTTTTCGTGGTCGCGATCTTCTTCACCGTGAGCTTCTGCCCCACCACCAGCCGACTGCCCTTGATAGCATTCAGCGACTTGAGCTGGGCCTGGGACATGCCGTACTTCCGGGCCAGCCCGCTGATCGTCTCTCCGCGCCGAACCAGGTGGACGCTGTTCGACAGCGTTGCGGCGGTACTGCCGTACCGCTCGATGCCCGGATCCGGAAGATCGCGGGCAAACTGGAGCGCATGCGCGGCGGGTATGCGCAGGCGCTGCCCGGATACCAGTCGACCACTCTTGGTGGTGCGCAACGACGGGTTGAACCACTGGAGCTGCTGCACCGTGACTTTCTCGCGGCGAGCGAGCGTCGTGGGGGTGAGTGTCGTGCCGGTCACCGCGACCTCACGAAAGCCGCGCTTCTCCTCGGCCGGCATCGAATCGAGCGCCGCCCGTGTTCGGTCGGCGAGCCCCGTGGGCACATGCACCCACAGCGATCCATCCGGGGGCGCGATTCCGCGCAAGACCGACGGGTTGAGGTATCGCACCTCTTCCACGGTAGCACCGCTAGCCACAGCCACCATCGCCAGGCTGGTGCCCGGCTCCACCCGCGCCGAGTCGTACCCGTAGGGCGGTAGCGAATCCACGACCAGGTCATAACGCTCCGGCCTCTTGGCTACCAACGCGGCGGCGATGAGCTGCGGCACGTAATTCTTCGTTTCCGCGCGCAGGTAATCCTGCCCGGCCAGCCCGAAGAACATCGCATCGCCCACGACTCCTTTCAGCTCGTCGGCGAAACGCGTCAATCCACGGGCCACCCGGCCCGGACCACCATTGTAGGCGGCCGCCGCCAGGTACACTGAGCCGAACTGCTTCTGGAGATCACGCAAAAACCGGATGGCGCCGTCGGTGGCCTTCGCCGGATCGCGACGATCGTCGATCCACCAGTCCACGCGCATACCGACAGCGCGCGCGGTCGTACTCATGAACTGCCACATACCCACGGCTGCGGCTCGCGAATAGGCGTTGGGGTCGTAGCCGCTTTCAATGAGCGCGAGATACGTCAGATCTTCCGGCAGGCCTCCTGCGCGCAGCTTCTCGCGGATCATCGGCTGGTAGCGTGTGCCTCGCGACAATCGCTCCTGAAAATATTGCCGGGAGCTTCCGGAAAACAGATTCACATAATGCTCAACCCGTGCGTGCGTCTCGTACGAATGTACATCCATATCCCACACCGGCGCTGTGGGATTCGCGCGATCGGCATCCAGCCCGGCGGAGTCTCCGAACACGCCTGCTGCCGTCTCGTTCACATCGTCAGGCGACGTGCGGGACGGTCGTACGTCCGAGACCGACGCGCCGGACTTCGCTGCAGCACCGGACGGCGAGTGCGGAGCGGGAAGCAGCGTCGGACGAGGGCGCGGCGCACCACACGCCTGCAGCAGCAGGGCGCAGATGACGACCGGAAGAATGGCGGGAAATGCGGGGGGAGGGGTCACGCAGGCTGGCCTATGCCGAAGAAGCGCGGTGAGACACCCCGTCCGGTATCCTGTTCCGCTTCGTGAGATACGCGAACGGTCAGTCGGCTTTCGGGTTACGCGACAGAATACCGGTAACCAGCCGATTCGCCGCATGCAACGTCGCCCGCGCCGTACTGGCGAGTTGGTCGTCGTCGACGATGGCCACCCCCACGATGCGGGTTCTGATGTCTTCGTGTCGCGATATGGCTGCAACGAGCATGACCGTGGTGTCGAAGGCGCGTACGGGTTTCACCCCGATCAAATCGAAGGTGAGCGCGCCACCGGTCAGTTGCGACAGCGCCTCGAAGGTGGCCAAGGCCGCCAGACGCAAATCCCCACCAGGACAGGCGGGACCTTCCTGCGCGCAGCGGATGCGCTGGTCGGTCGCCGGCCCTGCAAACTCCACCATCACCCGTGACGTTGCCGACCGGGACTTCACACGTTCGATCCGACAATCCAGCAGACGCACGCGAGCCGCCGAGTCGTCATCGAGGGACCCTGTCAACAAGATGGCGTTTGCAAGCAGTTCAGGAGGGAACATGCGCTGGCGGGTTTGGGGGATCAGCATAGAGGTGACGACCGGTACGCCTCTCAGTCACCACCGTTTGGTGAGCCGCGTCGCAAACGCGCGGCGATCAGCGGTCCCCACCCACGCCGGCGTCGAGCGCGAAACGCGTGAGTCCCGCCACGCTATGGATCTCGAGCTTTCGCATCAGGCTCTCCCGGTAGGCCTCCACGGTGCGACGACTGATCCCCAGTTCCGCGGCGATCGCCTTGTTGGTGAGTCCACGCGCCACGCCGCCCAGAACGTCACGTTCGCGCGGTGTGAGCTGATCGAGCTGCGTCGCCGGCGAGGCCTCCATCGATGATTCAGTGGCGGTCAGACGCCGGACCACTGCCGGACTGAAAAAGGTGCCTCCGGCGAATACGGCGCGGATCGCCGCACGTAACTCTTCGCCGGCGCTGTCCTTGAGCAGGTATCCGTGGGTGCCCACCCGCATCCCTTCACGCACATATTCCGGTTGATCGTGCATGCTGAGCAACAGCACTTTGGAGCCCGGCAGCAGAACACGCAGCTGTTCGGCGGCCTTCAATCCTGTCACCTCCGGCATCGTGATGTCCAGCACGATCACGTCGGGGGTATGTTGCAGCGCGAGCTGCACCGCTTCGCGCCCGTTGGCCGCCTCCGCGATCACATCGATGAGCGGATCTTCGTCGAGCACGTGACGGATCCCCTCGCGGACGAGCGCGTGATCGTCGGCAATCAACACGCGGATGCGCTCCGTCATGCGCGAACCGCCTGCGGAACCGTCAACAACGGGTCCGTGTGCGCTACCGGCAGCGCAATCCGCACTTCAGCGCCCGGAGACGCGTTACGCAAGCTCACCATGCCTCCTGCCGCCAACATCCGCTCCCGCATGCCCGTCAGTCCCATTCGCCCGCTCGTTTCATCGATGCGTCCATCGCGCTGCAGGGGGAAGCCTCCGCCGTCATCCCGGATCACGAGTTGCAGCCGATCCTCGAACACCTCTACACGAACGTCCACCGTATGCGCCTTCGCGTGACGTGCGACGTTGGACAGCGCCTCCTGGAGCGCACGAAAAAGCGCGAGATCCGCATCGACGTCAAGTAGCGGCAGCGATGCCGGGGCCATGAATGACACCCGCAGCCCGCTGCGTTCCGCGAAGTCCGTGACCAGCGAACGCAGCGCCGGCAGCAGCCCGAGATCATCGAGCAACGACGGACGCAGGTCACTGGTGACCTGACGAATGCTGGCGATGCCGGTGTCCACCAAGGCGAGCAACCGATCCAATCGCATCGCCGCCGCCGGAACGAGCGACCCCCGAAGCGCCTCAAGCTGCATCTTCACTGCCGAAAATACCTGTGCCGTTTCGTCGTGCAGTTCGCGCGAAAGCCGTCGGCGCTCGTCTTCGTGCTGCCGGACCATGCGCGCCGACAGCTGCTCGAGCGCGCTGGTACGCACCGTGAGTTGCCGGGCCAGCTCCGCCTGCTCGAGCGCCGCGCCGACCTGTTGGCCGAGTACGAGCAGAAAGTCGTCATCGAGCGCCGTGAACGGGTTGCGCATGTCACCGGCCATCACCAAAGCACCGATCAGTCGGTTGCCCGCGCTCACGGGTAACGCCGCAATGAACGGTTGCTCGTCCACCGCCGCCACCACCTGCGGACGCCGTGTCAGCCGCATGCGACGGAGCGCTTCCACAAGCGACTGCTGCGGCGGAACCGCCTCCCACGACTTGCAGCTTCCTGCACCCCGTACGAAGTGCCCGCTGGTGCGGAGGCGACGCTCCACGCTGTGCTCATTTGTCGTTATCAGGTCACCCGACTCCTGCGCCAGGGTGTCCTCGTCGAAGAGATACATCGCACTGCCGCGTACCCCAGGTAGGGTAAGGGGGCGCGACAGCAGGGCGTCCAGAGGATCGGAGGAAGGATCGCGGCGCTGCAGGTCGCCGGAGAGCGCCGACAGCGCCAGCACACCACGGCCGAGGTCATCCAGCACGAGCAGCACCAGCCCGACGCCCACCAGCAGCTGAAAACAGATGTCCAGATAGTACCCCCACGGCGTCCAGGCACCCTGCGCACGGAGGAACGGGTAGTCGAGGTGGTGCACCCCCCACAAGGCGAAGGCCGCCGCAAGCAGCCGGGCGCCCGACGATCCGGCCAGGCGATAGTGCCGCCAGAACACCCAACCAGTCCACGCGGTGGCGCCGCTCAGGAACAACACCGCCGGAAGCGCGGCCCACAGGAAGTTGTCGAGCTGATAGATCGCGATATACGACCACAGCGGCGGAAACAACGCCCATAACAGGTACCGGGGGCGCGTGGGCGGCTGCCGCAGGAATACGATGGACGCCCATAGCAGCGCAAGCGCTGTCCAGCCGGTCGTCACCTGGTGCCAGTACAGCCAGACCCGCTCGCCGCTCAGCAGAAAACTCAGGATGCACAGCAGGCGGGCCACATAGATCCCCCATGCCACGGCAAACCACCCAAACCACGGCCGCTTGTAGCGCGTATACAGATGCGCCGCGAGCGCCGCGAGGCCGGTGGTGATCACGCCCTGCAGCAGCGTGGCCGCCAGCTCCGTGGCCATCAGCGGCGGAGGCGTGTCGAGCGCATCGGGCTGCAACAGCGCGGCAAGCAGCGACAGGACAAACGTCACTCGGCGTCCTGCGTAACGGTGCCGGAGAAATCCGACGTGCCTGACGCACCGGAGGCGCCCATGGTTGGGGGTTCCGCCTGCACGTGGTACACAGTGCGCGACGGGAACGCGAAGCTGGAGCCATGTTCGCGCACCACCTTCATGAACTCCAGATAGAGCTCGTGGCGAATCTGCAGGAACACCGCATAGTCGAGCGTCCGAAACCAGGCGTCGATATGCAGGCGAATCGCGGAATCCGTGAAATCCACGATGTGCACACGCACGACATCAGGCCAGATTTCCGGCCGCGCGCGCAGCACCGCCTCGAGCCCGTCGCGGATACTCACCAGCTGTTCGGGCGTGGTGTCGTAGGTGACGTCCACGTCGGTCTTGAGAAGGATGCGGTCACGCTCCCCGAACGTCTCGATTCGTTCGTCGGCAAGACGGCCGTTCGGGATACGCACGACCGTACGATCGAGCGTCCGGAAGCTGGTCGAGCGCAGCCCGATGCGCTCCACCGAGCCTTGCGTTTCGCCGGCGCGCACCCAGTCACCCACGCGAAACGCGTTGTCGGCAGCGAGCGATACACTGCCGAAGAGATGCTCCACGGTTTTCTGCGCCGCAAGCGCGATCGCGATACCGCCGATACCAAGACCGGCGAGCAGTGTCCCCACCGGATAGCCGAACTGCGCCAACGCGACCAGCAGCGCGACAATCGCCAGCGTGACGCGCAGGAAGTTGCCAAGCAGCGGCACCAGAGTGCGTGCCTGCGCACCCTGCCCGGTGGCCCATGCGGCATTTTCCAGACGTCGCTGTACCAGCCGAATCACGCGGAGCAGACTCCAGAAGAGCGCAATCAACACCAACCCGCGCGTCAACGCGGTAACGAACGAGGAGACACGCGCGTTGAGCTCAAACATCGGGAGCAATACCGCCGCCGCCAACGCCGCTAACCACAACCGAAACGGCCCGCGCAGATTCTCGAGCAGCAGGTCGTCCCAGTCGGTGTCCGTACGCTCGGCCACGCGCGTGAGCAAAAAGCGCAACACGGAGCCGACGAGCCACGCAATGAGCACCAGCATCGGAATGGTCACGCCAAGGCCGATCCACTGCCAGTAGAAAACATTGAACGGGCCTTCCCGTTGCAGCGCGTTGGGCAAGCGGTCGCGTAACCACGGCATGCCGAGGTTGTCGTACCACTCATCGATGCGTGCCGTGGTCCTCTGGGAAAACACCCAGCGAGATAATCCGCTCTCTGTGAGTCGCTCCAGACGAACGGGATCCTCGCCGCCGTCGGCATTCCGGATCAGGCCGATCGTATCGCCGGAGAAGTCTCCGTCGGTCGTGTCCCCGACGGCGGCGGGAGACAGCGACTCGACGTTGATCGACAGTCGTTGGTCAATGACCGACTTGAAACGCCGGGCAAGCTGCGGAGCTCGCTCCCGCTGCTTCGCGGAAAGGGCGAGATACTCGGCCGCCTGTTCCCAGTTTTCAGACTCGGCGCGGCGCAAGAACTCTTGCACGGCGGCCCGCGGCGAGGCATTCGAGACGTTCGGCCGCGCACTGTCACGCGCGGTACTGGTAGAGCCGAGGCCAGGAAACTGCGCGCCGAGCGGCGCAGCCATGAGCATCGTGGTGGCAAGAGCGAGCCACGGCAGGGCGTATAGAGCACGTCGAGGCATCTCGCAACATAGCCTCATGCAAGTGACCGGGGTGGGACTCGAACCCACGACCTATGGCTTAAAAGGCCACTGCTCTACCAACTGAGCTACCCGGTCGCCGACCCGTATTGCGGCGGGCCAGCCTCAACAATCTAGCGCGGCAGCTCGCAGAACGAAGTGGGTAGGTGCACTTTGGGGAGCGAAACGTACGAGGGCCGACATCCTCGCGGATGTCGGCCCTCGTCAAAACGCCAGTGATTACGAAGCGCGTGCTAGTTCCCTGCGCTAAGTGCCGCCGTAGTTGCCGTGACCGCGCCGGGCGTTTCCACCACGAACGTCACGCGACGGTTGAGCTCTGCGCCGTCGGTGCTGCCCGTCGCGCCCGGACGGACCAGACGCGTTTTGCCGTAACCAACGGTGCGCAGCTGCGCGCCACTGAGCCCCTTCTGCACGAGAAAGTCGCGTACGGCGTCCGCACGTTCCCGTGAGAGACGGAGATTGTAATCGGCGCTTCCAGCCGGATCGGCAAAGCCTTCGATGGTGATCGTGGCGCCGTTATAGTGCTGATTGGCGACCTGAGCGAACTTCGTGAGTGCAGCTTCGTCTTCCTGACGCACCGCAGCGTCGTCGAAGCCGAAATGCACCGGCATCGCGAACTTCACCTGGCCTTCCATGGCCGTGATCTTCGCACCAAACTCCGTGCGCATCATGGTCAGATCGGTCCGCAACGCGTTGAGATCCGTGCGGAGCAGGTTCACGTCGCCACGGATCGCGCTGTCGCCCATCATCCGGTCGTTACGCTCGGTGTCCAGCGCCACGCGCTGTTCATCCAGACCCCGGCGGACAAAGCCCTTCGTCGCGCACGCGCTCAGCGTGCTCACCGCCAGAACTGCCATGACCACATACCGTGCCTGTCGCATGCTGCCTCCTCACTGTCGTTTGTTAGATCCAGATCGACGTTCGACCATCCGGCCCTGCACTTCAGTTACATGCATGTTGTGAACCACAGGGTCAAAGTCGCGACAAACCAACGACTTGCGAAGTGACTGCCATCACGAAGATCAAATAAAGTTCATGTAACGTGACAACGGTCACATAGGCGCGGTGAAGTCACACCGGTGGCTTGGCCAGCCACTCGCCCCCATCGATGACGAAGATTGCGCCCGTGATCCAGTCACCGGCCGGCGACGCCAAAAACGCCACCATATTCGCGATGTCACTCGGCGAACCCCAGCGCCCCAACGGGATACCGGTGCGCGCATACGCTGCCATCCGTTCCTCAGCCGCCGCGAAGACATCGGGCACGCCACTATCGACCGGAGGTGTGAATGCCTTGCGGACGCCCTCCGTGGGGATCGGCCCCGGCGCGATGGCATTCACGCGGATCCGTTGCGGTGCCCATTCCACCGCGAGCGTGCGCGTCAGCGCGTCCACGCCGGCTTTCGCCGCCGTCGCGTGCGCCATCATCGGCCAGCCGCGATAATGCAGCGTCATCGATGTACTCACAATGCGCCCCCCGCCCTGCTGCGCCATGATCCCGTATACGGCCTGCGAGCAATAGAAAGTACCGTACAGGTCGATCTCCACCACACTCTTCCACGCATTGGCAGACAGCGTCGCACTCGGTGCGTAGAAGTTTCCCGCCGCGTTATTCACCAACAGATCGAGACGACCGTGCGACTGCGCAATGCTGTCGACGACAGCCCGCACTTTCTCAGGATCGCGCACATCGAGCTGCAGCGCACTCACCTTGCCGCCGCGTGCGGCAATCTGCGTGCGCGAAGCCTCGAGGTTCTCGGGCTTGCGGCTGGCCATGACCACATGCGCACCCAGTTCGGCGAGCAATTCGGAGATGCCCAGCCCGATGCCCGTGCCGCCACCGGTTACCAGCGCCACCTGTCCATCGAGCAATCCGGGGCGGAACACCGCAGCCATGTCATTCATCGGCAGACTCCTGGTGAAAAGTATCGAGGGCGAGGGTCACCTGTTCATCGAAACAGAACCGGCGACGGTGATGCGGCGTGAGTCCGCGTATCACGAGGGCGCCGCGGTGTTCGCGAGTACCGTACCCGCTGTTCCGCTCCCAGCCGTATCCGTCGTGGCGGCTGGCCAACGACGCCATGAGGCGATCACGGGTGACTTTCGCAATGATCGACGCGCAGGCGATCGCGTAGCATTTAGCGTCACCTTTCACCACGGCCGTGTGCACCACCCCCAGCGTACGCAGCGGATTCCCGTCCACGAGCACGTGGTGCGGCGGAGCGCCAAGACGGGCCTCGACGCGGGCCAGCGCCCGCCGCATGGCGAGTATGGTGGCGTGATAAATGTTGATGCGATCGATCTCGCGCGCACTCGCCGCACCAAGAGAGATCACCAACGCCTGTGCGCGGATGCGCCTCGCGAGTGCACGGCGAGTCGCCGGATCGAGTTGCTTGGAGTCATTCACCCCGGCAATCGCGCGGCGGTCGTGGGGCATGACGACGGCACATGCGACAACGGGGCCCGCGAGGGGGCCCCGTCCGACTTCGTCCACCCCGGCGAGAAGCGGCCCGTATCGCGCACGCAACGCACGCTCGATCGGGCTCCAGCGGGCCACGGTGGCCGCCTCGTCGTGCGGGGGGGGCGTGGCGCGCCTGCTTACTTGCTCGCGTTCGTGCCGGAGCGCAGCACCTTGCGCTCCTTGATGCGCGCAGCCTTGCCGGTCACGTTGCGGAGGTAATACAGCTTCGCGCGACGCACGACGCCACGACGCACCACTACGATGTCGGCGATCATCGGGCTGTGCAGCGGGAAGATGCGCTCGACACCAACGCCGTTCGACACCTTGCGCACCGTGAATGTCTCGCTCACGCCACCACCACGCCGGGCGATGCACACGCCTTCAAACGCCTGAATACGCTCCTTCTCACCTTCCTTCACGCGAACACTCACGCGCACCGTGTCACCCGGGCGGAAGGGCGCGATATCGGTCTTCAACCACTCTTTCTGCGTTTCGATAAACGGATGCATGCTCACTCCGGGGCCAGCGCGCTCGGCCCGGTTCAGGTGCTGCGGATCCGGTTGACTCTCGACGCGCGAAACGTCGTGATCAACACGGTGCGAGAGGCCAGGACGCGGCGCGGGAGCGAATTCTCCCGTCCGGAATCGACGTGGCATCGCCGCCGAGGCTGCTGGTCGCGCGCAGCAGATGCGCATCGAACCGCGGACCGCGGGGAATGGTACGAGAAATCCCTCTCACCCGGACGATGTCACAAAACGATTTACATCCGGGATAGCATGAAAAGATAGCCACCGTTCGGCACCTCCCGCTAGGGGCGGCCGGATCCGTTCGGCGTCTGCGCACCAGGACCACCGCCGTGCCACGTAGTAACTTCCGTCGTTCCCTGCGCAGGCGCCGCCAAACGCGCCCCGAAGCCTCACGCCCTCCTGCCCTCCGCCCTGGTGACCACGCCAACTGCACCCGCCGCCGAGCCAACCGGGCATCCGTATCCGCGCACCCGGAAAGAGCGCACCTCGGACGATTATCACGGTTCCACTGTCGCCGACCCGTACCGCTGGCTGGAGGATGACAGCTCCGCCGAAACCACGGAATGGGTCGAGGCCCAGAACCGGGTGACCTTCGGGTACCTGCGGCAGATCCCCTACAGGAATGCGATCAAGGAGCGGCTGACGGCGCTGGTGAACTACCCCCGCCTCTCGGCACCGGAAAAGCGAAAGCAGTGGTATCTGTTTGCCAGAAACGACGGGCTTCAAAACCAGGCCGTGTATTACATCCAACAGGGACTGGAGGGCGCGCCGGAGGTGCTGCTCGATCCGAATACCCTCTCAGCCGACGGCACCACGCAAGTCAGCAACCTGACCTTCGATCGCCACGGCGAGCATATCGCGTACATGACCAGCGAGGCCGGTTCCGACTGGCAACAGATCCGGGTGCTGGACGTGCGCACCCGCCAGCAGCTCCCCGACACCGTGGACTGGGTCAAGGTGTCCGGGATCTCCTGGCGTGGCGACGGCTTTTTCTACAGCCGTTACCCGACCCCCGGCAACAGCGATCTCGCCTACTCGTCCAGGAATGAAGACCATCAGGTCTTCTTTCACACCTTGGGCACCTCGCAGTCCGCCGACCGACTCGTCTTTCGCGACAGCGCGCACCCGCAACGATTTCACTTCGTGGGGACGACCGAGGACGAACGCTTCGCGGTACTCTCGGTGAGTGACCGTGGTTCGGGGAAAGACGGGAACGCGCTGTACGTCCTGGACCTGTCAAAACCGGACAGCGCATTCCAGGCGCTCTGGACGGATTTCGACGACCAGATCAACGTGCTCGATAGTGTGGGTGACGAACTGCTTGTCGTCACCAATCGCCATGCGCCGAACCAGCGGGTGGTGCGTATCGATCCCGCACGCCCCGCCGAGTCGAACTGGGTGACCGTGCTTCCCGAACGCGACGAGCCGCTCGATGGCGTCACCTGCGCCGGCGGCCGACTGTTCGCGACGCATCTGCAGGACGTGACGTCGCGGGTACGTGTGCATACACTCGACGGAACCCTCGAGCGCGAAATCGTGCTTCCGGGCGTGGGTACGGCCGGCGGCTTCGACGGTGAGCGCGACGCCACGGAGGTCTTCTACACGTTCGTGTCATTTATGGCACCACCGACGGTGTATCGCTACGATATCGGGAGCGGCGAGAGCCGGATATTCCGCGAAGTCACACTGCCGTTTGATCCGTCGCACTTCGAGACGCGACAGATTTTTGCCACGAGCAAGGACGGCACCCAGGTACCCGCCTTCATCGTGGCCAAAAAGGGCCTCGTGCTCGACGGCAACAATCCCACGGTGTTGTACGGCTACGGTGGGTTCAACATTTCCCTGCCTCCGAACTTCAGCGCCCTGCGCGTCGCCTTTCTCGAGCAGGGTGGTGTGTACGTGCAGGCGAACCTGCGCGGCGGCGGCGAATACGGCGAATCATGGCACCGGGCGGGGATGAAGGAGAAGAAGCAGAATGTCTTCGACGACTTCGCGGCCGTGGCCGAGTGGCTGTTTGCCAACGGCTACACCCGCAGTGCGCGTCTCGCGATCCAGGGCGGCTCGAACGGCGGCCTGCTGGTCGGCGCGATCATGACACAACGCCCGTCGCTCGCGCAAGTCGCGCTCCCGGCGGTTGGTGTGCTGGACATGCTGCGCTTTCACAAGTTCACCATCGGCTGGAACTGGATTGCCGATTATGGAAGCAGCGAGAACGCCGCGGAATTCGGTTATTTGCACGCGTACTCACCGTTGCACCGATTGCAGGACGGCGTGTCGTATCCGGCCACCATGATCACGACCGCCGACCATGATGACCGGGTGGTACCGGCGCATTCCTTCAAGTTTGCGGCGCGCCTGCAGGAGGCGCATCAGGGAACGAACCCGGTGCTGATCCGTATCGAAACGCAGTCCGGGCACGGGAGTTCGTCACTCACCAAGAGCATCGAGGAAGCGGCCGATACCTACGCCTTCGTGCTCTGGAATCTCGGGGTACGCCACCTGGCTACGGTCGGGGCTTAGGTAGCGGTAACTGCGCGGCAAAACGCCACGGTGCCGCTCCGTCTCTGGTGAGCGGCGTGTTGGCGAGGCGCGCGCGCACCATGGCGATCGGCATCGGACCACCCTGCAGGATCGCATCGTGGAAGTCACGGTCGTTCATCGTTTTCGACATGACCAGTTCCTGATACAGTGCACGAATCTGCAGACCACCCAGCATGTACGCCGCCTGATAGACCGGCGAGTACGTGCCGTTGAAGCTGCGCCGCACTTCCCCTTCAGCGTTGGCCCGCTCGAAGTTCACAGTGTCCACCAGAAACTGGATGGCCTGCTCCGGCGACATCTTGCCGAGGTGGAAGTTGAGCGAGAAGATGATGCGCGCGCTGCGATGCATGCGCCAGAACAGCGCACCGAGGCGGTGATCGGGGCGCACGTGAAAATCATGGTCCCACAGGAACATCTCCCAGTACAGCGACTGTCCTTCGTTCCAGAAGGGGGTGCTGAACGGCCGGCGATGCGCGTTGTAGCGCGCCGACATGAACCCTTGCAGATGATGTCCCGGATTCAGCTCGTGGAAGACGACCGCTCGTGAGAACGACGGATTGTTCCCCCGCAGGCTCATCGTTTTCTCCTCGTCGGTCATATCATCGGTCGGATACGACACGATGATGTCCACGCCGCCCAGGAAGAACGGGTTCACGCGTTGCCGCTCGGGGGTCATCATCTGCATGCGCCAATCCTCACGGGCGAGAGGCGGGATCGTGACCCAGTCGTGCTTGTCGAAGAAGGCGCCCGCCTCATTCGCAAGATCACGGATCAGATCCACCTGCTGCCCCGGCGCGACGTAGCTGTTCTTCACCTGCTCCATCGCCGCCTTCCAATCGTCACCGAAGCCCAGTTCGCGCGCCGCCTTCCTGGCTTCACTCAGGCTGAAGGCGTACTCCTTCTCCGCAATCGCGATCAGTTCCTCGGCCGTATACGGAATCATCTCGGCGCGCAAATCCACCGCGAGACCAGCGGCACCGATCGGGTCACCGATGATCGGGCCGGTGTTCCCGTTGCCGGCCTCCGCACCTGGTGCGCCGGGGGCGGCCGCCGCACCAGCGCGTGTCGCTACCGTGGGCGCCGACGAAATGCCGACGACTCGCTGGCGAAGCGTCTGCGCATAGCGCTGCATGGCCTGCTCGAGCGTCTGGTGCGGGCTGGCCACCCACCACGTGAACAACGGATCGTAGCTGTTGTAATAACCAAACCACTGCCCCGTGAGACTGCGCAATTGATCCAGTTGGTCGGCGGCGCGATTCGCCACCGCGCTCGATACTTCGGGGGCGGCGGCGCGGGCGCGTGGAGGCGCCGTGGTCGACGCACCGTTTCTCGGTGCCGTGCCGTCCGCTGCCGGGCGGGCAGGGGCGGGCTCAAAGAGGGCGCGCAAGCTGTCGATCGACTTGGTGATGTCGGCGACGGTGCGAGCGGAGGCCTGCGCGTCGATCGTGAGCAGGTTCCGTCGTGAATCGTGCAGTGTAAACAGCGCATCGGCAAACGGCAGCAGCGACGCGCTTTCGGTGCGTTTCGCATCCTGCCGATCCATGAGTTCCAACTCGTAGCGCAGGTGATTGTCGAGCAGCACGTAATCCACTTTCCCTTCCTGCGACAGCTTGCCGAAGTCCACGTCGCGCAGACGCGCACGCCATGTGCCGTAGAAGGCTCGCATACGGGTGCGCTGCGCAGGCGAGTCCGCCGCGTCGTAGCGCCGGTTGAGCGACGCGACATCGAGCGAGAAGCGCTGCACCACCTCGGCGAGTTCGCTTCCCTTGGTCGCAATGAGCGCAGACAGGGCTGGTACGGAGAGGGCGGGATTATCGGGGAACTGCTGACGGGTGGTGGCGGTGACGCCGGCAACCTGTGCAGCCAGCGACGGCGCGCTACCGGCCAGCCCGATCACGACGACCATCGCCACCATACGCGCAACGGGAAGTACGACGCCACGAAACACGAGTGACTCCGGAAAGAAGTGTATGGCTGCGGACCTGACTGCTCCGCTGCCGCCCGATTGGCGCTCAGGAAGCGATAGCTGCTGAAAGCCGGTAGTTTCCCTTCGTCATCACGGATTGCTCAGCGGGAACACCGCTTCGACGGCATGCAAAGACCGCGCTCGTACCGCCAACGAGGAAGACATCCACGTCCGCCGTCGCGTGTTGCGCGAGTGCGGTCATGAACGCGCCGACGCGCTCGCTATCTGCTACCGCGCGCACGCCGAATGCCAGGAACTCGTAACACGCCGCAGCAATGCGTTGTATCGACAGTGCGCCGCCAATCCATCGCGCGACGACGACAACGCGTACGGTTGCATCTCCGCGTCGGGAATCGGTTAATCGACGGCCAGTCCTACGTCGCGCAATCCCGGAGCCGCGATCGAGACCAGCAAGGACTCGAGAGTCACCAATCCTGCCGTCAGATCGGCAAGGCCCGCTTCAATCAGCTCTGCTCCGGGGTAATGGGCGACGATCATGACCGAATTGTACTGCCAATCTTGCGTGGCGACCAGCAGCACGTGGTAGGCCGCGGAATCGAAACAGCCGTACCGAGGATGCACGCGGAAACGCGCGGATCGGGGCAGCGAGCGACGACGGACCTTGGCGTGCAGGCTCCATCAGCGCGACCCAGAGATCGTGGAGCGCCAGACACCAGGCGATCACGCCACATGCAGCAGATGTCTCGAAGCGCACGAGGCGCGAACCACAGCATGTCCTGCGCGTCCACGAGCGGGTCGCGATACGGCGGCAGGGTACACGGAAGCTGTATCGTAGCGTAATCCCGTTCAATCGTCCGCCGAAACTTCTCGCCACTCTTGGAGATGTCATTTTCGCGCGCCGCCTCCACATCGGCAGGGCGCACAGTGATCGGCGCCACGGGACGGGTGATCGGTGGCAGCGGTGCACCGGCAAGCGTGAACACCTTGATCGTGTAGCTCTCGGCCGTGCCCACTTACACGCGCGTGCGGCCGATCGCCACGCGCGATTCACGCCCCAGGGGAAGGGGTCCCGCGCCTCCCTTTATTCCCCAGCGCTCCGAGCCCGGGAGCTGCCCGATAAGGCGTGGCGCGGATTCGTCGGCGGATGAAAGCCAGAATGGGGCGTTCTTGCGAAAGGCCCCTATTTTCGTTGCCCATATCCCATCCGTAGTGCACGAACGTACCGCTCCCGTTGCAGGCGCTGCGATATGGCGCTACTGACTGCGGCGACTGGAACCGGAACTCACGCTCTACCGCGCCCACGAGCGTGAACACGGTGACCCGTGACCCATCGATGTCGTTCGTCAGCAGGCGGTCGCCGCAGCGGTACATCGCGGCCAGATAGCCGATCTCGCCCGGGCCTTTGCCTTTCCGGCCGAAAGCGGCGCACGAAGCGGCCGGTGCGGTCGAAGTGCAATAGGGCAAACGGCCCCACATCGCCAAGCAATACGCTGCCGTCGGCTAGGCGGGTGGCTCCCGTAACGGCGGAGAGCAGGCCGGTGGTGTCGGTGTCGCCGGTGCCGATGCCGATGCGCACAGTGGGCGCCGGCGCCACCACCCATCGCATCGGCACCTGAGCGGCGAGCGGCGTCGTGCCTGACAGCGCCAGTACGCACCGCAGTAGCATTCGATGCCTCGAACCGCCAATCCGGGAGCGCGCGTCAATGGGCTCCGCCCCATGTTACCCCCCGGTACGTCACCCCGCCAGCGCCTCCAGCTCCTCCCATCGGGCCAGAAGCGTCGCGATGCGCGCAGCCAGCGAGTCGAGTTGCGCTCGCGCGGCGGCCACGGCCGCGCCATCACGTAGCACCGCGGGATCGGCCAGCTGCGCGTAGAAGGCGGCACGCGCCTGCTCCGCCGCATCGATCGCATCCGGCAGTGACTCCAGTTCCTGCTTTTCCTTGTGCGAGAGCTTGCGCTTTTTCGGCGCGCTCGCGGCAGCCGCCTTGGCAGGTGCCTCACGGCGGTTCTCGCGAGCCGGTGGCGCCACGACCGGCGGGCGCTGCCGAAGCCAATCGGAATAGCCCCCCACATACTCCGACACGACGCCCTGCCCCTCGAACACGAGCGTACTGGTCACCACTTCGTCGAGAAACGCGCGGTCGTGTGACACCAGCAGCAGCGTGCCCGTGTACGCGGTGAGCAGCGACTCGAGCACGTCGAGCGTTTCAAGATCGAGATCGTTGGTGGGTTCGTCGAGCACCAGCACGTTGAACGAGCGCGTGAACAGTCGGGCCAGCAGCAGACGATTGCGCTCGCCACCGCTCAAGGCACGCGTGGGAGTGCGCGCGCGATCGGCCGGAAAGAGAAAGTCCTGCAGATAGCCGTTCACGTGACGACGCTCGCCGCCGACCTCGACGAACTCGGCACCATCGGCAATGCTGTCGAACACACTGCGATCGGGATCGAGCTGTTCGCGCAACTGGTCGAAGTAGGCGATCTCCAGATTGGTGCCGTGCCGTACACTCCCGGCCTGCGCCGTGAGCTCGCCAAGGAGCAGCTTTACCAACGTGGTTTTGCCGCAGCCGTTGGGACCCACCAGGCCTACGCGATCCCCGCGCATGATCGTAGTGGTCAGGTCACGCACGATGGGGCGATCGCCATGGGCGAACGTCAGTCCCTTCGCTTCCAGCACGAGTCGTCCTGACCGGTCGGCGTCTTGCGCCTGCAACCGCGTGGTGCCTACCCGCTCGCGCCGTGCGGAACGCTCAACGCGCAACGACTCGAGCGCGCGTACGCGTCCCTCGTTGCGGGTGCGCCGAGCCTGAATGCCGGTGCGGATCCACACCTCTTCCTTCGCCAGCTTCTTGTCGAACTCTTCCCATTCGCGCGCCTCGGCGTGCAGCACCGATTCCTTGCGTTCGAGATACACGTCGTAGTCGCCACCGAAGTCGGCAAGACGCCCCCGATCGAGCTCCACGATGCGTGTCGCCACACGCCGGAGAAAGGCCCGATCGTGCGTGACGAACACGACGGTGAGGTTCTCCGTGGTGAGAAACGACTCCATCCATTCGATCGCCGAGATGTCGAGATGGTTCGTCGGTTCGTCGAGCAGCAGCACATCCGGCTCGCGCACCAGCGCGCGCGCAAGCAGCACCTGCCGCGTTCGCCCGCCGGAGGCATGCTCGATGCGTCCTTCCGGATCGAGTTGCAGATGCTGCAGCACCGTATCCACGCGTACATGCAGCTGCCACGCGTCTGCCGCATCGAGGGCGCGATGCACGCGATCGAGATCCCGCAGCGCGGCATCGGAGCTGTCGTGCGTGAGACGCACCGTGGCGGCGTGATACTGCGCCAACAGCGCCCCACGATCACCAAGCCCGCCGGCGACCACGTCGAAGACGGTCCCGCTGAGCGTGTCGGGAATATCCTGATCGAGGCGCGCGATCGAGATGCCACCCTGCCGCACCACCGTGCCGCCATCGGGCTTGAGTGAACCGTCGAGCACCTTCATGAACGTGCTCTTGCCGGTGCCGTTGCGCCCCAGCAGACAGACGCGTTCGCCGCGCTCGATCGTGAAGTCGGCGTGATCGAGCACCGGCGGACCGCCGAAAGCCAGCGTGACATCCTGCAACGAAACGAGCGACATGTGGCGTGAGCATGCGTGACGGGAAACGAACGAAGTTGAAGGGTAACCGGTGATCACGCCGATCCGTTAAATTGTCTGCATGGCCACTTTCGACGCAGGCACGACGCCCGTACTGCTGTACGACGGTGAATGCGGCTTCTGCGCGGGCAGCGTTCAGTTCGTGCTGGGCCGCGAATCGTCGGCACACCGTACGCAACTGCGCTTCGCGCCGCTGCAGGGCACGTTCGGAACGGCGGCGCTGCAGGCGCACCCCGCGCTCGCCGGCGTGGACTCCGTGGTGTGGTACACCCCTGGCGCACCGGGGTCGGAGCGCGTGCTGGTGCGTAGTGCGGCGGCGCTGGCCTTGCTGCGGCACCTGGGCGGCGTGTGGCGATGGCTCGCGCTGCTGGCTCGGCTGGTCCCCACTCCCCTGCTCGACGCCGTATACAACCAGATCGCCCGGCGTCGGTTCGAATTGGCCGCTCCCGCGTGCCTTCTTCCCACCCCCGATCAGCGGGCGCGCTTTCTCAGCTAATCCCTGAAGTGTGCGCCCTCTGGCGGCCCGAGAGCGCGCACGCGACAATAGCGCGATGTCGCTCCCCTTCCCCGAATACGACGCGCTCGACGGGCTCGGACTGGCCGCTCTGATCCGCGAGAAGCAGGTCTCCGCGGCCGACGTGACCGACGCCGCCTTGGCGCGCATCGTGGCGCGAAATCCGCGACTCAATGCCGTGGTGCGACCGCTCGAAACACTGGCGCGCCAGATGGCACGCGAAGTTCCGGCCGACGGGCCGTTCGCCGGTGTGCCGATGCTGATCAAGGACCTGCAGTCCACGATCGCCGGCGTACCCACGAGCCACGGAACGCGCGTGCTGCAACAGATCATTCCGTCGCACGACACCGAGATCATCGCCCGATACCGTCGCGCCGGCGCGGTGTTCGTGGGGAAATCCAACACGCCGGAGTTCGGGCTCACGCCCTTTACCGAGAGTGAGGCACTGGGACCGGCGCGGAACCCATGGGATCCCACCAAAACGCCCGGTGGCTCGAGCGGTGGATCAGGGGCAGCGGTGGCGGCGCGCATCGTGCCGATCGGGCACGGCGGTGACGGCGGCGGCTCGCTGCGTATTCCGGCATCGTGCAACGGGGTGTTCGGCCTCAAGCCCACTCGCGGACGCACGCCCACCGGCCCCGACGCCGGCGACATCTGGCGTGGATTCGCGCAGGAGCACGTGCTCACACGCAGCGTACGCGATTCGGCGGCCATGCTCGACGCCACCGCCGGCGAGGATGCGGGCGCGCCGGTCGCGTGTCCGGCTCAAGCGCGCCCCTTTCTCGACGAAGTCACTCGCGAGCCCGGCCGGCTGCGCATCGCGGTCACTGCCACGCCGTTCTTCGGCAGCACGGTACACCCCGATTGCGTCGCCGCGCTCGACGACGCGTCGGCGTTGCTCACGTCACTCGGCCACGATGTGGAGCGCGCCGAACCGGTGCTCGACGGCAAGACACTCGCGCGGGCCTTTCTCACCGTAGTGGCGGCCGAGGCGCGCGCGGACATCGAGTGGCTGGGAGCGCAACTCAAGCGCGCCCCGCGCAGCAGCGACGTGGAGGTCGCCACGTGGGCACTCGGGCTGGTGGGGCGCGCGTACAGCGCCGCCGATTACGCGAACGCGGTCCGCACGCTGCAGGTCGCTGGGCGCACGGTGGGCGCGTTCTTCACCACGTACGACCTGCTCGTGACACCCACGCTGGGCACGCCGCCGTTCACGATCGGTGCGCTGCAACCCACGGCAGCGGAACGCGCCACGCTCTCATTGTTCTCGTCGATGGGGCTCGGTGGCGTGCTCAAAGCCGCCGGATTGCTCGATCAGACCGCCGCGAAGGTGTACGGGTTCATTCCGTACACGCCGATGTTCAACGCCACCGGCCAGCCAGCAATGTCGGTGCCGCTGTACTGGAACGCCGCCGGGCTGCCGATCGGCACGCACGTGGTGGGACGATTCGGCGATGAGGCCACGCTGTTTCGGGTAGCGGGGCAGCCGGAGCGTGCCCGGCCGTGGGTTGATCGGGTGCCGCCGCTGTAGATCGGGTGCCGCCGTTGTAGTACGGGGCGACGCGGGAGAAACGCGCAATTGAAGACTACACGGATTCCATTTCTCGAGGGTCACTGCTGCAGATTGGT